>DASZVP010000002.1:0-736517 GCA_035546935.1 Saccharimonadales bacterium (SeqCode) | reverse complement strand
CTGTTCGCCGGTTAAAAAGGTACGTGAGCTGGGTTCAGAACGTCGTGAGACAGTTCGGTTTATATCCGCTGTGGACGTCAGGAAATTTGCGAGGATTTGCCCCTAGTACGAGAGGACCGGGGTGAACGCACCGCTGGTGTATGGGTTGTTCTACCAAGAGCATTGCCCAGTAGCTATCGTGCGGACTAGATAAGCGCTGAAAGCATATTAAGCGCGAAACTAACCTCAAGATTAGATTTCCCTATGATCTCCCTGAAAGACGATCAGGTTGATAGGCTTTAAGTAGAAGCGTGGTAACACGTGCAGCTGAGAAGTACTAATAGAGACATTGACTTTTTACGACCATAGACCCGCAGGCAGCGTAAATGTGTTTACATGTTTACCTGCCGAGGATCTATGGGCGCCCGACCGCTTAAGCGGGCGGACGCTAACGTGCAAATTGACTAGTTATTGGTGTTTCGTGCACCACTAGCGTTTGTCTTTAACATCTCTTTTTGCGCCAGTATATACTGAGTATATACTCGTACTAGAGACCATTGCATCTAGAATGCACCGTAATGGGCATCGATGAGGCTATTCCTTACGAGGAGTAGGCCTCATTGGTGCCCATAGCCCGAGGGCAACACCTGTTCCCATGCCGAACACAGCAGTTAAGCCTCGGAGCGGTTACAATACTTGGGGTTCACCCCTGGGAAAATAGCACGGTGCCAAGTTGTAGAAAAGACCTCCTTTACCGGAGGTCTTTTCTTTTTCTGTAATATTTTTCGCAGAACCGTCAAAGGCGTGTCAGTAGAATGGACCCTAGTCGAGACTCTGGAGGGTTTTGACGTCTCAATTTAACTAAACGGAGGAAGGTGTATGAAGAAGACTTCAAACCTGATGAACAAAAACTTCCGCTCCGCCAAAAAACACTTCATTCCGTCAGCCATTACGGCTGCCGTAACCGCCGCAGTGGCTATTCCTGTGACTGCAGCCCTTAGTGGCTACAGCGTGGTTGGCGCTGCTGCCGCCCAAACACCTAGCAGTAGTACAAACTCTGT
Organism: Saccharimonadales bacterium (SeqCode); assembly: GCA_035546935.1. Classification (GTDB taxonomy): domain Bacteria; phylum Patescibacteriota; class Saccharimonadia; order Saccharimonadales; family UBA4665; genus DASZVP01. The sequence goes on along the minus strand of DASZVP010000002.1, from coordinate 735,477 downwards.
TTGCGGCACATCGACGTCAGCTCCGGCTGTCACCGACGCAGTAAGCACAGCCTATCACTACGTGAACACCACCACCAGCACGACTACTACCGGCAACAACAGTGGCAACACTGGCGGTAGCGGCGGCGGTACCGGCTCAACCAACACGGGTTCTCAGAACACCGGTGCTACTACCGGCATTGGCGGCCTAGTGGGTGCAGCCGTATCTGTTCCGGTCAACGCTTTGAACAATGACCTGAATAACACGTTGGACAATAACACTGTCAGTGTCTCAGCTCTCAACAATAATAGTTTGCTGAACACTCTGGACAATGTCCTGAACGGCTCAACCAACAGCCTGACGCTTTAGCCGTAAGCCGCTTAAGCGCTAAAAGCCCCCGACCAATCTTCGGGGGCTTTTCATAATCACCTATCCTCATCCATTTAACACCTTGAAACAGGCAAGTCGTACAATAGCCTTAATTTTAGTGTCAAAGCTGCGACATATTAATCACACTAATGTTAAAAATAAATAGCAAGTATTTATGACATAATATGTAAATATATTAATTATAATAAAAAAATAATCGGTGTGCATATTACACACAACGAAATGCGTAAGATGTACCTAAAGCAATATAGAAATTAGCAACTAAAAACTTTATCAATCTTCTAACAGATCCATCTGTTAGAATAAAATAATTACAACATAGCTATGGTCTAGCGAAGAGTCTAAACAACAAAAGTGAACAAACAACGAAGATATTTAAGTCAACGTTGTAAATATAATGCATAATAAAAGCAGACTAGGGAATTTTAAAACAACAGCAAAAAAATTGTACTGATTTTGTACGTAGAAAAAATAAGTACACAGACAACTAGCCATTATTGTAGGTCTGATAACGATTCATATAAAATATACTACAAAGCCGCGAACAACTATTTAGTGCCGTGTGATCGACATCATTAGTTAAATTAATTAACTAAATTATGCTCTTGCTGCCCCCGTTAGGACGCCATCTCTCTGGTAGAAGTTGCTGAGATTGCTTGTTATAAGTGTAGAAAAAGCAGGCGTGCCAAAATGAGACGTAGGTCGTAAAATGACAAAACACAAGTGTAGGGCGCATTGGTGAGGTTAAATATAAAGTGTTTGTATACGTGTAACATCTATTACTGTGGAAAAACAATGACCTAGGTATTGCTTATCTTTTAGCATAAGCCTATACTATGCATAAGCTTTCTTAACAGGGGCGAATGTGTGAAAGAGTACAAAATTTAAAAGCATTTTGAATACAAAATGGGAAAACAATTTGAAACTCAAACTGAATTAAATAGTGACCTACACGTCACCATTGGTCAGGCTTCCAAATACCTGGGAGTTTCAATTGATACCATTCGCCGGTGGGAAAGAGCTGGAAGAATCACTGCTCACCGATTAGATGGTAAGAATCGGTACTTTAACGAATCTGATTTGCTGCGCTTTAAGCAGATGCAGCCGATGACCACCACTGAGGTTGCAAAGGCGCTTGGCGTTTCAGCTTCAACTGTCAGGCGTTTAGAACATCAAGGGGAACTTAAACCGCTGCGTGATGCCAGCGGGCGCCGTATGTATGACACGATGGCGGTCAGCGAGTATGTGACGCGCTTAGAACGCAAAAGCACTGCCCCTAAGGTGGCGCAGCCAGTGACCAAAGTTGGAGCTAAAACGGCAGTACGCACTAAAATGCCGCAATTACGGCCCGCTATAGCTAGTGAGGCGCGTCATGCCAGTACTGTTTATCGTGCACCGCGGCAGTCCCTGGGTGCTTACATGTCTGGTTTTGGAGCATGGTGGCAGAGCAGACGCCAAAATAACAGAGGTAGTGGTAGCAAACGCATAGGTATGTCGGCGATAGCACTACTGTTATTATTAATTCTCACAACGATTTTGGTGGCGCCTTGGCGGGCGCGCAATGATGGCGTCAAGACAAATGAGGATACGCAGCTGAACTTAATTGCAGGCGCCGACAAGCCGGCCAAAATTGATTTGAGCAAGCTTCACGGCTCGGCCACTCTAAATCTTCCGAGCACCTTTTTTGTACAACTGCCCAAGTCCGGGCTAGTCATTAATATAACCAACCAGGCAATTGAGGGTCAGGCAATCGCTGGTAACTACGCCGATAAGCCGGTTACTTCCGACGAAATTGCAGTTGGCGGCATCAGCTTTGCAAATTTGTCCCCAGAAGTACAGGCTCTTATTAAGCACGCAGGCGCAGGCGCAGGCGCAGGCGCAGGCACCGGTGCTGGCGCGGCTGGCGGGTCGACAGTAGTCAATAATTATCAGACAAACGTTTCGCAAACGACTGTGTTGGCCGGTCTCGGTCTGAGCGGTTCGACCAGCAACAATGTGCTGACATTAAATGTGAAAACCGGCACGAGCACAAAAATTGTTAATAACTCGCTGGAAGTAGCCGTCAGCAGTGGATCTGGTCTGGAAGACACTGGCTCGGGCCTGCAATTATTAGGCAGCTGTGCCAGTGGCCAGATACTGCAGTGGAATGGCAGCGCCTGGGCTTGTGCTACCGTAGCTGGCGGCGGTGGCAGCGTAGCCGTTGAAGAAGGCGGGGCAACCGTAACTGCAGCGGCATCCGGTATTGACTTCAACGGCAGCGACTTTAATGTGGTTGACAATGCCGGCACGGCCACCATCGCCATTGACTATGCTAACAGCGGTGTGGCACGAATCGGCGTTGCCGAAGCTATAACCGGCAACTGGTCATTTAAAGACAGCGGCTTCACATTAAGCAATGCTACTGATGGCAGCAAGCAGGCTAGGTTTGATCTTAGCGGTGTAGCCAGCGGCACGACGCGGACATTGAGCGTGCCAAATACTAGCGGCACGCTTATTACGACAGGCAACTTGACCAGCATTACCGGCACGGGCGCGTTGACTAGCGGATCCATTGGCGGCAGCTTTGGCGCTATCTCTACCAGCAGCAATATTAGTACCACGGCCGCGCTTCAGGGCGGCAGCTTAAGCATTGGCAGCGGAGCATTCGCTGTCAATAACAGCGGAGCCATTACGGCCGCTACCGGCGTTGTTAGCTCGGGCACGATTCAGTTCACCGACCTATCGCCAGCCGGGGTGGTGCATGCCAACGGCAGCGGTGTGCTTTCGACCGGCGCAGTCATTTTGGGTACGGATACCTCCGGCGCTTATGTCCAATCTCTTGGTAGCACCACTGGCTTAACTGTTGGCGGTACAGCCAGCGTGCCGACACTGAGCGTTATATATGGATCTGGTGCAAATACTGCTGCGCAAGGCAACACAGCACTGACCTTCAGCGGCAGCGGTAACTTAACTGGTAGCCTAAGTGGCACGGCCGGCGGAGGCTTTACAACCACCACATTGGCGGTTAGCAGTACGCCAAGCTTTACCAGCGTTTCGGCAGGCAGCTTTAGTGGTCCACTTACAGGTAATGTCTCTGGTAATGTTTCCGGCAACGCCGGCACGGCCACAGCTTTGGCGGCCAATCCAAGCGACTGTTCAGCCACGACTTTTGCCCAAAGCATTGATGCCCAAGGTAATCTGACCTGTGCTTTAGTGGCTCTGGGCACTAACACCACCGGCGCCTATGTGCAGTCTGTCGGCGCCACCAACCCCAGTTTGAGTGTGGGCGGCACCGCCTCTAACCCAACATTGAGCGTAGTCTATGGTTCGGGCGCCAACACGGCGGCCCAGGGCAACAGCGCGCTTAGTTTTACCGGCAGTGGCAATCTAACTGGTACTATCAGCGGTACCGCCGGCGGCGGCTTTACCACAAACACGCTCGATGTCGTTAGCGCCCCGACCTTTAGCGGTGCAGTTTCGGTTAACTCCCTAACCGTCAATGGCAGCTCGGTCATTACCTCTGGTGGAGTTTTGCAAAATGTCACCGCCAGCACAGCTATTCTGACCAGCGGTACGCTGGGCGTGGCGCGGGGCGGCACCGGCTTATCAAGCTATTCCACGGGTGATTTGCTGTACGCTTCGGGCGCCACGTCTCTGGCTAAACTGGCCGATGTGGCAACTGGGTCTTGCCTCATCAGCGGCGGCGTCGGTGCCGCCCCGCAATGGGGCAGCTGTGCAGCCGGCGGCGGCATTACAGGTTCCGGGACAACCGACACCATTGCGCTATTTACTAGCAGCGGCGTCTTAGGCGATTCCTGGCTGAACCAGAGCGGTACGACCTTGCAGCTGGCCACCGGTAAAGATTTATCTCTCTTAGGCGGAGATGTCACAGCCAACAATTTTAACGGTAACTTAAACGGCAATGTTTCTGGTAGTGCTGGCACGGCCACAGCTCTGGCTGCTGATCCATCCGACTGCGCCGCCAACAGCTTTGCTATAAGCATTGATGCGGGCGGTAATCTGGGCTGTTCCAATGTTAATTTGGGTACAACGGCGGTTACCGGCAATCTGTTGGCCAGTAATTTACAGAACGCTGCGGCCGATTTGGGCAATGCTGACATCAATGTCGATCTCAGCAACTCACATGCCGGCCACGTCACTAATCTGACCTTAGACGGCGCCTTAATCGCTGGCACAATCAACGGCGCGACTGTTACCAGCACGGCCTTTAATGGCGTCGCAATTGGTGGGGGTAGCGTGACAGCTAACCTGACCGGCAATGTCACCGGCAACGTTTCAGGCAATGCTGGCACAGCTACAGCCTTGGCTGCCGATCCGGCAGACTGTGCGGCCAATAGTTTTGCTACCGCCATTAATGCCAGCGGCACCTTGAGCTGTGCCTCGATCGCCGCCAATAATTTGCCAAGTGTAGCTGCAGATCTCGGCGCCAACACGGTTGCTATCAATCTGAGTAACTCGCACGCTGGCTTTGTCACGAATCTGACAATTAACGGCGCCGTTAGTGCTGCTACGTTCAGCGGTAATCTAACTGGCGACGTAACAGGCAACGTCACCGGCAATGTGTCCGGCAACGCCGGAACGGCCACAGCTCTGGCTAGCAACCCCGGCGACTGTGCTTCAAACAGTTTTGCGACAAGTATTGATGCCGGCGGCAACCTAACATGTGCCAATGTTAATGTCGGTACGGCCGATATCACGGGTAACTTGCTGGCCAGTAATTTACAAAATGCCGCTGCAGATCTGGGTAATGCCGACATCAATGTGGTGTTGAGCAACAATCATGTTGGCCACGTTACAAACTTAACCTTAAACGGTGTTCTGTCGGCCAATTCATTAGCAATTGGCGGCAACTCGGTCGTTACTTCTGGCGGTGTTCTGCAAAATGTTACTGCCAGCACGTCTATCTTGACCAGCGGCACGCTGGGTGTAGCGCGCGGTGGCACAGGCGCCGGCAGCCTGACGGCTGGTGGTATATTAATCGGCAACGGTACCAGCGCAATTAGCGCACTGGCCGACACGGCTAGCGGTGCCTGTCTGCTATCAAACGGTGCTGGCGTGGCTCCAGTTTGGGGCAGTTGTGCCAGCGGTGGTGGCATTACTGGTTCCGGCACGATCGGTCAAATCGCCTTCTTTAATAGTGGCAGCACCCTGGGTGGTGATGCTGGCTTAACTTATGACGACAGCACCCAAACGCTTACTGTTACCAATTTGCAGGGCGCTTTGACCGGCAATGTTACTGGAAACGTGAACGGCGACGTAACCGGTAACGTTACCGGCAACGTGTCCGGCAACGCCGGAACGGCCACAGCTCTGGCTAGCAACCCCGGCGACTGTGCTTCAAACAGTTTTGCGACAAGTATTGATGCGGGTGGCAATCTTAGTTGCGCCAACATCAATGTGGGCACAGCCGACATCACCGGCAATCTGTTGGCCAGCAACTTGCAGAACGCTGCCGCTGACCTAGGGAATGCCGACGTGAACGTAATTTTGAGTAACTCGCACGCTGGCCACGTTACTAATTTGACCACCAACGGCACTATCACGGCCGCCACCTTCAGCGGTAATCTGACCGGTAATGCTTCCACGGCGACCGCGCTGGCAGCAAATCCGACGGATTGTGCTTCTAATACTTTTGCTACAACTATCGACACAGGGGGCAATCTGACCTGTTCGAACGTTAACTTGGCTAGCGCTGCAGTAACAGGTAATTTGCTTGCTACCAACCTCCAAAACGCCGCAGCTGATCTGGGAAATGTCGACATTAATGTCGTCCTAAGCAACAACCACGCTGGTCACGTCACAAACCTGACTCTTAATGGTACAGTCAGTGCTGCTACATTCACCGGCGCCCTGACCGGCAATGTCACCGGCAACGTTTCAGGCAATGCTGGCACAGCTACAGCCTTGGCTGCCGATCCGGCAGACTGTGCGGCCAATAGTTTTGCTACCGCCATTAATGCCAGCGGCACTTTAAGTTGTGCTTCAATCGCTGCCAACAATTTACCAAGCACCGGTGCCGATCTTGGAGCTGCCAATATCACGGTGGACCTCAGCAACATTCACTCTGGCTTTAACACCAATCTGATCACTGACGGCACCATCAACGGCGCAACAATTATCAGCACTAGCTTCAACGGTGTGACGATTGGCTCCGGCGCCGTGAATGGCCTGACCATTTCCAGTGGCGCCTTGAGCGGCGTAACCGGCATCACCTTTAGCTCAGGTAATCTAGCCTTGGGCGGCGGTAACATCACCGGTGTTGGTTCAGTAACGGCCACGACATTTAACGGTGCGTTAAGCGGCAACGCTACAACTGCTACGGCGCTGGCAGCTGACCCTGCAGACTGTGCGGCAAACACTTTTGCTCAGAGCATTGTGGCCAGTGGCGCTTTGACCTGCGCTCACGTCAATGTCGGTTCGGCGGACATCACCGGTAACTTGCTGGCCAGTAATTTGCAGAATGCAGCGGTCGATCTTGGTGCCGCTGACGTCAATCTTAACCTCAGTAACAGCCATGCTGGCTTTAATACAAATCTAGTCCTCGACGGCACCATCACCGCCGGCACTTACAACGGTGTCACCATCGGCAGCGGGGCAGTGAACGGTGTAACTATCTCTAGCGGTGCTTTAAGCGGCATTACCGGAATTACATTTACTTCAGGAAACTTGGCACTGGGTGGTGGCAATATTACTGGCGCTGGTTCGGTGACAGCCACAACCTTTAATGGCGCACTATCAGGCAACGCCACCACCGCTACCGCCCTGGCAGCTGATCCAGCCGACTGTGGAGCCAACACCTTCGCTACTGCTATTAACGCTAGCGGTACCTTGAGCTGTATATCAATCGCCGCCAATAATCTGCCTAATGCCGCTGCTGACTTAGGAGCCGCCAATGTTACAGTCGATCTCAGCAACTCACACGCTGGCTTTAACACTAACCTTGTAACAGACGGCACTATTAACGGCCTAACCATCACTTCCGGTGCGCTGAGTGGTGTTACAGGCATCACTTTCACTTCCGGAAACCTGGCGTTAGGCGGTGGTAATATTACAGGGGCGGGCAGTATTACGGCTACCACCTTTAACGGGGCACTCAGCGGCAATGCTTCAACCGCTACTGCCTTGGCTGCCGATCCGGCAGACTGTGGTGCCAACAGCTTTGCAACTGCCATCAACGCTAGCGGCACCCTGAGTTGTTTGGCAATTGCTGCAAATAATTTACCAAGTGCCGCGGCCGATCTGGGTGCCTCCAATGTCAATATTGATCTAAGCAACTCGCATGCCGGAGTCAACACGAACTTAACAATTGATGGCACGCTGGCTGTCGGCAGCACTATTAACGGCTTAACCGTCAGTGCTGGCGCTCTGAGCGGCGTTACCGGGCTGACCTTCGGCGCTGCCGGCACCCTGGATCTGGCCAGCAGCAATGTCACTAATGGCGGCACCATTACTGCCACCACCTTCAATGGTGCGTTAACCGGCAACGCCACTACGGCTACCGCACTACAGGCCACACCAACCGGCTGTGGCGCCAACACCTTTGCCCGCAGTATTGCCGCCAACGGCAATCTGACCTGCGCCACGCCGAACCTCGGTACGGCTGACGTCACCGGTACGCTGACCACCAATAAGGGCGGAACCGGTCTGACCAGCTTTACTGCCAACGGTGTTCTGTACGCTTCCAGCACCTCGGCTATCGGCCAGTTAACCGGCACCAACGGGCAGTTATTGCTCTCGAACGCCGGCACTCCCGCCTTTACCACCATCAGCGGCGACGTTACTATCAACGGCACCGGCGTGACGGCCATCGGCACAAGCAAGGTGACCGGCACCATGATCCTCGACGGCACAATCAGCAACGCTGATCTGGGCAGCGGCAGCTACGGCAACATTACCGGCCTCGGCACACTTGGCAGTCTGACAGTCAGCGGCAGTGCCAGCCTAGGTTCGACCAGCGTTTCAGCCTTGAGGGTTGGCACCAGCGCCACGGCCGGTTACGTGCTGACGGCTGATGCTTCTGGTAACGCAACCTGGCAGGCGCAGGAGATCCAAGCGGTCTACAACGGTAATACACTGGAAAGTGGCGGTAATATTATTTGGACTGGATCGGGCACAACGACATCGGGCCTGCTAACGCTTTCCTTACCAGCTGGCTTGTTCTCTACTATCTTTTCGGCTCAAGCTACAGCAGTTGGCGGCACCAACGAAATCAGCGCTCCACTGGCTAGTATTAGATCAGTGACCAACAGTTCAGTTACAGCTTCAGCCGTGATAGGCATTAACTATCCTGGCTGTAGTGGCTTGGGGAACTGTGCGGCTGCCGACACAACAGTTTTTGCTCCTAACGGCACTACAGTGTATATAACAATCATTGGACGCTAAGCCGTTGTGAAAAAGAAACAACTGCTTGACCGATCTGTTGAGACTGATACAATTAACATAAGCAAGAAAACGGGAGGGTTCTGAGAGCTATGGCAGATGATAATCAACGGTGGCCGTCGGAAAATGAAGATTTTGACGCAGTGACTGATACCAGTAAGCCAAGCAATACGGTGGGTGAGCCAAAATCAGTCCCTGTTGCAGTGGCCGACGAAAATCACGACGAGCCATCACCGGCTGATGAAACCCCAATGGAAAATCAAACTGAAGAAGAGGAGTCCATGAATAACGAAACTGAAACCGCAAAACCAGATGCTGTAGCACCCGCAGCCGCTAAAAGCGTTGGATCGAAAGGCGGTAATGTTGGCCGGGTGATCTTTGAGGCCGTGCTGCTGATTATTATCGTGGCTTTGGGTCTCTGGGCTTGGATGCTGCACAGCGACAACACCAATCTGACGAATCAAGTTAATGCCCTTAATAATAATCCGCAAATTACCGTTCAGAAACAAACACAGGCCTTAATTGCCAAGGTCGCCAAACTCATTCAGCTGCCTAGCGGTGAAACGCCAACCATTGCCAATGTCACCGATGCAGCAGCTGCTAAGAAGCAGTCTGCCTTCTTTACCAACGCCCAAAATGGTGACAGAGTTCTCATGTACGTTAAGGCCGGCGAAGCGATTTTGTATCGCCCCAGCACTAACAAGATCATTTTGGTAGCACCGCTGACGTTCAATAACAGCACGGCTACTACGCCTTCGACCACCAAAAAGTAAACTAGTTACAAATCTCACAGACCGCACTCAGCTCCATAAGCTAACATAAGCAGGTTAAGCAGGAGGGTTTGCTATGGCTGGAACAACTACCGGCGGCCGCTTAGCCGCCAAGAAAAATAAGCGCAAACACGGGTCAGACTTTTATGCTCGTATTGGCCGCATGGGTGGCAAGAAAGGCACGACCGGCGGCTTCGCGGCCGGCGAAGAGGGCCGTAAACGCGCCAGCTATTACGGAGCAATAGGAGGCTCTATTTCACGCCGCCGCAAGCGTGTCACGACTAGGTAAGCACCAGCATATTGACATGTTAGCAATAGCGTGATAAGATAAGTTTAATTTCGAAAGAAAGAGGAGGGTTTGATCACTCGGAAACGAGCGGTCGAGCCCTCTTTTTATTTCGAGAGAAACTATCAAGTAAGGGAGTTTCAACAATGGCTGGAACTAAAGCTGGTGGCCGCGCAGCCGCTGCAACTAACAAAGCCAAGTACGGCTCGGACTTCTACGCGAAGATCGGTGCCAAGGGCGGTAAATTAGGCCGCACCGGTGGCTTTTTTGCCAACCGCGAGCTTGCTCGTGCTGCTGGCGCCAAGGGTGGCCGCATTAGCCGCCGCACCAAGAAAATCGCCTAAGTAAGGCGAGTTTCTAACTCCTTAAAGTCCTCGCTTCGGCGAGGACTTTTTTATTGAAAAACTAGCGGTGCCGGTTGGCTATTGGCGTCAATATTCTTGCTGGCGCGGTAAGCGCGGCAAAAACGGCTGCTGCTGACGCGCCAGACAGTGTGGCAATTGAAGCAGCTATAGTGATTCGAATCGGCGTGCTGCAGGCAAGTCGTGCCGCACTGCGGGCAAAGGCTGCGTTTGTGCAGCCAATCGCGGTAACTGTCTAAACAATCTTGAATATGATCTTCGTCAATGGCTATTTTGAGCTCGCTGGCCAGCTCGCGGGCGCGCTGCCAGGCGGCCATTTCCAGCTGCAATAGTTGAAAATCGCTCGAGTAGTTCTTGTGTTCTGAAAGAGCATGGCCGACTTCGTGTAGCAGCGACCATGTGGCCTGCTGGCCGCGCGCCCCGGAACGATAAACTACTTCGCCGGCTTCCGGCGACCAGCAAAACTGCTCACCGGCCACAAACTTCAAGGCCGGATACTGCGCCTGCAATTTAGTGAGCAGCGACTGCATGATGACCAAACCTTTGTTTAGCGAGATCAAAACAGCCGTAAATTACGGCCTCTTCGGGGCGCTGAGCTTGCACAATCGGCGGAATCGGCACAATCGGCACCTCGTATTTACGCAGCGCCTTGACCAGTAATTTTTCATAGTGCTTCAAATACGTTCCAATACTACCGCCAATAATAATCAGATTTGGCTGCACCACAGCGATGTTGTCGAACAGTCCCAGCGATAGATTGCGAGCAATATAGCCCCAGGCCTCTTCATCGTCCGGAGCAATTTCCGAAGCTTTTTTGCCGAAGTGTTCGTAAATCGCTCGGCCAGAAGCAAAATCTTCCCAGTCGACCAACTTTCCCCTAAATGGCAGCATAATGTGGCCGCCTTCGCTGTCGAGTAGAGCAGGGTCTAGTACTTGGTTGTGCATGACTGCTGTGCCGATGCCAGTGCTAACCGTCACATACAAAACCGTTTCTTTGTCTTTGTACAGCATCGATTCAGACAGGCCGGCTAAGTTGGCGTCATTTTCAATTACCACCGGGCAGTGCAGAACTTTTTCGCAGTCCGCTTGAATCGGCTCATTTTTCCACGGCAAATTGCCCAAACTATAAACTAAACCCTCTTCACGGTTCAGCCGACCCGGCACCGCCACACCTGCGGCTTTAAAATCTTGGTGTTCCAGCTGGGTTACGGTGTGGCGCAGTTCCAGCAGCCAGTTATCATATTTTTTAGGAGTGGGGAATTTGACCTCTTGCAGAACTTTGGAGCGTTCATCAAACACTGCGACCAGCGTTTTCGTACCCCCAATATCGACCCCCAAATACATACCGTCAGTATAGCATTGATCGCGGCGCCTTCCTCAGCAGCGCCCGATAAAAAACCAGCTCCTTTTCTAGCTCATACCGTCCGCGCCCAGTAACTTCATATGTCTTACCACGTCTTAGGTTTGTCCATAAATATGATGGCAAGATGTCAATTTTAATTAGCTCCGCAGACGCTAATTTGTTCAAAACGGATTGTGCAGTTGATGGCCGCATCTTTAAGCGATAACCCGTCAAACTCCTAACTGCTGCTATAAGACCAGCATGCGTCAGCGGCCCATCGGCTAAAGCCAGTAAAGCCAAAAACTGGGCCTTTGTCAGATTATGCATGGTGCCAATTTTAGTAAAATTACCTTAAGTCTTTGTTAAATCTTCGAAGATTTTTCCTCTTAACTTTTACAATTTGTACGAAAAACGTCAAATTATACGAAATTCGTATAATTTTCAAAACGTATGTGTAGTGTCGAGCCTGGCTGGACCAGGGTGCTGGTTATCTGTTATAATTGACAGCAATCTACCGGGAAACTGGAGAAATACATTCGAAGGAGGCATAGAAGATATGCCAAGTAAGACAGTTAGTATGGACGAGCTGCTGGCCGGCAGCGACGTTGCTCAGCTGAGCGCTGGCGAGGTCGTGGAAGGTGTAGTTACGTCGGTAAAGAAGAACGAAGTCTGGATTGACCTCGGCGCCCGAGGCGTCGGTGTTGTCATGCGCCGCGAGATCGGTCATGGCCAGCAATTGGAGCTGGGCCAAACAGTCACCGTAAGTGTGATTGACCCAGAATTAGAGGAAGGCCACGCGCTGCTCAGCCTGCGCCGCGCCGCGAAAGACAGGGGTTGGGACGAATTGCAACGCGTCTTTGACGCCAACGAAATCATCGAAGTTAACGCTTACGACGCCAACCGCGGCGGTTTGCTTGTCGAGCTGGAAGGCATCCGCGGCTTCTTACCGGTGAGCCAACTGGCTGCTGGTCACTATCCGCGTGTCAGCGGGGCCGACAAAGATGAAATTCTGCAGAAGCTCAATGCTCTGACCAACCAGCCGCTGCGCGTCCGCATTTTGGATGTCAGCCGCAAGGACAACAAGCTGATTTTCTCTGAGAAGGAAGCTGTTAAAGATGACATGCAAGCTCGTTTCAAAGAGCTGAAAGTTGGTGACGTCGTTGAAGGCGTGGTCACTGGAGTCATCGACTTTGGCGCCTTTGTTAACGTCGATGGCATCGAAGGTCTGATCCACATTTCCGAGATCTCTTGGGAGCGTGTCGACAACCCACGCAACTATGTGAAGGTGGGCGAAAATATCAAGGCTAAGATCATCGCTATCGATAAGGACCGCTTGAGCTTGAGTCTGAAGCAAATGAGCGACGACCCCTGGCTAGAGCAGGTGAAAGCCTTTAAAACCGGGGACCTGGTCGAGGGCAAAGTCACGCGCATCACGCCATTTGGCGCTTTCGTGCAACTGAGTCCAAGTGTTGAAGCCCTGGTTCATGTCAGTGAAATGAGCGACGATGAGAACGTTGACCCCGAGCAGCTGTTTAAGCTGAATGAGAAAAAAGAGTTCAAGGTGCTCGATGTCGACACCGAGAACCGCAAGATTGCTTTGAGTCTGAAGGCCACCAAAGCCAAAGCTGCCCCTAAGGCCGCTAAGGCTGCTAAGGCCGAGAAGGCTGAAAAGCCCGAAGCCAAAGCCAAAAAATAGCCATGAGAACTTAATAATAGCGGCCGCATGGCCAGAAAGGAGCAGACGGAAATGGCAGAACAAACCGAGACCAGCACCATCCAAATCGAAGATCTGATCACCGTCGGCACCTTGGCTGAGCGGCTGTCTATCCCTGTGGCCCGCCTGATTGGCGAGCTGATGAAGAACGGTGTTATGGCCACCGTTAACGAGCGCATCGATTTCGATACAGCTCAAATTATTGTCGAAGAACTGGGTCTGGATGTGCAGCTGGTGCGTACAGCGGCCAGCGCTGAAGAAACCAGCGCTGTGCGCCAAAAGCCGACTGCCAGCGATAAGGCTCAGTCTCGTCCGCCAGTAGTGGCGGTGATGGGCCACGTCGATCACGGCAAAACTTCGCTGCTGGACGCGATACGCGAAGCTAATGTCGTGAAGGGCGAGGCCGGCGGCATCACCCAGCACATTTCGGCCTACCAGGTTGAGCACAACAAGCGCAAGATTACTTTCCTCGACACCCCTGGTCACGAGGCTTTTGCCGCCATTCGCGAGCATGGCGCGCTGTTAACTGACATTGTAATTATTGTGGTCGCTGCCGACGACGGTATTAAGCCGCAGACCCTAGAAGCTATCCGCTTTGCCCGCAAAGCCGGCGTCAAAATGATCGTGGCTGCCAACAAAATTGACAAAGAAGGCGCCGACGTTAACCGCTTGAAGCAACAACTGTCCGAAAATGAACTTATGCCTGAAGAGTGGGGCGGGGATACAATTATTCAAGAGGTGTCTGCGAAAACCAAGCAGGGCATTCCCGAACTACTGGACATGATCCTGCTGGTCACCGATGTTGAGGAGCTCAAGGCTGATGTTGAGGGGCCGGCCCGCGGCCTGATTATTGAAGCGCACCTGGAGCAAGGCCGCGGGCCGGTCGCCCACGCCCTCGTCGAAAGCGGCACTCTCAAGCCTGGGCAGTTCATCGTCGCCGGCAGCGCTTATGCTAAGATCCGCAATCTCGAAACCACCGAAGGCCAAGCGCTCAAAGCCGCGCTGCCGTCAACTCCCGTCACCATCACTGGTTTCAAAACTCTGCCGGAGTTTGGTGACGAATTTCAGGTCGTCGACAACGAAAAAGCCGCCCGCGCCGCTGCCGATCAAACCGCCACCGCCAAACACCAGGCTACCAGCGGCCACCTGGATATCGGCAGCAACGAACTTATCCGCCTGATTAACCGCAGCAACGAACTGCAAGAACTAAATGTTATTATCAAGGCCGACGTTCAAGGCTCACTGACCTCTGTTATTGACAGCCTGAAAGCTCTGGGCACCGACGAAGTTTCCGTACGAGTTGTCGGCTCCGGCATTGGGGCCGTCAGCGAAAATGACGTTCACCTGGCACACACCAGCGGCGCTATTATTTACGGTTTTAACGTCGACGTATCTTCAGCGGTGAAGCAGCAAATAGCCCGCGACAAAGTAAAAGTTAATCTTTACAAAGTTATTTACGAGCTGATCGACGACGCTAAGTCCCGCTTGAGCAATCTGTTAAGTCCGGAAATTGTCGAAACTGATCTTGGCCGTCTGGTTGTGAAAGGCGTCTTCAAGACCACCAAAACAGAGGTAATTTGCGGCGGGGAAGTCACCAAGGGTCGCCTGACGGCGCCGGCTTTGGCCCGCGTGACGCGTGGCAACGAGGACCTCGGCGAAGTCGAAGTTACTGGCCTGAAACGCGGCCCGACAGAAGCCAAAGAAATCCTCGAAGGCGAAATGTGTGGTATGAGCCTAACCACTGCCAAGCGCCTCGAACTCCAAGAAGGCGATCACATTGATGTCTTCACCCGCAGCGCCGTTGAGCGTAGCTTGTAATTCTTCTACCATTATGGTAAAATAATCTAGTTTGGCGGCACTTGCCGCTTTGCGGAGTATTTTATCGATGACTAACTACGATGAACTGGCCAGTCCAGAGATGCAAGCGCGATTGCGCAACTGGCGACAGAATCAGCTAGCCCAGGCTGCAGCTAATGCCGCTGCCGAAGCCCAGCGTGTTGCTGCAGTACCGGAGACGGCCATACCTACCCAATTGCCAGGCGTATATGTCGACGCTGGAATGTTGGATTGGTACCAGGCAGCCGCACCATTTGCTGATCACCGTCAGGTAAACATATTCATCCACCCGCCCACACTTAAAGATCGACCTAAGCGCCAGCCTAAAGAAGTTGGCAAGAAAGCAGTCCAGATAACTGCTGCCCCAGTTGCGGTACCTACTCAGACCACCGCTGAACCAAGCCGTGCTGCCGAGCTCAAATCAGGCAAAAGCCGATTCCAGCCTAAGATGGTAGTCGGCTCGAAGCCACGACCGGACACCAAGGAAATCTTCATGATAGCTGAGCCAGAAGCTAGAAGTTTAATAAGCGCTCGCCGTCTGGTGGCCGCCGCAGCCTTGCTTTTAGCTGGGTTTGGCGCCTATCACACGCTGGCCGGTCACGGTTCGAACGAAAAGAGCCTTGCTAGCCGTCCTACAGCTGTAACTCCGGTAAAACCCGCTCCGTCTGCAGCGCCTACCACGCCAAAATCTGTAGCCAACACGCCAACCTCTACTAAAACAAACAGCCAGGGCTCGACTGCAAAGCCGTCAAATAATTCGCGCACGGTAATTATCCGCAGCGGTGCGGGCTATTGGGACATCATTGACGATTTGGCCGAGCAGCACGGCATTCACCCGACCGCTCCCCAGCTTCTGCACGCTGAGACAAAAGCCATCCACAAGTACGGTCCAAACATAATGAAAGATGATAAAGGCTACGTCATGCCTGGCCATCAACTGGGTATCAGCCGTGCGGGCACAGCTCATTGGCACGTCGATGCCAAGAAGTTTATCCTGCGCGATCTTCGACATCAACGCTAGAGCAACAGATCTTAAAGTGCTACAATTGAGACAGAGGAACTAGATGTTAAAGATTGATAACAGCCTACTAGTCGAAATTGGCCTGGGCAATCTGCCTGACGCCGAAAAGAACAGCTTGCTTAAGCATATCTATGAGACGCTGGAAATGCGTGTCGGTATGCGGCTGGCCGACCAGATGACCAACGAGCAGCTCGACGAGTTTGAGCGCTACTTCGAAGCCAAGGATGATGCCGGTGCTTTTAAGTGGCTGGAAACCAACTTTCCGAATTATAAAGAGATCGTTCAGCAGGAATTCGACAAGCTGAAGGCCGAGGTTCAGCAGGCAGCACCACAGATTATGGCTGCCAGTCCTGGCGCTGCCGCGGCGGCCCAAGCTCAAGCTGCTGCACCAGCCCCAGCCCCGCAACCTGTTCAGGCTACGGCTCCAGCACCTCAGCCAGCCCCAGCCCCGAACCAGCCTTATGCAGCACCACAGCCACAACCACAGCCACAACCCCAGCCACAACCGCAGGCCCCTGTGGATCCTGCCACCCAGTATCCTCCGCAATATCCGCCAGCCCAGCCACCAGCTGGTCTTGTGCAGTAAAGTTGCTATAATTCTTATGTATGCCCGCTACCGAGCAACCAGTCATGGATTTAGCGCAGCTCAAGAAAGCCCTAGAAGCTGCGGGCTCGGAATCGGAACTCTTCGCCGCGATAGTTGAGGAGCCTTTAGCCCACAAAGTGGGCGCTGCTCATCTGTTTCTGGGCTTCATCGTGCTGTATTTAGTGCCCAAAGGCAAGCGGATAGTTAAGCTAATTTCAGTCTCAGACACCGAATATTATGAGATGGCTATCAAGGGCTATAACAAATTCAGTGCTAGTGACTTCGAGCTGTCTCTTACGAAAGATACCAATAACAGCATTGTCAAAACTATCCTAACCGGCGAGGTCCAAAATACTGCCGACTGGCGCACCCTGCGTCGCAGCTGGGCTGATCCCGTGACCACCAACCTCAATCAGGCCAACAGCGGCATTTCCTCAAGTGTTATTTACCCGCTAGATGTGCCGCGGGGCGGGGCGCTGATGTTCTGCTTCTACAACTACCAGCAAAGTATTAATTCTGATCAGCACAAATTTATGAAGGAATATTCTCAGCTGGTCAGCGAGTTGCTGAGTAAAACTAGCTAATCTTATAACCGTTCAGGAAGGCGGCGGCGGTCATTTCGCCTTTGCCGGCCGGCTTGAGCTTTAAAACTTCGAGGGCCTGGTCGCTGGTACCTATGAATAATTGCTTCCCGGAAACCTTGATTTCACCGGGCCTTAAGTCACTCTTAACAGGGGTAGCTTTGGTAAGCGTGACATCGTGCGAGCCGATTTTAGTATGACTCTTAGGCCATTCACTAAAGGCGCGGATCTCGCGTTCCAGCTCCACAGCGGGCTTATTATAGTCCAGTTCGCCGTCGGCCTTGGTTAGTTTACGCGAATAGCTGGTGCCAATCGGCGCCTGCGGACGGGTGACCAGTTCGTCGGCCATATACTTCGGTAGAATTTCA
The DNA here is from genome assembly GCA_035546935.1 of Saccharimonadales bacterium (SeqCode). Lineage (GTDB taxonomy): Bacteria > Patescibacteriota > Saccharimonadia > Saccharimonadales > UBA4665 > DASZVP01. The sequence goes on along the minus strand of DASZVP010000002.1, from coordinate 717,862 downwards.
TGCAACAGGATATCGCTGAGTTCAATTAGAGCGGTGGTCAGGCTGGTAGTGGTTTCGTCGGGCTCGATTTCGTACATAGCCTGGGACAGTATTGGGCCTTCGTCCATGGCTTCCACCAGCAGCATCAGGCTGACGCCGGTTTGCTTCTGGCCGCTTAGAATCGAGAAGGTGATTGGGTCGGCGCCGCGCCACTGCGGCAGCAGCGAAAAGTGGCTGTTCACAATTCCGAGCGGGAACTTATCTATGACGTCCTGGCTGACAATAATACCAAAATCGACCAACACAGCTACTCGGCTTTTGAAACTAGATTGAGTAAATAATGTGTTCAATTCTGATCTGTTAGAGGCTGTAAAAACAGGCAAATTCAGTTTTTTGATCAAATCCAAAACCGGCACTGCGCCACGGTGGTGTTCAGGCCGTGGTTTAGTAATAACGGCCTCGATTTCAAAGTCCTCGGCCAGCAATTCCAGGCTGCGGGCAGCGACCGGTCCTGAGCCAAAAAAGACAATGGGACCGAGTTTATTTCCAGAGCTTGGCGCTATTTTTGACGTCTTTGTCATAGTCCAGAGCCTCCAATTTGCCTTCGTCGTTCAGGCGGAAAAAGTTCTCCGGCTGATTCTTAATATGGTCAATAAAGACCATGCCGTTGGTGTGGTCGATTTCGTGCTGGAAGATGCGCGCCAGGAAGCCTTCGGCCGTGACGCGCAGCGGTTTACCGTTTTCGTCGAGCGCCTTAACGCGAACTTTGTCATAACGAGCTACCTTGCCGTAGATGTTGGGCACGCTCAGGCAGCCTTCAAAATCTTCGATCAGCTCGCCCTCGTGTTTGGCAATTTCGGGGTTAATAAAGGTGGTGAAAGTCTGGTCCTGCTTATCCTCGAAGTTGTTGCGGACCACCACAATTTTGTAAAGCTTATCGATTTGAACCGCGGCCAGAGCCACACCGACTTCGTGCTCACGGCTTTGATCCCAATCTGTGGTGGCGGCCTTCATCTCCTCGATAATCTGTTTAATTTCGGACGTGATGATGCCGACTTTGGCAGATTTCTGGCGCAAATGCGGGTTGGGCAGGGCAATAATGTCGTCTTTGGTCATAATCTCACACAGTATAACAGATCAAAGTAGGTCGAGAGGGTCGAGGTCGTAGGACCAGCCGCTTGGCAGGTCCTTTGTTATTTTGAGCAGTTCGTTGCGGTCGACGGCTTTGATGACCAGCTGCCATTGGTATTTACCTTGTAGTTTCTCATAAAAACTAGGAGCAGGTCCTTCAGCGCGGACTTTTAAGCCGCTGGTTTCCAGCTGTTCTTTGAGTTGGTTGGCAGCCGTTTCGGCGCCCTTCAGGCTGGCGCGGCGAACAGACAATTTTAAGAGGTAAACGAAGGGCGGGAACTTGAATTGCTGGCGTTTTTCGAGCTCGGTTTTATAAAAGCCGTCGTAGTCACTTTTGATAGCTGCAGCCAGGACGGGGTGGTCGGTGTGATAGGACTGTATCACGGCCCGACCAGCCAAATGACCTCTGTTAATGCGGCCTAAAACCTGAGTTATTAATTGGAAAGTGCGCTCCTCGGCGGAGAAATCCGGCATGTACAAACTGGTGTCAGCCAGCACAATGCCGAGGGTGCTGAGACGCGGCAGGTCCAGGCCTTTGGCCAGCAGCTGCGTGCCGACCAAAATGTCGACCTTACCTTCGCGGACGGCGTCGTAGTGCTGTTCGAAGCGTTCGGCTTTGGCGTTATCGGTGTCGAAGCGGGCGACGCGAGCCTGCGGGAAGAGCCGTTCCACTTCGGCGACAATGGCTTTGGTGCCAGCGGTGCGGAAGAGGATATTAGGCTGTTTGCAGACCGGACAGCTGGCAGGCGCCGGTTCGTGATGCTGGCAGCTGTGGCAGCGCAACTGATGCGTGTCGCCGTGGTAGGTGAGTGGCAAATCGCAGTGCGGGCAGGCGGCCTGCCAGCCGCAGTTGTCGCACATCACCAGCCGCGCGGTGCCGCGGCGGTTGAGGTACAGCATGCTTTGTTCGTTTCTGCTGAGCGCGGCTTCGATGGCCTTCACCAGAGGCGTGCTTAACAGAGGTGAACGGCTGAATTGGTCACGGTCTTTCATGTCTACCAGTGTGACGTCGGTGGCACCGCTCGGTTCGGCCTGGGCCAGGTGCTCAAGCTTAACAATCGGGCGGCCTTTTTGCTCGGCTAGGTAGTAATCACTAATCGATGGCGTGGCCGAACCGAGCACCAGCCGTGCTGGCGTTATGGAAGCTAAATAACCGGCTACCCGGCCGGTCTGATACTGGGGCGCTTGCTCTTGTTTATAGGCAGCCTCGTGAGCTTCGTCGAGAACTATTAGGCCCAGCTTGGCGACTGGGCTGAACAGGGCAGACCGGGGGCCAATCACTACAACCGGCTCTGGCGCGCGCAGGGCGTCCAGCCAGGCGGCCGAGCGCTCGGTCGGGGTTTGGGCGGAGTGCATGACAATTACACGTTCACCGAAAACGGCGCGGAAGCGCTCGGCCAGCTGGGCGGTCAGGCTGATCTCAGGGGTCAGAATAATGGCCGAGCGGCCACCGCTGACCGCCTGGGCGGCCATTTCGATATATAAACGAGTCTTGCCACTGCCAGTCACGCCGTGCAGCACATAGCTATCACGCGGCTCCATGGCGGCCAGCGCAGCACTTTGCTCGGCGGTCAGCGGCGGCAAGCCAGACAGATCTGGCACCGGAAAACTCACCCCCAGCGGGCGCGCCAGCTGTGGCTCCGTAAAGCTGGCTGGCAGCAGCTGCTGGGCCAATAGGCCAATTGGTGCGGGATAGTAAGTTTGCAGCCATAAACAGAGGCGGATCAGCTGGGAAGGCAGGCGTGGTAAATCGTAAACGCGGGCAATTGGCTTGGTTTTAAAGCGCGGTTCAGCAGTGTCACCGAGAACTACGGCAGGCACCAGTTCGCGCTGCAGCTCAACCTGAATGATCTGGCCGCCCTCTAGCTTTTGTTCGCTCGAATAAGTTAGCGGCTCGGCGCTATGGTAGCGATTGGATCGTACCCACACCTGATAGTAGTACATACTTTTTAGTATAGAGCAGCCGGGCCAAAGAAAAAGTCTTGCCAAAGCCAAAATCGCCGGCTATACTAAAAGTCAACGTTGTTTCGATAACAATAGAGGTGCAGGAATTATAATGTTAGACATCTTCATCACTTCAAGGGTGAGGCGCAAAATCATCGTTATTTACGCCAAGTATCCTGACTTTAAGACCCACGTTCGCGGTCTGGCTAAGCTGATAAAAGAGGACGCCGGCAACATTCAGCGCGAACTTAAGCGTCTGGAAAAAGTTGGCTTTTTGCAGTCTGAGCGCCAGGGCAATACCAAAGTTTATTCCACAAACAAGCAGTTTCCAATCTTCCGCGAGCTGCAAAGTATCGTGTTGAAATCACAACGCACCTCGACGCAAAAACGCGTCACCGGCTGAGCAAAAGACATACCCGTCATTCGTATCCACATACTCATTACGGGTATGTCTTTTGCTGCTAGCAGCGTGCTTATGGCAAACCCTTTCCGGATAGTTGGTTGTTGTTTGCCAAAGACTTATGTTGAAAATTAATTTGCTGCATTAATTTGAGGCATGTGTCTTTGGCGAGAGCGAAGACAAAATCTTCGGAAAGGGGTTGCAAAAAATACCTCTGTTGGCTACAATGAACCCCTGATGATTCAAGTTACACGTAAAGACAGCAAAGAGTCCTCGGAGAACTTACTGCGCCGCTTTAACCGCAAGGTGCAGCAGTCCGGGAATGTTGCCGTGGTTAAGCAGAAGCAATTCTTTGAGAAGCCGACGAGCAAGCGCGAACGCCGCCGCAAGGCAATTATTCGCCAGGAGCGAAAGGCTCTCAAGCTACGCAAGATTAAACTGGGACAACGCTAGCGTTCAATGTTGGAGCAGAAATTAGAGCAGGACATCAAAACCGCCCTGCTGGGAGGCGATGCCGCGCGCGTTAGTACGCTGCGTTTGCTTAAAAGTGTTCTGCTCAACGAAAAAGTTGCCAAAGGCAAGCGCGACAGCGGGTTAACAGATGACGAAGTCATTGCTGTGCTGGCTAAAGAAGCCAAAAAGCGCCAGGAAAGCGCTGATTTGTACAGCCAGGCTGGCGATCAAACCCGGACCGCTGCGGAACTGGCTGAAAAAGCAATTATTGAAGAATATCTGCCGGAGCAGGTCAGCGAAGAAGAGCTGGCGGCCATGGTGGACGCAGTTATTCAAGAAACCGGTGCTGCGGGACCGCAGGCTATGGGGCAGGTGATCGGTGCGGTTAAGGCGAAGGCCGGCGCCGGCGCCGACGGCGCGCTGATTGCCAAACTGGCCAAGGAGAAGTTGAACGCATGATTATTCTGATGGGCGTCGCCGGCGCCGGCAAAAGCATGCAGGGCCGCCTGTTTGCGGATGAGCACGGCTACGCCTGGATCTCCACCGGTGAATTATTCCGTGTTTTGGTGACTGGCCAGCGCCGCGCCCAAATGCTGGAAGGCAAGCTGCTCAGCGATGACGAAGTTATCGCCTTAGTCGACAAAACTCTAAAAATGATCGATGTTAAACAGGAATTTCTGCTGGATGGCTTCCCGCGCACTGAGCCGCAAGCTGATTGGCTGATCGAGCAAGTTGAAAGCGGCCGTCTGCCGCTAAAAGCTGTTTTTAATCTGGTGGCCAGCGAAGAAGTTGTCAAAAAACGCCTCCTGGAGCGGGGCCGTCAGGATGACACCGAAGCAGCAATCCAAAAGCGTTTTGATGAATACCGCGCCAACACGCTGCCGATTATGGACCACCTGAAAAAGGCTGGCGCCCCGGTTTATGACATCAATGCCGACCAGGACCCGATTAAAGTTCACGACGACATGATGAGCATTATCGACGGGCGCGCTAGCGCATAAGGCGAGACTCCAGTGCAGACCAAAGTTAAAACCCAGGCCGAAATCGCTGCCATGCGCGAGGCCGGCCGCATGCTGGCCACTGTTTTGCAGCTGCTCGCCAAGCAGCTGGAGCCAGGTCAAACCACCAAATACCTAGCCGATTTAGCGGCGGCCGAGCTGGCCAAACTCGGCGGTGAACCAAGTTTTAAAGGTTACCAAGGCTTCCCAGATGTCATCTGTATTTCTCTTAACGATGAAGTGGTGCATGGCATTCCTAGTCCCAACCGCATCATCGCCGACGGCGACATCGTCAGCTTGGACTTCGGGGTGACTTATAAGGGCATGATCACCGACAGTGCCATTAGCGTAATCGCCGGTAAACCGAAACAGCGGGGGCACATCAAACTCGTTGAAGATACGGCCAAGGCGCTGCAAATTGGCATCGACCAATTGCACGATCAAGTTCGCACCGGTGACATCGGCGCGCCAATCGAAAAGTTTTTGCTGGATAACCGCTACGGTTTGGTTCGCGACCTGGTGGGCCACGGTGTCGGCCACGAGCTGCACGAAGATCCGAACATTCCGAATTACGGCCGTCCCAACACCGGTCCGTGGCTGCAAAAGGGGATGACAATTGCTATTGAACCAATGGTGACACTTGGTACCGACCACGTAGTTATCATGCCTGACGGCTGGACAATTAAAACCGCCGATGGCTCGTGGGCTGCCCACTTCGAGCACACCGTTCTGGTCACTGAAGACGGCGCCGAAATTATTACGGCCCTCTAGAGCCGCTTGCTCTTATTCAAGCAAGAGCGGTATACTTATGCCAGAATGAACGGCCAAAACCAAGACCATTTTATCGGGCTCGACATTGGCACTGATGCGGTGCGCTGCGTGGTTGGCATGTTTGACCCGAACGGTAGCAACATGCCGCAAATTATTGGTCACGGTCAGGCTAAAAACCAGGGTATGCGCCGCGGAGCCGTTGTCCATGTCGACGAAGTCGCTGACGCCATTGTGCATGCCGTAACAGAGGCGGAGCGGATTGCTGGCGTAACTATTCGCCAAGCTACTGTGAATGTTAATGGTAGCAACGTAAGCGGCCTCAACTCCGAAGGCGTGATTGCCATCAGCGCCGCTAACCGTGAAATTACCCCTGAAGACCGCTTGCGCGTCGAAGAAGCCGCGACCATCGTCAGCCTGCCGCCAAACCGCGAAATCGTCCAGTTCTTTGCCAAGAATTACAGCCTGGACGGCCAGCGCAACATTAAAGATCCGGTTGGCATGCACGGCGTTCGACTGGAGGTCGATGCCCACATTGTAACGGCCGCTTCACCCAATTTGCGCAACCTGGACATGGCTTTGGAAAAAGCCGAAGTTCTGCCAACTCATCACACTGTCTCTGGCCTCGCTGCGGCTGAAGCTGTTTTGACCCGCCAACAGCGTGAAGCTGGCGTGGGCTTGCTGGACATTGGTGCCGGCACCACTAATCTTATTGTCTTTGAAGACGGCGAAGTGCAACACGTGGCGGTGTTGCCAATTGGTGGCCAGCACATTACCAACGACCTGGCCATCGGCCTAAAAACAGATCTGGATGTGGCCGAACAGGTTAAATTAGAACACGCTAATCTTAGAGCTGGTGCTCACAAAACCAACGCCATGGTGAAAGTTGGCGACGCCGCCCACAATTTCCAATTTGAAGAGATCAAAATGATTGTTGAAGCCCGCGTGGAAGAGCTCTTGGAATACGTTGATAAGGAACTGCAAAAAATTAAGCGTTCGCGCAAGCTGCCAGGCGGGGTAGTTCTGACGGGCGGCACTGCCAAGTTGCCGGGCATTGATGAGTTTGCCCGCGAAGTGCTGCAGCTGCCAGCCCGCATTGGCAAATTGCAGGGCGTCGGCGGCCTGGTCGACACGGTCGAAGACCAAAGCTTCACGACCGTAGTGGGCCTTATGTTGCTGGATATGTTGCTACTGCCAGCCCTGCCGCCAGTCCATGGCAAGGGCGCACAGGCCCGCGGCGTGATCACCAATTTGTTTAGTCGTTTCGGCTTTAAATAAGCCAGCCTTATATATAGGACAGATCGTATACAAAATTTGGTAACCCGACTTTGGGCTCAAAATTTGATCAAACGTGGCCGTATAAATTTGTTGAACTTTAAGGCCGGCTTCGCTATACTGCAAGCATATATTTAGAGTTTCTACGGGGGAAACATGTCACAAATTGTTGAGCCAGCCATCGAGACCTTTGCGCAGATTAAGGTAATTGGTGTCGGCGGCGCCGGCGGCGCAGCCATCAATCGCATGGTAGACGCAGGCATTGAAGGCGTCGAATTTATCGCTATTAATACGGACGCCCAGGCGCTGCACCATAGCAAGGCCAGCCGCAAAATTCACATTGGCAAGGACGCTACCAAGGGCCTCGGCGCCGGCGCTGATCCGGCCGTTGGCCAGGCCGCAGCTGAAGAATCAAAAGATGAAATACGCTCAGCCATTGAAGGCGCTGACATGGTTTTTGTAACGATTGGCGCGGGCGGCGGTACTGGCTCCGGTGCCGGCCACATTGTGGCTCAGGTTGCTAAAGACGCCGGCATTTTGGTGGTCGGTTTTGCCACCAAGCCGTTTGCTTTTGAGGGTGAGAAACGCCGCAAGAACGCCGAGACAGCTATTGAAAAACTGCGCGCGGCCGTCGACACCCTGATAATTATCCCGAACGATCGCTTGCTGCAAACCATCGACCGTGACACGCCGTTGACCGAAGCCTTTAAGGTCGCCGACGACGTGTTGCGCCAGGGCGTGCAGGGTATTTCTGATCTGATTACTGTTCACGGTCTAATTAACCTGGACTTCGCGGATGTTAAGGCTGTGATGGCTAACGCCGGCTCCGCCCTGATGGGCATTGGCCGCGCCAGCGGCGAAGACCGCGCCGTCGAAGCTGCCAAGCAAGCTATCGAATCGCCGCTGTTGGAAGTATCCATCGATGGCGCCCGCGGCATTCTGTTCAATGTCATTGGCGGCAACGACCTGGCCATGCACGAAATTAATGCTGCCGCTGAAACCATCACCACCGCAGCTGACCCCGACGCCAACATTATCTTTGGCGCTACGGTCAACCCGGAACTGGACGGCGAGATCATCATTACAGTGGTGGCTACCGGCTTCGATGCCTCATACTTCGCTAAAGAGCGCACACCTGGCGCTGCGGCCAGTACTCGTTTGAGCAACACCGGCAACAGCAAACAGGACGAAAAAGCTCTGTCGGAAATTGATATGAACCTCGATGATCACGAGAAAACCCCAGAGTTGCACCGTGAGAACGCCATGCCGAACATCTGGTCTCTGGATGATGACAAGGATGACAAGGATGACAAGGATGATAAGGACGACCATAAGGAAGACAAGAAAGCTGACGAAGCAGAGAAGTCTGAAGACGGCAAAACAGATGACAAGGAAGACAATGTCATCACTTCCAGCCTGGAAGATGATCTGGAAAAGCCATCATTCCTGCGCCGTCTGGGCAATCGTCGCCGTAAAAGTGACGACGACGCAGACCTTTAGGCCTTATCTGTTGGGTTGCAGATTAACTTCGGTAATTCGTACTAAATAATACACCATAAAATTGGTTGCAAAGCGCTACAGCTAGAGCTATATTGAGTGCACACAGCACTATATGTGGAAAACAAACATGTAGCGTCAAACACCGGCTGTGCGCACATTAAAGTTAACTGAAATCGCATTAAATGCGATTTCAAGGAGGCAGCATATGAAATGCACTCAATGCCACAGCGAGGACATCAAGGTGATCGAATCGCGTGACGTGGCTGAAGGGCAAGCTATCCGCCGCCGCCGTATGTGCGTTAAGTGTGGTCAACGCTTTACCACTTATGAACGGGTTGAAAGACCGCAGCTCATCGTTATTAAGAACGATGGCACTCGTGAGCTGTTTAACCGTTCGAAGTTGTTAGCCGGCCTATATCGGGCCTGTGAAAAGACGCCAGTCACCAGCTTGCAGCTGGATGGTGTCGTCAATCAAGTTGAGCAAGAGCTTTACGCCTGCGGTGAGCAGGAAGTCAGTTCATCTAAAGTTGGTGAACTCGTCATGGATCAGTTAGCCCGCCTAAATGAGGTTGCCTACGTGCGGTTCGCCAGCGTCTACCGACGCTTTAAGAACATTGCCGGCTTTGAGCAGGAATTATCTCTGGTCAAACAGGGCAAGCACCTAGCTACCGAGGAAATCAAATCGTAAGGTTCGGGTTTGATGGCTCTCTCCGGGTCCGCTAAAGTTCGACGACTTTAGCACTCGCAGAGAGCTCCAAAAACACTTCGAACGCTTCTGAGAGCGGCGCTCGAAAGTCCAGAACTCTAACAAAAACTTAAAACCTATAAAAACTAAGAGGTGCCCGACCGGGATAAAAAGTCGGGAAAAGAAAGAGAGGGTAAAATCATGGGACAAACAACAGCATTAGGGGTAACACGTATGTTTACGCCTAAGAAGAGCAAGGCATACGACCAACTGACGTGGACCAAAAAGACATCATTAATTGAAAATCCGGCCACTGGTAAACCGGTCTTTGAGCAAAAAGACGTCGAGTTTCCAGAAGGCTGGTCACTAAACGCCATTAACATTGTGGCGCAAAAATACTTTAGCGGCACCCCAGGCACGCCTGACCGCGAGAGTTCGCTCAAGCATTTAATTGACCGCGTGGTCGACACTGTCACCCGCCAGGGCGTGCAGGAAGGCTACTTTGAAAACGACGTTGAGGCCGAAGACTTCCGCGAAGAACTGAAGTACGTGCTGGCTACTCAGCGGGCGGCTTTCAACAGTCCGGTTTGGTTTAACATCGGCGCCAAAGGCCGTGCGCAGCAAGCTAGCGCCTGCTTTATTTTGGCTGTCGAAGACACCATGCCTTCAATTTTGAACTGGTACGTTGAAGAAGGCATGATCTTTAAGGGTGGCTCCGGTTCGGGCTTGAACATCAGCGCCATCCGTTCTTCAAAAGAATCATTGGGTAAAAGTGCCGGTACCGCCAGCGGTCCTTTGAGCTTCATGCGTGGCGCCGACGCCAGCGCCGGCGCCATTAAGTCCGGCGGTAAAACCCGCCGCGCTGCCAAAATGGTCATCTTAAATGTCGACCACCCGGATGTTGAAGAGTTCATTTGGTCCAAAGCTATCGAAGAGCGCAAAGCCCGTGACCTGCAGGCTTTGGGCTGGGACATGAGCCTGGACGGCAAAGACAGCTTTAGCGTCCAGTACCAAAACGCCAACATTTCTGTGCGCGTCAGCGACGACTTTATGCGCGCCGTGGAAAACGATGACAAGTGGGATCTGAAAGCCGTTACTACGGGTAAGACTGTTAAAACTGTTAAAGCCCGCGACCTCTTCCGTCAGTTTGCGGAAGCCGCCTGGGAGTGTGCCGACCCCGGTATGCAGTTCGACACCACGGTTAACAAGTGGCACACCACGCCTGTGGCTGGCCGCATTAACGGCTCTAACCCCTGTTCTGAGTACATGCACCTCGACAACTCGGCCTGTAACTTGGCCAGCATCAACTTGCTGAAGTACTTGCGCGATGACGACACCTTCGCCATCGACGAGTTCAAGCACACCGTTGAATTGATCTTTACCGCCCAGGAAATCTTGGTCGGCTACAGCGAATACCCGACCGAAAAAATTACCAAGAACGCCCGCGCTTACCGCGAGCTGGGTATCGGCTACGCCAACCTGGGTGCCTTGCTGATGGCCCTGGGACTGCCTTACGACAGCGACGAAGGCCGCGCTTGGGCAGCCGCCATCACTGCGCTGATGACCGGACACTCTTACGCTGTGAGCGCTAAGATTGCCCGCCGGGTCGGTCCGTTTGCTGGCTTTGCTAAAGACCGCGAAGGCATGCTGAACGTTTTGCGAATGCACCGCGCTGAAGTTGCTAACATCGACGCCAGCCTAGTGCCTGAAGATCTATTGAGCGCCGCTGCCTCGTCTTGGGACGAAGCTGTGGAGCTCGGCGACCTGTATGGCGTCCGCAACTCACAGGCCTCGCTGTTGGCTCCAACCGGCACCATCGGCCTGATGATGGACTGCGACACCACCGGTATTGAGCCAGACCTCGGCCTGGTCAAGTTTAAGAAGCTAGTTGGCGGCGGTACCATGACCATCGTCAACCAAACCGTGCCACGGGCTCTTAAGAACCTCGGTTACGCTCCGGCTCAGATCGACGCCATCGTTAATTACATCGACGAAGAGAAGACCATTTTGGGTGCTCCAGGCCTCAAGAAAGAGCACGAACCAGTTTTTGCTTGCTCCATGGGCGACAACGCCATCCACTACCTGGGTCACGTTAAGATGATGGCTGCCGTTCAGCCATTCCTGTCCGGCGCTATCAGTAAGACCGTCAACATGCCTGAAGAAGTCACCGTTGAGGACATTGAACAGCTGCACATTGACGCCTGGAAGATGGGCCTGAAGGCTGTCGCTATTTACCGCGACAACTGTAAGGTGGCTCAGCCGCTATCCATGGCCAAGAAAGAGGGCGCTGCCAACGGGCCGGCCTCAACGGCTTCGCCTGCGGCTGCAGATGTTTCAGCCGACTCGTTGGCCACCGCCGGCTTTGTTCTTAAAGGAGCTGTCCGTAGAGAGTTGCCAAAGGTTCGCAACTCCAAGACCTTTAGCTTCCGCGTTGCTGACAGCCACGGCTACATGACTGTCGGTGAGTTCGAAGACGGCACCCCGGGCGAAATCTTTATGCGCCTCGGCAAGCAGGGTTCAACCCTGGCCGGCTTCATTGACGCCTTTGCGATTGCAGTCAGTCACGGTTTGCAGTTCGGCGTACCGCTGAAGGACTACGTGAAGTCGTTCACCTCGATGACCTTCGCGCCAAGCGGTATCACCGACGACGCTGACATTCGCACCGCCTCCAGTCTGGTGGACTACATGTTCCGCCGTTTGGCTCTGAGCTACCTCAGCTTCGACGACCGCTTGGAACTCGGTCTGGCCTCAATTGACGACATGCCATCTGAAGAGCAAACCACGCTGTTAGAAGAGCCTGTCCCGGTTACTGAACCAGCCCCAGCTCCTGTAGCTGCCGCTCCTATTGAGCCCACACCAGCCCCAGTGCTGAGCGAAGCTCCAGCCGCCAAGGCCAAGCCAACTGTCAAAGACACGACGGCGCCACTCTGTTACAACTGTGGTAACCAGACCCAGCGGGCCGGTACCTGCTACGTCTGTACCTCATGCGGTAGCACTACTGGCTGTAGCTAGTCACATAGCCAAAACAGCTAAGGTAAAAAGTGATGTACTTTGTATGTCACTTTTTATATACGCAAAAAAGCTCTTGGCTTGACCGCAAACAACAGAACGCTTACGCTAAAAGTATGAAAGTAGTGGTTTTATACCGCCCCAACTCTGAGCAAGGTCGTCAGGCCGAGGAGTATATACACGAATTCCAGCATCGCTATAAAGATATTAATCTTGAGGCATTGAACGTCGACAGTCGTGAAGGCGTGGCGTTGGCAAGCCTGTATGACGTTCTGCAATACCCGGCAATCTTAGTCCTGCAAGATAATGGTAGCGTCCAAAGTATGTGGCAGGGTGATCCGCTGCCTCTGATGGACGAAGTCTTCGCTTACGCCCACTCCCAAGCCTAAACATAAGCATCTATGCAAAAGTTGTCACGACCTCTTCACAGAGCGACAGGGCTTATGCTATAGTGGTGTAACAATTTGGTAAATCCGTTTGTAGCAGCTATCAACTGCGAGGAGCGAGAAGAACCGTCCGGGCTCCGGACTCAGTAGAACTCGACGGCCGTGGCCCGTGACAGCCAACAAGCAAGCGCTTCTAATCACTTAGAGGAAGCCGGATGGAACCGTCCGCCCACTCGTGGACTCCGGCCCGAAGGGTGATTTTTTATTACAACAAGGAGCAAAGCTCAATGGCCGACCAACCCAAACACTTTCTAGCCGAGATTGAAGAACAGCTGCTCGACACTTGGTCGAAGGAGAAGACCTTTGAAGCCAGCCTGGAACAGCGTAAAGACGGCCAAACGTTTCATTTTTACGACGGGCCGCCGTTTGCTAACGGCGTGCCGCATTATGGTCATCTCGAGCAGACCACTATTAAAGACACCATGACTCGCTATAAAACCATGCGCGGTTACTACGTGCCGCGGCGGGTTGGCTGGGATTGTCACGGCCTGCCCGTGGAGTACGCCATTGAAAAAGAGCACGGCTTTAAGGGTAAAAAGGACATTTTGGACTATGGCATCGACAAATTTAATGCCGAATGCCGCGATTCTGTCTTTAAATACCAGGATGTCTGGCTGCAGATGTATAAGCGTGTCGGCCGCTGGGCAGACTATGAAAACTCCTACGCCACCATGGACGAGAGCTACATCGAATCTGTTTGGTGGGTTTTTAACACCATATATGATAAGGGTTTGGTATACAAAGATTTTCGTAGTAGTCCGTACTGTCCGCGGTGTGCGACCCCGCTCAGCAACTTTGAGCTTAACCAGGGCTATCAAGATAATGTTCCGGACCCCAGTCTGTACGTTAAGTTCAAATTAACAGATGAGGAAGCCTATTTGTTGGGCTGGACAACCACTCCTTGGAGCCTGCCGGGCAACGCTGCGATCGCCGTAAACCCGGAAGCCCGCTATGTCTATGTGGAGCTCAAAGACGATGACGGCCAAACCGAAACTGTAGTCCTGGCCCGGGACCGACTGGAAGCCCTAAGCTCCGCCGACTACAAAATTGTTCGTGAGCTGCATGGCAAAGAACTGATCGGTAAGTCCTACGAGCCGCTGTTTAAATTGTCCAATTTAAATGACTACGAACACAAGGCAAACTTGTACAAAGTCTGGGCCGCAGAGTTTGTCAGTATTGAAGAAGGTTCTGGTGTCTTACATGTCGCACCTGCCTTTGGTGAAGACGACTTATTGTTAGGAAAGCAACAGAATATACCTGTTGTAATAAGTGTTGACGAGTCCGGTCATATCAGGGGTGACATGGGTCTTCCAGACGAGTTTGCCGGCAAGTTTTTCAAGAGTGGTGACAAACACATCATTGAATATCTTACCAAGCAGGGCAGCGTTTTTGCGGCCGAAACGTTCACACACACCTACCCATTTTGCTGGCGCTGCGACACCCCCTTGTTGTATTACGCAACAGACTCATGGCAAGTGCGTGTAACAGGGGTAAAAGAGGCTTTAGTAAAAAATAACAACGTTGTAAACTGGACCCCCGGTCACATCAAAGAAGGTCGTTTTGGTAACTGGCTGGACAACGCCCGGGACTGGGCCATTAGCCGTAACCGCTACTGGGGCGCACCGCTGCCTGTCTGGGTAACCGATGACGGGGAAGTCACTGTTATTGGCAGCGTGGCCGAGCTTAAAGAACGAGCCGTTGACCCCAGTAAAGTCGGCGATTTGCACCGTCCATACATTGACGAAGTCGAGATTAAAACTGATTCCGGTAAGATCGCTCGCCGTATTCCGGAAGTTTTTGACTGCTGGTTTGAGAGCGGCTCCATGCCGTACGCCCAGGATCACTATCCGTTTCAGGATAAGGAGCAGTGGGAACAGCATTTCCCGGCCACCTTTATCGCTGAAGCCATCGACCAGACTCGAGGTTGGTTTTACACCTTACACGTACTAGCGACGGCGCTGTTTGATAAGCCGGCTTTTGAAAATGTCATCTGTAGCGGCTGGATCGTAGCTGCTGACGGCGAGAAGCTGTCGAAGCGCAAGAAGAATTACGCGCCGATGGACGAAGTTTTCGACCAGTACGGTGTCGACACGTTGCGCTTCTTCATGGCTAGCAGCCCGCTGGTTAACGGCGAAGACACGCGCTTTAGCGTCGATTTCCTGCGCGATGTCCAGCGCGGCGTCTTCATGACCCTGCAAAACATCTTTAACTTCTACAAGCTTTATGCCGATGTTGATGGCTGGCAGCCCTCAGAACCCCTGAAACAGCCCCAGAGCGACAATGTGCTTGACCAGTGGATGCTGGCCCGCCTGAATCAGACCATCGCTGAAGTTACCAAGCAGCTTGATGCCTACCGCCTCGATAAAGCAGCCCGGCCGATTGCCGAACTGCTGGATGATGCCTCCAACTGGTTTGTGCGCCGCAGCCGCCGCCGTTTTTGGAAGAGCGAAGATGACCAGGACAAAAACCAGGCTTACGCCACATTGCACTACACGCTGCTGCGTCTTTGCCAGCTGCTGGCGCCGTTCAGCCCGTTTTTGCCCGATCACCTCTGGCGACAACTGACAAAAAGCACCGATCTGCCAAAATCGGTGCACCTCAGTAACTGGCCAGAGGCCACCGAGGTTGACCATGAGGTACTGAACGGTATGGCCTGGGCGCGCGGCGCCATTAATGATGGCCTCAGCCAGCGGGCAGCCGCCGGTGTTAAAGTCCGCCAGCCGCTGGCTGGCGTGAAGGTCAAGTCCGGCCCGGGAAATTACCAGGCCTACAAGGACATCATCGCCGATGAGCTGAATGTTAAACAGGTAGATTTCGTTAAAGAAGGCCACGGCGTCCAGCTGGACACCATGCTGACCCCTGAATTGAAGCGCGAAGGTCTGATGCGGGAAGTCGTGCGCCAGGTTCAAGCCGCTCGCAAGCAGGCTGGTCTGGATGTCGACGACCGCATCGACTTACAGCTCACTACCGAAGGTGACGAGCTGACAACCATGCTGGCCGACCAACAATTAACAGATGTGATTCAGCAAGAAACTCTGGCTAAAAGTCTCAATAAGCAAGAGCCGGGGGCGTTTGAAACGACGGTTAAGGTCGAGGGCAGTGCTCTGACGATAAAACTAGCCAAAGCCAACACTTAGACCAGTCTTTACAGATAAGCCGCTATCTGATAAACTCGTTCGGTAACTATGAAAAAAGCAGTCATTGCTACCGGCAATAAACAGTATCTCGTCCAGGAAGGCGACACCGTTAAGGTGGAGCTGATGCCGAACGCCGGCAAAACTGTCGATTTTGAACCTCTGCTAGTCGTCGACGGCGATAACACGCAAGTCGGTACTCCTACCGTGGCCAAAGCCAAGGTCAGCGCCCAGGTTGTCGAAGCCGATGTTCAGGCCGACAAAGTCACTTCAATTCGCTACAAATCCAAGAAACGCGTCCACACTGTTCGTGGTCACCGCCAGCACCAAACTGTGCTGAAAATTACCAAAATTAGCTAGTAAATGTATTCAAGTTAGTAACAGAGTAGGGATATTTTTTGCGCTCTTTTTCAGGCAAAAAATTCGCCGCCAGCCTGTGGATAAGTTTCGTCTCTAATTCAGCCAGTTATGATATTCACAACAATTAGCATAAGCGAAAACTCTCAAAATAAGGTGTATAACGAGTTGTTTTCAACTAAAAACTAACTTACGTAGATATATTGACTACAATTTTGATGGCAAAAACGCTGTAAAGAGTGCAAAGAACTGTATCGGAATTTTGTTCAAAAAATGCTTGATTACCCCTGTTTGCCGAGCGATACTGGGTGCATAGGGTTAAGCCCGGATCGGACCTGGCCCTAACCAACAAACATTGGTTAAAACCAAATCAAAAGCCAAAGGGGTTTCCCGGCCGTACACTCCGGGAAACCCACCAAAAACTAAAACTTGGTTTATAAACCAATACAAAAACTTCAAAAAACAAATGCTCAACTTAAAACGTCCTCACGGATTATCGTTTTCGAGCACCCGCCTAAGGAGTTTAGGTAGGGTGTTTTGTCGTTTTTGGGTACCTCTGGGTGAAAGTTTGCGCCTAACAGGGGTATTTTTATATACGCGCGCGCGCGGGAGTGCGCGTGTACGCGCGCGTTACGCACGTGGGGTAGCCGGTGTAGCCTTGGGACTGAGCCTGGTAGTCAGCCTTAGCCTGACACTATTCCAGCCGGCAGCCGCGACCGGTACCAACAACATCAACTTCCAGGCCCGACTTGAGGAAGCGGATGGCGCCATCGCCCCTGATGGCAACTACAATATCGAATTCAAGATCTACGATGCTTCGGCCAGTTCTGGCTCCAGCCAGGGCTCTTGTACCGGCGATGTTCACTGTCTGTGGACCGAAGATTACACTGGTGGAGCGAAGGTTCGCGTAGCCAACGGCTACCTGACAGTCAGTTTGGGCTCGATAACGGCCTTTCCGGGCACTATGCCTTGGGATCAGCCGCTGTACCTGACCATGAACATCGGCGGCACCAGCACGCCCAGCTGGGACGGCGAAATGGATCCGCGCCTGCCGCTAACAGCGGTGCCTTACGCTTTTCAAGCCGCCAAAGCGACCACGCTGCAAGCCACCAGCGGCGGCAATCTGGGTATCTTGCACTTTGGCAGTATTACTCACGCCACAAATGACATCACTCTGCCGGATGCTACCGGTACGGTGTGTTTGGAAGGCGACTCCGCCGGCTGTGGCTTCGCCGCTGCCAACGGTACCAGCGGTGCCTACATCCAGAACACCACCAGCTTACAGACCAATGCCAACTTCTTCATCCAGAGCACCGGTATTGGTTCGCCCACCGCTGTTATCGAGAGACTAACCGGACAAACTGCGCCGCTCTTGGTCTTCGATGATGATTCGGGCAACCCAACCAGCGGGTTCAATGCGGCGGGTAATCTGTTTTTCCAGAGTGGCAGCAATGCCAGCACGCTGACGCAACACGCCTTAACCGGGGCTCACGCGCCGACATTTGAGCTGCCGGATGTCGGTGGCACCCAGGTGATCTGTACAGTGGCCACTTGTACCGGTGGCGCTGGTGGATCTCTTGGCGGCTCCGGTACGCAGTATTACGTAGCCGTTTTCGACAGCGGCGGCAACGCCATTACCGACAGCTCCATCTATGATGACGGCACCTTTGTGGGCATCGGTACCACGACCGCCACCAGCGGCCGCTTGAGCGTAGTCAGTGATCTGGATGCTGCCCAGAGCGGCATCTACCTGCAGGGGGCTGATAACGCCACCGCGCCAGTGGCCCAGATTCGCTTGGGCGCCACGCCCAGCACCGGCGGCAGTCTGATTGATTTTCGTGACAGCAGCGGTGCATTATTAGCAACATTTAGCACTGATGGCAGTCTGCTAACAGGGGCCACAGAGACTGTTGGTTCTACGACAACACTGAGCGGCACTACCGGTCAGTTGAATGTTCAGGCTGCAGGCGGGGCCAATGTTGGGCAGGTGATCAGAGCCGGCAGCTCGCAAACCGGCAATTTGTTAGAAAACCAAGACAGCAGCGGAGTAGCACTCAGCGGCTTCGACCACCTCGGCCAGCTGTTCTTTAACGGTGGCAGCTTTATTGGCACAATCAAACAGGATCCCATCGGTCAAAATACCACCTACGAACTGCCAGATAACGGTAACGCCAACGAAACAATCTGTTTAGTTTCCACCTGTACCGGTGGTGCCGGCGGCTCTTTGTCGGGTACCGGCACGGCCAACTACGTCGCTCGTTGGACCGGCTCCAACTCCTTAGGCAAGGGCCTGCTGTATGACACCGGCACCGGCGGGTTTGTCGGTGTTAACACTATCACCAACAGCGGTGAATTAAGCATTCAAAGCAGCGGTGCGGGCGTCTCTGCCCTAGCGGCCTTCGGTGCAGCCAGCGCGACTGTGCCGGTGGCAGTCATCACTGGCGGAGCGACTCCGGGCAGCGGGGCTGATCTGTTAGACCTGGCCAGTGATACCAGCGTGGTGGCCAGCTTTGACAGCGCCGGCAACTTCCACACCACTGGCTCGGCAACTGTCGATAACGGCCTGACCGTCGCAGGCGGTGCCGACGTCTTGGGTACGACCTCTATCAACACCAGCGGTGTCGCTAACACCGACATTAACACTGGTACGAACACCGGTAATGTCAGCATTGGCAACAGTACCGGTACATTCGCGCTGACCTCTAACACTTTGAATATCAACGCCAGCGGTGTCATCACGGGTGTCGCCGGGCTGACATTTGCCAGCGGCAACTTCGATCAGTCGGCCAGCAGCGGCATCTTCAAGACGGGTACCGGTGCGGTCAGCTTGAACGGCGACACCACTGTGGCCAGCGGCAAATCGCTGACTATTGCCAGTTTTGGCAGCGGTGTGGTCCAAAGCAGCTCGGCAGGCCTGCTAAGCTCATCGGCCCTGAACCTGGCCGCCGGCAGCAGCCTGATAACCGGTGTGCTGCCAATTGCCAACGGCGGCACCAATAACAGTTCATTTACGACCAACGGCGTAACTTTCTTTGACGGCAGCAAGCTGGCCAGCACAGCCGCCGGAACCGGTGGACAGATCCTGCTGGCCAATAACTTGAGCATTCCAACATTTACGACTGTTAGCGGCGACATCACTATCAGCTCAGCTGGCGTCACGACGATTGGCGCAGGTAAGGTGACGAACGCAGATCTGGTTAACGACCACATCAACTTCGCAAATGGTACCAACACCACAGTTAGCGCCACCACTGCAGCTCTGGGCGGCACGGCTTTGAGCGTCAATGTTGTGTCTAACCCGACTTTTGCCGGCGACGTGGCAGTCCAGGGTAGCGGCGGCCTGACCATCGGTACCAGCAGCGTAACCGGCCAGCTGGTCTTGCAGGATGGCAGCGGCAACGCCGTAACGATTGCTCCCGATGCTCAGTCCAGCGCCTTGAGCTTAACCATCCCAACGGCCGCCAGCGGCAGCGACACCATCTGTTTAGAAGCCACGGCAAACTGTGCGCTGGCTAATGCTATCGCGGGTACCGGCACCAACAACTACGTGGCACGCTTTACGGGCGCTCACACTTTGGGTACTGGCCTGCTTTACGACACCGGCGGCTTTGCCGGCGTTAACATTACCAGCCAGCTCAATACCAGCACCTTCGGTATTCAGGGTGCCAGCGGTGAAGTGGCCTTATCAATCGAGGGCGCCAGCGGCCAGGATATCGCTGATTTTCTGGACAGCAGCGGTGCACTGGCAGCCGGTTTTAACAGTAGCGGCAAGCTCTACTTCAACAACGGCAGCAACGCCAATCTGTACGCCAGCGCCAGCAATACGCTCAAGACAGATGGCAATCTGATTGCTGCCGGCAACCTGACTGTTACGCTGGCCACGGCCGCCAACAACACGGCTGTTTGTAGCAACGGCGGCCTCTTGAGCTCCTGCCAGAGTAGCTTTGAAGCAACTACTGGCAATGATTTCATCAAGAATCAGACCACCGGCGCCACCGTACAGACAGCCAGTGAATTCTTCCAGGGTGCCAGCGGTAACGTGACATCGACTATCCGGGGGGAATCGGGTAATTCGGCCGACATTCTAGACCTGCAATCCGGCGCAGCCGGCAATGCTATCGTGGCCAGCTTTGATGCTAACGGTAATGAAACGCTGAGTGGCGGTGCCACCCTGCGAATAAATGGTACTGGCACGACCTCTGATCTGATTGACCTGGGCGCCAATATTCCAGCTAACGGCCAGAACCTGCTTGTTTACCACGGTGGCACTTTCCGTACCGGCTTGGGTATTCAGGCCAATGTCTTCCGTATCTTTACCAGCACCGGGGCGATTACTTCGTTCGGCCACGTCAGTAGCTCTAATGGCTCCACCTACACCCAAGATGTGGAGATCGATGCCAACGGCAACTTAGAAGTCGGCACCGCGGCGGCCGCCACGGCCCGGGTAGTCATTCAAGGTCAAGACGCTACCAGCGCTCACGCTGCCCTGAACGTAACGAACTCCACGCCCACCAGCCTGTTTTATGTGCGTGATGATGGTAACGTCGGTGTTGGCACAACCAGTCCAAGTGCACTGTTTAGTGTGGGCTCCAGCAGTCAGTTCCAGGTTAATGGCTCCGGTAATGTCACGGCTGTGCTGGGTGCTGCCGCCAACAACACGGCTGTTTGTAGCAATGGCGGGGTCCTGAGCGCCTGCCAGGACAGCTTTGAGACGACAAACGGTACTGATTTTATTCAAAATAACCCCGCTAGCCAGCAAACCAGCGCCAGCTTTAACATTGCTGCCGGCAGCGGCAAGGTGGCGGCCACCATCCAGGGCGCCAGCACCGGTAGTACGGCAGTGGCTGTCATTAAGGCCGGCGGTGGCACCAACACCGGCGATTTGCTTGACCTGCAGAGCGGCGGCAACACCGTTGCCAGTTTTGATAACAGTGGTAATTTGACCATAGGCGCTGTCGGAAGTACAACAGGTACGATTAAATTGGCGACAGCCGGCAGCAGCAATTTGGATATCATATTGCCTGGGGTAGTCACCGGTAGCGGTAACGCCAGCTTTATCTTGCCAACAGAGGCAGCATCGGGCAGCCCTTATACCTTGTGTACGATCGACACCTGTGCGGTCAGCAGCGGTGGTGCCGGCTACATCAATAACATCAAGCCCAGTGTCGGTATCGGCGGCGTGCAATCAGCCAACTTCTATATCCAGTCGGCTGACACAGCGACAGGGGTGACGGCCGCTATTGCCGCTGCCAGCGGCCAGACCGGCGACCTCTTAGAGCTTCAAAATAACAGCGGCGCAGTCCTGTCCGGCTTTACCAACACCGGCAAACTGTACTTTAACAACGGTAGCAACGCTAATCTGTACGCCAGTGCCGCCAATACTTTGAAGACTGATGGCAATCTGATCGTGGCTGGTACGGGCTCAGTGCTGGGTGACTTCAGCGTCAACGGTTCGAAGTTCCAAGTGACGGCGTCTAATGGCAACACCTCTGTGGCGGGCACCTTGGATGTGACCGGCTTGAGTAGCCTGAATGGCGGCGTCACGGTCAGCGGCGGTGCCGCCTCTATAAATGACAACAGCAACAATAACACTACGATTAACACCGGCAGTTCAACAGGCAGCGTGACAATAGGCGGCGCCAACGCTGGCACCATCAGCTTGCAGAGCGGCGGCGCGATCAACCTCGGTAGCGTCGGTAGCAGCACGGCGGCCTCGACAATTCACATTGCTGACACCAGCAATGGCACCGGTACCCAAACAGTGACCATTGGCAGTACGGCTAAAAGCACCAACAGCGTGACCCTGCAGGCCGGTGCCGGCACAGTGGTCATTAACAACACCGCCACGACCGTTACCGGCACCTTCCAGGTGGGGAATGGTACAACGAACCCGTTCTCCGTGTCCTCGACTGGAGTCGTGACTTACGCCAACGCTGCCTCCAGCGGCTCAACGCTGGTTTGCTCCAATAGCAATCAGCTGACCAGCTGTACTAACAGCTACGAAACCACCTCCGGCAACGACTTCATTAAGAACCAGACCACGGCCGCTGCTATTCAGTCGGCCAACTTCTTCTTCCAGGCCAACGGTGCGACGGTAGCGGCCACGATTCGCGGCAACTCGGCGAACAGCCAAGACATTTTGGACCTGCAAACAGGCGACACCGGTAACGCCATCGTCGCCAGTTTTGATCATGCCGGTAACCTTAGCGCCGGCACAATTAACGGCGCAGCCATTACCAGCACGACCTTCAACACCGCGACTATTTCCGGTGGCACCCTGAGCGGTGGTACCTTGTCCGGCGGCACCTTTAGTGGCGGTTCAGTTTCCGGCGGTAGTTTAACCAGCACTACCGTTAACAGCCTTGGTGTGACTTCCAGCGCTATTACGGCTACCGGCGCGCTGAGTGTTTCCAGCGGCGGCTCAGGCCAACTTACCCTGAGCTCGGCAACAGGGGACATTGGCACCGGCAGCAATACTATCAACGGGCAAACTATATCAAGTGCTGCCAGCTTTACCGGCACGTTGGCCTTCAATACCTTAGGCTCGGCCGGTTCCACAGTTTTGTGTCAGAACGCATCGAAGCAAATATCCAGCTGTTCCAGCAGTTTTGAAACCACCTCCGGCAACGACTTCATTAAGAACCAGACCACGGCCGCTGCTATTCAGTCGGCTAACTTTTACTTCCAGGCCAACGGTGCGACGGTAGCGGCCACGATTCGCGGTAACAGCGGTGTCAGCGCCGACATTTTGGATCTGCTGGGCGGCGCTTCTGGCAGCACCGTTGCCAGCGTCGATAAGAGTGGTAATGTCTTGGGTGCAGCCTTTGACGCTCAGACCAGCAGCGCTCTGAACATTGGCACCACCAACGCCACCAGCATTGGCCTCAAGAAGAGCACAACGATTACCGGCACCAGTGGCGTGGCGCTGACTGTGGCCGGTGTGGCCAGCCAGGACATCGCCGACTTTAAAGCTAGCGGCGGCTCAGTGGTTGCTAACTTTGATAGCAACGGGGTGCTGACCGCTGTTGGCGCCACTTTGAGCGGCCAAACTAACGGTGGCAATGGCGGTATCATCACGGGCGATGGCAGCGGCAACTTAAGCAGCGTGACGCTGGACCTTGGCACTACCACTTACATCACCGGTCAGCTCAAAGTGGCTAATGGCGGTACCGGTGTGGCATCTACAACGGCTTATGGCTTACTGGCCGGCGGCACAACCAGTACCGGTGCCTTCCAAAACGTCGGTACCGGCAGCAACGGCAACATTCTGAAGTCAAACGGCAGCGGCGCGCTGCCAACCTGGGTCAGCAATACTGCTGCCAATACCTGTAGCGATTGTCTGCGTCAGGCACCTACGACCAACGCCCAAAACACTATCCAGCCGGCCACAAGTGGCGTGGTCGGTCTAACCGTGCAGGAAACCAACACCGGTACTGCTGCTAACATCCTGGAGATTCGCAACGCCGGTGGTGGCACTCTGCTTGACAGCTTCGACAGCACCGGCGCGCTTAACTTGGGTGTCACGGCTGTGCCGATTGGCTCGAGCATTGATCTGGGCAGTAGTAGTAAACTCTTCCGCAGCGGCTACTTTGCCACCAGCGTGTTGACGCAAACCATAGATGTGCCGAGCACCGGCCAATTAAACATCGGCACCAGCGGCAGTCCGACAACCAGCCAGATTACCCTAAACCAGGGAACTCAGCTGGCCAGCGGCAAGAGCCTGAGTTTTGCCAGCGGCTCCGGAACCTTCGACCAGAGTTCCAGCACCGGTACCTTCAAGACCGGAACTGGCATTGTTAGCTTGAACGGCTCGACGCAGGTAGCAGCTGGCAAGAACCTGACGCTGCTTAGTGGCAACGGTCAGATTGTGGTCCAGGGTTATGGTGCCTCCGGCAGCTCCGCCGAAAGTATCACCGCCAACTCGCTGACCACCGGCAACTTCTTGAATCTGCAAAACTCCGGCTCTACTTATACCGGCACAGCTATTTTGGCTAACCTGGCAGCCGGCGGCTCGGGTACTTTCACGGGCAACTTCGTAGACTTCCAAAACAATGATGTCAGCCAGTTCAAGGTGGCCAGTGACGGCACAATTTATGTCCAGGGTCACCAAGGTGTTACTGACAGCACCTGTAGCTCTGGCGAGGTGCTGACAGGCGCCAGCTACTATGGTGGTATTGCCACTGGCGGTACCTGCTCGGCACCGAGTGGCTTTGTGACCTTGCAGAACGCTTACAACAACTCTGGTACAACTCAGCCACAGATCCAGATTGATAGCGGTCTGAATAGTACTAATGGATTAACTATTTCCGATGATGGAACTGCTGCTGGAGGTGTCCACGCCCCGGTTAGCGGCAACATCTTCCAGGTTACCAACTACAACAATGGTGGCACTGTTTACTTGGGCGTAGCCAGCAGTGGCATTACGACCTCGGGTACGCTAACAGTTAATGGTGGCAGTCCGAGCACGATTGCCGGCGAGTTGAAAGCCACCAACACCACGGCTAACGGCGGTGTCAGCATCATAGCCAGCGGCATAACCGAAACCAACAGTCTGAAAGTTGGTTCAAGCTTCCAGTTCGGCGTCGACGCCAGCGGCAATATTAGCACTACCGGCAGCCTGGCTATCGCGCCCGGTGGAGCTAACCCGAATACCTTTAACGTCAGCAATAACTCACAAGTCAGTCAAACCTATAAGAGTAGCAGCAGCGCCAGCGCCAGCTCCATCAGTGCCATTAATGGTTCGGCGGGTACGGGCGTGATTGTAAACGGCATTGCCCTGAGCTTGTCAGATACTGCCGGCGCCTCGGGCAGCAATACGATTAACGGCATCAGTCTCGGCAGCGTCACCCACAACACCGCGGCAGACATTTATAACGGCTTAACCTTTGGTACGGGCTATGACAACATCATCAACGCCGGCTCGGTCTACACCGTAACCGGCACGGGTGCAGTCACTGAGGGCGGGGCGCTGACCGTCACTGCTGGCGGTGCCAGCATTAAGGCTGCTTCGGGCAATATTCTGACTCTGCAAAACACTTTCAGCAGCGTCGTGACTGTAGATAACTCCGGTAACGTCAGCGCAGGTACTTACAATGGCCAGACCATCTCGAGCGCTGCCAGCTTCACCGGTACAGTGGCCTTAGCTACTCTTGGTACGGCAAACAGTGCTAACTACCTCTGTTACAACAGCAGCAATCAAATTGCCAGCTGTAACACTACCGGCACCGGTGCGGCCTTCATCCAAGGCGGTAATCACTTTGGTGCAAGTACGGCCGGCATCTTGGGTACTCTTGACTCCGGCAGCACCCTGAATGTAGTCGCCGGCGGCGCCACGCAGTTCATAGTTGGCACCAACGGTACTTTGACCTTTGACAACGCTAACAACACTATTACCACCCAAAGCACCGGCAACAATTTGGCAATAGACACCTTCAGCGGCGCAACCCTAAGCCTAGGTGCCAGCTCCGGCGCGATTAACTTAGGCAACAGCAACAGTACCACTGTCGACAGCTTCACGGCCGGCGCCTACCGACTGCAAATTACCAACACTGGCTTGGGCATTAACAACGGCGGCACGGCGCCGGATGCTGATATCAGCTTTGGCAACAGCGCAGATCACACCATTGATGTGCTGCAATCGTCCAGTGGCAACGGCCACAACCTGACTATTCAATCAGGCAGTGGCGTTGGCACCGGCAGCAACAACGGCGGTAGCTTGATCTTGCAGGCCGGGGCTGGTCACGGTTCCGGCGGCGATGGCTCGGTTATCGTGAAGGGCGCTACCACAACTTCAGGTGCGGCCTTCCAGATTCAAAACAGCGGCGGCACAGCCTTGCTAGTGGCCGACACCAGCGCCAGCATGCGGGTCAGCATCGGCACCATCGGCACGGTCAACTCGACTACGCCGTCGCTGGTAGTCGCCAAGGCTGAAATTCAAACCGGCCTGTACGTCGGTGTGGCTGCCGGCAACATCCAGAACAACGGTAGTGGCGGTGCCTTACGCTTCAGTGGTACGGCCCGTAACTCCACCAATGTGACACTAACGCCTGAATACCCCGGGGCAGTATTGACCGGTGTTGGCGGCAGCAACGTTGGTGTTATGACGTCTGACTTCTGTAGCTTCGCACTTAACATTAACGGTGGTACCGGCACGCCTGATGTCTGTGCCAGCAGTAACGATGCCCACAATTACTACAGCTGGACCACAAGCCAAGCTAGTGCTCAGGACTATGATATCTTCGTCCGCTGGCAGGTGCCGAGCAACTACGACACGGCTGATGCCTTGCCGACCATCAAGTTCTATGGTTGGCGTACCAGTACTGCGAACGACGCTGTCTCTATGACCGTCAAGAATGATGCCGGAACCACCTGTGGCACTCTAACCTCTGCTTCCGGCAGCAATGGTTTCTGGACCCAGGCAACTTATAACAACAGTGGCGGTTCGTGCAGCATTACGGCCGGTAGCACAGTTTTGACCTTTGATATTCACCTGTCAGCCGCAACGGGCGACTTCGCCCGCGTCGGCGAAATTAACTTAACGTACAACGCTATCTTCTAGCAGAAAGGAGGAAAATGAAACAAGACAAACCCCGCAAGGCCCAGGATGACCGCTTGCTGAAGCGCTTGCCACTGCGCGAACGCCGTCAGCAAGAGCGCTTTCGAAAGCTGATTCAGGCCGATCCGGCTTTCAAGATCATTTAACGCCGTCCGGCCCCTGAAAAGCATGCTACAATTAAGACATAAGCATTAGAGGGGCTGGACACGCGCGCAAGGCCGCTATGAGAGGCAAACAGACAACCAACAGGGGAGGAGATTTTTGGACACCGATCGAGCTCAAAATCGATTGGTCTAAGGCCACATTTTATCTTAAGCACCTCAACCGCACCGGGAAAATTATCATAATCGTGGCGGCGCTGCTACTTGCCAATATTGGTGGTTTGCTCTTGCCGCGGGCGCACGCCACCAGTGGTGATATGTTGCTGTTCTGGGATCCGGCTAACGGTTCGGTACCCAGCGGCTGGTGCCTGCTCAGCGGCTATAATGGTTTCTTCCCGAAAGCTTCCTCTGTATCTGATACAGCGACTAACTGGGGCAGTACTTTCTCGGCGCCCAGCCGACCGAACAGTATGACAACAAACACCATTGACACTGGACCGACCTCAAGTGGTCTAGGAGGCGCCGGCGGCAACAACAACAGCTTTGCCAATTATTCAGCCGGTAACATTCCGAATGACCCCATTGTCAGCTACACTTCGGACAGCAACGGCGACAGTAGCTTTCCCGATGTGCCGCTGTTTCAGAATCTCCAACTGATGGAATACGGCAGCGGTTCCGGCGGCAGCTGCACCGGCAATGGTATCCCTAACATTATTCCGAACAAAGCCATAGCCCTGTTCGATACCAGCTCTTTGCCGTCAGGCTGGAGCGATTTAACGGCGTTGCATGGCCGGATGATCCGTGTAGACAGCGCGGCCTGCAGCACTCACTGCGGCGGCGACAATGAGTCCAACAACGTAACTGTCAGCGGTCTGAGCGGCGACGGCAGTGGTGCCACGAATCAAAGTACTTTCCTGGGTATTTCCGCCGCTTCGCTGGCTTCGCACACTCATGCGCCGCCGGCCACACTGACCTGTAGCAGCGGCTGCAGCACCTCTGGTGCCGTGGCCTGTACCTTCCAGTCGAGCAACGGCTCGCCGACGACTTCACCGACTACCACCGGTGGCACGGCAGCTCACAATACTTTTACCTGTACAGCTGATGCCACCGTCGCCGACCCGCCTTACGTTCAGCCGGTACTGGCTCAAAATAATAATGCCAGCGGCAGCCCAACTATCGCCCTGAACTTTATATCTATGTTTGATAATGATCCTGGCGTTGGCTGGGTCGTGCTTTCAAACAGCGGTGGTATATATAACAATCAGTTTATTCGTGCGGCAGGCTCACCAAATTTGACTTCCATTGGCCAAGTTAACCGACCGGCTCAAACCTTCACCGGCACGACCGGCAACGGTATCGGTACGGCTAACACATTAACCTTTGCCGGCACAACCATTGCGGCCGGTGCCCACAACCACTCAGTGAGTATTACGACCAACGGCGGCACTGTTTCCAACTATCCGCCGTATTTCGATGTGGTCGTAGCTCAAAAAGTTAACTTTACGCTGACGCAGTATCAGTGGTATGTCGAGCCCTCGCCGGGGAGCAGTAGTGATACCAGCGTTAGCGACCCCTGGCCGGTCGGGTCATTAAACACGGCGGTTAACTCTGGGGTGGTAGCGCTGCCGGCGGCTTTTAGTCCGCCGCTGGCCGGCCAACAACTGCGCTTGCGTGTCCAAATTCAAGTGACGGGTCAAAATCTGGCGGCCAGCAACCTGGCCTTTAAGCTGCAGTATAACCAGGGTACGACCACAGACTGCCTCAGCGGTAGCTGGACTGATGTGGCCGCCAGCAGCGCTACCACCGATACGTGGCGCTACGGCACCGACATTGTCACTGACCCCACGACCATTCCTAACGGGCAAACCGTTTTCACCGGCCCAGCCTCGGATAAAGAGCAGCTTTACCAGAAATCGGCCAGCACCAGCAGCACTAACCCGGTGGCTGTTACGGCAGGGCAGTACATGGAATACGATTGGCTGCTGCAAGACTACTCAGCTCCCGGAGCTACTCAGTACAACTTCCGGGTCGTTGAAGACCACGATCCTGAACAGTACACCATTCTTAGTGTTTATAACGCCTGTCCGCTGATTGTCACGCAACCGACTACCGATCAGGTGTTGCGCCATGGCGAGTTCTTCCGTCCCGACTTCACTTCGGGTGATCCCGATCAAGGATTCGAATGGGCCAACTAAATCTCCGCCAACTTCGGCGCTACGCCCGTCCAGCCCGCCCCTGGGTTTTGCCCGTAGTGCTGACGCTGGTTTTGCTGTTTGGCGTGCATGCCCGCGCTCAGGCCGACCAGCCCAGCCCCAGCGAGTTGCAGCAATATCTGCAGTCCAACCAGCTGAATGTTTACGAGGAGCCAGCCGACGGCTATCCGCAGATCTTTTACACCTATAACAAACAGCCGATCCAGCTGACTAACGACGGCTACGCTCATCTGCACCCCATATCCGACGGCCAATATGTGGCCTGGCTGGCGCAACTTAACGGCCAAACTCAAGTGTTTATGGAAGACGTTCTCAGCGGTGGCGCCATTCAACTCAGCCAGGTTTCACCCAATGAAGGCTTAGTTCAGCACGGCGCCCAGCTGGTCTGGCAGGGCTGGGACGGCCACAACTGGCAAATTTACTTCTATGACGGCACCACGGTGCGCCAGCTGACTAGCGGCGACACCTCATCAATCAATGCCGCCTTCAACGGCAGTAAAATTTTGTATGCGACGCAGCTGGCGCCCGACAGCTGGCAAGCTTACCAATATGATGTTAGCTCCGGCCAAGCCTCCATGCTGCGCACTGGCGACACCGTCAGCACCGCCTATCCGCGTTTTAACGACGACGACACCATCGCCACCGATTTCATACCATATTAGCGGCTAACCCGCATGAGCTCGATTAACAGGGGCGGAATGTGCTGTTTCAGGTAGTTTTGATAAGTGTCCGGCAAGCCGCCCTGAATAACATTGGCTATCGCCGCCTGGCGAGCCAGAGGGTAGTCGCTAATGCAGGTAGCCCGGGTGTCGGCCGCCTGGCTGCCCGAACCGGCCTTCAGCTGGCTGGCTAGCTGGCTAAAACAGCCGGCGGCCTTATTGATTGCTGATTTATCATCTGCCGTCACCAAACCACCGTGGCTGTTGGCCACCGCCTGCAAGCCTTTAGCTGCAGCCGCCGCCCGGCTGACTACCTTGGCGTTATCACTACCGAGGTCCAAATTTCCCAGATCAGCCTGCGGATCGTAGGCGATCACCTGATTGAGCAGGCTGTAACGGGCCTGCAGGGCGGCGACGCCACCTTTTTCCTGGTCAATAACAGCTTTAATCTGAGCTTTGTCAGCGGTTGGCACTTTGCCCGGAGCGGCCTGAAGGTCAGCCGCCAAACTCTTAACGTCTGATTGAAGCTTACCGATTAAGCTGTTGAGCAGGGCATAGCTGGCCGGATCATTTTGTTTGAAGCTGGTGATGTTAGAGCTGTCAATATAGGTCTGATCGAGCGCGGTGCGCAGTCGCACAATCTTTGCTTGCGGCGTGTTGGGCAGCTGGTGCCGGTGCGGATGCCAACCAAAAATTGCTAAATACAGGCCGCCAAGCACTAGGACACAGACAATAAATCTTAGGCCAAATTGCTGGAGGCTGCGGCGGCTAAACATGACAATCATTGTAGCAGATAACAGAGGTAACTAGTACTATATGGCCAGCCATATATGGCTATAGGGCAGGGGTGCAAGAAGTGTTATACTATGGCCAACGAAGCAGGTGAAATGACAAACAGCATTGCAGTTGTAAACCAAAAGGGCGGGGTAGGCAAAACCACCACAGCTATTAACGTGGCGGCGCAACTGGCCAGCGCGGCCACGCCCGTTTTAATCATTGACCTGGACCCGCAGGGCAATGCCACCAGCGGTTTAGGGGTGCCCAGGCAGCAATCACTGACCACCTATGACCTGTTAGTCGGTGGCGCATCAGTGGCCGCGCTGGCGCAAAAAACCAGTGTGCCGCATCTGTCAGTGGTGCCAGCCAATGCTGACCTGGCCGGTGCGGAAGTGGAATTGGTGGGGCGACTGCGCCGCGAATTTGTGCTGGCCGCCGCCTTAACTGATCTACCTTATGCCCATGTGATTATCGATTGTCCGCCGTCGCTGGGCCTGCTGACCATTAACGGTTTAACAGGGGCCAGCCATGTGCTGATCCCGGTTCAGGCGGAGTATTACGCCCTGGAAGGCTTAAGCCAGCTGCTGAATACCATTCAAGCGGTGAGGGGCAGCACTAACCCCAATTTGGAATTGCTTGGTATAGTGTTAACTATGTTCGACAAGCGTAACTCTTTGAGCGAGCAGGTGCAGGCCGAAGTTAAAAATTACTTCGGTGAAGCTCTGTTCGAGACGTTGATTCCCCGGAATGTGCGCTTGGCCGAGGCGCCGAGCTTTGGCCAGACAATTTTTGAGCACGATCGCTGGAGCAAGGGCGCCCGCGCCTACAAGGCTCTGGCGCGCGAAGTTAAAGGGCGGCTGGCATGAAATTACTGAGGTGGGCAGGCCTGGTAGGACTGTTCGGCGGTTTG
Organism: Saccharimonadales bacterium (SeqCode); assembly: GCA_035546935.1. GTDB lineage: Bacteria > Patescibacteriota > Saccharimonadia > Saccharimonadales > UBA4665 > DASZVP01. Next base: position 686,568 of record DASZVP010000002.1, on the reverse strand, counting down.
CTGGTGCCGGCTTTCGCGGCAGCCGTTTCGCCGAATGTTTCGCGCTCTTTTGCCTATCAGACTACCCAACCGATTCCGGCCGGCAGTTTGGTTAGCCTGCTGAAGCCCCAAGGCACAGTGGTGGAACTGGCAAATGTCGCTAACGGCGCCCGCTTGGTAGGGGTGGTGGTGGCGCGCGATGACTCGTTGCTGGCAATTAACCCCAACTTGGGACGAGCTCAGGTTGCGACCTCTGGGAGCGCTAATGTTTTGGTGAGTACACTGGACGGCGATATCCAAGCCGGCGACTCAGTGGCCGTTTCGCCGCTGGGGGGCTTGGGCATGGACGCCAAGCCGGGCGACCGCGTCGTAGGTGTGGCCCAAACCGCCTTTAACGATAAGACCGAGGGAGCGGAAGTCCGCACCGTAACAGATACGAGCGGCCACAAACACAAAATTAGTGTTGGGTTTGTGGTGGTCAACATTGCTGTGGGCACGGCACCGCAGGCCACGGCCAACTTGAACGGTTTGCAGAAGTTTGCGCGCTCGCTGACAGGGCACGTGGTGAGCACAGCGCGCCTGATCATAGCTTTGATCATCATCATGCTGGCTTTCGGCACTCTGATAACACTGGTGTACGCGGCCATTTACGGGGGTATTATCTCGATTGGACGCAACCCGTTGGCCAAGGTGCCGGTGCTGCGATCGGTGCGCGAGGCGCTGCTGATGTCGGCCTTGATCGCCGTTTTGGCCGCCGTGGCCGTCTTTTTGCTACTCAGCTAGGTTTTTGAGCACCCCTGTTATTCAAAAAAAGTTGTTCAAAACTGTGGATAACTCTTTAAAAACGGATTAAAATAAGCGATTTCGGCTTGCATACTGCAGGTAGGGTTTGTAGAATAAAAAACAGGTTAACAAACTAAAAACCTTACAAAATAAAATCTCAAAAGGTGATGTGCGGTGCCCCTGATTGGTGAGAGCCTTGAAGAAACCGAAAATGTGAGACCAGTAGTGTCTCCACCAGGCCAGACTCCTATGCCGAGTCAATGGTCTTTTTCCACGTCTGCGCCCCAAAATCAGCCGCAGCCGATGCCTTTGAGCCCGCCGCCAATGGCGCCAACGCCGCCACAGCCAACAGTTTCGCCAACAATTCCGCGTAGCCAGCCAACCGTTTCCGATCTGGCTAACCCGGGCGGCCTGCAAGGTATGTTGTCGCGCCTGGTTTCGACCACGCACTTCACGCAGCGCGTACGGCTGGTTGCTGGTGCGGCTTTAGGTTTGACTCTGATGGTGGTTGTAGGTGGAGTAATCTTCTTCCGACCATCTTCTCCCGCAACCTCTGATATTCACACTGGGGCAGCTCAACAGACCTTCAGTGCCGGGGCTATACCTCTGTCAGAGCTGAAAAATAACGGCCAGAGCTTGGCGCTCGATAACGTCCAGCAACTGGCCCTCAACGGGAAGCTGGCTGTTAATGACACCTTGGTCTTGAAGCCGCAGGCGGCGCCAACCAACCCAACGTCCGGACAAATTTATTACGATTCCAGCACTAAACAGCCCTACTACTACAACGGCACCAAGTTTGTGAGTTTTGCTACCGCTTCCGCTCCCGTTAGCGGCGGTGTAGCTTCACTTGGCGGCGCCACCGGCGCAGTTACTTTGGGCAGCGGCCTGACCATCAGCCACAACGAACTGTCCATCAATGATACAGTTTTGCGCCAAATTCAGAATAGCGGCACCACAACAGTGGTCCAAAGTGGTGGCGGCAGCTCGGCTGGCGTCGCCAGCCTAGACGGCCAGACCGGCGCGCTGAATCTATCGGGCGGTACTGGCATTAGCATTAGCGGCCTGACCATAACCAACACCGGTATTGTCAGCTTGGCGGCCGGCAGCGGCATTAGCGTCAGCGGCAACCAGATCACCAATACTGGCGTTACGCAGCTAGGCGGCGTCAGCGGTGCGATTGCGGTTGGTAATGGTTTGACCTTTAGCGGCAGCACTTTGACCAACAGCGGCATTATTAGCCTAAACGGCACAGCCAACCAGGTAACGGCCAACAATGTGGGCGGGGCAGTGACTCTGTCTCTGCCACAGGATATTGCTGCCGGCTCGATTCCGACCTTCGGTGGCGTAACCTTAAATGGTACTTTGAACGTTGCTAGCGGCGGCGCCAACATTACTGGCGGCCTGCAGGCAGCCGGCTTAACGACGCTGACTGGCAATGCCTTAGTGCAGGGTTCGGGTGGCTTAACACTTGGCTCGAGCAGCAATCTTGGTGTTTTGAAATTCTTGGACGGCACCGGCGACGGCTTTAGCGCTTCGGTCAGCCTGGCCGGCGCGTTAACCGGTAACCAATCATATGTGCTGCCAACCACGGGCGGCACTTTCTGTATTAAGGAAATCAGCAACTGTACCGGCACCGGTTCCGGCGTTTCCACCACTGGTTCGCCAACCACCAACGCTTTGACTTTGTTCAGCGGTCCTAGCTCGGTCGCCAACTCAATCTTGTCTCAAACCGGTGTTACTTTAATTACTGACAGCGGCAACTTGGCAGTCCAGGGTAGCGGTGGCCTGATTTTGGGCAGCGGCGCCAACACCACCAGCTTGGTAGCTGGCTCCAACAGTTCACCACTGACCTTTACTTTGCCAACCAGCTACGGCTCAGCCAGTGACTGTTTGGAAAGCAACGGTAGCGGCGGCCTAAGCTTCGGCGGCTGTTTGACTGGTGCCAGCGGTGGTGCCGGTGGCGTCATCAGCTTGAACGGCCAATCCGGTGTCGTTAATGTGGCCAACGCCACAGCTTCCGGCAACACAGTCACTCTTAATAATGCAGCTGCTGATGGCTCAACCAAGGGTATCGCCACCTTTAGCGGTACTAACTTCTCAGCTTCTGGCGGCGTTGTTTCGCTATTGAACACTGGTGTCAGCAGCGGCAACTACGGTGACGGATCACACGTTGCCAACTTTAGTGTTAACGCTCAAGGTCAATTAACGGTTGCCGGCAACACTCTAATTTCGATCAACGGCAATCAAATCACCAGCGGTACTGTCGGCGATGGCTTCTTGAGTACAAACGTGCCATTGAAAAATGCCGTACTGAATAACTTTACTGGTCAGCTGCAGCAGGGTGGCAACGATGTTTGTACCTTGTCCGGCAACTGTGTCGGTATCAACGGCGGCGCCTTGGGCGGCGGCGGTACAGTTGGAACAATTCCTTTGTTTACTGGTAGCGGCTTCACCGTTGGCGACTCGGTCTTGACCCAATCTAGCGGTAACTTAAGCACCACTGGCGCTTTGACGATCCAGGGTACTGGCGGCCTAACCGTCGGCACCATTGGTACTACTCCAGGTAAAGTCTTGCTGGCCAGCTCCAACGCCGGCGGCAGCATCACTTTGCAGGCTGATTCGCTGCAGGCCACCACAACAACTGTATCCTTCCCGATCGACACCAATGCCAGCGATGTTTTCTGTCTTAAGAACGTCGGCAACTGTGGCGGTGGTGTAGCCGGCGTCGGCACCACCGGCCAGGTAGCTTACTTTAGCGGTCCGAACACCGTCGCCAGCACCGGTATCTTGACCCTGGACACCAGCAACAACCGTGCCAACTTTGGTACTGTAGGGACCCCAACTGGTCAGCTGTATGTCAGCGGTCAGGTGCCGTCTACAACCACCGGTACTTTGGTAACCTCAACCGGCCCAGCCGGTGTGGTGGTTCAAGGCCACTACGCTTATGTAGTAGACGACAGCGCCAGCAAGTTCCAAATCATCGACATTAGCAATCCTGCCAGCCCGACTGGTGTGGGCATTGTTAGTACTGGCCTGAACCCTGAGGGCTTGGCTGTGGCCGGCCGCTACGCCTACGTGACGACTTCTAGCGGTAACACCCTGCAAATCATCGACATCAGCAACCCCGCTAGCCCGGCCGTGGTTGGTACGCTCACTGTTGGCACGCAGCCAGAAGGTGTTTACGTTCAGGGTCGCTATGCCTACGTGGTTGCCAAGCAGTCTAACTCCGTACAAGTTATCGACATCAGCAATCCTGCCAGCCCCGTTGTGGTCGGATCGGCTACGACTGCCAGCGGACCGCAAGACGTCTATGCTGTAGGTCGTTATATATATGTAGCCGCCCGCACAGCTGGTAAATTGCAGATTTTTGACGCTAATAGCCTCAGTGTTGTCGGTAGTGCTAACACCGGAACCAGCCCGAACAGTGTCTTCGTAGCCGGTCGCTACGCTTATGTGGCTAACAACGGCAGCAACACGCTGCAGATTTTTGACATTAGCAACCCGGTCGCCCCGGCCAGCGTTGGCACGGTGAGCACTGGTGCTAGCAGTGGTCCGTTTAGCGCCTTTGTTCAGGGCCGTTACGCTTATGTAACGACTGCCACGAGTGGCAACCTCCAAGTCTATGACATCAGCAACCCGGTCGCCCCGGCCAGCGTTGGCTCAGTAGGCGCTGGTTCTTCACCAGAAGGTGTCTATGTAGCCGGTCGCTACGCTTACGTAGCCAGCACCAACAGCAACCAGCTGCAAGTCTTTAACTTCGGTGGTGAGTATGCTCAGCAATTTGAAGCCGGCGGCATTGAGACCGGAACGCTGAACGTGGACTCCAGCGCTATGATTTATGGCGATGAAACCATCCAGGGCAGCTTAACGGTCAACCGTTCGTCGCAATTTAGTGGCGCCCTGGGCGTGACGGGCCAGATCAAACTTGTTAATAACGGCGCTGCAAACGTCGCTGAAACAATTCAGGCGGCTGCCAGCCAGACGGCTGATTTACTCGATCTAACCAACTCCAGTGGCAGCGTACTGGCGGCTTTCACGAATGCCGGCAACTTGCAGTTCGGCCAGAGCGGCACAGTGAGTGCGGCAGCTGTTACCAGCGGCGCTTCCTTTAACGTGACTGTCAGTGGTGGCGGCAGCAACGTCGCAAGTGGCACAGCTGGCAATGTCATTATCCAGGGCGGAAACGAAACTGGTACTACCAGCACCGGCGGCAGCGTCACAATTGACGCTGGCACCGGCACCAGCGCTAACGGCACAGTCAATATAGGAACCAGCGCGGCCAGCACGATTAATCTGGGTAATACCACCAACGCCAACAGCGTAAATGTTATCACTAATGGCACCTCTCAAAGCGCTTTCACAGTGCAGAACGCTTTAGGTAACAGCACTCTAGCCGTCGATACAGCCAACAACCGTGTAGCCATTGGCAGCGCCGAAATCGTTCACTTGAACCCCGGTGTGGGCGGTGGTACATTCACGATCGGTACCAACAGGACTTATGCCACTACCAACACCACCTATACTTCAGCTGCTGTCGGTGATATTAATGGAGACGGCCATCCGGACATTGTGGCAGCCGGTGGTGTCGCTAATGGAAACTTCTTTGGCTCCCACTTTAATAATGGTGATGGCACATTTGGTACCGGTGCGAGATTTGGTGACAATGCCACCAGCTTCTATCAGGGCGTTACTGCAGCTGACTTAAATGATGACGGCAGGGCAGAGGTAATCGGCGGTTGGGTGTCAGGTGGAACCAGTCAGATTCAGGTATGGAAGTGGAGTAACGGCACATCTTACTCCAAAACACAAACTATTAGTCTGCCAAGTAATAGTGGTGCTGCGGCATTGCAATCGATTGACCTGACGGGTGACGGACGCAAAGACATTGTGTTTACGGAAAACGGCACATCAGGTAATAAGATTGCCGTTATGACTAATAACGGCGACGGCACGCTGGCCAACCCTGTAACCTACGCTGTAGGTACCGGTCCAGCTTACTCTGCAATCGGCGACGTAACTGGTGACGGCAAGCCCGATATTGTGGTCGCCAACAGCACCGATGGCACCATAACAATTCTAAAAGGTGCCGGTAACGGCAGCTTCAGTGTTTTGGGTAGCCCAGTTGCCATTGGCACTTCACCTAAGGGTGTGGGTATAGGCGATATTAATGCTGATGGCAAGAATGATTTGGTAGTTGATTACGGCACGAATCAGGCCATTATCTTATTTAATAATGGTACGGGCACTGCATGGACTCCAGGTCCAGCTTACGTTATTGGCAATGGCGTACAAGAAATGACTACTGGTGACCTGAACGGGGATGGTCTAACAGACTTTGTTGTGGCCGATAACAGCGATGCCACCATCTCAGTACTTATCAATAACGGTGACGGAACTCTAACCCCCAATACCTTTGGTGTGAGCAGCGGCCCTCACACCATATCTTTGGCTGACGTTAGCGGTGACGGTAAACTAGACATTGTCGTCGACAACAATAACGCCTTAATATCAGTTATTCTGAACTCTACTGGTGGTCTAGCTTCCTATCACCCAACACTGTCAGTTACTACCAATAACTTGAATGAGGGCGGCTTGTTCGTTCAGGCTGCGCCTAGCCAAGCCGCACCACTGTTCTTATTACAGGACGCCAACCTCAATACCTTACTGAGTGTTGATGGCAGCGGTAATGAAGCTGTAAACGGCAGCTTAAGTGTTACTGGCCATGCCAGCTTTAATGCTTTGACGGCTTCTGATATCGCACTAAAGGTTAAGGCTACCTCGCTGCAAACCGCCGACTTAGTCCAAGTAAATGACAGCAACGGTAATCAGTTGGCTGGCTTCAATGCTACCGGCCAGTTGTTCCTAGGCAACACCAGCCACCGCTCGACTATCGTTCAGGATCCACTCGACCAAGGTCAAGACCAAACTATTAACGTTCCAACTTTGCCTACGGGCAGCACCACAGATGTCTTCTGTCTGCAAACGCTGGGTAACTGTAGCGGCGGTGGCAATAACATCAATGGTGTCACCAATCAGCTAGCTTACTTCACTGGCAGCAGTGCCATTGGTAGCAGCGCGCTGCTGACGGTTGATGCGGCCGGTGGCCACTTGAATGTTGGCTCTATCGGTACGCCAACTTCGCAGTTGTACGTCAGCGGTTCGATGCCGGGCGCACCTACCGGTCAGGTATCGTCAAACGTTGGTCCAGGCGCAGTATACGTCCAAGGACGCTACGCTTATCTAACCACCAATACCACGCTGCAGGTCTTTGACGTTTCGACTCCTTCGAGCCCGGCCAGCATCAGTGCCGTGGCTACCGACACCAACACTCAGCCGGCTAAGGTTTATGTTCAGGGCCACTATGCCTACTTGGTCAATTTCAGCACCAACACGCTGCAGGTCTACGATGTCAGCAACCCGACCGCCATGGCTCAAGTTGATAGCGTGGCAACAGGTACTAATCCGGTAGCTGTATATGTATCCGGTCGCTACGCTTATGTCTTAAACAGTGGTAGCAATACGATGCAGATCTTCGATGTTTCAGATCCAGACACACTGGTAAGTGTCGGCAGCGTTGCAACTGGTACCAGCCCAAGCAGCGTGTTCGTTCAGGGTGCTTATGCTTACGTGAGTAACAACGGCAGTAATACTTTCCAGGTCTTTAACGTTTCAAACCCGGCCGCTCCGGCCAGCGTAGGCAGCGTTAGTACGGGCGCCAGCAGTAATCCAGGTGGCGTGTTTGTATCCGGTCGCTACGCATATGTAGTTGCTAGCGGCATTAATCAGTTGCAGGTTTATGACATTAGTAACCCAGCTAGCCCAACCGAAAGTGGCTTTGTCAGCAGCGGGGCAGGCACGGCGCCAAGCAATGTCTACGTCCAGGGCCGCTACGCCTACGTTAACGACTCTAGTGCCAGCAACTTCCAGATCTTCGACATCTCCAACCCTGCGGCGCCATTCAGCTTGGGCACGGTTGCCACAGGTGGCAGTCCAACCCGACCATTCATTAGTGGCCGCTTTGCTTACATATCGAGCAATACCCTAAACAAACTACAGATCTTTGACCTCGGCGGCGCTTACAGCCAGCAACTCGAAGCCGGCGGCCTGGAAACTGGCACGCTGCAAGTTTCCGGCAGTAGCCAGGTCTTTGGTGACGAATCAATTACCGGTGGCCTGACCGTTGGCCGCTCCGCTCAGTTCAACAGTAACTTGGCAATCAATGGTACCTTCAAGCTCGTCAACGCTTTGGCCGGCAACGTGGCTGCCGCCATTCAGGGTGCTGGTTCACAAACCGGCGACCTGATGCAGTTCCAGGACTCCACCAGCGCCGTAGTAGCTGGTGTAACAGCGGCTGGTAACTTGTACTTTGGTACCGGCGCCAACCACACCGTCACAGTCGCCACTCAGACCACTGCCAACACTGCCGGCAACAACCTGACAATGCAGGCGGCCACCGGTAACGGTACCGGCAACGGCGGCGTATTGGCACTCAACGGTGGTACTAGCGGTGCTGGCGCTACAGGCAATGGCGGCAACATTACCGTTACCGGTGGCGCCGCGGTCTCGACTAACGGCAACGGCGGCAACGCTGTGATAGACGCTGGTGTCGGCCACGGTACTGGCGTTAACGGCAATGTAAATGTCGGCACAACAAACGCGGCAAACGTTAATATCGGTAGCACGAGTAAAACTACCAGCGTCAACATTATGACCACGGGCGCTTCAACCGCAGCCTTTACAATTCAGAATGCTAGCGCCTTCAATGTCTTAACGGCTGACACTCTGAACAAGCGTGTTGCAGTCGGCGGCGGGGAAGTCAGCTTCAGCAACAGCAACTGGGGCGGCGGCATATTTAACATTAGCACTAACACGGCCTATGGCGCTTCTGGCACTCCTGGCGGTTACAATGGCATAGCCGTTGACGACTACACTGGTGATGGCTGGCCCGATTTAATTGGTGCAGGCATGCATCAATTTAGCTTTAGCAACCCAGGTTTTGCCGGCAATATTAATAATGGCAACGGTACCTTTGCCAGTGGTAGTGGCTATGGCTCCAACACCTGTAGTTTCACTGGCCATCAGGCAAGTGCAGTGGTTGCCGCCAACAACTTGAACAACTCGGGCTTGCCAGAAGTTATTTTGGCCGAAAACTGTAGCAGCGGCCAGTCCACTAACACAGTTGGCGTATTTACTTACAGCGGCAGCACCTTTAACTTGATACAAAACATTAGTTTGTCTAACACTCAAAATCCGGTTGCTTTGGCGCTGAGTGATGTGAATAGTGACGGCTACCCGGATGTTATTGTTAGCGAAAACGGCAGCAGTCAAGTAGCCGTGCTCATCAATAATGGTAGTAATGGGACTTTTGCTAACCCGGTTCATTATGCCGTTGGTACGAATCCTCAATGGTTAGCTGCCGGCGACCTTAATAATGACGGCAACCCAGACATTGTGGTGGCCAACAGCGGTTCAAGCAACATCTCTGTGCTACTTAACAACGGTAATGGTACTTTTGCGGCAGCGTCAAACTACACAGTGGGTGCTTCTCCCACTAGCGTTGCGATCAACGATATCAACGGCGACGCTCACCCAGATATTGCAGTAGTCGATAACTCCAACCAGCTACAAGTCTTAACAAACAACGGTACTGGTAGCAGCTTCTCAGTCGCCTCAAGTTTCACTGTTGGTACTGGTGTGCAACAGATGGCTACCGGTGACTTAAACGGTGATGGTATCCCGGACTTTGCGGTTGCCAATTTCACGTCAGGAACTGTTTCAGTCTTAACTGGCACCGGTACAACACTAAATGCGGCCCAAAGCTTTGCAGTTGCTAGCGGTTCGCCAATTGGCATAAACATAGCTGATGTTAATAATGACGGTAAGCCAGACATTGAAGTTGCCAGTAACAACATAACCTTACAGGTTATGATTAACGCTACCGGCGGCGTATTAACCACTTACCACTCAACCATGTCGATAACAGCTACAAATGCTACCGAGGGCGGCCTATTTATCCAAGGCGCTGCCAGTCAGACAGCAGCTCTATTCCAGGTACAGAATAGCGCCGGTACTCCTTACTTCAACGTCGATGGTAGCGGTAATACCAATGTAACTAACGGTCAGCTGACAGTTACTAATAGCGTTTCTGGCATTGGCGCGGCCGTCGCATCCTTTACGAACACCGACAATAACCCAGCCGACAACTCTAATATCTTGAGCCTAGCCTTCAATAACTTGAGCTGTGACAACATCAGTTCACTAACTGGCAACGCTGACTACTTGCTGTTCCGCGCTAACAGCGCTGGCGGTATGGTCCGCGATGGTAGTGTTAGCGCTGTGGCCAGCTCTAGCAGCTGTGCTACCGGCACTCACATTGCCTATAACACCAACGGTGCTGACTATGCTGAGTACTTCCCAGTTGACCAGACTAACAAGCCAGGCTTGCACCAATTGGTCAGCTACAGCGGCGCCAGTAACGGTTCAGTGGCCTTGGCTAGCGACCCAACCAAGCCAATCATCGGTACAGTTTCGGACAACTCTGGCTTCGTCGGTAACGGCCCAAGCTGCCTGGACTCCGACGCTAGCTGCCCAAGCAACTACCGCCAAAGTAACGCCTTGGTCTCCTTGGTCGGCCAGGTGCCAGTCCAGGTGGACACCAGCAATGGTCCGATTAATGTTGGTGATCCAATCGGTTTGTCGAGCACCCCAGGTGTTGGTGCCAAGCTAAGCGGCTCCGGCTACATCATTGGTTACGCTCAGGCGCCATTAACCAGCGGCAGCGGCGAAATATCGGTCCTGGTTCACCCACAATTCTTCAGCCAACCGTTGCAAGATGCCATGACTACGGCCAGTCTGCAAGTTAACGGCAACACCCAGATCGCCAACAACTTGAACGTCGGTGGCGTCATTAGCACCGGTAGCCTGACAGTCACTGGTAACGCCAGCATTGCCGGCACCCTAACTGTCACCGGCTTGGCCAGCGTCCAAGACCTAATGATTAACGGCCACATCATTACTGGCGGCCCAGCTCCAACCATTCAAGTCTCCAGCTCAGCCGGCAACGGCGCCAGCGCCACACTTGATGGCAATGACACTAGCGGTACCATCATCTTGAAGATTGGCGACGATCCACTGAGCGGCGACTTTGCCACCATCACCTTCCACAAGCCATTTGGTAAGACCCCTCGCATCGTCCTTGTTCCTAACGATGACAAGAGCGCACCTCTGTTAATTTACCCAGATCAGCAAAGCGCTAATAGCTTTAGCTTCGGCTTGAGCAATATGCCTCAAGCAAACACCACCTACAGCTTTAACTACTTCATAGTGGAGTAAGCCTATGCAGCCGGCGGACACTAGCCTGGAACAGCAATACCAAGAAGCCGTCGCTAATCAGGCGCCGGCCGTTCTGTCGACGCCTCCGGTTTCGGCCAGCCAGCGCCGGTCGCCTAAACTGTCACTTTTCAGCTACAACAAAAGCGCACTGCGCTTTACGACCAGAGCCGGGGTAGTTATGCTGCTGATTGCCCTGGGTACAATTGGCATAAACCTGACCCATGCCGATTCTAATAAGAGTGACACCAGCTCCTCACAAAACTACCCCGTCAGTAACTTGTCGCTGAATGGTGTGGGCGGTGCTAAGAATTTGAACTTAGGACAGGCCAGCCAGCTGACAATTAACGGGCAGCTTGAAGTCAACAGCAGTATTGTTTTGGAGCCAATCACACAGCCCAGCGCTCCGGTTGCGGGTGAAATTTACTTCGATAAAACCACCAAAGCGCCTTACTACTACAATGGCAAACAGTTTGTCAGTTTGGCCCCGACCACGGGCATTAACGGTGCTACCGGCGCGATTAGCTTGGGCAGCGGCTTAACATTGGTCGACAATAAATTGTCAATTGACAATTCAGTTTTGAACCAGGGCGGCGATGGCGGCACAACTAATGTCACTAACGTCACCAATGCCATTGGTGTCAGCAGTCTTCAGGGGCTGACCGGTGATCTGAACCTGGTGGCCGGCGCGGGGATAAACATCAGCGGCATGACCATTACCAACACTGGGCTTACTAGCCTTAACGCCGGCACCGGGATTGGCGTTAGCGGCAACACCATCACCAATAATGGAGTGGTCGGCTTAAGCTCTTCCGACAGCACAGTCACTATTAACAGCCTAGGCGGCGGTCAGTTTGACTTAACGGTTGCCGGCATTGGCGGCGGCGTTACGAGCTTGGACTCACAAACTGGCGCGTTATCACTGTCTAACTCTTCGGCCAGCGGCTCAACCATTACCATTGATGACGCCTCAACTACCCAAAAGGGTATAGCCCAGTTTGATAGCACAAGTTTTGCAGCTGCCAGCGGCACCATTTCGCTAAAAAGCACCGGTGTTACAGCTGCAACTTACGGCGATGCTTCGCACACTGTGGTGCTAAATGTTAACGCTCAGGGACAGCTAACTACAGCTAACAGCGTGGCCATTGCCATCGGTGGGGGCCAGATTGTTAGCGGCACCGTTGGCGACTCTTTCCTAAGTAGCAATGTTGCTAAATATAATGACGCCACCGCCAACTTTACCGGCACTAACTTGCAGCACAATGGTAATACCGTTTGTGATGCCAGTGGCAACTGTGTCGGTACCGGCGGCAGCGGCAGTGCCATTGGCGGTGGCGGTACGGTTGGGACGGTGCCAATCTTCTCGGGCACAGGTTTTACCATCGGCAACTCCGCTTTGAGTCAAAGCGCCGGCAACTTAACCGCAACCGGCGGTTTAACTCTGCAAGGGAGCAACAGTTTAACTTTGGGCACAGCTGGCCCCGCAGGCAAGACCGGCAGCATCGCTTTCAAAAACTCCACCAATACCAATACCATTACGCTGCAATCTGGTGCCAGCGCCGGCAACTTCAGCCTGACGCTGCCAATTGCCGACGGCACCGCTGGTCAGTGCTTGAGCACTAATGGCCTAGGCGCTCTCAGTTTTGCCAACTGCTTGTCCGGCTCGGGCGGTGGCAGTGGCGGCGTGACCAACCTGGACGGCCTGTCCGGTTCGCTGGCAATTGCCAACTCCAGCGGCGTCGGCACAACTATTACAATCGATAACGCTTCAACCACTCAAAAAGGTATTGCCCAATTTGATAGCAACAGTTTCACGGCTGCCAGTGGCCTAATTTCGCTGAGCGCCAATGTGGCCAGATACGCCGATGCCACGGCTAACTTCACTGGTGTGCTGCAGCAATCAGGCAATAATGTTTGTACCACAGCCGGCAACTGTACTGTTGGTGGTGGCATCGGTCCGGGCAGTGCTTTCACTCAAGGCGGCAACGCTTTTGGGGCCACTGGCGTACTCGGTACCACCGACAATTTTGGTCTTAATATTAAGACGCATAACATCAACGCGTTGTCGATTGATACCAGCCAAAACTTAACTGCCGCCGCCAACGTAACGGTGCAGGGGGGTGGCCTAACTTTGGGTGTGGTCGGTACTACTGCTGGGCAGCTGATGATCTCTAGCGTCGGCACCGGCGGGTCGGTGACGGTTAAGACGGCAGCCGGCCAGGTGGCCGGCGTTAGCGCCAGCTTCCCGGTGATTGCCGCTAACGATACCATCTGTTTGCAGACGCTTGGCAACTGTAGCGGTGTAAATGCCGGCGGCGGTGACACCAGCTACATCTTTAATCAGACAGCTCAACAGACCAGCGCCAACATCAACATTCAAGCTCGCAGTGCCAGCGTTGCGGCCACCATTCAAGGCGCTTCCGGTCAGGACATTGTTGACCTCGTCAGCAGCACCGGCGCCACCGTAGCTAAATTTGATGGTAGCGCTCAGTTGACTTTGGGCATAGTTGGTAGCGTGGCCGGCAAGATTACCGTGGCGGGCGCCGGGGCGGGCGGTTCGTTCAGCATTCAATCCGATCCGCTACAAGCCAATGCCACAGCCCTAACTCTGCCAGCCGACACTAACGCCAACGACATCCTTTGTCTCAAGAATCTCAATAACTGTGCCGGCAGCGGCATCGCCGGTAGCGGCACGGCCGGACAGGTGGCTTACTTTAACACCTCGACCAGCCTAAGCAGCAGCAGCCTGATGACGATCAACACCGCCACCAGCACCGTCACGCTTAGCAATGGTAGCACTGTTAACAGCAACGACAGCCTGACGGTGCCTGGCGGAACGACCTGGCAGCAAACCCCCGATATTGCGGCCTGTGATTCATGGGGAGATAATGTGCGCGGCTCTGTTACCTACAATAATTATATCTATGTGATTTGTAGCATCAGCAGTTCCTATCACTATTATTACGCTACCATCAACCCTAGTACAGGTGCTCTTGGCAGCTGGACTGATGGCGGAGTTGTTTCATCGGGAACAGTGGGCGACGCAGTGGCCGTTAACGGATATATGTATGTAGCCGGTGGCGGTACTATGCAATACGCGCAAATTAATGCTAACGGCAGCTTAGGAGCCTTTACTCCTTCTGGTCAGGCTTTCGGTTCTCCTAGGGCGAACATTAGCATGACAAACTTAACAATTTCTGGGAGCGATTACATTTATGTCTTGGATGATCTCGGTGGCCTATATTACGACAAAATAAATAGCAGCACCCATGACGTCAATGCCGCTTGGAGTACTGCGACTGCCAGCGTTATTACAGGTGTTGGGCCACTGGTAACTGATGGTAGTCATCTATATATGGTTGGCGGGCACTTCACTACTGTGGGCACACAAAACACGTACTACACCACACCAAACTCTTCGACCGGTAATGTAAGTAGCTGGACCGCAGGCACCTCTTTGCCCATACCGGAAGCAGAAGCTTTTGTTACGGTTTCTAATGGTTACATTTATGTTATAGGTTCAAATAATATAAATGCCATAGGCTATTCTTACAGCGCAGCCATTAATGCTGGCAGCGGTGCAATTGGTAGCTGGCAGTGGCAGCCAGGACTACCCATAAACTTCTATGCTAACTCGCCTGCTCATAATACCCCTGTTGCTAATGGCTACATATATCTCGTCGATGGCTTTAGTGGAGGTAGCGCTAGCCCGACAAATTCAATCTATTACGCACAGGCGCCGATCACTTACACAGCCAGTGCTTCGGCACCGTCTTCGCTAGCGGTTACAAGCACAGGCGTTGGCGTCGGTCAGGCTTCACCTGGCTATCTGCTGGATGTTAACGGCGACATCAACTCCTCCACCGGCCTGCGGATTGGCGGCAACCTGGTCTGTACCGCGCAGGGCTGTTTAGGCTTGAACACCAGTGGTAGCGCGGGCGGTGGTGGCGGTGCGCTAACTCTTCAGGATGCCTATAACAACGGCGCAGACGGCAAAATTATTGAGACTGCTACTCAAGGTAGTTTCATTCTCCAGGCCTACAGCGGCCAAAGTAGCGACCTACTGGATCTGTCGGATGCCTCTGGCAATCCGCAGGTTACTTTCGACACGGCCGGTAATATTTCTACGATTGGCACTGTAACTGTCAAGAAAACCTCGACCACGGCGCTGAAGATTACGGATGGCAGCAACAACATTAAGTTCGTTATAGATACAAACAACGGCCGCGTCGGTATTAATACCGGTGCGACGGCTCCTGGCACAAACCTCACCGTTAATGGCGGCAATAACGTGAACCCGGCTTGGCCAGATGGCATTGTGGGTACTCCCGTCGCCGAATTTGTTAGCAGTCCTGGCAACACCTACACAGTGCCCGCTGGCAAAACTCTTTATATATCAGCTGCAATAGTTAATGCCCCAGGTAGTGGAGGCAACAACTTTAGTGTGGCGGGCGTAAATTTGGGCTCAACAAGTACGACAAGTGGCAATCTTAACCTTAACTTTGGAGCGCCAGTGCCCGTGGCGGCCGGCCAAACAATAACTGCAAGCAGTTATGGCGCTAGCTTTGTAGGCCTGCTAGTCAATGCAGGGGTAACTCCCATTGCGCGCAATGTTAGCAGCTCTGGCAGCTACACAGTGCCCGCCGGTAAAACTCTCTACATAGCGGCTGCAATAGTTAATGCCCCAGGTAGTGGAGGCAACAACTTTAGTGTGGCGGGCGTGAACATGGGTTCAACAAATACGTCGAGCGGTGACCTTAACTTAAACTTCGGTGCGCCAGTACCTGTGGCTTCCGGTGAAACCGTGACTGCAGGCAGTTATGGCGCTAGCTTTGTGGGCTATCTGACCAACTCTAATGGATATGGTGGGCCGTAATGCAGCCGGCGGACAATAGCCTGGCCGTTGGACGCACCGTAGGCCACTACAGATTAAAAAGTTATTAAATTTTGCTATTTAATTTTGCCCCTTCCAGGATAGCGGATCTATAATTAGCTTATGCAAAAAGGGCCAAACGACCTGACAAATAAGCAATTGCTCGGCGCAATGACCGAGCAGTTAAACATAATTACCGACAATATGGTTACTAAAGATGAGTTCAAGACCGAGCTGGCTCAATTGCGGTCAGAGACAAAGGCCGAGTTCGCTCGGTTAGAGCACAAAATTGATGAAGGACAGGCCATTAATGTGCGGCATCATTTGGCTACGCGGGAAATGATTGGCGAAATTAATCGCAAGCCGCCGGTTATTGACCGAGACGTTTGATGAGCTGGTCCAGTTCATCGTCAGACTTGAAGTCGATTTCGATTTTTCCGCCGCGCGCCGTGCGGCGGACATGCACGGGTGCGCCGAGATGTTTAGCTAAGGCTTTGGTAGCTGGAGTTTCAGTTGCTACGCGGGCTTGAACCCGTTTATTTTCTTTAATGCCGGCTTTGACGCCAGTGACAAAACGCTCGGCTTGGCGAACGCTCCACCCCTGTTGAATAATGCTCTGGAGCAGGGCAGTTTGGCGCGCGGTGTCGTCTTTCAGTGCCAAGATGGCGCGGGCGTGACCCTCGCTAATTTGGCCTTTTTCTAGCGCTTCACGGGCTGGCGCCGGCAGCTGCAGCAACCGGGCAATGTTATTAACTGTCGAAATAGCCTTACCTAAACGTTGGGCGATTTGCTCGTAGGGCAGGGAAAATTGCTCATGCAGTTTTTCAATACTTAATGCTTGCTCAATCGGACCGAGTTCTACGCGCTGAACGTTTTCAATTAAGGCGACTTCCAATTGTTCAAGTTCTTCGCGGGCGCGGACAATAGCTGGCACGGTTTTCAGCTTGGCTAGTTGGGCGGCGCGCCAGCGGCGCTCGCCGGCCACCAGAGTATAAATGCCGTTTTTAACAGGGGTGACAACCAGCGGCTGAACAATGCCGTGGCGCTTAATGGAAGCGGCCAGCTCGGCGAGCGCCGCCTCGTCGAAGTGGCGTCGTGGCTGGTGCGGATTGGCCTGCAGCTGCTCCACGGGTAGCTCTTCGATCTGCTCGCCTCGGCTCAAAAGCGCCTGCTTATCGAAATCAGACGGCAGCAGGGCTTCAAACCCCCGGCCTAAACCCCGTTTTGGTGTTGCGCTCATGGCTTGATTTTAGCACAGTAAGACCTTATACATTATGATTTTGAGCGAGTATATACTCAGTACATACTTACCGAAAAAGATCTGCACCCGGAAAGGGCTGCCACAAGCTAGAAGGCTTCGGCTTTGTTGATTGGGAAAACCCTAAGGATTAATTTGCCGATAATTTGATTGGCATTAATCGGTCCGAAGGCGCGGCTGTCCAGCGAGTCGGGGCGGTTGTCACCAGAGACAAATAGCTGTCCCTCGCCCAACGTGACATCGACAGTGCCAGGGGTGTTCGGCATAGTTTTGCCGTAATTAAAGTAGGGCAGCGTCTTGTCCGGGTTAAACCCATCGGGATGCTGCTTGTTATAAATCGTGTAATGACCGTCACCGACAACCACGCGATCGCCGGGCAGGCCAATGACGCGCTTGACCAGCTGTTTTGTGTCGGTTTGGCCGAACTGGCTGAGGCCGCTCTCAGTGAAAATGACAATGTCGCCACGCTTTGGAATGTAGGCATGGTGCGTAATTCGTGCCCAGGTGCGCGGCACCTTCCAAATAATCAACTTATCATTGTTTTGTAAGGTGTTCTGCATGCTCGGACCGTCAACCTGATAGGAGCGGAAAACAAAAGCAATAATTGCAAAGGCCACCAAACCGGCGGTCAAAAAAATGCCTACGCCAGATAGGATGTCGGCCCAGGCTGTCCAGCGTTGCGATATACCGGTGCCGCTGCCACTTTTTGGCGGCCGTTGCGGCGGCAGGGAATTGTTGGGGTCATTGGGCGTTGGCTGCGGTGAGGGCAGAGGGGTCACGCTGGGCATTTGAGGTGGTGCGGCCGGAGATGGCGCAACCGGAGTCGGCGCAACAGGCAGCTCATCTGTCGGCTGGGGCGGCGTCGGTGCCGGTCTTGGTGTTGGGGTAATATCCATACAGTCTTTAACTATAGCATAAAGACCTTTACCCATAAGCGGTTTCAGGCTATACTAAGAACAGATAGAGGATGGACCGTTCAAGATTCAAACGGCGCGAGATACAAACACGCCCGGCAAAAACAACACCTGCCTTTGTAGATTCCCTAGTTGTGAAAAAGGCGGCTTCGGTTCAGCCGCAAAATGTTCGTCCTACCCCAGTTATGCCCGTGCGTCCGCGGCCGGTTGCGCCAAAGCCCGCCCAAGTCCGACATTGGACAGGTTTAGATATGGACTTGCCAGGGGTAAACAGTCGTGGTGGACAATTTGGCGTCGTTTTGCGTCAGGCCCGTTTGAAGATTGCCCGGCGCTGGGCGCTGCGCGGCGCCGCCGCTACGGTGGTGATTGTGTTAGCAGTCGGCGGCTTCTTGTTCTCACAGGGGATTCTTAAGCTGCACAAAGTCTTCCGCGGCGGTGCCGCCCCGGTGGCCGCTCTGCACGCCAATGTTAATCCCAACCAGCTCAAAACCGAAGGCGATGGCCGTATTAACGTCTTGCTCCTGGGACGCGGCGGCGGAAATCACGACGCGCCCGATCTGACGGACACCATGATTTTGGCCAGTATTGATCCTGTTAATCACACCCAGACGCTCATCAGCATACCGCGTGACCTCTGGGTAGACGTGCCCAATCAAGGCGCGATGAAGATTAACGCGGCCTGGGAAACAGGCGAATTTAAGTATTTGGGCAAGGTTGCCCCCGGCAGCACTAACCCGCAGGCGATTGCCGCTGGTTTTAGCGAAGTTGACCAGGTGGTGGAGAGCGTCACCGGCGTACCTATCGACTACAATATCATTATTAACTTCCAGGCCTTCCAGCAGGCAATTAACACCGTAGGCGGCGTGACCGTCAATGTGCCCGAAGATCTGGCCGACCCGACCATGGCCTGGGAAAATGGCGGCAACCCGGTGCTCGCCAAAGCCGGAACAGCTAATTTTGACGGCGCGGCGGCCTTGCGCTACGTCCGCTCCCGCGAAACCACCAGCGACTTTGCGCGCGCCCAGCGTCAGCGGGCCGTTTTGGTAGCGTTAAAAGGTAAAGTTGCCACGCTCGGTACCCTCAGCAACCCCTTAAAAATTGCTGCTTTGTTAAATAATTTTGGTGATAATGTTCAGTCTGACCTGAATCTCAGCGAGGCCAACCAGCTGTATGGCATTATTAGTAAAATCACTGATGTTAATACCAAATCTGTGGGTTTTGCTGATCCGCCGAATAGTTACGTCACCACCGGCAACATGGCTGGCCAGTCGATTGTTCTGCCGCGCGCCGGCCTGTTTAGCTACAGCGACATTCAGAATTTCCTGCGCACACAGCTGCCAGACGGCTACCTGATCAAGGAAAACGCCCCCATATTAGTCTTAAATGGCACCACTATGCCGGGGGCGGCCGGCAATCTGGCTGACCAGCTCAAAAAATACGGCTACAATGTCCTGCCGGCAGCTGATGCGCCCACTAATAACTACGGCCACACCTATGTGATCGACCTCAGCCACGGCAAAGACAAATATACCCGGCATTATCTAGAGCAGCGCTTCAGCGCCAAGGCTCTAACAGGACTGCCGGACACTGCGATTAAGCCAAATGGCGCTGCATTTGTTATCATAGTCGGTGAAGATGAAGCCCTTAGTCAACAAACTCAAGCCAACTAGCGGCTTCGCACACTTCTTGCACCTGGCATTGCAGCTGCTGCTGCCGCTGATCGTGTTCATCCTATTGCGTCTCAATCTGAACTTTGTTCAGCTAGCCTTAAGCATTGTGGTGTTAAGTAAGTGGCGAATGTTCGCTGTCCGACCCCGGTTTTGGCCTGCCAATATCCGCGCCAACGCGGTCGACTTAATGGTGGGCTTGAGCGTCGTGCTGTTCATGGACCACAGCGCCAGCTTGATGATGCAGCTGGTCTGGACAGTGTTATACGCCGTCTGGTTGATCAGCCTGAAACCCGGTACCAGCCTGATAATGGTCTCTATACAGGCTTTCATTGGCCAACTTTGCGCCCTGATGGCCTTGTTCCTGGCTTGGTCTGCCGGTCCGGTGATTGGGCTGACTTTTATGACCGGTCTAATCTGTTTCCTGGCCGCTCGCCACTTCTTCGACAGCTTTGACGAGCCCTATGCGCGGCTTTTGTCTTATATATGGGGCTATTTTGGCGCCGCGTTAGCTTGGTTACTCAGTCACTGGCTGCTTTTCTACCATGTACTGGCCCAGCCAACGCTGTTACTGAGCACTTTGGGCTACGGTTTGGCGGTTTTGTACTATCTGGATCATAACGATCGTTTGAGCAAGGGCGTTAGGCAGCAGTTTATCTTTATTATGATCGCAGTCGTACTAGTTGTTCTGGTCTTTTCGGACTGGGGCAACAAAGTCGTTTAATCTGTAAAAAGGAGGGTAGGGACATGGCAGCCAATGACGACAATCAAACTCACAGCGTTTCCAGCGGTGACGCCCGGCCGCCACGGACTGTCAGCTTTACGGTGCCAACTCTGCCGCGCCCCAGTATACCGCCCTCTGGTCCGGCCCGCACGCTGGCCCTAGTCGTCGCCTTTATTTTGGTGGCCGGCCTCAGCGGCTTTGCCGGCGCAGCTCTGGAAAACCGCACTGATTTACTCAATAACACCTCTGTTAGCAACGAAAAGCGCATTGTCACCAGTCAAAGCCAGTTAATTAACCGCATCGCTAAAACAGTTGGTCCCAGTGTAGTCAGCGTTAACGTCGATATTACCCCCAGCACCTCTGATAATGTCGATCCTTTTGGCTTCTTCGGCTTCTCCCAGCCGCAACAGGAGCAGGCTGCCGGTACGGGCATTATTATCTCTTCCGACGGCATTATTATGACTAACCGCCACGTTGTGCCTGATGGCACGACTAAAGTTAGCGTGACTCTCTCTGATGGAACTGAACTAAAAAATTGTTCAGTCCTTGGCCGCACCTCTGATAGCGATAGTTTGGACGTGGCCTTCATAAAGGTTAATAACCTACAAGGGCATAAATTAACTGCCGCTAACATCGGTAATTCCTCTATGGTGCAGGTAGGTGATAATGTTGTGGCTATCGGGAATGCTCTAGGCCAGTTCCAGAACACCGTTACCAGCGGCATCATCTCTGGTTACGGCCGCACAGTACAGGCTAGCAACAGCTCCGGTAGCTCCTCAGGCAACGAAAATCTCGACGATCTTTTCCAAACTGATGCCGCCATCAACGAAGGCAACTCTGGCGGACCCCTAGTCAACCTCAATGGACAGGTGATTGGTATCAACACCGCCATAGCCGGCGATGCCCAAAATATCGGCTTTGCGATCCCAATTAATGATGTTAAGGGGTTAATCAGCCAAATTTTGAAAACCGGCAAGTTCCAGCGGCCGTATCTGGGTGTACATTACATCCCGCTGACCGCAGACGCGGCCGACGCATATGACCTCAGCGTTACTAACGGTGCCTTCATAGCTCCCAGTAACGACCCCGATCAGCCCTCAGTGATCACTGGTAGTCCGGCCGCGGCTGCCGGTCTACAGGTCAACGACATCATTACCGCCCTTGATGGCGTCAAAATTGACCAAAACCACAGCCTGACGAGTTTAATAGATCAGCATCAGGTCGGCGACAAGGTTAATTTGACCATTTTGCGCTCTGGCAAAACAGTTCATGTCAGAGTCGCCCTCGGCGCTGCGCCAACGCAGTAGCCTGATAGCAAAAAATGTACCCAAGGGCTTTTTGGCCCCGCACTCTGCTGCCACACGGCGTACGTTTTTCGTCTAAAATGCACGTTTTTCGTATGACTTTTAGTAGGTACTTGAAGGCTCGGCTAGCTATTTGTGCAAACCATTTTTTTGTGCAGCAGCACAGGACGCTGAAGTTGTTTAAGATTTACAATAAACCTGAATGAAGTCGTCAGTCTGTTGTAATTGGTAGCCATGAGCGGCGGCTATCTTGGCCAAAATGGCATGTTGGGGCGGCAAAGCCTCTGTCAAAATATACAACGGTTGCAAAGGCCGTTTTTGAGCCTGTTTAAAGAGCTTACGGTAAATATCTAGACCATCTGGGCCGCCAAAAATGGCTCTTTTGGGCTCCTGCATAGCGCTAGTGTTTATATGGAAGTCATCTGGAACATAGGGCAGGTTACATAGTAAAACATCGAAATTGGTCTTGGAACCACTTAGCAAATCACTTTTAATGACAGGCAGACCCGTTGTTAGTATATCTACATTGGTTTTTGCTACTTTAACAGCTTTTTCGTCAATTTCTAGTAGCTCAACAACCGCTTTTGGCAGCTCTAGTTTAGCCGTAATTCCCAGTGCGCCGCTGCCGGCACCGACATCTGCGATAGACGGCTGAGCGGGCAGCTTAGACAGCTTTTTAAGCAGATCGATCATGGTTTCGGACTCGGGCCGCGGCTCCAGCACGGCCGGAGTGATCACAAAATTGCGGCCGTAAAATTCCGTCCGGCCGCGCACATAGGCTAGCGGCTCGTGCTGAGCCCTGCGACTGAGCAATTTTTCGAGTTTAGCGGCCTGAACAGCGCTAATTTCGTGGTCGGGCTCAGCCAGCAGGCGAGCGCGGTCCAGGCCTGTGACGTCCTCCAGCAACACCAGAACATCCAAGCGGGCTGTGCCAATATCAGCCTGAACTAATTTCCGCTCGGCGGCCTTAAGCCAAGCATTAACTTTCATCACTCATGAGCTCGTGCTCGGCGGCCTGGAGATTTTCGATTAAGTCGTCGATCTGGCCGTCGAGGGCGCCTGGGATGTTGGAGCGGGAATAGCCGATGCGGTGATCTGTTATGCGGTCCTGAGGGAAGTTATAAGTGCGGATTTTTTCGGAGCGGTCGCCAGAGCCGATCAGGGCGCGGCGCTTATCGGAAAGCTGCTTTTGCTCCTCTTCGATTTTGGCTTGGAGTAGGCGAGCGCGTAGTATGCCCATGGCCTTGGCCTTGTTCTTGATCTGGGACTTTTCATCCTGGTTTGTGACCACTATGCCGCTGGGCAAGTGAGTAATGCGCACGGCAGAGTCGGTGGTGTTAACAGACTGGCCGCCATGCCCGCCGGAGCGAAAAACATCGATTCTAAGGTCGTTTGGTCCGATTTCGATATCGGTTTCTTCGGCTTCGGGCAACACCGATACTGTCACGGTCGAAGTGTGGATGCGGCCCTGACTTTCGGTTACGGGCACGCGTTGCACACGGTGAACACCGGCCTCGAACTTCAGGTTTTTATAGGCGTCCGGTCCGTGGACAGCATAAACGATTTCTTTAAAGCCGCCGGCCTCGGACGGCGACTCGTTGAGCAGTTCAATTTTAAAACCATGGGCTTCGGCCCAGCGCGAGTACATACGGTAGAGTTCGCCCGCAAACAGAGAAGACTCGTCGCCGCCCGCGGCCGCCCGAATTTCCATAATCACATCGCGGTCATTGTTGGGATCCTGAGGCGTCAGCGCTTCGATTAGCTTTGCTTCGTTTGCTTTCAGTTTTTCGGCTGCTTCGGCAGCCTCTGCCATCGCTAAGTCAGCCAGTTCACCTTCTTCGGTAGCAAGCTCCGATGCTTGATCGTAGGCCGACAATAGTCGCTTTTTTTCGTCAAACAGCTCAATCAGGGCATCCAGCTCGGCCTTGCGCTTGGCCAAGCGCGGGTAGCCGGGATCGCTGTAAATGGCCGGGTCTGCTAACTGTGCGTCCAGTTTTGTGAGCTCGGAGCGTAAGGCTTGTTCTTTGGCGTCCATAATCTGTCCTTAAGTATATCAGCGGCCGCGCTTCTGGGCAGCCTCAAATTCCTGCAGCGTCCGTATAGTTTCGTCCGCAGACATGTCGGGCCGCAGGTAATCATTAAAAACTTTATCGTGCCTGTATGGCTGTCCGGCCACAAAAGAGATCTGATCCTCGCCCAATTCACGCGGCTGCTCAGCCAGCCAGCGACGCAGCGCCAACTGAATAATAACGCTTCGTGACAGATTGAGCTTTGTCTGGTAAAGCGCAACTTGCTCAATCATTTGCGGCGGCAAAGTTATGCAGATTTGCGGGAAGTGGCGGGTTCGCATAGTTGTTTCTGACCGAGTATATACGGAGTATATACTCACATAAAAAGTATGTGACAAACTCCAACTCAGGAGCAAGCCGCAAGAGAAAAAATTAATGAAAATCTAAGATTTGGCGCGTTGGATGGTGGCGTTGGCGGCGGCTTCGGCCTTGGCTACCTTAGCAGCGTGGCGTTTTTCGGATTTTTGAGCAGCGGCAGCACGCTTTTCGCGGGCAGCTTCACCGGCAGCGGCACGGGCTTTAAACTTGTCGACGCGGCCTTCAAGGTCCAAAACGCGCTCTTCACCAGTGTAAAACGGGTGAGAAGCCGAAGTAATGTGCACCTTAACCAAGGGGTATTCGTTGCCGTCTTCCCACTTAATGGTTTCTTCAGAAGCGACGGTGGAACGCGTCAAAAACTTGAAGCCATTGTTCAAGTCTTCAAACACAACCAAGCGGTAGTCGTCAGGGTGCAAACTCTTTTTCATACGAATCACTAGTATACACATCTGTTAGGCCTTGGTCAACACCCCAAGGCCTTACCGCTCATGTTTAAAAGGACAGACGATTATATAATAGGCAGATATGTCAGAAGGTTTACGTTTTGGGCACGAAGCCACCGAGTTCCACGATCGGTTGTATATTGATATCGATCCTAGCGTGAGCAAGAGTTTTTTTGGCGACGAAACGGCAGCCACACGCGCCTTGTCCTTTATATCCGCCAAAAGATTAAGGGCCGTGGACTTGGCGCCGGCACCTGACCTGTCCGATCGCATCAGAATGTACCTGAACGCCAAAAAGATAGGCTCGATTGCAAATGTTTTCCGCCGAAATCTTGTTTTGGGCCACCTCGGCACTGTTATTAATGGCCTGCAGGATCATGGCAGCGATCCGAATGTGTGGGTCCAGTGGGCCGTGACGCCCGATGATTATGGTCACTACAATGCCTCCTTCGGCTTTAATTGGCCGATTGGCGTGTCTGACGAAACCTTATCTGCGGTTGTAGCATCAAGTGTTGATGATGCGACCGGCAAGATCGGTTATATGCATCCGGATGGGTCTATAGAGAAGTCGACGGGCGCAGC
This sequence comes from Saccharimonadales bacterium (SeqCode), assembly GCA_035546935.1. Classification (GTDB taxonomy): domain Bacteria; phylum Patescibacteriota; class Saccharimonadia; order Saccharimonadales; family UBA4665; genus DASZVP01. The sequence goes on along the minus strand of DASZVP010000002.1, from coordinate 661,325 downwards.
CGTCAACCGCGAAAGAGGCGTTTTCTTGTGGTTGGGAGATGGCCGGGTCACTAATTTAGGTACCGATTATGATCCTAAAGATCGCTGGGTCGAAATGAAAGGGCGCAACCTGACCGACCCGCGGCAACAATTTATTGCGGTGGGCGCCGTGGCGGCCGCGGCCTATCCAGACGACCTGGTTGCTAATCAGTAATCAATCTGTTAAACTTGCTAAGTCAATAATTAAGCAGGCGGGGAAATATCCTCTCTGCGGCCAGCCGTGCAGGCCCCGTAGAGTACCCCAGCTCAAGAAGAAGGAGACAACATGGCTACCACTGAGGTAGATATTAAAAAACTGTTAGAAGCCGGCGCGCACTTCGGTCACAAGACTGAACGTTGGCACCCCAAGATGGCGCCGTACATCCACTCTAAGCGGGGCGGCAGTCACATTATTGATCTGACCAAAACTGCTTCCGGCTTGGAAGTGGCTTTGGACTTTTTGGCCGAAACTTCGGCGGCTGGCAAGCAGATTCTGCTGGTTGGCACCAAACGCCAAGCTCAAGATTTGGTGAAGGCAACTGCTGAAGCTACTGGCATGCCATACGTTACCGAACGCTGGCTCGGCGGCATGCTGACCAACTGGAACACCATCGGTGAACAGGTTAAACGTCTGCAAGATCTAGAAAATCGTATGGCGAGCGGCGAGCTGGCCAACAAGTACAGCAAGCTGGAAGTGCAGCGCTACCAAGAGGAAATCGACCGCTTGAACGGCCTGTACGGCGGCATCAAGGAATTGAACAAAAAACCGGGTGCAGTCTTTATTGTCGACATCGTTCACGACGCCAACGCTTTGAAAGAAGCCAACAAGCTGGGCGTGCCAACGGTGGCTTTGGTCGACACCAACGCTGACCCATCACAGGTGAAATTCCCGGTTCCCAGCAACGACGACGCAATTAAAACTATTAAATTGATGCTGGATTACGTCCAGAGCGCCATCGAGGCCGGCAAAGCTAAGGCCAAGACAGCTAAAACTGACAAGGAGTAAAAATGGCTGTAGATATTGAAACCATTAAGCGTCTGAAAGATTTAACCGGTGTTGGCCTGACCGACGCCAAGGTTGCGCTGGAAGAAGCCAAGGGTGATTTCGATAAAGCCCTCGAAGCTATGCGCAAGAAGGGTCTAACCAAGGCCGAGAAGCGCGGCGAGCGCGAAGCTCGCGAAGGCCTGATTGGTAACTACAACCACGACGGCCGCATCGGTGTTTTGGTGGAAGTTAACTGCGAAACCGACTTTGTGGCCCGCGGCGAAATCTTTGCCGATCTGGTCAAAGACGTGGCTATGCACATTGCTGCCAGCAACCCGATGTTTGTCAGCCAAGACGACGTTCCGGCCGACGAAAAAGCCAAAGTCGAAGCTGAATTTAAAGAGAAAGCTTTGGGTGAAGGCAAGCCAGCTGACATGGTCGACAAGATTGTTGCCGGCCAGATTCAGAAGCACTTCGCCGAACGCTGCCTGATGGACCAGCCCTTTGTGAAGAACCCCGACATTACTGTTGCCGACCACGTCAAGCAGCAAGCTGCTCTGATGAACGAAAACGTTGTCGTCCGTCGCTTTAGCCGCCTCGCTCTGGGCGAAGTCGCTTAAATTGACTTTATCTCATAGAAGTTGTATAATTAAATCTCTATGAGCGAGAGTTTACCTGAGACACTCATTACTTATGTGCCTTTGGCCGAAGAAATGGCCTATGCTGAGCACCCCTATAGACAGCTAGAAATTGCTGCTAAGGCTATTGGCTTAGCGAAGGAAGCTGAAGCAGCTGCAGACAAAGCAAATATGGCGGCTATTATGGCTGGCCGAGTTTTTGTGGATGTTTTACGCAAGCAAGTCGAAGCTAATGAGCTCAGTTATGGTCGTAAACCGGAGTCGAAAACCGAACCCAACGAAGTATTAGAACGTCGCGCAAAGCTCGACATGAGCATTCATGACCTTATTGCATCCCAAGACCTTTGCACGCGAGGCGCTACTCCAGTCAGAATATCCAATGCACTAAAAAGGGCTAACCTCTATACATTACGTGATGTTTTGGTGGTCGGTCGACTTAAAGTTAAAGATATACAAAACTTTGGCCAAGGCTCAATCAACGCGCTTCAGCATGCTATAGATCTTACAGGCGAGCCCTGGATGAATCGACCGACCCCAACCGATATTGTTAATTGGTGTGAAAACCTTGATCAGGTTAGCGGCATGGTCATTGACTTTAACCATCGTGATATGACAGTTCAAGAAATGCTTGATGTGCCTGTTGACGAACGCGCCACGGCATTCTCTATTCATTATGAAAAAAATCCAGAAAGTGACGATTATAATAGGCGGATAAAAGTACCAGACGAAGCTCGCGCAAGAGAAGTTTACGGCCAAGCGTTGGCTTTTGCCTCAAGATTTACCGCTGCTCGCGATCGACTACTGGCTCAGCAACAGGCAAGTCAAGGCTAGCTTTAGACCTAGCTTTCCGATAATATTTAGTCAGTATGGACCCGAATCAAGCCGTCAATGACGCTAAAACTAAGTTCACGGCCGCCGTTGATCATTTCGCGGAAGGCCTGAAAACGCTGCGTACTGGCCGGGCTAACCCCGCCATGTTGGACGGTGTGATGGTTGAGGCTTACGGCACAGCCATGCCGCTGATTCAGACGGCAACCATCTCTGTTCCAGAGCCGCAGTTGCTGCAAATTACGCCTTTTGACCCGAATAATTTGGCGGCGATCAGCACTGCCATTCGTAACAATCCGCAGCTCGGTTTGAACCCCGCCGATGATGGCCGCGTGGTGCGCGTGCCGATTCCACCGTTGAATGAAGAGCGCCGCCGCGAGCTGGCCAAACAAATTGGCGGCAAGCAGGAAGAAGCCATGATCTCTTTGCGCAATATTCGCCACGATGCCATGGACGCCATTGACGCGGCCAAGAAATCGGCCGGGCTAGGCGAAGATGATGCCAAACGCCTCAGTGCTCAAGTTGAAGATGCCATGAACCAGGCTCGTGGCCAAGTGGAAATGGCGGCCAAAGCCAAGGAACAAGAAATTCTGACGCTTTAATTATTCGCCGGGCGGAAACAAGTCGGGGCGGTGGAAGATATGCCAGAACAGGGCAATCACAATAATAAAAATTATGATTCCCAAAAATAGGATCAGCAGCGGACCAAACAGATTGGACGACGTGCCGTGTGTGTGGATTTGCAGTGGCGGCGCGGACTTATCATTCGGAGTCGGCGCCTCTTTAGCAGGGTCTTCAGCCATTTATTAACCGTAGCAATTGAGCGCCCGCCTGGCAGTTAGATATTCGCCTTTGTTACAATAGAAGGAATGTCGATCCTTTTGTTAATAGTGGGCATTATTCTGTTTATCGGCCTGGTGGTTGTCCACGAGTGGGGGCACTTTGCTGCCGCTCGCCGCGGTGGCGTCGAGGCCGAAGAGTTCGGTATCTTTTTTCCGCCCAGGCTTTATAAGCGCAAGACCAAGGCCGGTTGGATATTTTCGATTAACTTACTGCCGCTGGGCGGTTTTGTTAAGCTGAAAGGCGAGCACGACAGCGACCAAACGCGTGGTAGTTTTGGCGCTGCCAACCTCTGGGTTAAGACCCAAATCATGGCCGCCGGCGTCGTTATGAATCTGCTGGTGGCGTTGGTGATGTTAACGATTTTGGCAATTATCGGTTTGCCGCAGCTGGTGCCAAACCAGTTTACGGTTAAGAGTGACACGCAGCTGGCCGACCAAAAAGTCTTGGTGGCTTATGTTGAGCCCGGCTCGCCGGCGGCCAAAGGCGGCCTGCAGCCAGAAGATGAATTAACAGATATAGCACGGCCCGGGTACAGCCCGGTGGCGCTGGTCAATTCCAAAAAGCTGCCCGCGATTACTAAAAGTTTTGCCGGGGAGGAAGTCACCGTTTACTACGTTCGGGCAGGGCATCAGCACCAATTCAACACCCGTTTCCGCACCGAAAAAGTGGTCCAGGCCAGCCTCAAAACCAACAACCCCAAAGGCTACTTAGGTATCGAGCCGACACAGCTGACGCTGCAGCGTTCGACCTGGTCGGCGCCAATTGTGGCGGCTGGCTTGAGCGCTCAAGTTACGGCGCTCACTTTCCAGGGTTTGGGCCATGCGCTGGCGGGCTTGGGCAGTGCCATTGCCGGTATTGTCACCAATAATCATCAGGCGCGCGAAAACGGCCAGGCCAATGCCAGCTCGCAAGTTGCGGGGCCGGTCGGCATTGCCGTAATTTTGAAAGATGGCAGCCTGCTGGGCTATCAATACATGCTGTTTATCATTGCTATCATTTCGCTGACGCTGGCAATCATGAACATTTTGCCGATTCCGGCTCTGGACGGCGGACGATTATGGCTGATCCTCATTACTCGCGGCTTTAAGAAGCCGCTGTCGGCCCGGGCCGAAGAGATCATCAATGCCAGCGGTTTCATTCTGCTTATTGGACTGGTCATCTTAATTACAATTGTCGATGTGCAGCGGTTTTTCTAGATGAAAAAAGCCTCTAAAGCTAAGTCCAAAGCGCTGTATAACCCGGTTGATGAGCAGCCAGCGCCTTCGGCCAGCATAGCTCGCGTACCGTGGAGCCCGTTGTTCGGCGCGGTGTTCGTGGTTGGCGTCTTTTATATTTCGCAAATAGTGGCCGGCCTGTTGATAACAATTTATCCCGAAGCCAAAATGTGGTCCGCCGCCCGAACCAATGATTGGCTGACTAACTCTGTGGTTGCTCAATTTCTCTATATTTTGATGGCCGAGGCCTTTACGATCGAAGCAGTCTACTACTACGTCGTGAAGCGCTGCCATGCAAAGCTGTCCATAATCGGCCTGCGCAAGCCGCGCTGGGGAGATATTATTTACGCCCTAGCAGCAGTTATTCCTTATTATGCGCTGTATCTATTAATGGTAGGCGTGGTCAGCCATTTTGTGCCGGGTTTCGACGTGAACGAAAAGCAGCAGATCGGTTTTGACAATGTGTACGGTGGTGCGCAGCTGACAATGACCTTTATAAGTTTGGTAGTTTTGCCGCCCATCGCTGAAGAAATTATGGTCCGCGGTTTTCTCTATAGCAGCCTCCGGAAGGGTATGAGTCTCGTGCCGGCCGCGCTGCTAACCAGCTTAATTTTCGCTGCCGCCCACCTCGCCGAAGGCGGCGCGGCCGGCCCGCTGTACATCGCCGCGCTGGACACCTTCGTACTCAGCCTCGTTCTGATTTACCTCCGTGAAAAGACCGGCGGCCTATGGGCCAGCATCTATTTGCACGCTATCAAAAACGGCGTCGCCTTCATAGCGCTCTTCATCTTAAGCACCCGCTAGGGTAGAATAACAATCAATGAGACTTTCACATCTATTTACCAAGACCAGCAAAACTGTTCCAGGCGACGAAACGGCCCGCAACGCGCAGCTGCTCATTCAGTCCGGGTTCATTCATAAAGAGATGGCTGGCGTATATGCCTACTTGCCGCTCGGCAAACGCGTACTTGATAACATTGCGCAAATCGTGCGTGAGGAAATGAACGCTATTGGTGGCTTGGAGGTCCAGATGACTGCATTGCAGCCCCAGGAATTATTCGAAAAAACCGATCGCTGGGATGATAAAAAAGTTGATAACTGGTTCAAAACCAGGCTCAAAAATGACTCTGAGTTAGGGCTGGGCTTCACTCATGAAGAGCCAATTGTTGATGCGCTCAAAGATTTTGTGAATTCATATAAGGACCTACCTATCTTTATTTACCAGATACAGAGCAAGTTCAGGAACGAGCTAAGGGCCAAGAGCGGATTGCTGCGCGGCCGCGAATTCTTGATGAAAGATATGTATTCGTTGGCCCGTACGCAGGCTGAGCATGACGAGCTGTACGAAAAAGCTGCTGCCGCCTACGTTAGAGTTTATGAACGTCTGGGCTTGGGCGATTCAACTTACCGTACCTATGCAGACGGCGGTGTTTTCACCGAGAAATTTAGCGACGAATATCAGACCATCAGCCCAATTGGTGAGGACACAATTTACGTCGACGAAACCAAGCGTATTGCCATAAATAAGGAAATTTACACCGATGAAAACCTGGCGAAACTTGGCCTCAAAAAAGAGGAGCTGGTTGAAAAAACAGGGGTAGAAGTTGGCAACATCTTTCCTTTGGAAACCAAATACACTGACGCTCTTGATGTTTACTACGCCGATGAGAACGGCCAGCAGCAACAGATCATCATGGGCTGCTACGGCATCGGTATTAGCCGTCTCGTGGGTATGATCGCTGAGCACTTTGCGGACGACAAAGGTCTGGTCTGGCCGGCCAACATTGCACCGGCACAAGTTTATCTGGCACGCTTGGGCGATAATGAAGCGGTAATCAAGCAAGCTGATGAGTTGTATGATCGCTTGACAGGTGAAGGCGTTGAGGTATTATATGACGACCGAGACGTGCGTCCTGGCGAAAAGTTCGCCGATGCCGATCTGATGGGAATTCCGTGGCGAGTTGTGGTGAGTGACAAAACGCAAGCGAGCAACAGCCTTGAGCTGAAAGCCCGCATCGAAACGGAAGCCCGGCAGGTTAGCGTTGAAGAACTGCTAAGCCTGGTAAAGCGTTCTTGAATTTAATAATTTTGCTATAATATCGTCGACAAAAGTCGATAAGCGTAAAGGCGTGTCAAAAACGTCATTAGGAGGGGTTGCCATGAAGAAACAGTTTCGCCTGACCCAACAAGGGGTGGATGAGCTGAAAGCCGAGCTCGAGCAGCTGATTCTCAAGCGTGCAGAAATAGCCGAGGCTATTAAGTCTGCCCGCGAACTCGGCGACCTTTCTGAAAACGCCGAGTACCAGTCGGCTCGCTCCAGCCAGGACCGCAACGAAGTCCGCATCTCCGAAGTGCAGAACATTTTACAGAACGTTGAAGTCATTAAAAAACCACGCGGTGACGCCAAGGTTCAGATAGGTTCATCTGTTAAATTGCGCAGCGATGGCAAAACCAAAGAATTCCAGGTCGTAGGCACTGTTGAAGCCGACCCACTTAACGGCAAGATCTCTGACGAATCGCCAATTGGCCAGGCTTTGCTGGGCAAAAAAGAGGGTGACAAAGTCGAAATTGCCACTCCTGCCGAGACTTTGATCTACAAAATCGTCGACATCTCCTAGTTGCACGGTCGCCATGCACCCGTGCAATAGTTATTCCGGCCGAGTATATACAGAGTATATACTCGCGTAAAACGACACGTGCAAGTTGCGGCCGGTGTAGTTGGTAGCCGCAGAGCAAGAACTTCGGTATACTGTTAGCCAAGATGGCAACGCTAAAAGACCTGCGTGATGAGCGCCTGCGCAAACTCGACGAGCTTAAAAAGCTTGGCGTAAACCCTTACCCAGCAAAGACCGAGCGCACGAATGTGCTGGCCGAAATTACTGACAAATTTGCTGAGCTGGAAGGCAAAATTGTATCTGTTGCGGGTCGAATTATGGGCCTGCGTAAGTTCGGCAAAATTGCTTTTATCGTGCTGCGTGACCAGTCCGGTCAGGTGCAGCTATTTTTGACCGAAGCCAAAGTTGCACCGCTAGATGCTGCCACGAGTCAGCTTGGTCTGGCCGAGCTGCCGCTACTCGACACGGGCGATTTTGTGGAAGCCAAAGGCCAGGTTATTAAGACCCAAACCGGCGAAATCTCGGTGGAAGTCACCAATTTGCGCCTGCTGACCAAAGCTTTAAGGCCCATGCCGGTTAATTACCAGGAATTCACTAACAAAGAAGAGCGCCTGCGTCGCCGTTATGTTGACATGAACGTCAACCAAGACGTGCGCGAGCGCTTTGTGCGTCGCAGCAAGTTCTGGCAGGCCACCCGCGATTTCCTCAATCAGCACGGCTTCATCGAAGTGAATATCCCTGTTTTGGAGCACACCACCGGCGGAGCTGACGCCAACCCGTTTGTGACGCACATGGACGCCCTGGACCAAGATTTCTATTTGCGCATTAGTCATGAGTTGCCGCTGAAGCGTTTACTGGGTGCCGGCTTCGAGAAGGTTTATGACATTGGCCCACGCTTCCGTAACGAAAATTACTCTGACGAGCACTTGCCGGAGCATGTAGCCATGGAATGGTATTGGGCCTATGCCGACTGGCGAGAGGGCATGAAATTCCAGGAGGAAATGTTTAAGCATGTTTTGCAGCAAACCTTCGGTAAGCTGCAGTTTAAAATTGGCGAATTTGATGTTGATCTTAGCAAAGAGTGGGAGCAGTGGGACTACGCCGAAACCATTAAAAAGCATTACGGTCTGGATCCGTTCGACTGCACACTGGACGAAGTGAAAAAGGCTCTCAAGGAGCATAAGCTGGAGGTTGAGCAGACCGAAAACAGGGCTCGCGGTATCGACAAGCTCTGGAAAAATGTCCGCAAAGATGTGGCCGGTCCAATCTGGCTGGTGAACACACCGACTTTCATTAGTCCGCTCAGCAAAACCAACCCGGATCGCCCGGAAACCACGCAGCGTTTCCAAGTGGTGATTGCCGGCAGTGAACTGTGTAATGGCTTCTCGGAACTAAACGACCCGATTGATCAGCTGAATCGTTTCAAAGAGCAACAGGCTATGCGCGACGCCGGTGATGATGAGGCTATGATGCTGGACATCGACTTTGTGGAGATGCTCGAATACGGTATGCCGCCGGCCTGTGGTCTGGGCATTTCCGAGCGAGTTTTTTGGCAGTTCGAAGGTGTCAGTGCGCGCGAAGGTGTGCCGTTCCCGCAGCTGCGTCATGATATCGACGACATTACCAAGTCGATATATCCGGATCTTAAGTTATAAAAAGCACATGGTTATACAGGCAGAATATTGTAAAATAACTGCCTAATGGGCAATCTACCAACGGTTAAGGACTTATTGGGCAACGCTGAACGCTGGCGTGCTGACTGTGCTCGCTTTAGCGATCCGGGTGCTTTCGCGGGAGCAATGCGCAATCGTGTGGCTTCACGGCACCCCGACAGCTCTTACATGTTTAGGCTTTGGAGTAGTAGAGTACTGTTTTGGTCGCCGAACAGATCAAAAATTATCAATTGGCCTGGATCGCATGGGTATTGCAGCCGACGATGAAGATGAGCAACACGAGAACCATTTGCTGGCGGCGGCTGTTATTGACGTGGGCGACCGCGGTTATGCTCATGCCGAGCCGTACCATGCCGACCTAGAAGCCTGGGAAGATGCTATTTGCCCGCAGGTGGATAAGCAGCGTTATCTTAGGTCTGGTTTTGGATTCGTGATCCGCTTGGGTGAGCTGGCGATTGCCGAGGAAGAGGATAGAATTCACCAAGCCCAGCTAGACGCTATGGCGGCTCAGGCAGATGCTGGCATTCCAGACGCTGATTTCGATAAATTCTTAGCATCTCTCAAATAACTCGCCCATGACAGACCTTTACAGATCAGTTATAAGTGATAAAGTCTATATTATTAAGTGAGTTAAATAAATATGGCCGGCGAAATCCTCACAGGCAACGATATTATTGATCAGCTGCAAGCGGTGCAGAAAACTGCCGACCGCGAATTTAGTGATCCTGACTCAAAGATAGAGACGATTACGGAAATAGTTAGGGCTATGGGCGCCGGAGCTATTTTAGATCATGGCTTCTTTGCCAGCACTAGCGTGGCCTATGGCTTACATCCTGACATGGATCCAAATAATCGCATATGGTACAAAGACGGCATAACTTTCACGGCTCGTCTGGAAGAATTTCGCTATGCCTATCGGCCGGCATTACCCTTAGATTCACTGATGCTAACTTTTGTTGACCCACAGATCTTTGAAGCCATTGGTGATGACCAGATGGCCGAGGACCTATCGAAGTTAACTATTGAAGTGCCGGTTTTGGCAGTTGATTCATGCCTATTGATGGACGCTGCTTAGAATGATTGAAGTTTCTGACGAACAGTTTCAGCAGCTTATTGATGCCGCGCTGGACAGCTTGCCGGGCGAGCACGCTGCCAATGTCAAAAACGTGGCGATTTTATATGCCGAGGAACCGTCGCCTGAACAACTACAAAATGGTGATGTACATCCGGGCTACACGCTGCTTGGTTTGTACGAAGGACTGCCGCTGACACAGCGGCAGGGCAGTACGCGCATTTATCCAGATCGTATCACGCTTTTTAAGGGGCCGCTGACGCGCATGGCCAGCAATATGGACGACTTGCGTGAGCAAATCCGCCACACACTTTGGCATGAGATTGCCCATTATTACGGACTCAATCACGACCAAATTCACGGCCTCGAATAATGCTACAATATAGGTAACGTAATGAGGGTTTGCTATGCCAAAACGGCGTGATCTCTGGGATCGTGTGTGGAAAGACGAGCACGGTGACGTGGTGATCGTTGAATCTCCCAATCGCTGGATTATCGCCTGGGTGGTGCTGGTGACATTGTTTTTGCTATCGTCTTCGAACGCGGTGCAAAACTTTTTCTGGCTGGTCAGTCTGATTCCTCTGACAATCTGGGCTTACCTCGAAACTACCCAAGGCGTTAATTACTTCCGCCGTGCGCTCGGCGTGATTGGCTTTTTATTGGTAGTGGCCGCTACCTTTGTGCTGGGAATTTTTTAATGAAAGCTATTTGGAACGATCAAGTTATCGCCGAAGCGCCTCGTGAAGACCTCATTTACATTGAAGGCAATCTCTACTTTCCGCCTTCCAGTGTCAAAAAAGAGTTCCTGCGTGAGAGCCCCACGCCATACACTTGTCCCTGGAAAGGCGTTTGCCAGTATTTTGATGTTGGCCAGGGCGATAATTGGTCCGGCGATTCAGCCTGGGCTTACCCCGAACCAAAGCCCAGCGCTATCGACATCGTTAAAAAAGACTTCTCGAACTACGTCGCCTTCTGGAAAGACGTCCGCGTTAGCGAATAATCGTGCCCGTAGCCATCGCCAGCTTCCGGCCTCAACAGTTCTTCGGTCACGAGTATATACTCAGTATATACTCGACAAATATGTCTTAGTCCTTCAACTTAGCGGCGAATTTCTGGCGCAGCTTTTGAATCTTGGGGTCAATAACGACCATGCAGTAACCGGCAGAAGGGTTGTTATTGTAATAATTCTGCATGTAATCGTCGGCCGGCCAGAATTTTTCAAGTGGCTCCAGCTGAGTGACGATGGGGTCTTTGTACAGTGTCGGCGCAAAGTTTTTAATCATATCTTCGGCCGTGGCGCGCTGTTCGTCGGAGTGATAAAAAATCACTGAGCGGTACCATTCGCCAACGTCATTGCCTTGACGATTCAGGGTGGTGGGGTCGTGCATAGCGAAAAAGATTTCCAGAATTTCGCGGTAAGTAATCACGTTGGGGTCGAATGTAACCTGAACTACTTCGGCGTGGCCGGTATCACCCTGATATACGCGTTCAGCGCTCGGAGCGTCAACATGGCCGCCACTGTAGCCGGAAACGACTTTCTCAACACCTTTAACGCGTTGATAAAAGGCCTCCAGACACCAGTAACAGCCGCCGCCGAGGGTTGCGATTTCGCTCATGCTCGTATTATACCTGTTAAACTGTCAGCATGGCCGCAATTATTTTCGATTTCGACGGCACGATCGCCGACAGTTTTCCATATGTGACAGCTTATCTGGCCCGGCAAGCCAATATCGAGCTGACCAGCGAGCGCCAAGCTGAACTTCATGGCTTGTCGATGGCGGCAATCGCGCGGTCGCTGGGTATCGCTTGGTGGCGTTTGCCGCGTATTTTTGTCAGTGGCCGCCGGGCCATGGAACAGTCCATGCAAGACCTTAAACCGATTGAGGGCATGGCCGATGTACTGCGCAAGCTGCATGCCGAGGGCCACGAATTATTTATCTTAAGCACCAACACCGTGCGCAACGTGCACAAGTTTTTGCATCATCACGATCTGCACGAATTATTTTTGGAAATCTACGGCGGGGTAGGTATTTTTGGCAAATCGCCAGCCTTGCGTCGATTGTTACGCGAGCAAAGCTTCGACCGTAATCAAGGGGTTTATGTGGGTGACGAGCTACGCGATGTCGAAGCTGCCCAGGCCATTAACTTGCCGGTTATTGCCGTAACTTGGGGATTCGCACGCACCAGCGATCTTGCGGATCGTGAACCCGACGGCCTGGCTGAGACACCCGAGCAACTGCTCAAACTGCTCGAAGAACGCTGATGCTACAATGTAGCTAATGGCATATGAAAGATCGCCGGCATATCAGCCGGGGCAGAGCGCACCGTACAAAGTTTCGCGCTCCAAAATTGAACTGTTTATGCAGTGCCCGCGCTGCTTCTGGCTGGATGTACGCCGCAAAATTTCCCGGCCGTCCAGCCCGCCGTTCAATATCAACAAAACCATCGATGAACTCTTTAAAAAGGAGTTTGACGTCCACCGCAGCGCCGGCACGCCGCACCCGATTATGACTATCAACAAGCTGGTTGGCGTGATTCCGTACCAACACGCTGACATAGACAAGTGGCGGTACAATTTCACCGGTGTGGCTACTATGCACGAAAAGACCAACCTGCACGTTTACGGCGCCATCGATGACGTTTGGGTTAATGAAAACGGTGAGCTGATCGTGGTCGATTACAAAGCCACTTCTAAGAATAAGGAAGTGGACATTGATTCAGACTGGCAGATAAGCTATAAGCGCCAGATGGAAACTTATCAGTGGCTGCTGCGCCAAAACGGCTTTATCGTCAGCGACACTGGCTACTTCGTCTACACTAATGCCCGCGTGGACGCTGACGGCTTCGGCGACGCACTGCAATTTACCACTAAACTGATCCCATACACTGGCAACGACGCCTGGGTCGAACCCACGCTCGCTAAAATGAAAGCCTGCATGGACTCCGACGACATCCCGCCCGTAGGCGACAACATCATGGGCGGCCCTTGCGAATTCTGCACCTACGCCCGCGCTCGTACGGAGCTGACACTTGAAGCAGTACAGACGAAAAAACGTTGAAAAACCTCCGATAAACTGGCATAATTATATTGAAATTTGTAGGTAGCTATGCCGCGTGATAACGGAACATTTTTAGTAACACCAGATGGGGCTCCCCAGGAGCGCATTGTTGGCTTTGAGACTGAGTACGCACTTCAGTGGAAGGCTGGTCCCATAAAACCAAAATATGAGGTAATCAATATGCTTGGCAGCGCCTTTAGCAAGGCTGATTCAAGCTTCTTACCAACCGGTGAACGTGTTTATGTTGATGTCGGTACGCACCCTGAGTACTGCACGGCTGAAGAAACAATTTTTCTCGATGCCGCTTATCGAGTATTGCGTGGCCATGTATACATGGCTGAACGTCTTAAAGCCGTGAACCAGCAAGATAAATTGCTTAAAACGGGGTCTCCAATATTAATTGCAAATACTTGCGATACTGCCGGTAGCAGCTGGAGTAGCCACGAGAACTATCTGGTACGACGCGGATTGGAGATAGGGCGATTTGCGCCAGCCTTAATCGTCCACAATGCTACACGTATTGTTTGGTCCGGGGCGGGTACAGTTCAGGACACTGAGGACGGCAGCTTTCAGTTTGGCTTAAGCGAAAAAGCCGACTTTATGATAGATACAATTAGCCCAGACACCACCCGAATCAGAGGGTTAGTCAATACTCGCGATGAACCTCATGCCGATCCTAATCGCTACCGGCGTATACACAATATCAGTGGCGAAACTGTCTTTAGTCCTTTTGCCCAAGCTCTACGCATGGCTAGCGCTTCAATTCTTTTGCGGGCCTGCGAGCTAGGAGTGAACTTTAACGATCTGGCACTAGCTTATCCTGTTGAAGCCATGCAAGAAATCTCTGCCGATCCCAGCTTGAAGCACAGAGTTGAGCTAAAAAATGGTCAGCGAATGACCGCCGTGGATGTTCAGAAAAAATTGGCTGAGCGCAGTATCTATGCCGCTCAGGCAGCTGGCTATTTAACTCCTCAAGAAGAGGCGTGGGCCGGGGGCTGGATAGAGGTCTTGGACGATCTGTCCCGCGATCCGCAAAGCTGTGATACCCGAGTCGATTGGGTAATTAAACAAGGCTTTATTGAAGAAGTGCTCGATTCCAATGACAAACGACACGGTGATAAAAAGAAGCCGGCTCGTGATGTAGCCTGGAAGGCAGCTGCTTATTACCACACATTAGCGCCCAAAGAGGGTAAAGGCATGCAGCTAATCCGCTCGGGCCACTATGATCTATCACCAACTGCTGATGTTTTAGATAAGGGGTTGCCATTGCCTGAAACTCGCGCCAAGATTCGGGGCCAGGCTATTAAAAAGGCTCGGAAGTCAAGCTATGAAATTAGTTGTGACTGGTCGGTGTTTGGCATCAAGGACTATGGTTTGTCGCGGTCAGTGACGTTGAGCGACCCGTATGCTACTCAAAACGATCGCGTGGATGCGCTTTTTGAACCGCGCCCAATGATTACTGCCCCCGCTAGTTAAATTCCGGTTATAATAGCTGCATGCTCGATATTCAGTTTATCCGCGACAATCCTGACTTGGTGGCCGAAAAAGCTCAACAAAAGGGCTATAAAGTTGATGTTAAACAGCTGCTGCAGCTGGACGAAAAACGCCGTGCCAGTTTGAGCCAAATTGATGAGCTGCGCCAAAAGCGCAATGAACAAGCCGCCTCACTAAAAGCCGGGAAACCGACTCCAGAACAGATTGAAGCCGGCAAAAAACTCAAAGAAGAAGTCGCTAAGCGCGAAGCCGATTTGAGCAAAGTCGAGGAAGAATACCTAGACCTGCTGCAATCCATTCCGAACATTATTCCTGACGACACGCCCGAGGGCGGTGAAGAGAACAACCGCGAAGAAAAGCAGTGGGGCGAGCCGCGCCAAGACGCCGTTAAAGACCACTTGAGCTGGGGCGAAGAGCGAGATCTGATTGATTTCGAGCGCGGCGCTAAAGTCGCTGGCGCCAAGTTTTATTATTTGAAGGGCGGACTAGTCCAGTTGGAGCTGGCTGTGTTCCAGTACGCGCTGCAAGTCGCCACCAAATATGGCTTTACACCGATTGAAGTGCCGCACTTGGTCAACACACGCACTGCCAGTGGCACAGGCTATTTGCCGCGCGGCGAAGAGCGCCAAATTTATAAAATTGAGGGCGAAGACCTTAACTTAATTGCCACCGCTGAAATTCCGATCACCGGTTACCACACGGATGAAATTCTAGATCTGAGCGACGGACCTCTGTTATATGTTGGCCTCAGCCCGGCCTATCGTATGGAAGCTGGCGCTTACGGCAAATACAGCAAAGGCTTATACCGCGTTCACCAATTCAACAAGGTTGAGCTGTATGTTTTTTGCAAGCCCGAAGACAGCGAAGTGTGGCAAGAAAAGCTAGTGGCTCTAGAGGAAGAGCTCTGCCAAGCTCTAGAAATTCCATACCGTTTGGTACGCATTGCTGCCGGCGATTTGGGCCTGCCGGCCTACAAAAAATTCGACATTGAATATTGGAGCCCGGCCGAAAAAGAGTACCGCGAGCTCATGAGCTGCAGCAACGTAACAGATTACCAGGCGCGACGTCTGAATATTCGCTACCGCGACGATGCTGGCAAAATCGTCTTCGTCCACACCCTAAACGGCACCGCTGCGGCCTTTAGTCGCATTGCCATCGCGCTAATCGAAAACCACCAAACTGCTGACGGCAAGGTGCGCGTGCCGGCTGCCTTGCAGCCATTCATGGGCAATCAAACTGAAATTTAACAGTCAAAACAGGGAGGTAAGCGTAAAATGACAGGGCATTATGTTTCAAAAGTTTGAAATTCGCGGAGTACACACCAAGGTTGACGAACGTTTGCAGCGCTATGTTAATCGCAAAATCGGCGGTCTCGATCGCTATTTGCCGCGGGCTTGGCGCCCCAGCGCCCACGCCGAAGTCATTTTAAAAGAAGGCAAAGCTAAAGATAATCGCCACTGCACCTGCGAAGTTGTGTTACATGTACCGCACGAAACAATCACTGTCCGCGAAAGCACGCTTAACATGTATGCAGCCGTCGATATCGTTGAAGCGAAGCTCAAACAGCAAATTACTAAGTTCCGCGACCAGCACGCAAGTGGCAAGCTGCATCGCCATCTGTTCGCGCGCCTGAACCGTCGCTAACACATAGGCTGTGCCCATCCCAAAAACAGGTGAGCGAAAAATGCTATCAGCGTGATATCATTTTTTACTTCCCGAAAAATTAATGTTGTCAAACCTGGCAAAACCCTCGATTTTCTCTAGGAATACGGCTATAATTGGGCAGATACCTTCGTCCAAATCTAACAGGGGAGAGACCGCTTAAGCCTTATGAATATTGTCTTAAAAAAGATTCTGGGAGACCCGCAGGCCAAAACTGTTAAGCGCCTGCGCAAGCGCGTGGAAGAAGTTAATAAGCTGGCTGACAAGTACAGCAAGCTTACCGATAAGCAGCTAAAAGAGCAGACCGACGAGCTTAAAAAGCGCCTGAAAAAAGAGTCTTTGGACGCTATTTTGCCGGACGCCTTCGCTGTTGTTCGCGAGGCTGCTACCCGCACGCTCAAACAGCGCCACTTCGACGTGCAGCTGATTGGTGGCATGGTGCTGCACGAAGGTAATGTAGCGGAAATGAAGACCGGTGAAGGTAAAACCTTGGTGGCTACTGCGCCGGTTTACCTGAATGCCCTGACTGAAAAGGGCGTACATGTCGTGACGGTTAACGACTATCTGGCGCAGCGTGACGCCGGCTGGATGGCCGAAGTTTATCACTTTTTGGGTCTGTCAACAGGGGTAATTATTGCTGACTACAGCTATATTTATGACCCCAAATTTGAGAACAAAGATCACGAAGATCCTCGCTTCCACCACCTCAAACCCTGCACCCGCCAGGAAGCTTACGCCGCCGACATTACTTACGGCACCAATAATGAATATGGCTTTGATTACTTACGCGACAACATGGTCCGAGAAGAAGATCAGCTCCGCCAGCGCGATTTAAACTTTGCGATCGTCGACGAAGCCGACTCGATTTTGATTGACGAGGCCCGCACGCCGCTGATTATTAGTGCGCCCAGCGTCACCAGCGGCACGGCTTATTCGCAGTTTGCCAAGGTCGTCCGTCAGTTGAGTAAAGACAAGCACTTCGAGACCGATGAAAAGCGTAAAACTGTCATCTTAACAGATGCTGGCGTGGAAAAGGTTCAGAAGATTTTGGACATTGACAACCTGTACGGCTCAGAAAACATCCGCACCATTTACCACTTGCAGCAGGCGTTGCGGGCGCACGCTTTATTCACCCGCGACAAAGATTATGTTGTGACACGCGAAGGGGAAGTGGTGATTGTCGACGAATTTACCGGCCGTTTGCTGCCGGGCCGGCGCTACAACGAAGGCCTGCACCAGGCTATAGAAGCGAAGGAAGGCGTAGAAGTGCAGCAGGAGTCGATGACTCTGGCCACGATCTCCTTCCAGAACTATTTCCGTTTGTACGACAAGCTGGCCGGCATGACCGGTACGGCGCTGACCGAGGCTGAAGAGTTCCATCAGATTTACAAGATGGATGTGGTGGAGATTCCGCCGAACCGTCCGATTGCTCGCCAGGACCGTACCGACCGCATTTATCGTACCGAAAAAGCCAAATTCCGTGCCATTGTGCGTGAGGTTCAGCGTCTGCACACTAAGGGTCAGCCAGTACTGTTGGGTACGGCTTCCATTGAGAAAAACGAAGCATTGGGCGCCATGCTAACTAAAGCCAATGTGCCGCACCAAGTCTTGAACGCTAAGAACAACGAACGTGAAGCTGCTATTGTCGCCAAAGCTGGTGAAAAAGGCGCCGTAACTCTGGCCACCAACATTGCCGGTCGTGGTACCGACATTGTATTGGGCAAGGGCGTTAAGGAACTGGGCGGTCTGTTTGTGCTCGGTTCTGAGCGTCACGAATCACGCCGTATCGACAACCAGCTGCGCGGCCGTGCCGGCCGCCAGGGTGACCCGGGTGTGACGCAGTTCTTTGTCAGTACCGAAGATGATCTAATGCGTATCTTCGGCGGTGACCGCATCAGCGGCATTATGGAGCGCCTGGCTGTCGATGACGACACGCCGATCGAAAACCGCATGATCAGCAAATCTTTGGAAGGCGCCCAGAAGAAAGTCGAAGGCTATCACTTTGACCAGCGTAAAAGCGTCGTTCAGTACGACGATGTCATGAACCGCCACCGTAAGGCGACCTATGCCATGCGCCGCGAAATTTTACGCTCCCAGGATATTAAAAAGCGTATCCGTATCTTTATCGAAGAGGAAGTAAAGGCCCTGATGGCCTCCGATGTCGTCACCACCGACCAGTTCGATGACGCTCTGCGCGAAGTTTTTCCATTTGACGAAGCCACACTGGACCGCCTGTTTGACACCAACGCCGACAAGTTCGCCGAGGTGCTCTTAACAGAGGCCAAAGAGCTTTATAACGCCCGCGAAGCGTCGTTCACAGCCGAAGTTTTGCGTAAGGTTGAACGGGATGTTTACCTGCAGGTCTTGGATAACCTTTGGATGCAGCATCTGGAAAACATGGACCACTTGCGCGAAGGCATTCACTGGATGAGTGTTGGCCAGCAGGACCCGTTGGTGGAATATCGCCGCCGCGGGCAGCTGCTCTTCGACGAGATGCAGAACACGCTGCGCCACGACACGCTGCGCACGCTGTTCCACGCCGAGCCGATTAGCCAGGAAGAGCTGGACCGCGCCACTGAAACCGAGTTGACCCGCGCTGCCCGCGGCTCCGTCAGCAACGCTAACCAGATCACCAGCGCCGAAACTGAATTCGAAGCTGCCGACTTTGTCGACCGCCGAACCGCTCAGGCCGTTCAACATCAGCAAGCCAACGCCCGCAAAAAAGCCCGCAAACAAGAGCGCAAACGTAAATCTGCAGCCCGTCGGCGCAAGTAACGGGTCGCATAAGTGAAGCACAAAGTTAGCGAACTGAAGCTTAAAAATGGGGCAGCCGGGCTGTTAATTCACATTCCCGATGCTTCGGTGATGACTTTCGACATTGATTTTAGGGCCGGCGAATATCTGGTCGATCCTAAAAAATGGGAAGTGCCGCACCTAATGGAACACGTTTTGCTGGGTGCAAACGAGCTAATCCCTAAGGCCCGTGATTTTCAGGCTGAGCTGGAGAAAAACGGCGCCTATTCCAATGCCACCACCGGTGTTTACGACATCGTTTACGAAGCTGAATGCGCAGATTTTGAGTGGGACCGCGTGCTTGGCCTACTGCTGACATCGATCACCAAGCCGCTATTTCTGGAAGATGAGTTCCGCGCCGAATTCGGCAATGTGCAAGAAGAGATGGCGGCCCGCAGCAATAACCACTTCCGCCGTCTTAGCCTCGAAATGCGCGAAGCCTTTGGCCTAATAGCCAAAACCGATGGCGAGCGCCTGGAGCTCATGAACAACGTTAAAGTCGATGATGTCCGCGAGCATTACCAGCGCACGCACCACACACACAATATGCGTTTTGTGTTTGCCGGCAACTTTACGCCAGGCCGCCGCGAGCAAATTGAGCAGCTGATGGGCAACATCGATCTGCCCACAACAGGCAAGCGTTTTGCGCTGCCTACCGAAAAGCCGCACCACCTCGACGGGCCAATTTACGTCCCGAACGACACCGTCGAAAACCTTTATTTCTATATAGACACTTTCCGCAAACGCCGCCTGAGCGATCCCGAAACTGATGCGCTCAATCTGTTAAATACCATGCTGACCGAAACCCTGTATTCCAAAATTCTGGGCACGGCCCGCGAACGCGGTCTGGTTTATGGCATGAACTCCGGTCTCAGCCAAACCCGCGATGCCAGCAACTGGTGGTTTGGCGCCCAGGTTTCGGACAAAAACGCCGCGCCGCTGCTGAAAATTGTTATCGACGAAGTCAGCAAAGTCATAGCCGGCGACATCAACGACGACGAAATTGCCAGCACCAAACAGTACGCCTTGGGCCGTTTCCAGCGTAGCGCCCAAACTGTCGGCGGGACCGGGGCAGGCTACGCCGGCCGTTACTTCTTTGATGGAGTTATAGAAGACTATTATCGTGTGCCCGAGCGCATCAAATCTGTGACCAAGGAAGAAATGGTGGCCGTGGCGGCTGATATGTTTGCCGAAAAATTATGGGGTTTGGGCGTGCTTGGCAACTGCGGCGCCGACTTTGCGGCACAGTTGCATCAGCAGCTGGCCCCGCTCTGGACTGGCAACACCAAAGTGTAACAGCTTTTCAGAGCGAGTATATACTCTGTATATACTCAGCTAAAAACACTAAACTGATATACTTAACAGATATGGACGAACTCAAAAGGCAAACCTCGCTGCTAGCTGCTGATCTGTCAGCCGCTCTTGAGCGCCTAAAAATCGCCGATCTACAAAAGCAACTCCAAAGCCTACAATCGGCCAGCCAAGCAGCAGGTTTTTGGGATGATTCCACGGCGGCACAGGCCACAATGAAACAAATTGCCAAGCTGGAAGCCCGCGTTGAGCCTTGGACCAGCTTGCAGGCAAAACTTCACGATCTGCAGGAGCTATTAGCACTCAACGATGTCAGCCTGGAAGGGGAATTGACTGGCCAATTAAACGAACTAAACGACCAGCTTTCGGCCTTAAAAGATGATTTAAAGTTTAGTGGAGCATATGACGATCATGCTGCTGTGCTGACTTTGTCGGCCGGGGCAGGTGGCACCGATGCGCAAGATTGGACACAAATTTTGTTCAGGATGTACCAGCGGTTTTCAGAAAATAACAGATGGGAAGTCCGAGTTGTCGACGAGTCTGCCGGCGAAGAAGCCGGCTTAAAGAGCATTACCGTAGAGGTTGACGGACCCTATGCTTACGGCAAATTAAAGGGTGAACATGGCGTTCACCGGCTTGTGCGTCTCAGTCCGTTCAACGCCGACAATCTGAGGCAGACCAGCTTTGCCAAAGTGGAAGTAATGCCTAAAATCGACCAACCCGAAGAAGTTGAAATCGATGAAAATGACTTAAAAATCGATGTTTATCGCTCCGGCGGCCATGGCGGCCAATCTGTTAATACCACAGACTCGGCAGTGCGGGTGACACACCTGCCAACTGGCATTTGCGTAGCCATTCAAAATGAGCGCTCGCAGCTTCAAAACAAGGAAACTGCGCTGGCAATTCTCCGGGGGCGTTTGGCCCAGCTTCAGCTTGAGCAGCACGCCGAGAAGCTCAGCGAGCTCAAAGGCCCAAACGAGCAAGCCGCCTGGGGCAATCAGATCCGCAGTTACGTGCTGCACCCCTATAAACAGGTCAAGGACCTGCGTACTGGTTACGAAACTTCAGATCCAGACAAAGTGCTCGACGGCCATCTCGACGAGCTGATTAACGCCTATCTCGAACACACTCTCAGCAGCTAATTTTCTGTTATAATAGTGCTAATGATTCTGCTCGACAGGGTAACAAAAAGTTATAGCCGTGATTTGTCGCCGGCGCTGGACCGCATCTCTTTACATGTCGAGCCCAAAGAGTTTGTGATCGTCGTCGGGCAGAGTGGTGCTGGCAAGACTACGCTGCTGCGCCTTTTAACCCGCGAAGAGCGGCCAACCAGCGGCAAAATTATTGTTGGCGGCATTGATTACGACAAGCTCAAAGACAAAGACATCCCGATGCTGCGCCGCAAAATTGGCGTTGTTTTCCAAGATTTTAAACTGTTGCCCAACAAGAACGTTTTCGAAAACGTGGCTTTTGCACTGGAAATGGTCGGCGCCAGCAACAAGGAAATTCGCAACACTGTGCCCAAAGTATTAGACATCGTGAACCTGAAGGGCAAGGAAAAGCGTATGCCGCTGGAATTGTCTGGTGGCGAGCGCCAGCGCGTGGCCATTGCCCGCGCCATTGTTCGGCAGCCGCGAATTTTAATTGCCGATGAGCCAACCGGCAACCTCGACCCCAAGCACGCCTGGGACGTTATTAAAGTGCTGGAAAAAATTAACCGCTATGGCACAACCGTGCTACTGACCACCCACAACGTCGATATTGTGAACAAGCTAAAGCGCCGCGTGATTACCGTCCAACAGGGCAAAATTACCTCTGATAAAGCCAACTCCGGATACAAGATATGAGACGAAGACTAACCACGCTCTGGCGCGTCATCCACACCGGCATAGTTAACTTTATGCGCAACATCAGCCTGGCGGTGGCCGCCATGGCCGTAATGGTGGTAACGTTGACTATCGTGCTTTTCTCAGTCATTACCAACGCTACTTTTGAAAACACTATCACCGGCATAACCAACAAAATAGACATATCCGTATTCTTAAAAGACAGCACCGGACCGACCCAGACCGCGCAGCTCATTAAGCAAATTAAGGCGCTGCCAAATGTTAAGCAGGTCACTTACTTGAGCAAAGAGGACGCGCTAAAAAAGTATGAAGAGCAGAACGCCGGCAATCAACAACTGCTGACAGCCATCAACGAAACTTCCAACCCGCTGCCGGCTACAATATTGATTAAGCCCATCGATCTCAATAAGTTGAACGATCTGAAAACTTTCTTGAGTCGGCCTGATGTGGCAGACCTGCAGTCTGATCTGCCAAGCTACAGCGGCAGCCGCAAAGAGGCGATCGACAAGATTACACATGCCACCAATGTCCTCAGGGAAATTGGCGTAATTGCCATCATTGTTTTTACAATCATTTGTGCGCTGATTATCTTTAACACGATTCAGATGGCCATATTTAACCGTCGTGACGAAATTCAAATTATGCGCTTGCTTGGCGCCAGCACTTGGTATATTCGTGGGCCGTTTGTGGTGGAAAGCGCCGTTTACGGTATTCTCTCAGCCTTTGCGTCAGTTTTTATTATTTATGAAGCTTTTGTGGCTGCCAGCACGGCCTTGCAGGCCAGCTCGCTGGGGCTCTTGGACATTGGCTACGCCAATAGTTATTTTGATCAACATTTTCTGCAACTATTGGGCATACAACTAATGCTTGGTATACTACTGGGAGCGGCTTCTTCTGTTATCGCGACCCGCCGCTACCTCAAATTTAAAACGAAATAACAGATTCTGAAGTGCATATCGGGCGAAAAGCTCCGGTTCGCGCTCACCGTATGACCCATACGGCTCGCTTGCGAGCCTCGCTTTTCATCCCAATCTGCATCTTCAGAGTCTGTTATTCACAACAGCAACATTAATTTAAAGTTCAGTTCATCTCTTGAGCGTGAAGAGATGGGCAGGGGGTAGAACTACTTGATCAAACGTGTTATATTAAGGCGTAGCATAACCAAAAACAAAATTATGCAAAAACAAAACCGGGCAATTATTAAAATGTATCATCGCGTACGCCTTGTGGCGTGTGTGCTGACTTTGGCAGGCCTCATCGGTGGCGCAGCTTTTGTGCATGCCGATCAATTTGATGATCAGATTAATGCCTTACGCGGCCAAAATGCCAATATCCAGGGCTTGCTGAATGGTCTGGAATCAGCCGCCAGCGGCTACCAGCAGGTGATCGCACAGTTGCAACAACAAATAGACAGCGTGCAGGCGGCTTTAAGCGCCAATCAGGCCCAGCAAGCGGCGCTGCAAGCCCAAATCACCAAAAACCAGCAAGATATTGACACCAAAAAGGCCAACCTGGCCGCCACTATCAAACAGATGTACATTGACGGCCAAACCTCGACAATTGAAGAGCTGGCCAGCAGTAAAAACTTGAGCGATTATGTAGACAAGGAAGAGGGTCAGGTTGCAGTCCAGAACCAGCTGACACAAACGATTGCACAGATCGCGGCTTTACAGGCTCAGCTGCAAAAGCAAAAAGCGCAGCTCGATACCTTAATCGCTTCCGAGCAGGCGCAGCACGACCAATTGGCCAGCGCGCAGGCGCAACAAAATCAGTTGCTGGCATACAACGAAGGACAGCAGAGCGCTTACAATTCACAGCTGAACGCCAACTCGTCGCAGATTGCCGAATTGCGCCGCCAGCAGATCATTGCCAACAACCGCTACAACATCGGTGATTTTAAGGGTTCGCCGGACAATGGCGGTTACCCGAACGCCTGGGCTAATGCGCCGCAAGACAGCCTGATTGATACCTGGGGCATGTATAATCGCGAGTGCGTCAGCTACACTGCTTTCCGCGTTCACCAAGATTACTTGGCCGGCAAAAACAACCGTGATATGCCTTATTGGGGCGGTGTAGGTAATGCCAACCAATGGGATGATAACGCCCGTGCCGCTGGCATACCTGTCGACACCAACCCGACACCAGGTTCAATTGCTATTTCTAACGCCGGCGCTTTCGGTCACGCCATGTATGTCGAAGCCGTCAACGGTAACGAAATCTACGTTCAACAGTACAACCAGCAGCTTAACGGGCAGTACTCCGAGGGCTGGCGCTACACTACTGGCCTGGTCTTCATCCAC
The DNA here is from genome assembly GCA_035546935.1 of Saccharimonadales bacterium (SeqCode). GTDB lineage: Bacteria > Patescibacteriota > Saccharimonadia > Saccharimonadales > UBA4665 > DASZVP01. Next base: position 636,973 of record DASZVP010000002.1, on the reverse strand, counting down.
TTCTAGCCGTAGCCTTGTGCTCAGCCAGTTTTACACCATTGTCTCACTATAACCATACGAAAACCGTTTATTTTATACGTTTTTCGTATGAGTTTTGAAGCAAGTAGCTTGCGGCCGACGTACAAGCCGTGCAGGAACTGCTATACTAAGCATAATGACTTTGAAACAGAGACTTAACGGCCTGAGGCAGAGCCGCTGGCTGCGCTGGGCAGTTGGCCTCCTCTTGGCCGCGGGCATCTTTTATCTGGGCCTGGCAGTAGGGGACGGCCGTTTGCAGCTCACTCTCAATCACCCTAACGTGATTGCCACCGGATTGCCGTCGCGACTGGACTACGACAGCGTCAACAAAATTTATCAGTCGCTGAAAGATAACTATGACGGCAAGTTAACTCAAGCACAGCTGATAAACGGGCTCAAGCACGGCCTGGCGCAGGCCACCAACGACCCTTATACCGAGTATTTCACCCCAAAAGAGGCATCGGACTTTAACAGCCAACTCAACAACAGCTTTAGCGGTATTGGCGCTGAATTGGGTGAAGACAGCAGCGGCGATATTCAAATCATTGCCCCAATCGCCGGTACGCCGGCAGCGCGAGCCGGTTTGCAGGCCCAGGACCTGATTGCTGAGATTAACGGTACTTCTACGGTTGGCATGTCGGTCGACCAGGCCGTGACCAAAATCCGTGGCAAGTCAGGCACTAAAGTCACGCTGGTGATTGTTCGCGGCCAACAAAGCCTGACGGTGACTATAACGCGGGGTAAAATTACCGTGCCAAGCGTGACGGCAAAAATTTTGGACGGCAACATCGGCTACATGGCGATTAGCACCTTTGCGAATGACACTTCAGATTTGGCCCAAAAGGCTGCAGATCAGTTCAAGCAGGCTGGCGTAAAGGGTATTATTCTAGATTTACGCAACAACCCGGGCGGGTTGGTAGACGATGCCGTGAGCGTGTCCAGTTTATGGCTGAAACCAGGCGAAACAGTGGTGACCACCAGGGGTACAACCGGGGTGGAAACGATTCATGCTCAAGGTGCCAGCGAACTCAACGGTATCCCTACAGTCGTCTTGATTAATGGTGGCTCGGCCTCAGCCAGCGAAATTACCACCGGAGCTTTGCACGACAACAAAGACGCTTACGTTATCGGCAGCAAGAGCTATGGCAAGGGTGTCGAGCAATCATTGATCAACTTTGAGGACGGCTCACAGCTAAAAGTCACCATTGCCAGCTGGTTCCGGCCGAACGGTCAGAATATCAATCACAAGGGCATTAAGCCCGACCAGGCCGTCAAGGAGCCTCAGGGCGCTACCGCCATGGGCAGCACAGATGCTCAATTCCAGGCAGCCTTGACCTATCTAGCCGCCCACTAGCACCCCTGTTGTAAATTGCGCACAAGCTGATAATATGGTATTATAGCCGTCAATGACAGCAGAAATGGGACGTGGCCTTGAAGCTGTGCCTGCGGAGCGCGCCAACCCCAGCGAACAGCTCCTAGCGGGCTTTATTAACGGTGTCGCTAACCATGAGCGCAAGCTGGCGTTGGCGGCAATTGTTTTGGCCCATCCGGAAAGAGAATTTTCCGGGGCGGACGGCAGTTACGAGCTGGAACAGCGACAGGGAAAGCCTCTGGCCTGGCCATCACAAGATGCTACCGGTAAGCAGTATTTTGAGCAGAGTCTTGAGCCAGTCGGGGCTGTGGTTAAAATCAGCAAGCGCGATGAATCAGGCCGCATCGTGCCAGCCTTTGTCGCCGAGCCTTCGGGGCGTCAACTGCGGCTGGCGCTGTGCGGCTTTTTGATGGACTGGAGCCTACGGTATCCGGATTTGTCGGTGCAACAAGTATACGGCGGCACCAACAGTACCACGGAGGTCAGGGTGCCGTGGGTGCGTCACAAGATGTACGCCGGCTTATTGTTGAACGGCGGTGTTCAATCTGTTGCTGGACTTGAGGCCGTCATGGACGATGTCGGTTATAGCCGACCTTTGAGCAGTATATCAATCCAAGTCAGGTCTCTAGAGCGCTTGGGCATTCTGCAAAAAATTACCAAGCATCGAGGCTACAATCCTCTGGTTGAAATAATCGGCACGGAGTTGGTCAACCACAACTTCGAAATGATCAGCACCGAAACCCGGGCTATTTATGACGCCATGCGCCAAGAAGGGATTGGCACTCAAATTTTGGCCTCAGATTTAATCGACATTGCCAAAGCACTTGACCCTACAGCAGATGAGCGCCGGCTGAAAGGCATACTGAATGACGCTGCCAATCCAACCAGCCACGCTATACCCGGTCTCCAGCTAGTCGATAGCGGCGGTCTTAAGCACAATGAATTTAGCCGCGTAAAAATTAGTCCGGACCACCTACCGGCGATTACAGCCCTGGTTTTAGGCATCGAAACGCTGTTCAGCGGCCGCAATGTCGAACACTATCAGACGGTAGCCAAACAGATTATTGATGACCCAGCGGCCATCAATGCGCTGTTTGCCAAGAGCCGCGCGGCCTCGCCCACAGCCAAGCGCGAGCGGCGCCCCGAATTAATTAACCAAACAGCTGAAGTTATTCGTGCCTTGGGCGAGGCCACCTTGGTTGACATCGTTGAAAGTTTAGCCGAAACCACTGGCCGCAATATCAGCATCACTTTGGCTCGCGACATTACCAAGCATCTTCTGGCGACGGGCGCCTTCACCCGTGCCAAGGTCAGGCAGCTGAACGTGACGCGCCAAAACTACGTTTATAAGCCGCTAGCCGAAGACTTGCCAACAGATCAGAATTAGGATAGGATAGATCCAAGTAAGCGAGGTGTGGAGGTGGCCAAAACGGCGACTAAGTATGTGTTTGTGACAGGAGGCGTGCTTTCCGGACTAGGAAAGGGTATCACCGCCGCCTCGATCGGCAACCTCCTCAAGGCTCGCGGCCTGCGTGTTAATCTCCAAAAATGTGACCCGTATCTGAATGTAGATGCTGGCTTGTTGAACCCGCGCGAACACGGCGAATGTTTCGTTACCAAAGATGGTGCTGAAACCGACCTCGATCTTGGTCACTACGAACGTTTCACTGATACTGAAATGACCAGTAAGTCCAGCCTGATGTCCGGCCGTGTGCTGTTGAAGCTTATCCAGGACGAGCGTGCCGGCAAATTCGACGGCGACGACGTGCAAATTATTCCGCATTTAACGGGGGCGATTCAGGACTGGATCCAAGACGCCGGCAAGGGCTACGACGTCCACATCGTCGAAATCGGCGGCACCGTTGGCGATTATGAATCCCTGAGTTTTATCGAAGCCATCCGCGAACTGGGCGTGCGTGTCGGCCTGGAAAACTGCGCCTACGTGCACGTCGTTTATCTGCCATACCTTGGTGCCAGCAACGAAACTAAGACCAAGCCGGCCCAAAACTCAGTCCGCGAACTGCGCGGTCTGGGCATTGCGCCGGATATCCTGGTCGGACGCAGTGAAGCGCCCGCCAACGGCGCCGCCAAGCGTAAACTCAGCCTGTTTAGCGGTGTGGCCGAAGACGCCATCGCGCTGCTGCCCAATGCCAAAAGCATTTATCAGGTGCCGCTGACTCTCGAAGAGGCCGGTATTGCCGACGCTCTGGCCAACCGTCTGGACCTCAAGACCAAGAAGCCTGATCTAAAAGATTGGCGCAAAACTGTTGCCATGGCTACGGCGCAGCACAAACGCAGCAAGCGCGTCGCCTTTGTAGCCAAATACATGGACAATACCGACACCTACATGTCGGTTTTTGAAGCTCTGAAAGCTGCCGGCTGGCACAACGACACCGAAGTTAAAATCGATTGGATTGACGCCTCCAAATTCGACGCCCCCGGCGCTGATATCGACAGTACGCTCAAAGACTACGACGGCATTTTAGTGCCCGGCGGCTTCGGTCAGCGTGGCCTGGAAGGCAAAATTAAAGCCGCTCAATATTCGCTTAAGAACAAGATGCCATATCTCGGTCTTTGCCTAGGCTTACAGATGGCGGTCATTGCTGCCGCTCGCAATGCCGGCGTTAAACAGGCTACCACCTTCGAACTCGATCCGGACAGCCCGGATGTCGTTATCAACACCATGGCCGACCAAGCCGACAAGCTCCAGACCGGTGGTACCATGCGCCTCGGCGATTACAACTGCTCACTGGAAAAAGACAGTCTGGCGGCCCGCACTTATGGCACAACCAGCATTGTTGAGCGCCACCGCCACCGCGGCGAGTGCAACAACGCTTACCGCGACCAATACGCCAAGTGGGGCATTAAAGCCAGCGGCCTGAACCCCGAAAACAACTTGGTAGAAGTTATCGAAGGTATCGATCACCCATTCCTGCTGGCCAGCCAGTTCCACCCAGAGTTCAAATCACGGCCCAATCGGCCGCACCCAATGTTTGACGGCTTCGTCAAAGCCTTGCTGAGCGTGTGAGAACTGTAGTACCATAAGCGCTATGGACCAAACTCCTCCCACCACGCCGCCAACACCTCCGGCCGCACCTACGCCGCCGGCGACACCATCGGCCGATAGCCAGCCGGCTAACCAGCACGGCGACCAGCCCAAGCGAATTTTGCTCGTCGAAGACGATGACGCTCTAGCCAGCGTATATACCAGCCGTCTACAAACTGAAGGTTTTGACGTCCGCCGCGTCGCCAACGGGGAAGAAGCCCTGGCTGCCGCCACCAGCTACAAGCCCGACCTCGTCCTCCTCGACGTGATGATGCCCAAAGTCAGCGGTTTTGACGTCCTGGATATCCTACGCAACACTCCAGAAACCGCCAATTTGAAGATCATTATGCTGACCGCTCTCGGCCAAGAGAGCGATAAAGCCCGCGCCACCGGCCTAGGCGCCGACGACTATCTGGTTAAATCACAAGTGGTCATTGCCGACGTTGTCGAACGCATTCGCCACCACCTCGGCATGTAGCTTAACCCACTCCTGACCATAAGATTGACTTTTCACAAAGCTTATGCTAATATTATCTCTGTAAACTATGATAGAAACAATTAACACGCAGCCAGTTCCGCAAGTAACCAACTTAGATATTGATAGTTGGCTAGAAAACGTGAATGAACTCGGTGTTTACGACAAGCCATTTGTGCACATGGGGGATAACGGTCCGGAAACGGTCATGATTACTGATGCAGTTATTCGAGCCGACTTAGATGAACAAGGGCAGCGGATAGGCGCCACGCCGATTGTACGGTTGCAGCATGAAAATGGCAAAATAACCGACTTACCGATTAAGGATTTGCTAAGCCAAGGCAGCTGGATGGCCGATTTCACGACCTTCAAAAAGGGCAAAGCTGCCAGAGCCCAAAAAGAATATTGGCAGAAAAAAGAAGCTGAAGAGAAACGCTGGCAGGAGGCTCAAATTGCCAAGCAGGAAGCCCGCGCTCACCGCAACCGACGTCTTTTTGCGCCACTGTTGCGGCCCGGTGACGACGATAAAGAGGCGCAAAAGCGCTACGATAGCTTTGTCACAGAAGCGGCGCGGCAGCAAGCAACTGACGAGCTACGCACGGCCACAACTTATGACTACAAGCTGCGCGCCATTGTCGACGACTATAAAGCCAAGAACGGCCTCACAAATCTCACCGATGTTGTCGATGCTTTGCGTACAGATGCGGCACTTAGACTGCGTGCCGGTGAGTATTTCTTCGATAAAATCAATAAAATTGGATATCATGCCAACATGCCTCGGCGCGTTGCCATTGATGATGAGAAGCGTCCAACCAAAAGCCTAAGTCCAGTTCAGCACCTGAAAAGCCGTGAGTATGCAGCTCTACTGTGCCTGGCAAAAGTTGACGGTTCATTTAACCAAGCAATGGCTGAGAATATATATGGCTATGACGAAAATGGTGTAGCCACGCACGCCCAGCACCGAACGGCGGCCGACCTAGTCTTGCGTGAGCCTGTTATCGAAGAAGTGCATCACCAGCATGCCGGAAAATCAGCTGTAGCTGCTGCAACAGGCAACTACGACCACTTATTTGCAGCTTAATTATTTGACTGTGACTTCGGTGCGGCGGACAGATTTGCCGCTGAAGAGGCGGACTTTGCGGGTAGCGAAGTTGACGACGCCGTCACGGGCGGCGTGAATAGTGTAATTACGGCTGACGTAGGTGCCATCACCGGCGCGCTTGGAAAGACCGACTTGGCGAACGATAACTTGGCCTTTTTTGACCTTTTGGCCGCCAAATAACTTAACGCCTAGGCGCTGACCTGGGCTATCGTGGACGTTTTTGGCTGTTCCGCCGGCTTTAACGTGTGACATCCTAGTTCCTTGTAATTAATAACAGCTCGCGGGCGACGATTTGATCCTCTCTGTAATAGATGAGATCGGTGTCCCGAACCTGCTTTAGATCCAATCGATTGTACCCCAATTCGCCTATCTGGTCAATAAGGGGCAGGTGTTTGAATTGGTTTGGCCTAGTTTGCCAGGCCGGTACGGCCAGGCAGAGACGGGTGCCGGGCTTAAGCTGGCCGTGAATATTTCGCAAGAACTTTTTAATAATTAGATTGCATTCGCTGACTGTTTGCGACAAGATTTCGGCTGACGGAGCAGTGGTGAAGGGACGGCCGAGGTAGACCTCGCTGGCGACTAGATCAATTGGTTCTTCCCAAAGGTGGTTGGTGGCGTCGCCGGCCTCAATGTCATAAACGCCGGGTAGATCAGGAGTGAATTCGCTGAGCCACTTGAGGTTGGCCTGGGTGAAGTCGACCATGCGCGGTTCCAGATCGCTGCCACGGACGTCGTAGCCGGCCAGCAGGGCCTCCTGGAGTACTACGCCGGTGCCGCAGAAGGGATCGAGCAGCGTTTGGCCGAGAATTGTACGAGGCACTGCCTGGCCGGCGGGAATTTCACAGATGTTTTCTAGTTTGCTTTCGGCAATGGGGCCGGCTGCCAGATTCATTAAAATTTGAGCTAGCTTGGGTGGCAGCATACCCACTTTAGTGTCGCGTTTTGGCCGGCCGCGGTCGCGACGGGTGTATGAGAACAAATCTTGGACTTTAACGGTTTGGGCAACATACGTTTTCTGGCCATCGCGCAGGAAATACAGCTCCCAGCCGGTGGGGCCGGTGAGTTGGTTGTGAACGACTTGAGCGCTGTTTAATTCTAGCGCTTGATTGGGCACCAGGCGGACGTTGCGACCGGTGTTGCGGATGGCTTTTTTAAGCTTGAGGCCGGTAACTTCGAGTTGTTTTGGCGTAACTTTCAGTCCGATGGCGCTGAGGCCGAGGCGCATTTTACCCTCAGGCATTGTGGCGGCATGGCCGGGCGACACATCTAACAGGAATTTTTCGATCTTGGGCCAGTCTGTGGTGTCGAGAATCGTGAGTAACTTGCAAAACTTTACGCTGCCGCCAAGGCGATCAAAGGCCAGCAGGCAGGGGTCGACGTCGACCAGCACGGCGCGGCCGTCAGCCAGCGGCTGCAATTTGTCGGCGCCATACAAACTTTCTAGCTCGGCCAGGCTCAGAGCGGGCTGACGGCCTAAAATCATCACGCTTTGCATCCTCACCAGTATAGCAGCGCTCATTCCTACGGGATATTGCTGTCGCAATATAGCGGGCGGTACTCGTACGGAGACGAGTGAACTTGTCTCCGTGCTCCGTTCCTACGCTATAATTAAGCGCATGAGCGAGAACCCGGCGCGCAACAAGCGTTGGAAGACGATTCTAAACTTGGTAACGCTGGCGGCGCTGGCGGGGCTGATTTATGCGATCCGGCACGATCTGGGTCGCACGCTGAGCAATCTGGAGCACGTCAACGGCTGGGCGCTATTTTTAATTATTCCGGTGGAGGCGCTGAACTATCATGCCCAAGCGCGACTGTATCAGCGGCTCTTTGGGCTGGTCGGCAATAAGCTGAGCTACGGGTTCTTATACAAGACATCGTTAGAACTGAACTTTGTAAATCATGTTTTTCCCAGCGGTGGCGTGACCGGCATATCCTATTTTGGCGTGCGGATGCGCAAAGGACGCGAAATTACCGGCGGCAAAGCTACCTTGGTGCAGGTGATGAAGCTGGCATTGCAATTTCTGTCGTTTGAAATCTTGATTATTATTGGTCTGTTCTCACTGGCCTCGCTTGGGCGGGTCAATAATCTAGTGATTTTGGTGGCGACGGCTATTTCAACTTTGCTGGTGGTGGGTACGCTGCTGTTTGCCTATATCGTCGGTTCGCAGTCGCGCATTGATCACTTTTTTACGAGCGTGACGCGAGGACTCAACCGGCTGATTCATTTAGTGCGACCACGCCAGCCGGAAACAATTAATGTCGAAAAGGCTCGCGGCGTTTTTCAGGACTTTCATCATAATTATCGCCAGCTGCGAACCCGCTGGCGCGAACTGCGCGGCCCGTTTTGGTATGCTTTCCTAGCTAATTTAACAGAGGTGCTCGCAGTCTATGTGGTCTATCTGGCCTTTGATAAGTTCGTGAACTTTGGCGCAGTGATTCTGGCCTATGCTGTGGCCAACTTTGCGGGCCTAGTGAGCGTCTTGCCCGGCGGCATCGGTATTTATGAAGGCCTGATGACGGCGACATTAGCCGCCACGGGTATTAGCCCGGGTACCAGCTTGCCGGTGACAATTATGTACCGCGTGGTGAACACGATTATCCAAATTCCGCCAGGTTATTTCTTGTACAACCGGGCCTTAAACCGCGGCGAGCCGGTGCCCCCACATGACTGAGCCGCTGGAGCTGAGTGTCAGCGAATTTGTAGCGCTGCTCAACCAGACGCTGGAATTTGCTTATCCGAGTGTGGTTGTCACCGGCGAGCTGGCCAATTTTCGGGTCAGCAAAAACCGTTGGGTTTATTTTGATCTGAAAGATGAAACCTCCAGTGTGAAGTGTTTTGGCACCGTTTATCAGCTGCCCGGACCGCTGGAAGACGGCATGCTGTTGCAAGTTCGCGCCACGCCGCGGCTGCACCAGCTGTACGGTTTTAGTCTTAACATTCTGTCACTGCGGCCAGCTGGCGAGGGCTCAATAAAAAAGGCTGCGGCCTTGTTACAGACGAAGTTGGAGGCTGAGGGCTTGTTTGATCCGGCCCGCAAACGGCCGTTGCCGTACCCGCCGGCCCGCATTGGCCTGATTACATCTGCCGAATCGGCGGCTTTCGCCGACTTTATCAAGGTTTTGAAGGCGCGCTGGGGCGGCGCTATGGTGGAACTGATCGATACACAAGTGCAGGGCGAAGCCGCCCCAGCGCAGCTCGTGGCCGCCATTGAGCAATTCAACGCCCAGGCCGAACCGCCAGAGGTGCTGGTGCTAATTCGCGGTGGCGGCTCGGCCGAAGACCTGGCGGCATTCAGCACCGAAGCCGTCACGCGGGCCGTGGCCGCCAGCCGCGTGCCGACGCTGGTAGCGATTGGTCACGAAGTAGATCTCAGCTTGGCCGAGCTGGCGGCCGACGTCCGGGCCAGCACGCCCAGCAATGCGGCCGAGCTATTGACGCCTGACCGGCAGCATGAGCTGGCGGTCTTACAAGACAATAAGCGGCAGTTGGCTTATGCACTGCAACAACTCGTTAAAGATCAGCGGGCAAGCGTCGAGCAGGCTCGTGAACGGCTTATAGCGGCCGTCCAGCAGCTATTTGTTGACGCCAGCAGCCAGTTGAAGCTGAAAACGCAGCTTTTGGAAGCCTACAACCCAAACACGGCCCTCCAACGCGGCTATGCCATCATTCGGGACGAAAAACAACTGATAACATCGGTGAAACAACTAAAACTCCAGCAAGCCATCCAGCTGCAGTTAAGTGACGGCTCCGCCGCGGCAAGCATAACTAGCATCAAATCTGGCAAGTAGTATAGTTAAGGCCAGAATATGGCCAACCCGGACACCCCAGAGATACTAGAGCAGATCGTTTTGTCCCGCCACGCCCAAGTAGGGGTCGACGATCCGTTTAATACGCGCCTCATCGACGACGTTCTGAGGCTGGGGCCGGCAGCAGAATATATGCTGGCTCATACGCTGTTAGGGTCGCCAATTGCATGGCAACACGGGCCGCTAGTTTGTCGCTCCAAAGACCTTAACGATTTGAAGACGCCGCTGGGTGATTTTACGGTCAGTCTGAACTTGACGGCGCGGGTCAGCGAGCAGGTTCGCAAGCAGCTGGGAGCTTTTTTCGGCTACGATGTGGTGGACGTCGGCCTGCAGCTGATCGGCAGTAGTGAGGAGGCCAAACCATCTCATCATGCGCTTGGCAGATTTACCTTACTGCAGGCTTTGTCAGTAGGCGAAAACAAACATGCCCGTTTTGGGTATGAACCGCCCCGGGAGGCAGATGAGCTTCAAGGCGGTGAGGCAAAGTACCGGGCCTATGCGAAAAAATGCCTAATTGAAGCTGTCAGGTTGGCCAGGCTTGATGACACATTTTTCTCATTTACAAATGTTTTTCTAGACGGCGGTTTGCGCCCACTCCCCGCCAGAACTGCTAGTATATAGTTATGTCTGCCAAACAACCCGACTACCGAGAGCTCAGCGCTGAGCTGGATGAGCTGCTCGACAGGTTGCAGAGTGGTGAACTGACGATTGACGAAGCCGTGCCGGCTTATGAACGTGGGCTGAAGCTGGTTAAACAGCTCGAAACCTATCTGAAAACGGCCGAAAACACGGTTAAAAAGCTGACGCCAAAGCGACCGGAATGATCTGGTGGATAGTTATTTTAGGGCTGCTGGCTTGTTTTGCCGGTGTGCTGCTGTTCGGTGCGCCTTATTTGCCGACACTTAAGCCCCAGGTGCGGTCGGCCATGGCATTGGCCGACTTACAGACGGGCGAAACACTTCTGGAACTTGGTTGCGGTGACGGCAGGGTGCTGCTCGCTGCCGCCCAGAAGGGTGCCAAGGCCGTTGGTTATGAGCTCAATCCAGTGATGGCCCTAGTGGCCTGGTTGCGAACCCGCAAATACCGTAAAAATGTCCGAGTTATATGGGGTGATTTCTGGCGTGCCGACTGGCCGGAGGCGGCGGTTATTTTTACATTTTTATTGCCAAAATATATGAAAAAACTGGATAAAAAAATTGTGCAATATCCGCACAAACCGGTCAAGTTGGTGAGCTTTGCGTTTAAGGTGCCGGGTCGCCGGATAGCAAGCGAGCAACAGGGCGTCTTTCGCTACGACTACCGCTAAAACAGGGGTCGACTAGCTCGCAATGCTTATGGTATTATCAAAGTTATGATCAAACACAACCAAAATGGCACTGTAGGCGTGACCGGGCTTTTGCTGGTTTTTACGGTGTTATTATTGATCGCCGCTCTGGCCTTCGGTGGCTGGGCTTTTTCCAGCCGTCAATCTTACAAAAACGATGTTGACAGCAAAATTGCTGTAGCCGTAGGTCTTGCCAAGCAGCAGCAGACCAGAGCTGACACTGCGAGCTTTGCTGAAGCTGCCAAAAACCCGCTGAAGACTTACCAGGGACCAGAGGCTGATGGCAGTATCATTGTTCAATATCCCAAAACCTGGAGCGGCTATGTCGACACTACGGGTAGCGGTGGCAGCGGTGCAACTTTTGCCGCCTACTTTAACCCCGACGTCGTGCCCAGCATATCTGACTCGAACTCGGCCTTTGCCTTACAAATTCAGTTAATTGATCAGCCTTATGATCAAACAGTGCAGAGCGTCTCTCAGAGTGGTGGCCAAACGCCGCCAACAGTGGTGGCTTATGCCTTGCCGAAACTACCAAAAGTCGTTGGTGTCCAGGTTACGGGCAGCTTGCCAAACCAGCAGACGGGAACAATGGTGATCTTGCCATTGCGTGGTTCTACTCTGGAAATCTGGACTGACGGTAATCAATATTTGAGTGACTTCAACAATAATATTTTGCCCAACCTGACTTTCTCGCCATAAGGCCGGCGAACTGGCAATTGCTTGCGGGTGCTATACTTGAGAGTAGCTAAGTGAGGGTTTGAACAAACACTATGGCCGGCCGCCCAGCGCCTCTATTATCACAACAACTTCTCTTGAGTGTGGCCGAAGAGCTCAAATTACCTCTGTTACAAATCGCTGCTCAGGCCGAGCAGGGCTTGTTAACCGGCCAAACGGATCTGCGACAGATTCAAACTACCGCCGACATGGCGCTGCGCTTGCTAGATAACTACGCACTTGGCGTCCGCCTGAATCTGGAGCCGCAGCAACTGCTGATGGAGCCTGTTTCGGTGTCCTCGGTTTTGTATGATGCCGGGCAGCGGCTGGACTCATTGGCTAAAAGTTACGGGGTCAGCCTGGAGCTCAACATTGCCGGAAAATTTGGCCCGGTAATGGCCCACAAACAGGGGCTGGAAGCGGCTTTAGTGAGTTTGGGGGCCGCCCTCATTGAGGCGCTGCCGGCGGCTGGCGGCAGTCAGCAACCGCAGCTCAAGCTGCAACTAGCTACGCACCGCTGCCGTTATGGCATTGTGGCTGGGCTGTACGCCGATCAACCACAGCTGACTAGTCACACTCTGGCCGAGGGCCGCAAACTGCAAGCCGCTAGCCGCCAGCCGTTGATCAAGCTGACACATACTAGCGGAGCAGGCATCTTCGTGGCCGACACAATTCTGCAGTCCATGCAGCTCAAATTGCACGCTTCGCGGCATCGCCGTTTGTATGGCTTGGGAGCAGTTTTGCAGCCAACTAATCAACTCCAGCTGGTGTAGTCATGCCGCATATCCTACTGATCGAACCCGACCATGTGCTGGCCGAGACTTACGCTGCCGCGCTGCACCACGCCGGTCACCACGTGGTGGCTTGTGCCAGCGCCCAGGACGCGGTTAATTTAGCCGATGGGCAAAAACCAGACCTGGTGGTTTTAGAAGTGCAGTTGGTCGGACATTCCGGCATCGAGTTTTTGTATGAATTTCGTTCCTACGATGATTGGCAAAATGTGCCAGTACTAATTCATAGCCAAGTACCGCCGGGTGAATTTACGGCCAACTGGTCTCTGTTAAATAACGAGCTGGGCGTGGTCGGCTATCTGTACAAGCCGGTTACTAACTTGAGCGAGCTGCTGGCAAACGTCCAGGAATTTGCTACGCTGACAGTGTGAAACCACTCTTAACTCAAGGGATTGTCCTTAGCCGAACCGATTATGGCGAAGCCGATCGGATAATCACGCTCTTAACGCCCGATCATGGCAAGCTGCGCTTAATGGCCAAAGGTGTGCGTAAAGTTAAGTCCAAACTGGCCGGCGGCATTGAGTTGTTCAGCGTTAGCCAAATTACATTTCTGGCGGGTAGGGGCGATATGGGTACGCTAATGAGCACGCGGCTGATCAAGCATTACGGCAAAATCGTCCAGGACCTGAGCCGCGTCCAGTTGGGCTATGATCTGATCCGTGATTTGAACCGCGCCACCGAAGACCAGCCAGGGGCTGAATATTTTGACCTGTTGGAGCAATGCTTTACAGCTCTTGATGACTCGACAGTTGATTTGGACCTGATCAGACTGTGGTTTAGTGCACAGCTACTGAGACTGTCTGGACACACACCAAACCTGGTCACTGACGCCGCGGGCAGCAAACTGGCCGCCGATCAAAAATACACCTTCGACTTCGATGCCATGTGCTTCGCAGATACGCCGCCTGGCCAGTTTGCTGCCGACCACATCAAACTGCTGCGCCTGCTATTTTCGGAAACGCCACCGAGCGCGCTCAACCAGATAGCTGGCTTAGGTCCGCTATTGAAGAACGTCAGCCCACTCGTCCAAACTATGAGAACTACTCAGATTCAGATATAATCGCTCTACATGAGCGACACCAAACTTGAAGACATTGTCAGCCTGGCCAAGCGCCGCGGGTTTATTTACCAGGGCAGTGAAATTTATGGCGGCCTCGCCGGTACATGGGACTACGGCCCGCTCGGCGCTGTTCTAAAGCGCAATATTGTTAACGAGTGGATGAAATACTTTGTCGACGGCTGGGACGACACTTTCCTGATCGATACGGCAATTTTGATGAACCCCAATGTCTGGCGGGCCAGTGGTCACGTCGACACTTTCACTGATCCGCTCGTCGAATGCAGTAACTGCCACCAACGTTTCCGTGAAGATAAAATCGACACCAGCAAGTGCCCGAACTGCGGCAAGGAAAATACTTTTGGCGAAGCGCGACAGTTTAATTTAATGTTCAAAACCAACATCGGACCTTTGGAAGACGAAAACTCAGTTAGCTACTTGCGCCCCGAAACCGCTCAAGGCATGTTCACCAATTACAAAAATGTTCTGGACAGCTTTTATCCGGACCTGCCGTTTGGTTTGGCGCAAGTCGGCCGAACTTTCCGCAACGAAATCAGTCCGCGTGATTTTATTTTCCGCGCCCGCGAATTCGAAATTATGGAATTCGAATGGTTCATTAACCCCGCCGAATGGGAAAAGAACTTTGAAAAATGGCGCGGCGACATGCTGGACTGGTTCAGCAAACTTGGCCTGGACAAGGCAAGAATTAAAGAAGTCGAAGTGCCCGAAGAAGACCGCGCGCACTATAGTAAACGCACTATCGATTTTTATTACGACTTTCCAAGCCTCGGCTTCGACGAAATTGCCGGTCTGGCTTACCGCACCGATTTTGACCTGAAAAACCATCACGAAAAATCGGGCAAGAATCTGGAATACCGCCCGAAAGACGGCAGTGCTCCATTTATACCGCATGTTATTGAGCCGACCTTTGGTGTCGATCGCCACGTCATGGCGGTGCTGTCGAACTCTTACACTGAAGATGAAGTGGGCGGGGAAAAGCGCATTGTGCTGAAGCTGCCCAAGCATCTGGCGCCCATTAAAGCCGCGATCAGCCCGCTCTTAAAGAACAAGCCCGAACTGGTCGACAAAGCGCGCGAAGTCTACAAGCAATTGCAAAAAGACATCCAAGGCGAAGTCATGTGGGACGACAATGGCAACATCGGGAAGCGCTACCGCCGCCAGGACGAAATCGGTACACCGCATTGCATCGTCATTGATTTTCAAACCCTCGAAGATAGCACAGTCACTGTGCGCGACCGCGACACAACCGAACAGCAGCGCGTCAATATCGACGATCTCATCAGCAGCCTTAACTAGACAAAGCCGCCCAGCCGGTGCATACTGCCGGTATCACTAAGGAGGTGCGTTAGATGAATGTCGACATTAACTGGTGGGGTGTAATACTTGGAGCGGTTGCCACAATGTTAATCGGCGCGATTTATTATTCGCCATGGCTGCTGGAAGCCGCCTGGATGAAGTCTGCAAAGGTTGATAAGAAAAGGTTTGAAAAAGACCGTGTGACTGTTATGCCTTTGGTGGCAGTCGTGGCCCTGTTAGTTAGCTTTATGGTCGCTTATTTTAGCTTCCTGTTTCACGCTTTCTTCCAGTATTCATGGCTAGTTTCCAGCATTGATGCGGCCTTGCTTCTGTGGATCGGTTTTTCGGCCACAACAGTCGTGGTGCACGGTGTTTTGGAGCAAAAATCTCGCCAGCTGATTTACATCACTATCGGCAATCGTTTGCTGTCCTATTTGGCTGTCGGCCTGTTGGTCGGCTGGCTGCATCCATAATCTTGTAAGCTTAAATTTAAATTAATTTTCAGCACAAACCCGGTTGATTTAATTGACCGCGGCTGGCCTTGGGCGCATTCTGAACCCACTAAACAAGGAGTTCACATGCGTAGCCGCAAATCACGTAATAATTCATGGAACCTTGGGCGCTGGGGTTGGGGCCGGGGATTGCTGGCCATTGCTCTAATTCTCGTTGGCACCGGCGGCATAGCTTACGGTCTGCTGATCAGCCACCTGGCGACCCTCAAAGGTAACACTATTGAAACAAGTCTTGCCAGTTTGCTGGTGAGCGCCGACGGCACAAACTTCAGCAACTCCCTGGATGGTTACTTCTTCGGCGGTTTAATGCCTGGAGGCCAGCCAATGCCGACAAACGGCTATCCTGTCTATCTCAAAAATGTCGGTACCATAGCATTGACGGCTAATTTGAGCGTGCCTTCCGGTTTTAGCAATCCTAACAACCTCGACTTAGGCAAAGTGCATGTCATCTTGCAGCCGATTGGCGCCGGAACCAGCCAAAGTTTCACCTTGCAGGCACTGATGGACGGAGCTGCCAGCGGCGGCGTGCCCCTAACCGGAACAGCCGCACATCTGGGCCTCAACCAGGTTGTGGGCTATAACATGCAGATACAGCTGGATAGCGATGCTTTGAGCGGACCGAGCGCAACATTGACCAACCTGGAATTTGATTTTGGTGGCACCGCGGTCAACTAGTGGTAGACTAGGGCCATGGCCCAAAGTAAAAAGGCAGGCAATAATTTTGCCTTTATTGACAGCCAGAACCTCAACCTCGGTACGCAACGTATGGGGTGGAAAATGGACTGGCGCAAATTCCGGGAGCTGCTGCGCAGCAAATACGGCGTATCCCAAGCCTATATGTTCATCGGCTATATGAGCGGCAACGAGTCACTGTATGAATACATGCACGAACTTGGCTATCTGGTGGTTTTGAAGCCAACCGTGGACGTCAGTTC
Source organism: Saccharimonadales bacterium (SeqCode) (assembly GCA_035546935.1). Taxonomy (GTDB): domain Bacteria; phylum Patescibacteriota; class Saccharimonadia; order Saccharimonadales; family UBA4665; genus DASZVP01. The sequence goes on along the minus strand of DASZVP010000002.1, from coordinate 620,503 downwards.
TCCGCACGAGGAAGAAGCCAAGCAGGAAACGGCCAAATCTAAAGACGACCATGACAAACCGGCAGTAAAGGGCAACATCGATGCCGATCTGGTGCTCTACGCCATGAAAGAGCTGCCTAATTACCAGAAGGCCTTAATTGTCAGCGGCGACGGCGACTTTTTCAGTCTGGTAGAATACCTAGAAGAAAAGGGCAAGCTGGCCAACATTTTGACACCGAACTGGCAATATTCCAGCTTGCTCAAGCCCTTCGAGAACAAGATCGTTCGTCTCGATCAACAACGCAAGCAGTTGGCCTATCACGACCGCAAAAAGAGGAACAATGAGCGAAAAGATAACGCCTAAACACCTGCGCGACTTTATGCTGGAGGGCATCCCGGAGCCGGTTGAATTTGTTGAAACAACAGCGGTAGTCCCCGGCGTCCAATGTGACGTCTACCGATTCACACAAGACGAATCAAAAGATCTCGGCATTGTTACGGTCCAACCCGGTCACCAGACGCCAGTGCAACGAGTACTGCTAGGTGACAAGACAATTGAAGGTTTTCTGGACGGTTCCGGCCTGCTTGGCGTTAGAACCGGCGAGCACCTGACAATATATCGCTACCCGGAATCGGCCGAGCGGTCGGTTGTCGTGGAGGTTGGCAGCAGCATGCAATGGCAGGCAGCGCCCGATACCAGCCTTGTCTTTTCAGAAATCTGCGAGCCGCCTTATGCTGCAGGGCGGTTCGAAAACGTTACAGAAATCAGCGCCTCTGAGCGTATACTGTAAGAAATACCAAGACTCTTCAAATCTATTAAGCGTAAACCAAGGAGGGTGTCATGTTGGGTAATACTGACGTCTGTGCCACTATTGCCGTCAAAGATATGACGGTGGCAGCAAAATTTTATGAAGAAATATTGGGCCTGCAAAAAATTAAAGAAAATCCAGCGGGCAATTTTTACCAGTCTGGCAAGGGCGGGGTATTTGTATATCCTTCGCCAGCTGTTGCCGGCACAAATCAGGCAACCTACGCGGCCTGGTCCGTAGATGATGCCGCAGCTGTCGTGACTGATCTCAAAGCCAAAGGTGTGGCGTTTGAGCACTACGATGACATTCCGCTTTTGACACGCGACGGCGACCTGCACATCGTAGGCCCCACCAAGAGTGCTTGGTTCAAAGACCCAGACGGCAATATTTTAAATATTGTGGAGGGCATGTAGCCTGTGGCTGATGAGATTTTTCTAGACTTAAAGTACCGCTAGTCAGTATTCTTACTGCCGCCCGGCGCATAAGTAGCTAGCATATAAATAAAGGAGCCTGTATGAAAATCACCAAGTTTGTCCATTCCTGTTTACTAGTAGAAACATCGGATCGTGTGGCGCTGTTTGATCCCGGCAGCATGAGCGAGCAAGCTCTCGGCGCTGTGGAGCTGCAGCGTCTCGACGACATTTTCATCACTCATGTACACGGCGATCACTGCCACCCGCCGCTCATCAAGCAGTTATTGTCGAAGTTTCCAACGGTTCGCATTACCGGCACGGACGAAATTGTCAAAAGCCTGGCACAGGAGGGAATTAAGGCCACGAGCACGCCGCCGGCTGACGTAAACTTTTTTGATGCCCCTCACGAGTCGGTGGCGCCAATGTTTCCAGAGCCGGAAGAATTTGGCTATCACTACCTTGGCGCGCTGAGCCACCCGGGCGACAGCCACAGTTTTCATGAAACCAAAGCCATCCTGGCGCTGCCGGTTCAGGCGCCGTGGGGCAGCACCGTCCGGGCTATCAATCTGGCGCTCGAACTCAAGCCGCAACACATTTTGCCGATTCACGATTGGCACTGGCGCGATGAAGCCCGCGAGTCTATGTACGCCCGTCTCGAACAAGTCTTCTCTGAACAGAGTATCACTTTCCATAAACTGAAGAACGGCGTCCCAGTCGAAATTGACATTGCAGCCGACGCCTCAGCCTAGATACAATAGACATTAATGACTTCAACCGAGCCCAAAATTGTCGTTATTGGCGGCGGCACTGGTAGCTTTACGCTGTTAAGTGCGCTCAAGAACCACACTAAACAACTCACGGCACTGGTGAATATGGCTGACGACGGCGGCTCCACCGGCTTGCTCCGCGACGAGCTCGGCGTGCTGCCTCCCGGTGATATCCGCCAGTGTTTGGTGGCGCTCAGCACTGCGTCAGATGAGCTCCGCGAGCTGTTTAACTATCGCTTCCCCAAAGGCACGTTTGGCGGTCATTCCTTCGGCAATCTGTTTTTAAGCGCTGTTGAAAGCATGACTGATGACTTTAGCGATGCCGTACGCATTGCGGGCGACGTCCTGCGGATTCGCGGCCGCGTCATGCCTGTCACTCTGGACGACTGCCAGTTGGTGCTTCAAGACGGCGGCCATAAAATTAAGGGTCAGTACGATATTACTTACACTGAACGCCACCTGAACGGTCGGCCGCAACTTAGCCTTGAACCGCAGGCTGCGCTCAACCCGCTAGCTCGCGAGGCGATTGCCGAAGCTGATCTCATCATTTTGTCGCCAGGCAATCTTTACGGTTCGCTGGCACCCGCGCTGTTAGTTGATGGCATAGCCGAAGCTCTGAAAAACAGTCCAGCCCAGCTGGTCTTTGTTTGTAACTTGGTCAATAAGCCGCAACTAACCCGTGACTTTGCAGTTCATGACTACGCCAGCGAAATTGAGCGTTTCATCGGTAAGGACGCTCTAGACTATGTCTTATATAACAATGATGAACCCGAGCCCGAGCTGCTAAACACCTATGCGCTGGATGAAGAGTTTCCGGTCCGAGTTGACCTCTCAGCCCTGGAAAAGGCACACTACAAAACCATCGCCGGCCAGTTCTTGTCGCGGGCCCCGCAGCAGGGCGACGCCAACGATACGCTTATTAAGCGTTCCCTGATCCGACATGACGGGGAAGCCGTCGCAGAGGCACTGCTCAAGCTCCTTTAATATAAGCATAAGAAGATTGACAAAATGCCTAATTTTTGCTAATATTAGTGCGATGTCTACTCAAAACAAAAATGGTCGCAATTTAACTGATTTGGCTAGTAGTGCTGTCCAGCATCTTGGAATTTCTGCGATGGCTGTGGCGACAACTGTCGGCTTGCTTCAGCTAGGGGATAGTAAGCCGAACGGTAAAATTGTTTTGCCGGGTCAGCCAGCCTTTGCTTTGGCCGATGAACTAAACAACGAACTGAACAACCCCGTCCGCCGCGAAAAAGAAGAGGAAACTGCTGCGCATAACCTGAGTTTCGCCGTAGTGCAGCGTACCGCCAGCCGGACAGGCAAGCCCTAGGCTTGATAAAATCAAGAGAATGTGTTAACATAAGAATTATGAAAGAAAGCACCAAGCCTAACGCCGAAAAGAAAGTGACGCTCACGCGCCGCGGTAAAATTGCCGCTGTAACTGGCACTGCAGTAGTATCGGCTGCAGTTGGCGGCGTAGTTGGCGGAGCAATAGAGCACAGCCGGGATGAGCTGCACCAACACCCTAATGTTGTCTTCAATGATAACAATCAGCCACAGCCTTCTAACGACAACTTACTTGATGCGATTCAGCGCCATCGCCAGCAGATGGACAATGATATACAAATTCTTGGCAAAACTGGTCAGCTAAAGTAGCGTACTGGTTCGACCGGATAGCGCTATATATCGCGTTTTGTGAGCTAACAGTTGTAAATCTGTGGAAAAGTGGTGTCAGAAACACCACTTTTTTGCATTTTGGGTATTGTGGTGGGTAATTGTGGGGTGTACACTCAGCTCAGTGGGTAATCGTGGGTACGAGAGCACCTCACACCACTAACAAAAACATTTAAAAAATTTAAGGGATGGCTATCACGGATTACTTCGAAAGGAAGCTCGACGATAAGAGGCGGTTAACCATACCAGCTGAATTACGTGCAGAGTTCGCCAGTGGAGTAGTCGTAACCAGAGGCTTCAAACAATATCTTCACCTATATCCAAAATCTGTATGGGATGAAGAAGTAGAGACCCAACTCAAAGGGAGCATTCTCGACGAAGCCGTAGCCGATTTGAACGTTAAGCTTCGGACAGGCAAGAGCGAGGGTGTCATTGACGCCAAACAGGGACGCTTTAGCCTAGAACAGCATTTGCTGGACTATGCGGGCATTAAACGTGACGTAGTAGCTATACGCGCTGGCAAGTACTGGCGCATCCAGGCACTTTAACAATTTAAAAAAGACAAAGACAAAAACGAATAGTCGAGGTTGGCTATTCGACAATCAACAAGTGGAAATCTAGACAACCACTCAAAAAAACTCGCACATTTCTCCCAAAACACCTCCCAAAACTCCACCTCACACATAAGTCTCTCAAACTTGACTCGGTAAACTGTATTTATACAAATTACCTTGTCACTACAAAAACAAAAACTCCAAAAAAACAAAAAGTTGATTGTCGATTAGCCGACCTTGCGACGAAGTGCAAGGATGGCTATCGCGCCCCGGCGTGAAACCAGAGGCGCATAGACAGTATCTCGCGGAGCGAGGTTAGCTGAGGCATCGGGCTTTAGGCCCTATTTCTCAGGTGACCTTGCAAAAACAAAAACAAGCAAGCAAAGATGCACCAAAACAAAAACCAAAATAAACAGCACGTTCCAGTATTACTAGCAGAAGTCCTGCAGTATCTAGGCCCGCAAAAAGGGGATCGCTACCTCGATTTGACGGCCGGGTACGGTGGACACGCTAAGGCAATATTGGAACGCAGTGGAAGCCTCACAAGCTCTGTTCTCGTCGATCGTGATGCCAACGCTGCCCAAGAACTCCGGCAACAGTTTAAGGGTAGCGATTTAGAGGTCCGGCACCAGGACTTCTACAGCGCCAGTCGGGAACTGGCCGCAGCGGGCAAACAATTTGAGCTGATTTTGGCCGATTTGGGCGTATCGTCACCGCACCTTAACCAAGCCGAACGTGGTTTTGCCATTGCCAGCAATGGTCCACTCGACATGCGAATGGATCAAAGGCAAGAGCTAACTGCCGCAACCGTAGTTAACAGCTACAAAGAAGCCGATTTGGCCGCTTTGCTGCGTGAATACGGTGAAGAACCAAAGGCTAACCAAATTGCTGCCGCCATTGTGCGTGCTCGGCCGCTCCAAACAACAGATGAGCTGGCCCGAGTTGCTGCCAGTGCCTGGCCCGGACACAGTCGTGTGCATCCGGCCACCCGGACCTTTCAGGCCTTGCGCATCGCCGTCAATGACGAGCTGCAGCAGCTGCAGAACAGCTTACCGCTGTGGATACAGCTGCTGGCTCCAGGAGGCAGACTAGCTGTCATCAGCTTCCATAGTCTGGAAGACCGCATGGTTAAACAGGCTTTGCAAGCGGCTGGCGGCAATCGCTACGACGCCGAACTCCGGTTGCTAACTAAGCGACCGGTGACGCCGTCGTCGGCTGAACTTGTTTTTAATCCGCGTGCACGTAGCGCTAAACTACGGGCCGCCGTGAAAATAAAAACGAAAGGGAACACTAATGCCAATTCAGGTAAAAAGTAGCTCCCGCGCGTACAAAGTTACTGTTAGGGTAGTCTAGTACGCAGGTCCCGGGGTCTTACGAGGCCCCAGGACCACCAAAATAAAAACTAAAACAAAAATAAACATGACATATTCAAGCTCGCTGGCCATGAATCGCACTCGCTTTTCGGGCCGCAACCAGAATTCGGTCACATTTCGGCACCAAGCCCGCACCTTGGGACCAGTCAGCAACACCATTATTCTGATCGTTTTAGCTTGTTTGTTGGGCCTGCTGTATTTGACGCAGGTGACCAAAACTAATGCTTACGGTTATCAGATTAATAACTTGCAGGAGCAGAAGGCAAGCCTTAAGACGCAGCACGATAACCTTGAAGTCAGCTCCGCCCGCTTGCAGTCGCTATCACGCGTTCAAGGCAGTGCGGTTGCTAAGTCCTTGGTGTCAGTTGCTCCCACAGCCACAGTTCAGTAAGACAACGTCCATCGCTGCTCGTTCAACCTCATGTTGAACTCGAGGCCATGGGCGTTGTTTTGCTATAATATAGAGGTAAAAGTAATGTCACCAAACACAAACAGCTTAGGACAAACAGCAAAGCGCATACAGTTGTGGTATGGACTGCTTTTGTTAATTGTGGCGGTGTTCATTTTAAGGCTGTTTTACCTGCAAATTATCCGATACGACCACTATAAAAATGCGGCCTTGAATGATCAGCTAAAGCAGTACCAAATTCCGGCAACGCGGGGGCTGATCGAGGCGCATGATAACGGTAAAATTGTGCCGATCGTGCTTAATCAGCAACTTTACACGCTTTATGCAGACCCGACACTGGTCAAAAACGCCGATGCCGCGGCCGAGAAAATTCAACCGATAATTGGCGGTTCAACAGATAAGCTGGCGCGGCTGATGCGGACAAAAAAGACCCGCTACGTTGTTTTGGCCAAGCAATTGCCGGCCGACAAGAGCCAGCAGCTGTTAGCCCTGAAGATTCCGGGTTTAGGCACGCAGGGTATTGATTACCGTACTTATCCGCAGGGTTCACTGGCGGCGCAGGCGTTAGGCTTTGTCAATGCTGATGGCGCCGGCACGTATGGGCTGGAACAGGCCTTAGATAAGCAACTATCAGGCATACCGGGGCAGGTTAAGGCAGTTACCGACGCCAGCGGCGTGCCTTTGGCTGCCAGTAAAGGCAATGTTGAAACTCCGCCTCGCGACGGCAATAACATTGTCACGACGTTGAATTTATCAATGCAGGCTCAAATGGAGCAGATTCTGGCTAATCAATATAAGGCCACAAAGTCCAAGGGAATTAGCGCTATTATTCTTGATCCTAACAACGGACAGATTAAAGCCATGGCTAATTACCCAAGCTACGACCCGGGCAAGTATCAAGAAGTCAGCGATCCCGCTGTGTTCCAGAACGCGGCAGTCTCCAACCCAATTGAGCCGGGCTCGACCATGAAAACGCTCACCACTGCGGCGGCTCTCGATCAGGGAGTGATTCAGCCCGATCAGACTTTTTATGATCCGGCGCACTGGATTGTTGATGGTTTTAATATCACCGACATTGAAGAGGATGGTGGTGCTCGCGAGCAGAATATTGCCAGCATTCTGGCATTGTCGCTTAATACTGGTGCGACCTGGGAATTGATGCAAATGAGCCAGCCCGGCGGCACGAGCATCAATATGAGAGGCATTAATGCTTGGCATGACTACATGGTCAACCATTATCGCCTCGGCAAGCCGACAAACATTGAGCAGGGATATGAGTCGCCTGGAATTGTACCGCCTGATGATCCCGAAGCGCCGGCTTTAGGACTGCAGTATGCCAACACTTCATTTGGCCAAGGTGTGCAGATGACGGCGCTGCAGCTGGCGTCGGCCTTTGCCAGCATAGTAAATGGCGGCGTCTATTATCAGCCGACATTAATAGATAAAACTATTGGTGGCGACGGCAAAGTCACAAAAAATCAGCCCAAGATTGTTAACCCCCACACAGTTAGTCCAAAAGTCAGTCAGGAAATGTGGCCGCTGCTGGAAGGTGTTGTCAGTCACTACTATGAAACAGGCTTTAGCTATATGAGCTTCCCATCGCAGTACATCGTCGGCGGTAAAACCGGCACGGCGCAGATCGCCAAACCGACTGGCGGCTATTACGATGACAAGTTTAATGGAACCTACGTGGGCTTTGTTGGTGGCGACAGGCCGCAGTATGTTATTGTCGTCTACAACCTCGATCCGAACGTGCCGGGCTATGCCGGTTCGCGGGGCGGTCAACCGGTGTTTGCTGACCTGGCTCACATGCTTATAAATGATTCGTTTGTAACGCCAAAAAGCCACTAGTTTAAGTGATAAAAATGCTATAATAAAACAAAAATATCTATGAACAATACTTTGCACATTGCCATCACGAGCCACAACCTGATCCGCGTCTTATTATTGGCTTTCACTGGGTTCGCATTCAGTATGTTAATCACACCGCTGTACACCACAGTGGCTTATCGTCGCGAGTGGTGGAAGCGCCAGCGCACCGATGCCTGGTCTGGTGGTGTCGCCAGCGTTTATAAGAAACTGCACGCCGAAAAGCACAAACGACACATTCCAACAATGGCTGGCTTAATTTTTGTGGTTAGTATTGCGCTGACCACTGTTATAGGCAATCTGAATCGCGGTCAAACCTGGCTGCCGCTAGCCGGCATGATTGGTGCCGGCGCCATTGGCTTAATTGACGACATCATGAATATCCGCAGCACCGGCGGTGTGGCTGGCATGAACGCCAAGCTTAAGTTCGGCCTGTACAGCCTTGTTCTGCTAATTGGCGGCTGGTGGTTTTATTCTAAACTGGGCGTGCACTCGCTTTATATCCCCGGAATCGGGCAGTTCCACCTCGGCGCTTTAATTATCGGCCTGTTCTGGCTGGTCGTGATTTCAACGATTATCTCTGTGAATTTTAGTGACGGCCTTGATGGTCTGGCCGGCGGTTTGCTGACATCGTCATTCATGGCTTACACCATCATTGCCCTGGTGGAGCACCGCATTGCGCTGGCCGGTTTTTGTCTGACCGTCGTCGGCGCACTGCTGAGTTACACTTGGTTTAATGTTTACCCGGCGCGGTTCTTTATGGGCGATGTCGGAGCCTGTGCGCTCGGCACGGCGTTGGGCATTATTGCCATGCAGACAGATACGGTTTACGTGCTGCCGATTATTGGCGCCGTTTACGTGATGGAAACCGGTTCGGTGATTATCAACCGCACCAGCCGCAAACTGCGCCACGGAAAAAAGGTCTTTTTAAGCTCACCGATTCATCACCATTTCGAAGCCATCGGCTGGCCGGAAACTAAAGTTACGATGCGTTTTTGGATCCTGGGCCAAGTGGCCAGCGTGCTTGGTCTGATTGTCTTCTTACTGGGCAGGGGGCACTAATGCGCTCCCTGCAGCCGCGTCAACGCCAGATGCGGCGCGAGCTGGATCTGGGCCGCCGCCACAAGCCCGATTACGGCCTGCTGGTTTTAACCGCTATTCTGCTGGCCGTGGGCTTGATTGTGGTTTATGCCATCAGCCCGGCGCTGTCGAAGGCTAACCACGTCAGTACTAATTACTACGTCAGCAAGCAGCTGATAGCTATTGGCTTAAGCCTAGTGGCGTTAGTTGTCACGGCCCAAATTCCTTTGAACGCCTGGCGGATGGCATATAAACCGCTGCTTTGGGTAGCCGGTTTGGTAACTGTGGCAGCACTGCTTATGCCCGTGAACCCGGCCTATCCGGCTCACCGCTGGGTACGCTTGGGCAGTTTTTCCTTTCAATCTGTTGAACTGGCTAAATTTGCCGGCATGATCTGGCTGGCCGGCTTTTTGGCGGAACAAATAAGGCGCGGCCAGATTGCTGACACTCAGGCTACCTTAAAGCCGATCTTGTACGCCTTGCTGGTTTTTGGTGCCGTGGTCGCTGGCGTGCAGAGCGATCTTGGCTCTACCGGTGTTATTGTTGCCATGATGGCAGCCATGGCTTTTGTGGCCGGCCTGCCATTTAAACGTATTTTACAGATTGGCGGCATTATATTAATTGGCCTGATCTTAGCGGTGTCGGCAATTCCATACCGACGCGCACGCTTGGAGGCCTTTTTGCATCCGCAGGCCAACTGCCAGGACAGTGGTTATCAAGCCTGTCAGGCTCTGATTTCAGTGGGTTCGGGCGGCATTGCCGGTCTCGGTCTGGGCAGCGGAGCTCAGGCCTATGGCTATCAGCCAGAAGCAGCAAACGACTCTATTTTTGCCATTTACGCCGAGAAGTTCGGCTTTATTGGTTCGGTGCTGTTGCTCGGCGTGTTTGTGGCCTTTTTCGCACGCCTCAAGAGCATTGCCGAGCGCTTAACCGATGATTTCAGCCGGCTGCTTGTAGTTGGCGTGCTGACCTGGCTGAGCGTCCAGATGCTCATTAATATTGGCGGCATGATTGGGCTTTTGCCATTGAAAGGTATTACTTTGCCGTTTATTAGCTACGGCGGCACTAGCGTCGTTTTCGCGGCGGCAGCCATCGGTTTGGTCTTGCAGGCCTCAGCCTACACGGCTTACCGAGCACCCCATGTAAAACAGGAAAACAGGAGAAGCCATGACGATCGTCCTAACGGGCGGCGGCTCCGGGGGGCATATCACCCCGATCTTAGCGGTCGCGGCTGAGCTAAAACACCGACAACCACACGCCAAGCTGATTTACATCGGTCAGCGTGGCGATAATTTGGGAGACATTCCGGCTCAGGATCCTAACATTGACGCAGTTTACACTGTGCGTGCCGGCAAGTTTCGCCGCTATCATGGCGAAGGGCTGAAGCAGTTGCTGGACCTGCCGACAATGTTTAAAAATGCCCGTGATTTCTTTTATGTCCTGATTGGCTTCTGGCAGAGCCGCAAACTGCTGAAAGCTCTCCAGCCGGACGTGCTATTTATTAAAGGCGGCTTTGTGGGCGTACCGGTGGGCTTAGCGGCCGCCAGCCTGCATCAACCATACATTACGCATGATTCTGACGCCATTCCCGGTCTGGCGAACCGTATTATTGCGCGCTGGGCCACGCAGCACGCTGTCGCCATGCCCAAGGATATTTACCGGTATCCGGCCAACAAAACTGTTACCACTGGCGTGCCGCTCAACAAACTGTTTGTGCCGGTTACGGCAGCGCTGCAACAGCGCTACCGTAAAGAGTTGGACCTGCCAGCCGGGGCCAAAGTGCTATTTATCATTGGCGGCGGTTTAGGCTCGCAAATCATCAATCGGGCCGTATCGGAGGCCGTGCCTCATCTTATGCATGAGTACCGTGATTTATACGTCATTCACGGCGTTGGGCGGGCCAATTACGACGATATGGAGGCTATTTATAACAGCAGCCTAACTCCGGCCCAGCAACAGAGGTTGCGGGTGTTTGATTTTGCCAACGACATTTATCGCTACAGCGGTGCAGCCGATCTTATCGTCACGAGGGCAGGGGCCACCAATCTGGCCGAATTTGCCGTGCAAGGCAAAGCTTGCGTGGTCATTCCCAGTTCTTTCCTAACGGGAGGCCATCAGCTTAAAAATACCAAATATTTGGAAGAGCAGGGGGCGGCGGCGGTTATTACCGAAGAACAGTTGGCGGACGACTCTAATCGCTTGGCTAAACAGGTCAGCGATCTGCTGAAACAACCTGAGGAGCGCGCCAAACTCGGCGCAGCCTTGCATAAGTTTGCTAAGCCGCACGCCACCTCTGATCTGGCCGTATTATTACTCAGCCTGGCGAAGGAGCGCCGGTGAGGCTGCCGGGCCGTAAAAAGGCCGCCAAAAATACTGGCCGCCAGCGTCTCGCCGACAGCCGCTTGCAGCGCACTACGCCTGCCAGTTATTCGCGCTACATGCAACAGCGTGCTGAGCAGGAGCTTAACACCGGTCGTCAGATAGATCGCCAAGCCTTACAAGCTAAAGCCCGTCATTGGGGCAATTTTTGGTTAAAACGCTTTGGACTGGCAATTTTGCTGGTCACTGTGGCCGTCTGCGCCATCAGCATGATTGATTTGGCGCCCAGCGCTCAAATTAAGCCTCTGGCGACTAAAACCAGCCAGCACTTCCTCAAACCATTGTCTACGTACGAAACGGCCGCCAATAAGGTTCTGTCCAGCTCCATCTTGAATCATAACAAGTTGACCGTCGACACCGGTAAGCTGGAGCGTACGCTCAAGGATCAATTTCCGGAACTAGCAAACGTCACCGTGAATTTGCCACTTTTAGGCCACCACCCAGTGGTGTATGTTGAGCCGGTTCAGCCGGCGCTGGTTCTTAGCACCAACAGCGGTAACTTCATCGTTGCCGACAGCGGCCAGGCTGTTCTCAAAATTGAATCCAATAGTCCCTTTGGCAAACTGGGCCTGCCGGTCGTGACTGATCAAAGTAACCTACCAGTTAAGTTGCGCGAACAAAGCTTAACCAGCCAAGATGTAAACTTCATAAAAGTGGTGATTGCTGAACTGGCTGTTAAACACTTTACGGTTACCAGTTTGGTACTGCCAGCAGCCTCCCGTGAACTCGATGTCCACATCTTAAACCAGCCCTATTTCGTTAAATTTAACCTTGAGAATGATGATCCCCGCCAACAGGCAGGCACCTTCCTGGCAACCATCGCCAACCTGACAGGGCAGAACGTTACGCCTGGCCAGTACGTCGACGTGCGAGTTGACGGCCGGGCCTACTTTAAATAAGGCCAATTACCGCAGGCCGGCGATAAGATAAACCCCTACTTTGCTACCCTACTAGTTCGGAATTTGTTCAGTATATCTAAAACTATGAATTTTAAAAAAACTATATTAATATATCGGGCAGGGCAAAAGTCAAACTTTTTAATATATGGACGGCAAGGCAGGGTAAGAATAATTTGAAATCAAATTGTGGAAAAAGCAAATGTTTTCACGACATAACTGTGGAAAAGTCAAATTGTGGCATATATCACAGTCGGAACACTAGGGTCTAGTGGAGGCTGTCCCTTGGGAGGTTCATATTTAGACCAGTTGCATATGTAGTGGTGCAAGCCAGTGCGTGTAGTGCAACGCGTACGCGTTAACTAACCAAAATATGAAAATAGTCCCCTGCAGCAGGGGTATCAGTAATCATCTATTACATCTATATTAGAGTCGCAAAAGATATATTGTGCGACGTCATGTCTAGGTGCGGTTTGGTGCTGCTCCACCAACATGTTTTCCAGAATTTTCCGCCCGCTGCTGCCCGCGTGTTTTAATTTTTTGTAATATCCCCGCTCCACCATCCGCGGAACCAAAAATAGCCCATTTGGGCTACGACCTACTTTTTGCCAATTACTACTAGTTTGTTCGTATTTTGTACGATACCGAATAAATTTTATGCTGGGGTGTTGTGCGGGGGTTGGCGGTTGGGGCGCGGCTTACTGCGTTTCCCAACACCAGCTCTTATGGCAAAGGTGCCTAGCTCGCGGCCAGCAAGGCCCCTGAGTACCTCTTGAATGTTGTTGCTTCCTTCATCCTCGCCTGCGTAACGGCTCCACAACACACCTTCGACGCTGATCTTGTTGGAGGTGCGCGGTTCCCGGAGATAGCCTAGATGACGGACGATAGTGCCGGCAATTTTAGCGCTGCTAGCAATTTCCGCGGTTGCCTTTATGCAGAAAGCGCTGCTTTTCTCTGCAGCAGCCGCCAGACGCCTGGTTTTGTCGGCGGATATACCAGCGATATCTTGAATAGCCTCGGCGTCTCTAATCAGTTCAAAAGTGACAACTGACAGATCGCCGTGATAGTCGCCCCTGATAATGTCAATGATACGGGCTCGTGCCCGCCAGTTACGCATGCACTCCAGGAATTTTTCCTCGTGCATGTGAGGGTATGCTGACAAATATGTGCCCCGCAGGCGCTCTTCGGCGGCCGTTAAGGCATCGGGAGTAATTTCACCGCCAGACGCTCGGAAAACGACCTCGCCTGGACCGGTAGCTAGGTCACCCATTTAACAGGTTACTCAGAGAGTTCGTAAGTAGCTTTGGCAACGCGCTTGAACTGCGGTTTGCCCTGGAGGTTCAGCAGAATGGTTGTTTCTTTAACAAAGCGGCTCTTCAGCACGCGCTTGACGATTTCATCGCGGTGCAGCGGTTCGCCGGCTTGGCGCAGCACTTCAGCGATGATGTCAGCGACGGTGCCTTTTTCGTAGCCCCACTCTTTCAGGGCGTAGATGCCGCGGCCGACGAGCACGAAGCGCTTGTCTTTGATCAGCTCATTATGAATAGCCTGGGTGGTGACGTCTTTGCGCTTGAAATCGCTGCCTTTGATGGCGCCGGCAATCTCGTTAAAGTGCATGTGCTTGCCGTTTTCTTTGAGGATAACGTAGATTTTGTCGCGAATGTTCTTGGGGTTGACCATCGGCCACTTAATGAGGCCCCAGCGGCCGTTCAGGGTTGCTAATTGCTTGGAAGTGCTGGCCAAAGCGGCTGCCTGAGCAGCATCACTTAACTTGGCGGCCTTAGCAATGTCTTCGATGCTCTTTGGCTCGCCCAGGTCTTTAATGGCGGCAATTAGCTGAGTGACAGCAGCTTTCAGGGCCTTTTCGTCACGGACAGATGCCACGCTGACGCTGGCGTAGAAATTGTCGTCTTCCGAGACAACCACCAGCTCAGGACATAATTGAGCCAGGAAAGCGACTCTAGCCTGCTCTTCGCGGCTGGGGTCTTTGGTGATACGCGCAGCAAGGTCGCTGACGCGGGCGGCCTGGCCCATAACCTGCAGATGGCTATTGAGCTCTGTTTGGAAGTCAGCGATACCTGGCAAACTGCCCTGCTCTGCGCTGGCTTTCAAGCGGGAAACAACTGATTTTTCCAGCTGGCGGACACGCTCGCGGGTAATGCCGAGCATTTCGCCAATCTGTTCCAAGGTTTCTTTACGATCAAACAGACCAAAACGGCGAGCCACGATTTCGCGCTCACGCTCACGGTCGATGGTTGCCAGGACATCTCGGACTAATTGTTCGGTACTCATCTGTTTGACGGCTGCTTCAGCCATAAAAAACCTTCCCTGCTCCCACAATCTTAACGTTAATTATAAAAGGTAATTTTTTAAAAGTCAACACCGTGTTGCCTATAACTTATTGTAGCACAAAGATGACGTTTTGACCGCTTTCGTGTTGTAAAAATATTGCTTATTCACAGCTTTGTCGGATCAGCAAATTTGCGGGACTACTTCCCTGTTTTTTTGCCGCCACGCCGGCGGAAACTGCGCTTCTTTGCCGGAGCTTCGTCGAGAATCTTTTTGGCTTCGGCCTCTGTTAATTTGGCTGGATCGACGTCTTTGGCGATGCGGGCGTTCTTTTTGCCATCGGTTACATAGGGGCCGTAGGGGCCGTTTAACACCTTAATGCCGCTACTGAACACGTTGATGTGCTTGGCAGCGTCTTTGGCCAGCTTCTCGGCGTATTTGGCGCGGGCTTCGTCTTCGGTAATGGTGTGTGGATCGAGCGGCTTAATAGATACGAATGTCTTGTCTACCTGAATGTAGGGGCCGAAACGGCCGATGTTAGCCTTAATTTCCTGCCCGTCTTCGGTGGTACCGACGATTCGTGGCAGCTGGAACATTTCCAGCGCCTGTTCCAGCGTGACGGTATCGATGGTGGTGCCGGTTGGTAATGGTGCGAACAGCGGTTTTTTGGACTCGTCTTCGGTGTCGCCCTTGACTAGCATGGGGCCATAGCGGCCGAAACGGGCAAAAATTGGTTCCTTGCTCTTGGGGTCGTCACCGAGGTGGCGGGCTTGGCTAACTTCGCTGCGCGGGACTTTTTCGGATTGCTCTACCAAGGGGTGGAACTGCTTATAAAAGTCGGCGATCATCTTTTCCCACTCTTGCTTGCCATCGGCAATTTCGTCCAGGTCGTCTTCGGCGCGGGCCGTGAATTCATAGTCGACAATGTGCGGGAAGTGTTTGACCAAAAAATCGGTGGTCACTTCGGCGATCGGTGTCGGCACCAGCTTGCCGCGGTCGGCGCCGGTGATAACTTTGCTGGTCTCTTCTGTAACTTTGCCGGCTTCGAGGCGCAACTCTTTAACGTCGCGCTCAGTACCTTCCAGATCGGTTTTTTCGACATAACCACGTGTCTGAATCGTGGAAATCGTTGGCGCGTAGGTGCTGGGGCGACCAATACCGAGCTCTTCGAGCTTGCGAACGAGTGCAGCTTCGCTGTAGCGGGCTGGGCCGCGTGTAAATGATTCGGTAGCGCTGATGCTCTGAGCGTCTAGCTTTTGGCCAGTTGTCAGAGCTGGCAGCAGTACATCATCTTTGCCGCCGCCGTAAACTTTCATGAAACCGTCAAATTTAAGAATTTCGCCTTTGGCCAGGAAGGTTTCGCTGTGGCCGCTGATATCGATCGTAACTTCGGTGCGTTCCAGCTGGGCCGGTGCCATTTGGCTGGCCAGGGCGCGTTGCCAGATCAGTTTGTAGAGCTTTTGCTGCTGATCGTCGTCGCCTGCGGCTTCGCGGCTAAATTCAGTTGGTCGGATTGCTTCGTGAGCCTCTTGGGCGGATTGGTTCTTGGTCTTAAACTGTCGCAAAACATGGTACTGCTCGCCGTGTTTGTCTTTGATGTAGCTCTCGGCAGCCTTAATGGCCAGACCGCTCAAGGTGGTGCTGTCGGTGCGCATGTAAGTTATCAGGCCGGCTTCATAAAGGCGCTGGGCCAGCGTCATGGTTTGGCGCACAGAGTAGCCCAGCCGTCTGGCAGCTTCCTGCTGCAAGGTGCTGGTGGTGAATGGTGCACCAGGAGTGCGGCTGGACGGCTTTTGCTCGATGCCGGCCACGGTGTAGCTGGCGCCGGTCAGTGATTCCAGCCACTTACGAGCGGCGCCTGCATCAGGCAATTTAACAGATAGCTCGGCCGGAATTTCCTGGCCTTCAGCCTTGAAAATGGCTGTAACTTTAAAGGAGGCTTCGGCCTCGAAGTCGCGAATTTCACGTTCGCGCTCGACAATTAAGCGGACGGCAACTGATTGGACACGGCCGGCGCTGAGACCGGTACGAACTTTTTTCCATAACACTGGCGATAACTCGTAACCTACCAGGCGGTCGAGGACGCGGCGGGCCTGCTGAGCATCGACCAGTTTAAGGTCGACAGTGCGCGGTTTGGCAATAGCAGCCTCGATGGCCGGCTTGGTAATTTCGTGAAAAACAATGCGCTTGGTGGTCTTGGGATCGAGCTTCAGAGCTTGCGTCAGGTGCCAAGCGATCGCCTCGCCTTCCCGGTCTTCATCGGAAGCCAGCCAGACTTCACTGCCTGCGGCAGCTTTTTTAAGTTCTGCTACGACTTTGCGCTTGTCGGCGCTAATCTCATATTTGGGCGCAAAGTTGTGCTCAATGTCGATGTTCAAGCCTTTTTTAGGTAAGTCTCGGATATGGCCGAAGCTGCTTTTTACAGTGTAATCCTTGCCCAAAAAGCGCTCAATCGTCTTGGCTTTAGCGGGGCTCTCAACAATAAGTAGGTGCTTAGTCACAAAACCCATCTTAAGCGGAACATGGCTTTGAATGCAACTCTATATATAAGAATAGCCGTTTATGTATCTATGAATTCATCAAGACGGCGCGCCAGCCAATAGCCGCCGGCCAGGCCGATGGCGCCAAAAATGTTACTCCAGGTTCCGAACCAATTGCCGTGATCGAGTGCGGCCCCGATGCCGCCACCAATTAAGCTGCCGATCAGGGAGATGCCGCCTTTGGCCATTTTCTGCATATTTCGATTGTATCACCTCAGGGCCCAGTGGTTGGCGCCGAGGCTACGTATCCGGCCGGTGATCTCCAGCATGGTAAGCGTTTGACTGAACTCGCTGGCTCCCAGCTCGCTGGCAGCCAGTAAAGCTTGCCCGTCGCTAAGTCCGTCACGCAGCAGCTCAATAAGGGTCTGCTCAGCTGAATTGCGGCCGCGTATTTCAGTTTTTGATGCTTGGTCATCTATGCCAAGCGCGAACAGCACGTCTTTATAGCTGGTGACTGGCATGGCGCTGGTTTGGAGTAGCGTATTCGTGCCGGCCGACAGCGGGCTGGTAATGTTGCCAGGCACGGCCATGACAGTCTTACCCTGGTCGAGCGCAAAATTAGCGGTGTGGATGCTGCCGCTATGAGCCGTTGCCTCTGTTATTACTGTGACATGACCGAGTCCGGCCATGAGTCGGTTGCGCTCGACAAAATTGTGTTTAAGCGGTGGGCTGCCTGGAGGGTATTCGCTCACCAGCGCCCCGCCCTGCTCTAAAATTTCCCGCGCTAAACGCTGGTGGCGAACCGGCACAATATTGTCCAGTGGGCTGGGCAGCACGGCCACAGTTATGCCGCCGGCCTCGAGAGCGGCTTCGTGAGCTAGTCCGTCTACGCCGAGCGCCAAACCACTAATTATTACTATACTTCTTTCTGCCAGTCGTGTGGCCAGCTCCTGAGTAACCTGTTTGCCATAGGGGCTGACACGGCGGCTGCCCACTATGGTCACGCGTGGTTTTTTTAAGAGTTCCGACAGATCAGCGCCCAGACAATACAGCTGGCGTGGCGGCTGCGGCATATCCCGCAAAACGGCGGGAAAGCTGCGCTCACCCCATCGAATTACTCTTGGCGACATGCCTGCATTATAAGTTTGCAGTTGCGGCCAAGGCGAAAGATATTTGCTAAATTTAAGATATATTTAAGGCCAAAGTTGCCGTTAGTAGCAAAACATTTTTTAGTATTGACATAAAGCCATGTATTTGCTAGAATAGCAAATCGTGGTTCATGAAAACTTACATGAGCCTAGCACCTTTTATTTCTATAGACGTTTGGTCCTGTCCCCCAGTGATCCAAGCGTTGTTAGACTGCTTTAGACGTGCCACTAGAAGTTGTTACCCTCCACTTACTCTTGGCTACCCGGCTGGACCGGGCGGCGTTCTAAAGCACACTAACCCCTTTAACTAGATTCCTCGATCAGCTCTCGAGCCGGTCCCGGGGTCCCCAATTTCAAAGCGAGTCTGAACGATTGTCACCTAAGGGCGGCAGACGCGAGCCTTTACACACTTACGGGTTTTCGTTGTTTCGCTGGGGTGGGTTGAAGGGCTCGGGAGCGAGTTTCGACTGGCTCCCTGAAACAGGCTGATGAGCGGTGCCCACCCCCTCTCATCGGCCTGTTTTTTTATTGCAAGGCTTACGGGGCCAGCCAAGCTGGCCCTTCTCGACAAAACGTGCCACTGGCACGTTTTGCCCTCTCATCGGCCTGTTTTAGACGAGGAAACTGCGCGTTTCGTCGTTGAGCTGGCCGCCGCCAAACACATATTCGCTCAAGATGGCGGAAGTTTCTTTTAACAGATTGGGCAGCTGTTCTTGCTGCTCTTTATCGAAGGTTTTCAGGACGAAATCGGCGCTGTCGATCCGGGCTGGCTTTTTAGGGCCAATGCCGATGCGGATGCGGCCGAAATCTTCGCCAATCAGGCAGATGATGGACTTCAGGCCGTTGTGCCCGGCACTGCTGCCGCCACGGCGCAGACGGATCTGGCCGAAGTCAATGTCCAATTCATCGTGAATAACCAGAACGTTTTCGGCCGGAATTTTATAAAAATCCATGACCTTTTGAACCGCTTCGCCGCTAAGGTTCATAAAAGTGGTCGGTTTTACGGCCAGCACGCGGGCCTCGCCGAGTCGGCCGCTGGTCAGCAGGCATTTGAGATCTTTTTTGGCGATCCAGGGTTCGAATTCGTCATTGGCGGCGACAAATTTGTCGAGAGCTTCAAAGCCGATGTTGTGGCGGGTACCGTCGTACTCGCGTCCGGGGTTACCGAGACCCACAAGCAGCAGTGTTTTATTAAGCCCCACGGTGTAAAAAACGGTGGCGTCGGAGACTTGTGGGCGTTTTTGGAGCCAGGCCATAAGATCAGTATAGCTTAGTCTTTAGTTGGCGACTGGCCGTGCTTGTGAGTAGCGTGTTTTTCCATGAACCACAGTTCGATGGGCGTGCCGGCAAAGCCGTAAGCTTCACGCAAACGGCGCTCCAGGTAACGGCGGTAGCTCCAGTGAACAAACTTGGTATGGCTGCCGAAGATCTTGAAGGCCGGCGTGGGGTTGTCGGTTTCCTGAATCATATAATTCAGTTTGGGCGCGCGGTTTTTGAGGCCGGCCGGCGGATGATCGTCGGTAGCTTTGCGCAACCATTTGTTGAGCTCGCTTGTGGATATGCGGGTCTTGCGGGCAGCGTCGATTTCGCCTGCCAAGTCGAAGATTTTAGTGACATTCTGGCCGGTCACAGAGCTGGTGAAAATCAGGGGCGCCCACGGCACGAAATCATAAGTGCGAGCGATTTGGGGGGCTAGTGCGTCACGGGTATAAGCATCCTTGCCTTCAGCCGCATCCCACTTGCTGACCACCAAAACCAGGCCCTTGCCGGCGTCTTTAATCATGCCGGCGATTTTTTGATCAAGATGGACGTTCAGATCGTTGACGTCCATGAGCAGTAAACAGATGTCGGCCTCTTCAATCGCGGCCAAGGCGCGGATCACGCTGAAGCGCTCGATACCAACCTCAATTTTGCCGCTGCGGCGGATGCCGGCGGTGTCCAGAAGCTCAATTTCCCTGCCCTGGTAGCGAATAGCTGTGCGATTAACATCTCGGGTGGTGCCGGCGCGATCAGCTACGATGGCCTGTTGCTTTTTGGCTAAAGTGTTAAATAGTTGCGACTTGCCGACGTTGGGGCGGCCCAAAATAGCGATTTTTAAGCGGTCGTCGGCCTCGGTTTGCTTGGCCTTTGGGATAACTTTGACTATGCCGTCGAGGAGCTGGTCGAGGCCGCGCTGCTGACTCATGGAGGTTCGGAAAATTGGCTTAATGCCTAGCCGGTCGAAGCCGGACAGGTCTTCGCCGTGCGCCTTGTCGATCTTGTTGATAACCAGGAAAACCGGCTTGCGGCTTTTCAGAGCCATGGTGGCGACGCGACGATCTTCTTCGGTAATTGGCACGTCGGCTTCCACCATTACCAGGATGACATCAGCACTGTCAGCAGCCTGTGTAATTTGCTCCTGAATGGTGAATTCGAATTCGTCTTCGGGGTCCTTAACGCCAGCGGTGTCGACTAACCAAAAGTGTTGGTCATCGTATTCAGCTTTAGCCATGATGCTATCGCGGGTGGTGCCGGCTTCGCGGGCGACAATTGCCTCGCGTCTATCCAAAACCGCGTTGAACAAGCTGGACTTGCCCACGTTAGCCCGGCCGACGATTGCGACAATTGGTAATTTACTGGCCATTTCAAGCCATTATAACAGATGAGAAGCATTGACACCAAAACTAAAAGATATTAAAGTATCGCCCAATGCCCAAGAGAAAAGAACTGGCTGATGTCATCCTCATCGACCGAAAAGCCCAGTTGGCGGAAATGGCCATATTGGCTGAGCTGCAGCTCGGCGAGCAGCTGCCCATTCCGGTGCAGCCACGCCATCTTTATGATCGTATTGATTTGCAGATTATGGCCGAGGTTTTCAGCCTGCTGCCTTACGGTGAGAGCCCGCTTTCAGATCGGAAAGACTAAAATTGCCAAACTCGGTTCGGTGGAGATCAATAACGGTATAGCCCAGGGCTGCGAAAGTGCGGCGGATTTGGCGGTTGCGTCCTTCATGCATGCGTACACGCCAGTGGGTGGCGTCTTCGAGCTTTACCAGTTGCAGCTGGCTGCGGCCGTCCTTCAGCTGGACCCCGATATCATTGATCATTTGCTGGTGCAGCGGCTGCAGCGCTGTGTCGAGCCGAATTTCGTAGACCTTACGGTGCTCAAAACGGGGGTGCGTGAGACGGTTCGCCAGCTCGCCATCGTTAGTTAGCAGCAGCAAACCGGAGCTATCTTTATCCAGACGACCCACGGGCTTGAGGCTGTGATAGTTGGCTGGTAACAAATCATATATGGTTTTTGCACCTTGTCCGGCACGGCTCACGACATAGCCAACAGGCTTGTTGAGTATGATGGTGGTGAGCGACTGCACGCTTAGTGCTTGGCCATCGAGAGTTACTTTGTCTTGGTCGCTAACCTGCTGGCCGGCCTGGGGTGCCTGCCCGTTAACGAGTACGCGGTTTTCGGCAATGGCCGCATCGGCGGCACGCCGGCTCATACCGGTGGCCTGCGCCACAAATTTATTTAAACGCATGCTTACAGTATAAACGTTAGAGAGCGATGCTGTTGGGATCGACTGGTCCCTCAGGCTGCTGGCCAGGCTCAGTTGATGTCGGGGCGGCTGGTTCTGCTGGAGTTGCTGGTTCAGCGGGTGGATCAACCGGAGCAACCGCTGGCGGAGCTGGCTCGGCCGGGGCGGCTGGTTCCGGAGCGGGCGTCGGGCTAACTGTAGCGCCGGCCGTCTCGCTGGCTGCGGGCGTCGTGGCCTCTACAGCTGGTTCGGCGGCTGGAGCGGCCGGGGCGGCAGCGGCAGCGGCAGGCTCGGCATCGGGCGTGTTGGAGCTTACAAAGTCTTCGATTTTAGCTTCAACATCCGCTTCCTCGCTGGCTTCGGTTTCGGCGCCGGCTAGCGTGCTGGCTTCGGCGGGAGTTTCCGCAGGTGCAGCTGGAGTGGCCTCAGGCGCAGGAGCTGGTTCGGTGGCGGGTGCTGCTTCAGAAGCTGCGGCAGGCTCAGCTGGGACTTCCACGGGCGCGAAAGCTGCCGGACTGTCAGTAGGTGCCGGTTCTGGGGCTGCAGGAGCTGGAGCATCAGGGACAACCACGGGAGCGTCAGTGGCAGCTGGAGCGGCAGTATCAGTGGCTACGGCGGCGGCAGCCGGTGCCGCGCCGGCTGGCGCATCTTGAAGCAGTTCATGAGCGACCTTAATAATGTCTTCAAGGGTGACTTGAGACTTGACCAGGTAGCGGTCAGCGCCAAGCTTGTCGGCGCGTTGCTGGTCATCGCTCTGCCCCAGAGCGGTCAGCATAATGACTTTGGTGTCCTTGAGGCCTTCGGTGTTGCGGAGGATGTCTAGCATCTCAAAACCGCTGATTTTTGGCATCATGACGTCAGAAATGACAAGATCAGGTTTTTCCTGCTTGGCGACTACCAAAGCCTCTTCGCCGTCGCGAGCCGAAACAATGGTGTAGCCTTCGGCCTGGAGGCGCGCTTCATAAATTTCACGTAAGTTGTTATCGTCTTCGACCAAAAGTACTTTGGACATACTACTCTCCGGTTAAAAGCTTAATTTGCTGCTGTAACGCATACTCTTGTCATTGTATCACGCTTATGCCTTTTGGGGCGTAGGTGGTGCCTGAGCTTGCAACTGCGCGGCTTGCTCGCGACTAATGCGCGGCAAATTGATATAAAAGTTGCTGCCCTGCCCGACTGCGCTTTCCACCCAAATGCGGCCGCTGTATAGCTCCACGATCTTGCGGCAGATAAACAGACCTAACCCTGTGCCGCCAATGGTGCGCGTGGCTGAGTTGTCGACGCGGTAAAACTTCTGAAACAGATGAGGCACATCTTCTGGCGGAATGCCCGGACCGGTGTCGTGGACGCCCAGCTGCACTATCTTGTCATTGCCAGTCAGGCTAAGCGTAATGTTGCCCTGAGGCGTGTATTTAATGGCGTTATCAACCAGATTGGTCAGAACTTCTCGCAAGCGGTCGGGATCAGCGTAGACGTAAAAGATGGGCTGGATCGTTCTTGTGCCTGCCGCTGTATGCGACTGAGCGTCAATCGTGGCGCCACCACTGCCATCAAAGTTTAAAATCAGGCCTTTTTTGTCAGCAGCGAATTTTAAATCTTCAGCCAGACTGTGCATCATCTCGCCGAGCTCGACCACCTGCGGGTGGCTGACCAGACGGCCGTCTTCGGCTTTGGCGCTGGTTAGCAGGTCCTGGAACAGTTGACCCAAGTGTTGGGTCGAGTCATGGGCCTTGTCAAGATAACCGCGAGCCCGATTGTCGATGGTCGCGACTTTGTCATTGAGCGCCAGAGACAAATAGCCCTCGATAGCGGCCACCGGCGTGCGCATCTCATGGCTGGCGGTGCTAATAAAATCAGCTCGCTGTTGTTCCTGCGCTCGGGCCTGAGTAACGTCGTGCATGACCACTACGGCGGCAGTGCTTTGCTGGTTGTTGTCCAGCAGCGGCGAGAGAGTCAAGGTAATCGATACTTGCTGGTGCGACCGGCTGACAATGAAGGCGTTATTGTCCTGGATAGTCTGATTATTCTTAAACACTTGGTCAAAAGGGTTGTTAGCTTTGATGGGATCACCTTTTTCACTAACCAGCTGCACCACGGTGTTAACGTTTAGCCCGCTGGCTTCTTCAACGGTCCAGCCGCACATTTTCGCGGCGGCTGGGTTGATGATCTGGATAACCTGTTCGTTGTCGATCAGCAGCACGCCGTCGGCAATGTTGTCGACGATGACCTTAAATCGCAACTGTTCGTTGCGCCAACTGTCGCCGGCTGGTGTACTATTTGTTAGGTTTTTGAGTCCGAACACCTAAAGGCCCACCTGAATTTTGTTAGCATGATCTGACACTATTATCATATCTGAGCCTCATTTATGCAATCTCCTTATGGTTATCTTTTCTGTGAGGCAACATGTGATTTTGGACAAGGAAAAAATGTATATACTTTATACATCACTTTTTACCCACACCATTTTCTAATACTAGAAAGCCGCCGTAGACTCAAATTAACAGATGTGATAAGATGTTCCGGCTACATGAGACGGCCCCTTCGTCTAGTGGTCCAGGACGTCAGGTTCTCATCCTGAAGATCGCGGGTTCGACTCCCGCAGGGGTCACCATAGTCATTATTTACAACTTTTCTCTTCTCCCCCGCCGATCCGTGCGACCGTAGCATAAGCATACTGTGCTACAATTATCCCTGTAAGCATAAGGGGTGACGTGAGGACTCCGAAAACCAAAAAACGCCGTGAGGGAGTTTGGCAGTTGGGTTGGCAGCGCCGTGGCGCACGACCCCTGTTAAGTACGGCTCATGTAGTGGAATTAGTGCTGGCGATTATTATTTTTGCAGCTGGCCAGAGCTTGTGGACGACTTTCGTGCGCGCTGCTGGCGACATTACACCGCCCAGCGTGCCGGCTAACTTGGCGTTGACGGGTCGCTCGGCCACCGAAATTGATATTTCTTGGGATGCTTCGACTGATGACACGGCCGTGGCTGGCTATCATGTTTTTCGTGATGGCGTGCAGGTTGGCACGGTGGCCTCGCCTAGCTACAGCGACACCGCTCTGAACCCCAACACCAATTACAGCTACACCGTCAGTGCCTTTGATGCGGTACCCAACGAATCGTCGCAGTCCAGTGCCTTGGCCACTGCTACGCTGGCCGATACTTCTCCGCCAAGCGTACCAACCAATGTGCATCAAACCGGCCAGACTACCAGCACGATTACGGTAGCCTGGAATGCGGCCAGCGACAACGTCGGTGTTACGGCCTATGACATTTACCGTAACGGCTCCTTGATTCGCAGCCAGGCCGGCACCAGCTACACGGACAGCGGTCTGGCGGTCTTCGCCACCTACAGCTACACCGTGCGCGCCCGCGATGCCGCCGGCAACGCCTCCAATCTGTCATCAGCGCTATTCGCCAGCACTGCGCAGGACACTGCTCCGCCCAGCGTGCCGGACAACATTCACGAAACCGGCAGTACCGTTTCGAGCGTTAGCCTGGCCTGGAATGATTCCACAGATGATGTTGGCGTTGCCGGCTATCACATTTACCGTAATGGTTCGCTAATTGCCACTCAGGGTGGCACCATCTTCACGGACACTGGCCTAAGTGTTAACAGTGACTACAGCTACACCATCAGTGCCTTTGACGCAGCCGCCAACACTTCGGCTCAATCGGCGACATTTTCGGCCAGTAGTTCAACCGACACTACTCCGCCAACGATTCCAGCTAACTTGCGGCTGGCCAATCCCGTGCGCGACAACGCCATCGATCTGACTTGGGACGCCTCGACAGATGACGTGGCGGTGACAGGCTATAAGATTTACCGTGATGGCAATTTGGTCGGCACCTCTCCGAGCGCCAGCTTTACAGACAGCGGCTTGCAGCCCACAACCCAGTACACCTACACCGTTAAGGCTTATGACGCGGCTAATAATAACTCAGTGGCCTCGGCAGCTTTGCAGCCAACCACCGCATTTGATACGACCACCCCAACGGTGCCGACGAGCTTGCGCACGACTGCTGCTACTGATAACACCATCAGCCTGGCATGGGATGCGGCCAGCGACAACATTCAAGTCGCCGGCTACAACGTATATCGTGACGGCCATCTCGTCACCAGTACCAGCGGCACGACCTTTACCGATAGCGGCTTAAGCGTCAGTACACATTACAGCTACACGGTCGAAGCTTACGACGAGTCCAGCAATGTCTCCGGACAATCCGGCGCGTTGGACGGCAGTACGATTGCCGATAGCGTGGCGCCCTCGACACCTGCCGGTCTGAGCTCCACGGCTCAAACGACGACGTCCATCGGTTTGACCTGGAACGCCGCCACCGATGACGTGGCCGTGGCCAGCTACAATCTGTACCGAGACGGTCATTTTGTGACTAATGTCAGTGGTCTCATCTACACTGATGGCGGCCTGACATACAACACGAGCTACAACTATACTGTGGAGTCTGTCGATGCTAGCGGTAATGTTTCGACCGCCTCGGTAGCCTTCGTAGTCAGCACCCTGCCCGACACCACTCCGCCGACCGTGGCACTAACCGCGCCCGGCAATGGTCAAACGTTGCAGCTGACCTTCCCGATCAGCGCCACAGCCAGCGATGATTTGGCACTCAAAGAAGTCGATTTTTATGTCGACGGCTCGCTGATCAGCAGCGTTACTCATGCCCCGTTTGCGCTCAACTGGGATAGCTACGCGGTACATAACGGCAGTCATACAATCACGGCCAAAGCAGTCGATGCCACCGGTAATTTTGCCACGCAGTCGGCCGGCATTACCATCAATAACCCCCAGCCGCCGATCACCGGCGATCTGAACGGCGACCATAAAGTTAATATTTTAGACCTGAGCGTGCTGCTGTCGCACTGGAATAAATCAGGCGCAGGCGATTTTAATAATAACGGCCGAGTTGATATATTTGACTTAAGCGTTTTACTGAGCCATTACGGCCAGGACAACAGTAATTACAACTAATGAAAAACTTTTTCAGAAAACTAACACTTTTGGCTGCCCCACTCGGTTTGCTGGCGGCTTTAGTGGCGCCAGCCTTGCCTGCCCTGGCCGCCGGTGCGTCGATTACTCTGGACAGTAATACCTCAACAGTGGCCAACGGCGGATCGCTGGTGGTGGCTATTTACATGAACGGCGGCGGCCAGGGCGTTAACGCCGTTGAAGCCGACATCAGCTATCCTGCCAGCCAGCTGCAGTATGTCGGCTTTTCGTCCACCGGCACAGCCTTTGAAATTGGTGCCAGCAGCGGTGGCAGCAACGGTTTAGCCACAGTGGACCGCGGCACGACCAGTAGCGTATCTGGCAGCGGCTTGGTCGGTACAATGACCTTTAAGGCGCTGGTGGGCTCCGGTAGCGCCAACATCGGCGTGGCCGGCAGTTCGTCGCTAGTTGTTAATGGCAGTGCTATACCTTACACCAGCAGCGGCCTGACGGTTCATTTTGGTGCCGGCAGCTCATCGTCTAAGGCACCAGCCGCTCCGGCGCCACCTAAAGATACGACAGCGCCGACAATCAGCCAGATTGCTGTCAAAGATCTGACTCCTTTCAGCGCGACAATCACCTGGACTACCAGCGAAGCAGCCGATTCAACCGTGGAGTATGGCCTAGACGCCAACTACGGCCTGAGCGCTTCCAATGCCTCGCCCACTATCAGCCACAGCGTTAAGCTCAGCAGTGCTTTCCTGACTCCGGAAACACTGCTGCACTACAGCGTTAAATCAACCGACAGCAGCGGCAATGTGGCCACCAGTACTGATCAATCTGTGCAATTGCCAGGCGTGCCAGTGACGATTGTGGTGCGCGGCGCCAACGGCCAGCCGCAGGCTGGCGTCACTGTCAGTTTGGATAATGCCAGCGGTACTACGGATGCTAATGGCCAGGTTGTGCTGCGCTCTTCTCTGGGAAACAAGAAGATAATCACTAACTATCAGGGAGTGACCATCCAGCGCTCCATCACCGTTAACAAGAGTGACAAACCCCAGCCGCCCTACAAGCTGGACCTGGCTCGCCAGCCATTGAATAGATGGATGCTGCTGTCGTTCGGTCTCGGAGTGGCGGTTCTGACGCTGCTGGCGATTGATGCCTTCCTGTTTGGCTCGCACTTCTTCCGTCGTGCCACGGGTCTTCACCGTTTGGGCAATCAATTGCAGCCAGCTGCGGCCACCAGCGTGCCAGCACCGACTCCTTCACCTGTTAATAAAGAAGAGCCCCAAGCAGCCGAGTCGGCGGCGCCAGCAACAAATTTTGTCGATAGCCTAGCGGTCGATACGCCCGAGAAACCGAGCGCGCCAATCAGCATCAAAGTTACTGAGCACAAAGAAATCAAGAGCCACAAATCAAAAAAATCTGTTTCAGGTTAGCCTGGATGTCCGCCGGATCAGCGGCAGCTCGTCCCAGGAGCTGGTGTAATGTTGGCTGCGGTGAGCCTTTTTAGGCAGCCAGGCCTGGCTAAGGTCTTCGGCGGCGTAGCGTAGCGTGCCGCGGCCGTAGCGGTCGTTCAGAGCGTCCATGGCGGCCAGCTTGGCCTGCGGCAGGCGTCCGTCACTCTGCTCTAACAGATCTAGTTGCCAGCGGTTTTGATCTACCAGATCGTATAGCAGAATATTTACGCGGTGATAAGGCACGTCCTTTTTAATGGCGGGCTCCACAGCGGCCACCAGGCTGGCGATCAGCTGGCCGGTGTCGGCGCTGGGTACGGGCAATTTGAGAGTGCGGTCAACGCGCTGGTAGCCTGGCTTGTTGCGGTTGGTGCTCAGGTGAATAGCTGCCGTGCGCGCCAGCAAACCCTCGGCGCGTAGGCCAGCCGCTGCCCGGGCGGTTAAGTTGGCAACGGCCGCCTCAATTACCAGTGGCTGATCAGTGTCTTCGCCAAACATGCGGCCGTGCATGATACTTTGCCGCACGCGGGCGCTGAGCGGCTCAAACGGCCAGACGGCCGTGCCGTTGAGCTCGGCCACCATCTGGCGGCCGTGAATGCCCATCAGCTGCTGAGCGTAGCGTGGACGCATGGCGGCCACGTCGAGGGCGCTATTTACGCCCTCAGCTCGCAGGCGTGGTGCCAGGCGCCAACCGATACCCCAGACATCTTTGACGGGCGTTTTTAACAGATAAGCCCGCCGCTCATCGGCCGGCAGGCTGGCCAGATCTAAAACGCCGCCTAAGGCTGGCGTTCTTTTGCCATGTTCGGTAGCCAGCTTAGCCAGGGTTTTGGTGGGCGCGATGCCGATCGACACCGGAATGCCGACATCATGCAGTAGCCGTTCGCGGACCATGCGGCCCCACGCCTCATAATTGCTGATTGGCAGACTGTTTAGATCTAAAAACGACTCATCGACCGAATAAATCTCAATTCGCGGCGTAATGGCTTTAAGAGACTGCGTCAGGCGCTGGCTGATGTCGCCGTACAGCTCAAAGTTAGCGCTAAAAACAGCCACATTATGCTGCCTAAACAATTGACGGAACTTAAAGGCCGGCGCCCCCATGGGAATGCCTAAGAGCTTGGCTTCGTTGCTGCGCGAGACTGCGCAGCCGTCGTTGCTGGATAAGACTACCACCGGCTTGCCTTCCAGATCCGGTCGGAACAGCCGCTCGCAGCTAACGAAGAAGTTATTACAGTCGATTAAGGCTAAAACTGACATGCTAGTCGCGAATAACCTGATGAATTACCGCTGTTAATACGCCCCAGACTGGCTCGTCATCGGGCAGCTGGCGCTGACGACAGAGGTTAAAATTGTTGTTTTGCCAACTGACCACCAAATCGTTGGGTCGGCGGGCCAGACTGCGGTCTACTACTACGACATCACCATCGTAAATGTTCTCATTGCTCCAGTGGTGGCCGGAGATGCGAAACAGATAGGTGCTGGCCGGACGGCGGACCAGCAAATGGTTCAGATCGAGCGTTAGCGACGCCTGGTTGTGGCGTTCTGCGGCCGGGTTGGGAAAACCGCTGTGAATGGAAACGCCGTCGCTCCCGGCCACAGCCTGTGTATTTTCGTCCATAGTTCTAACTCCTGTGATGTTTTTTGTTTCATGCTTCTGCCAACACGTACTCGCGGCCCTTGTAGGTCAGGCGTTTCGGGTAGCTCTCAAAACGGACCTGCTCAGCTTGGTATGCAAAGCGGACGGCCGCAACTTGGATGTCGGTAATGTCGATAGTTTTCATAGGGTTCACTCCTAGGGTTCTAGATAATAAAAAGAGAAACTGACGCTGTTAATTGCCAGTGAACGGATTCGTACTTTTGGAGCTGCCAGCGAAGTTATTTGACCGTTCGCGCCTAACTTCTCGTGCCGGAAACTTGAATGGAGTGAAAGAAGGCAGTGACCGGAGTATGTCTTCTTGTGTGAAGTCCGATGGGTAAACCGACTACGCGGAGTCCCAAAGTGGCTAATGCTTATTATACACCGCCGTCAAGCGGCTGCGGCTGCTAATTATTTAACGGTGTCTAAGAAGTTGGCCAGCTCGCGCGGCGTCAGCTCGGCTTTGATCAGAAAGCCGTCGGCCTGTTTTTCGATGTCGGCACGGACGTCCTCGCGTTGTTCTAGGTTGGTAGTAATAATAATTTTTGAGCGAATGGGCGGCACGCGGGCCGGGTCGCGCAGGGCGCGCAAGATCTCAATGCCTGTCAGGTTGGGCACCATCAGATCCAGCAAAATGATGTCGTACTGATTGGTTTCGGCGGCGGCCAGACCCTGTTTGCCATCGCCAATCACGGTGACTTGATAGCCGGCGGTGGTTAGAGCGCGGGCGTAGAGCTCGGCGATAAAGTGCTCATCTTCAATGCACAGTACGTGGCGGCCTGTGGTGGCGGTTTGGGGTGTGGCGGTGTTGGTTTGGTCGGCCATATTTACTCCTACTCTAGCATGTCAGCGGCGGTACAGTGAATGGTTCTTGATCCAGCCGTGGGCGCCGCGGACAATTTCGCCGTTGTCACCGCCCTTTTGGTCGCTGCTGATCTGACTGAACGGCAGCAGCGTAAAGCCGAAGGTGCTGCCGTGCCCTTCTTGGCTGCGCACCCACAGCGTGCCGCCGTGAGCGTCAACAATCGCCTTACTCAGATACAAACCCAGCCCGGTGCCGCCGATTTGGGCGCGGTTGCGGTGATCGCGGTAAAACTTGGTAAACAGATTAGGCAGGATGCTGGTCGGAATGCCCTGTCCGAAGTCCTCGACGGTGGTTTCCACTAAACCCTCTTTGTTCAGAGCAGCGTTAACTTTTATGACCTTGCTTCCGGCGCTGTACTTAATGGCATTGTCTACGAGGTTGTTAATGACCTCCATGATGCTCAGGCGGTCAGCGCCGACCGTGGGCAGCCCCGGCGCGACGCTGTACTGCAGTTGAATGCCGCGCACGCCGGCTCGCAGGCTCAAATTGTCCAAAGCGGCCTTCAGAATTGAGCTCCAGTCTTCTTCTTGCAGGCGGACCTCCAGCTGATCGTTTTCAATGCGGGCGACATTTAAGATGTTATTCACGAAAGCCATCAACTGCTGGGCGTTGGCGCGCATTTTAAACATAAAGTCGCGCAGTTCGGGGTCGACTTTGTCGGCCATTTCCTCTTCGAAGACTTCAATGTAGCCGCGCAGCAAAGTTAGCGGCGTGCGCAGTTCGTGCACCGAGAGAGCGATAAAGCTAATAGCCTGATCGTCCTGGCTGTATTGGGCGGTGTGGTCAAACAATACGATCATAGTTTCCAGCTTGTCCGAGTTGTCGCGGTTGTAGTACGAAGCCAGGTCAAACAGGCGCGTCGGGTGATTATCGCGGACATTGAGGCGCACGCGCTCCCAGCTGCGGCTGGCAGTGGCTTTCTTGCCCTTCACTTCTTTCAGCCAGGTGTCGAAGGTGTCTTCGCTGGGGAAAGACATGTCCAGCACCATGTAGACGTTTTTGCCGATCATATCGTTGCTGGCAATGCCGATATATTGGGCGGCCGCCTCATTGGCGTATTTTATGGTTTCGCTGGGATCCAAAATTAACAGAGGCAGCGGCAGGTTTTGGGCGATAAAGTTGCGGTGCAAGTCGCCGCGCTCGGCTTTTTCCCGCTCGGCAAGTTGGGTAGAAATGCTGACGATTTGGTAAAGCTGCGCGGTTAGATTGGCCACCAAATCGTGCCCGAAATGGAGCGATTCAACATCTGGCGCGGCGACTTGCGCCGCATTGTCTGGCGACAGATGTAAAATGGCTTGCCACAGAGCTTTAAGCGGCTGCATGACCATTTTGCCGAAACCGGTGGCAATAAAAGTGGTTTGAGCCACGGCCAGGATTAAAATCAAACCAAGTAGTCCTGGGCCGCTTAGTTCCAGAACCCGGCTGGCCAGCCACCAGCCGCCCAGGAGGATGCCGTTCTCCACCAGGATCAACACGAACAGGCGAAGCTTAGCCCGCCTGATCAATTGTTGTAAGTAGTCCATTGCTAGTGATAGCTAACTTTGCTGGCGTCAGGAATGGCTGTCAGCCAAGCCTGACCGGGATCGAGAGCCAGTGGTTGCCCGCTGGCGGTCGTGAACTGTATCTGGGAATTGTTGTCTGCCTTGGACCAGGTGCCTGTAGTCACGCCACCATCCTGGAAGACATAAACCGTGCCGCTGCCGACCACGGCGTAATCTGAGTAATATGCGCCGCTGGCGTCGAGGGCGCCCTGGCCTAGCGGCACAACCATCGCGATTACCACTGTCGGCGATAGCTGCTGGTTGGTGTTGGCGTCGATCTGGGCCTGCCCGCCTTCGTTGCGAGCATAACTGTTGGTCTTGGGCACGTAAGTATAGCTGACGTTATAGTCGTTGCCATAGCTCATATTTAGCGCCACGCTGGTTGCGGTTGGTTTCTTGGCGGGGGCGGCTTTCTTGCGGACAAAACCCGTAAAGTTGCTGCTGGTGTAGCCCTTGGCGGCCTCCAGCTGGTTCAAAGTGTCGATGCCGGTGTAAACGTTGTGCGGTGCCGGGCGGCTGCTGACACGGTGATATGAGCCGCCATTATAAAACTGGTTAAGGTCTTTGACGCCCCAGGCGCTGATGTCATTCAAGGCGTCCGGACTGCCACCAACGTGAGCGTATGCCGCATCAAAGCCGAGATTCCACTGGATATAATACGGCCGGGCGCTGCGAACTGGCCCGACATTGGTCGGTACCTGGTCTTGATAAAGTGCCAAAAAGCGCGTGATACCACCTTCGGCTACCGCTTCAAAAACTACACCGGCCTGGCTCAGGCCTGACTGCGGCCGGGCATCGAGGCTATTTTCCACCATCACCCCTGTTACTGGACGCTGGTTGGCGCTTGGATCAACTGGCAAACCGCTCAGCGTTGAGGGTACGGTGGTGGGCTTTGGCGCTACCTTGGCAACGACGGGCTTTTTAGTTTTGAACTTTGGCTCCCCGCTATGACCGCTGCCAAAAATGAACCACCCGAGCATGATCAAAACAAACGCTGCGCCGGTCAGAGCTGCTAACTCGATTTTTGAAGGCGGCCACTTGAATTGATAACTCAAGTTGAAGGGTAATTTGAAGCCTGACTTCTCCTCTGTTGATTCAGGGCTGCTTACGACTGGCGCCGAAGTTTTTAAATCATCGGCTGCAGCGGCCGCTTCAGGCGTGACAAACTTATCTCCGTCAGATTTTGGTGTCATAACTCTACGTCTATTATAGCAATGCTTATGCTATGAGCCTAGCCTGTTAAAGGCTGGCTAATTGAGCATCGATGCGCTTCAGGCTGCGTTCTTTGCCCAGGATCGCCAACGTGTCGGCCAGACCCGGGCTGGCCGGAGCCTGTGTGCTGGCAATCCGAATCAAACTAAACAGCAGGACGGGTTTTTGGCCGGTTTGCTCCAATAATTGGTTGAGACGCTGATTGAGATCGTCCAGAGTGAAGTCACTCTGTTCCAGGCTGGTTTTGGCCTGCTCCAGCAGGGCCTTCAGCTCTGCAGGTGCCAGCTTGCCGAGCTGCTTGTGTCCGCTGATTAACTCTGGGTTAACGGGCAAATCTGTAAAGAAAAAGCTGGTTAGCGCCGACAACTCACTCAGATATTTCAGGCGTTCCTGCGTTAAGCCAAGCACACTGCGTTTGTAGCCGTCATCGAAGTCACGGGCTTCCGGCGGCCAGTATTCTGCGGCGCGCTTGTATAAATCGTCAAGATCAAGGCCGCGGATGTGGGCCCCATCCATCCATAGCAGGCGCTGCTCGTCAAAACGGGCGCCGCTGCGTTGGATGTGGTCCAGGCTGAATTTCTTGATTAGTTCGTCAACAGAGAAAATTTCCTGCTCGGTGCCGTCGTTCCAGCCCAGGCTGGCAATAAAATTGGTTAATGCTTCTGGCAAATAGCCTTCGCGGGCGTAGTCCAAAACATCTTTGGCGCCGTCTCGCTTGCTGAGTTTTTTCGTGCCGCTGGGCCCAAGGACATGGGGCATGTGAGCTAAAACTGGCCGCTCAAACTCTAGGGCTTCATACAAGTTCAAGTAGTTAGGCTGGCTGGCTAAAAACTCCTGGCCACGAATAACATGGGTCACTTCCATCTCATGGTCATCGATGATGTGTGCGAAGTTGTAGGTTGGATAGCCGTCCGACTTCATTAAGATAAAGTCATCGATCACCTCTGGGCCGCTGTGTAAATCCCCCATAACGGCGTCCTGCCATTCGTACGGCTTAGGATCAGACTTAAACCGCAGCGGCTGGCTGCCATCCCAGGCGGGCGGGTTCTCCGGCCGATGATTGCGATACAAAAAGGGCTGCTTGGCGGCCTGGGCCTCTTCGCGGAACTTTTGAACTTCCTCAGCACTGTATGGATCGGCGTAGGCGCGGCCGGCGTCGACGAGCTTCTGGGCCCACTGTCTGTAGGTATCCAGGCGCTCAGATTGCAGATATGGTGCGTGCGGACCGTCGACGCCGCCGATGCCCTCGTCCCAGTCGATGCCTAGCCACTGCAGGCTCTTAATGATGTGATCACCAGAGCCTTCGACTTCACGGTTCTTATCGGTGTCTTCCAGGCGCAATATGAACTGGCCACCACTCTGGCGCGCGAGCAACCAGGCGAATAAAGCGGTACGGACGCCACCGACGTGCAGATATCCGGTGGGACTGGGCGCAAAACGAGTTCGGGCAGCTTTCATTAGTAAACAGTATATAGAAAAAACACCTTGTCGCCGAATAACATCTGCAGCCGCGATAACGACGAAGCAATTATGAGGCTGTAAGGTGTTTCTCTACACGCTGTCGGCCAGTTGTTCGATCTGGTGAGTGCTCAAAGCGCCCTGATTGCTGACGCGGTACCAGATTTTGCCGCTGACCCAGGTGGCATTGCCTGCTCCGTCCACGTAAATGGTGTGGCCGTTGTTAAAGATGGGCGCATAGTTCTGATCGCAGTTAATCACATAATTCTCATAAAGCGCTTGGGTGGTCCAGTTTGTGGGTGCTTCGTTAATGGCGAAGTTGCGGCCGTCGTTGGCATTGCTCCTAAAGTGAATAGCTACAGAGCCCGGACCGGAGGTAAAGGCGCCCAAGCTAAAGCCAGCCGGCTTATAGCCCGGCAGCTGGGCAGCAAATCCGGCTTTGGCAGCAGCGTGGTGCAAACGCATACTGGCCAGATTTTGGTCAAAAACAAAAGCAATCAGCAGCGCCACAACCAGGCTGGCCGCTGCCAAGTTCCGAGCTTTTTTGGCTGTACGCCGGTGTTTCACTGGGTGATGCGGTTGCTCATGGCTGTTGGCGTGTTTTATAGCGTGCGCCAGTAAGGCCTCGGTGCGGCCTAGTCGCGGGCTTTCGGCGACTTCTTCAACGGCAGCTACGGGAGTTGGCTCTGAGACGGGCTGCGAGGGAGCAATATAATCTGTTAGTGGCAAATCGCTGAAGTGATGAATCAAATGGCTTTGGCTGATACGAGTGGCATGCTGCAGGCGATCCACATCAATCTTATGCACTGAAGCTTTGCGCGCAACTGTCGCCAGAGGTGGCTTAGCTAGTTTGCTGGCCCGGATGCGGGAGCTGGTCTTAGATTTTGTGGCTGTGATGACAGGTTTCCGAACAGCGTGGCGCATCAAAGTTTTAGCGCCTTGCGGCCGGTGGGTCGAAGCTGCGGGCGCAACGGCACGAGCCCTGGCCTTGTTAGGCTTGGCCGACTTAGCTTTAACCGCCGCAGGCTTGGCAGCCTTTTTAGCCGGTGCCTTTTTGGCAGACGCCTTCTTGGCGGGTTTGCCATCAAGCGGCATACCGCTCACTGCGTCGTATTTGCGACCGTTTATTTCTATGACGTTGTTTGTGTTCACCTTACTGTCCTCTGTTGTCGAGTGGAACTACTTATATGCTAAACCCTCTTGTGGTTAAACGCAATAACAACCTACAATAGTCTAGATGGATTATCTCGACCCAAAGAAGCAGCGACAGCACCGTATAATCTTGTTTACGGGCTACATCTGCATTGCCGTCGGCATTGTGATTGCCACTTTAGTGCTGGTGTACCAGGCGTATGGTTATGGTTTGAAGAACGGCGCCGTCATTCAAAACGGGCTGCTTTTTGTCTCCAGCCAGCCGCGAGGAGCGAAAATTTACCTCAATCGCAAGCTAAACAAAAGCTCAACTAACGCCCGGCTGATTTTGCCCGCCGGCCGTTATCAGCTGAAGCTGACTCGAGATGGTTACCGCACCTGGGAGCGTAGCGTTGATCTGTTGGGCGGCACAGTGCGCCACTTTGACTACCCCTTTTTGGTGCCCACTCAGCTGTCGCCCGCACAATTGCCAGGCGATGAATACGCCAGTGCGCCAAGTCTAAGCAGCCAAAGTCCTGACCGCCGCTGGTGGCTGGTGCAAGAGCCAACTGATCCGCTAAGTTTTGATACCTATGACCTTAAAAATCCCACAAAAGCTCCAGTGGCAGTGACTTTGCCCAAAGCTGTGGTTACAACCAGTCCGTCCAGCACCTGGCAGGCTGTAGACTGGGCTGACGACAACAATCACCTGCTGCTTTTGCATACCATGGACGACAAAAGCGAATATATCTTGCTGGACCGCAGCGACCCCGGCCAATCTGTTAACTTGACTAGAACACTGGAATTGCCAGCCGATACTACTCTGACGCTCAATAACAAAAAATACGATCAATACTACATTTTGGACGCCGCGGCGCGCTTGAGTACCGCCAGCCTAAAAAACATTACCGCAGTGCCCCTGTTAAGCGATGTGCTGAAATATCAAAGTTACGGCAACAACACCGTATTATATGTGACAGCCAGTGGCGCGCCCGCCGGCAAAGTGATGCTGAAAATGCAGGTTGGCGACACCAGTTATGACTTGCACAGCTTGCCCGCCAGCAACACATATCTGCTCAATTTAACTACCTATTCAGGGGTATTATATGTGGCTGCCGGAGCTGCCAGCGAAAGTAAAGTTTATATCTATAAAGACCCGGTCGGGCAACTAAAAAGCCAATCGGGGAACACCACCGTGACGCCGATCCAGGTACTCCATGTTACGGCACCCAATTATCTTGGTTTTTCGGATAACGCCCAGTTTATTGTTGCCGAAGGCGGTACCGACTTTGGAGTCTACGACATCTTAAACGAAGTTGGTTTTAACTACGATACCCATGCCGCTTTGGACGCGCCTCAGGTCCACGCTGCCTGGATGGATGGTGATCGGCTGATTTATGTCAGTGGCGGTAAATTGCTGATGTTTGATTATGATCACACTAATGTCCAAACTCTCGTGCCGGCGGCTGCGGCCACGCTGCCGGTTTTTGCCCCGGACTTTAAGCATGTTTATAGCGTAGTGCCGGATAGCGACAGCGCTGCCCCGGCCGGCAGCGTGGCCATCTCGCAGACCTCCATGCTGACCCCGGCTGATCAGTAAGTTATCTGAGCTTCATGGAGCGGCTGGGCGCGGTTATCCAGCGCACGGTGAAAAATAGACCAACAATCAAAACGATAATCGTTACAACCTTGCCCGTGCCGGTGCTGATATAACGGCCCCATAATGTTGGTCCGTTGCCCGGCAGGAAGGTGGTTTTGGTCGGTGTAGTTGCAGCCGGTACAGTTGGTTGGCTGTTGCCGCTGGGGTCTGGACTAATCTGTTGCCCGACAACGACCAAGCGGTGCAGGCTGGTGCCTGGCGGGTCGCAAGTAATTAATGTCGCGGTGGCGGTTTGGCCTGGTACAGGATCCAGCACGCCAACATCACTAGGCTCGACGATAGTGTGGCTAATCACCTTATAAACATAAACTTTGTTGTTGTAGGTCAAATAAAAGGTGTCGCCGTTGACCAGCGTGTGCAGCAGCACAAAAGCAAACTTATAATGTCCGGGGTTGAAGATGTTGTTGCTGCTGTGCCCAAAGAAGGCGGTATTGCCTTTTTGGCCAGGCAACGCAGTGGTTGGATAATGCACGACTCCATCTTCCAGGGCGTTTTCGATTACTGCTTCGTTAGTCGAAGTTTCGCTGTAATTGACCGGGATCTCAACATTGATTTTGGGAATAATTACCTCTGGCGTGGAAGTGGGTGCGACCCCGTCAGGACTGGTAATCAGCGGCGTCGCCGCCTGAGTACGGCTAGGCTGAATAAACGGCGCGATCAATATTTCATTGAAGAAGCCGAACAAGAAAATAACCACCACGATCAGTCCCATGCCCAGGCCGAAGAGTAGCGACTGCAAATGGTGCTTAGCCTGCAGCTTGCCGCCAGCGCTGACTTTGTCGCGCACGGCTTCTTGAATTTCCTCTTTGCTGCGTGCCTTGTGCAGCGGTTTGGGCTTAGCCCGTTCCGGCTTATAACGTCCAGTTTGCATTACCTGGTGCGCATGTTCGGCCTGAGTCTGGGTGGGCTTAGGCAACGGCCGATGCAGCGCAGCCGACTGGCTGTCATAAAATTCGCGCCAAACCTGGTGCTTTTCCTGATCGCTCAGCCCCTGGTAATAGTTATGCCACTCGGTTTGAATAGCTGCTAAGTCCTTGCCTGAGGTGCTGAGGTCGTACATGAATTGCTGGTGACGGCTGCGCTGCGAGGCCGGCTCAGCCTCCACTTCAGCAATTTCTTGCTTGGTATCAGGCTCGTGGCCGTAAGCTGCCTCCACCTTTTGGCGTATTAAATCAGCTGCTGTCTGAGCATCAGGAGCCTGAGCCGGCCAATTGCTTGGCGGCTGCTGCGGGTCTAAACTGAGCGGATCTTGGGCCATAATTAACCTTCGGGCGTGGCTAGCCCTGTAACCTCAAGTATACAGCTTCACGCCGAGCTCGCCATTACCTCGTTTGAGGGTTCGCTCGGGTTCAGCGCATAACCTTCCTTAATCAGGTAGGTTATAGTACAATTACCCCTTGTAGCCTAAGGCGCGAGGGCGAGTGGCGGAACTGGTATACGCGCACGACTCAAAATCGTGTTCCTTTGGAGTGAGGGTTCGATTCCCTCCTCGCCCACCAATCTAAAAAGCGGCCAAACGGCCGCTTTTTAGATTGGTGGGCGAGGAATCAAACCCGGGTGGAGCGAGCAGCGCGAGCGGAGGGTTCGAAGACAAGGAGCGCGCACAGGAGTTTACTCCGAGCACGCGACGCAGGCGCATCGAGCCGAAGGCTCGATAGTCCCTCCTCGCTATTTGCCAAAAATCAACTGCAGAGCTAGCAACAAACTGACAAGCGCAAACAAATTAAGCACAAACTGATCGCCCTTTTTGATGGCGATATGCGCTCCAAGGAACCCACCTATGAACGATGTCAGCAACGCTGTTATTGCCAAGGGATAATCAATCAGCCCTGAAGGAATATAAACGATGAGACTGAAGACTGCGATTATTAACTGTAAGATCCGCCGAGTAGCGCTTGCAACTAACGCAGTCATGCCAAAGAAGTAAATCAGCATAATAGTTTGAAGGCTGCCGATTCCTGTAGCAACTGCAGCCACAAGAATGGTGGCCAAGAACATTAAGACATACCCCACGGCTTGCACCCACTTCGGTCGCTGAACGGGTTTTAAGCCCACCTTTCTGACATAGAGACTAGGGATGCCGACGATCAGTATCAGCAAGCCCATAAATTCCTGCAAGGCGTGTGCGTGGCTTTTTAAATGGAGCAAGGCCAGACTGCCAATGACACTCCCAACCGCACCGATGACAGAGAAAATAACTAATGACCGCTTGTCGGTAATGCGCTCGCGAAAAAAGCGACTACTCGCACCAGCCGAAATACCCAAACCACCAAATCGGGTGGTGGCAACTGCTTGAGCTGGTGTCAGGCCTAGAACAATCAGTAGCGGTGCGCCGCTGACAAAGCCTGCCCCGCCGCCCGCTGCGCCACTCAGCGTACTGGCTAACAAATTTACGATAGCCAAGATAATAATATGTTCCATTGCGATTACTATAGCTCAGCAATCATTGATGTGGTGAGTGATGCAAATCCCTGGGTGGGATTCTGCAGCCACCACGTGCTCGCCGCTGCCGCTTTCTCCACTCGCCAGATTGGCTGATCTGCGACGAGCTTGGTCGTACTCACCTGCCCACCGACGGCCACAGCCAAGTTTTCTAAGTGTTTTGTAATGATGGCCAATGGGAACTGCTGACTGAACTCGTGTAAAGCGTCCACCAGATGTAAAAAGTCCATGCTCAGCGTAAAGGCTGTCGTAAAACGGGCTTGCCTGGCCAACTTTTGGAGCTGCGACAAACTCAGCACCAACAGCGTGTTTGGTCGCTTCAAAAGGCTCGATGGTCCGCTGACCACATAGTTAACTGCATCTTTAGTGAATGTCAGCTGACCACTGTATTTTTGAGCAAACTGCTCAATTAAAATCGCCGTTTCCGAATTGCGGCCCAAGTCGCCGGCGATTAAAACGCCGTCAGCCCAGTCAGCTGCAGCTAGCCAGCTGGCTAGGGATTCCTGGCCAAAGCTGCCAATGGGCGTGCTCGGCGCGAACTCCGCTTCCGGGAATAGCTTGCCAACCGTTTTTTGCAAGCTGTCCGGCAATAACACGCGAACTGTGCCGGCACCGGCTTTAACAGCCGCCGCATAGGCGCTGGCCGGGGCTGCAAATTCATGAGAGTTTCCACCAATAATTAATAATTTGCCAGCCTGTGTGCGGTTTTCCGGCCGACTCCACAACAGATCCGCAAATAGCGGCTGCTCAGTCGTCTGCTTTTGCCAGAAGGCACGGTCCATCTAAACGTCCAAATTAACAGATACCGGACAGTGGTCGGAGCCCAAGATTGCTGGGTGAATGTCGGCAGCTTTGACCTTATCTCTAAGGCTCGAAGAAACTAAGAAGTAGTCGATACGCCAGCCGACGTTGCGGGCCCGGGCGTTGGCGAAATGCGACCACCAAGTGTAGTAACCGTTACCCTGCTTGAACAAACGGAAAGTATCGACAAAACCGGCGTCGACAAAGGCTTGGAAGCCAGCCCGCTCTTCGTCTGTGAAGCCCTTTTTGCCAATGTTCGGCTTGGGGTTGGCTAGGTCGTCTTCGGTGTGCGCGACATTTAGGTCGCCGCAAAAAACCACCGGCTTGGACTGCTCCAGCCGTTGGCAGTAGGCCAAAAAGGCTGGATCCCAAGTTTGGCGGAGCGGAATACGGCTCAAGTCATCTTTGGCGTTCGGTGTATAGACAGTGACCAGCCAAAACTTGTCGAATTCGGCGGCCAACACGCGGCCTTCCATGTTGGGGTCGCCGTAGGTGTCGCCGCTCACTTTGTACTCTTTGATAATGTCCTGCGGGAAGCCATTAACTACTTGCAGTGGCTTAATCTTGCTCATAATTGCCGTGCCGCTGTAACCGGGCTTGTCCGCGGGATACCAAAACATGTCGTAGCCATCGAGGTCCAGCGTAACTTGTTCTGGCTTGGCCTTAATTTCCTGCAGACATAAAATGTCCGGTTTTTCGGCATCTAAAAACGGCTGCAGCTTGTCTTTATTGATAACGGCACGGATGCCATTGACATTCCAAGAATAGAGTTTCAGCATGCCCTCAAGTATAGGCAGTCAATCGCTGAATGCCAACTTTCTTTAAGCGGCGTGCTTCTCTGGCTTGCGCAGGCGACGCTCATGACCTTGAAGATCGGTATTTGTGGCCTTGACAGCCAATCGGATAGCCCGGACTTCGCCTTTAAGATCATCAAACTCTTCTCGGGTCGGCTGATTACGTACGATTTCTAATGTGGTTTCGGTAATTTCAAGAACAGCCTTAAGATCATCTCTAACGGCTTCGGCAACTATTCGTGCACCTCACTCAGTGTCTGCGTAACGACCCATGCATTTATTTATAGTCCGCGCGTGGCGGCTGAGCAAGAAAGTTAACAATAATTTAATCAACATTTGCTAGACTTATGCTTAATGATAGAGGTCAAGGGGTGACCCGAGCAATTTACGTTGATGGCGAGACTAAGACCGGTAAAGGCGCGGCCGGCCATGCTATTGCCGATGCGCTTAAAGAGGCGGGCTACAAGGTTTATTACGATGTGGCCGGCGATTTTTTCCGACGTTATGTGGCGCTAGTGCGGGAGCACTTACAGCTGGCCGAAGACCAGCCCTTGCCTACCGGTGAGGCTTTGGAAGGCGCGGCAGCGGCCGTTCAGGTCACTGGCCGGGCGTTTGATCCCAAAGAAGACTTGGGCGATCTGCAGCGGCCGTCCATTTCTGGTTCGGTGGCGCTATTAAGCGAGCTGGCTACTGTTCAGATGGCCGGCGCCGAATGGTACTTGCACTCAGCTCAGCAAGCTGTCGAATCAGATGCTGGTGTGATGGTTTTGGACGGTCGCAACCCCCGTCGCCGCATTACTACTGTGACAGCTTCCAGCGGTCCGCACATCCCCACGGCTTTAGATTTGTATATGACCTGCGCACCAAAAGAGGCGGCTCGGCGAGTATTGCTGACCCGCGGCGTGACCGAACCAACCGATGAGGAGCTTAAAGCCCAAACCGAGGCGGTTGTTAAACGTCGTGATCTCGATCGCAAACGCGGCTTTGTGCCTTTTATTGATCCGGCCGCCAGCACACCTTTTGAATTGGGCGACGATCCTGCCGATGTGATTAAAAAGTCGTGGCGACCCCACGATGATCATCAATTGCCGATAACGATCAGCCTTGATAATACGGATATTTCAAAAGACGAGATGCTCGCAGCAGTTATAGAACTGGCTAAAGCTGCTCTTGAAGCCTAGATTTAGATTGCAGAAAAATAATGGCGGAGAGACAGGGATTCGAACCCTGGATGACCTTGCGGCCATACACGCGTTCCAGGCGTGCCAGTTCAACCACTCCTGCATCTCTCCGTGTCGAACCTCACGATTATACCAAAAATTACTACAAAAACACCTTGCTGCCAGTGCAAATAAAGGGTTAAACTAAGTTAACTTATGCCCTTGATCGATCTCAAAGACGTCAGTAAACTGTACGGCTTCGGCGACGCCACTACCCTGGCCCTAGACGAAGTCAGTTTATCCATTGATAAGGGTGAATTTGTGGCGGTGATGGGTCCCAGCGGCTCCGGCAAAAGTACGCTGATGCATGTGATTGGTCTGCTGGACCGCCCGAGTCATGGTGATTATCGCTTTGACAACCACAATGTGGCGCGGCTGCGGCCCAACCAGGCGGCCCGACTCAGGCGTGATACTATCGGATTTATTTTTCAGTCATATAACCTGTTGCCTAAGCTGACGCTTTTGGAAAATGTCTCTTTGCCGCTGGCTTACAAAGGTTTGAACCAAACCCGGCGTACCAAGCAAGCCAGCGCCATGCTCGAGCGCGTCGGCATCCAAAACCGGGAATACTTTTTGCCCAGCCAAGTCAGTGGCGGCCAGGCTCAGTGTGCCGCTATCGCCCGGGCACTGGTTAACAATCCCAAGTTGATCATCGCGGACGAACCGACCGGCAACTTGGACAGCAGTAGTTCACGGCTTGTGATGGAGCTGCTGGCCGACATTCACCAGATGGGCAACACGATTATCTTTGTGACGCACAACCCTGAGCTGACGCGCTATGCCACCCGCGTGGTTTACATGCACGACGGCCAAATTATTCACGATGAAAAGACGGCGTTGGGCCGTGTAGCGGCACGGGCTCGCAAGGTGCTTTACACCCTGCCTGTCTCTGACGAAGAGGATGACTTAATCGGCGTTTCAGCTCTGATGAAAGGCGTGCCCAGCCAGCCGGCCAGGCGCAGCAAAAAACGCAAAGCACCGGCGCGAGCCCGTGCCAGCCGTCGTCACGAGCCGACTGCCCGCCGCAGGAGTAAGACATGAAATCGCTGACCAAAGGACATCTGAAGTCAAGTTGGGCCGCCATCCGTAGCGCTAAACTACGCAATTTCTGGACAATGTTCGGTGTGATTGTTGGCGTAGCCTCAGTGATTACCGTGGTCAGCATCGGCGAAGGCGTAAAACATCAAGTCAGTCATCAAATTCACCAGTTCGGCAAGAATCTGCTGACAATTAGGCCCGCACAGCTGCAGGCCGGCAATGAGCCCGGCAGCAATTTAGATCTGTTAACAGGCTCAAATATTGTCGGTACCCTTTCCCAGAAAGACGTAGCGACAGTCAGTCGGGTGCCAGGCGTGGGCGCTAGCGCGCCGCTGACTGCCGTACCCGGCCAGGTCACTGGCGACAACGGCGTTTATAAAGATGGCCTGGTAATCGGTACCAGCAATCGATTGCCGAGCCTGCTTAACCAGTCGCTGGCTTACGGCGGTTTTTTTGACGATGATCATTCTGGCATAAATGTAGCGGTCATTGGCACTGATGCGGCCGATAAAATGTTTAACGAAGATGTGCCGCTAGGCCGTAGTTTTGGTTTCCACGGCGAGCGCTTTGTGGTCATGGGCATTTTTAACACCTTCGCGGCAACACCGCTCAGCGGTCAGGTTAATTTTGATAAAGCCATTTTTATCCCATATGGAGTGGCCGAAAACCTAACCAACGGCACGGCGCCAACTTACGAAATTTTGGCTAAGCCCTCCAACCCTAAACAGATTGAATCAACACTCAATAATGTGCGCCGGGCTCTCACACAGTCGCACGGCGGACAAAGTGATTTTTCGGTGTTGAAGGCCAATCAAAACCTGGCTGCCAGCAGCGGCATCTTGGAACTGTTAACGCGGCTAATTGCCGGAGTTGCTGCAATCAGCCTGCTGGTTGGGGGCATCGGCATCATGGACGTCATGATTGTGACCGTTGCCGAACGCCAAAAAGAAATCGGTATTCGTAAAGCTGTGGGCGCCACCAATCGCCAAATACTTAGCCAGTTCATGGTCGAGGCCGGTCTACTGACCCTAGTCGGCGGTATTGTCGGTATTATCGT
Source organism: Saccharimonadales bacterium (SeqCode) (assembly GCA_035546935.1). GTDB lineage: Bacteria > Patescibacteriota > Saccharimonadia > Saccharimonadales > UBA4665 > DASZVP01. Next base: position 575,615 of record DASZVP010000002.1, on the reverse strand, counting down.
CTCAGGGCTGATAAACATCCTCCTGCGCTTGTTCACGGACCTGCAGCCGTTTATTAACTGGCAGATTGTTGTCGTAGCACTGCTGGGGTCACTGGTAGTTGGGGTGGTCTTTGGTACGGTACCGGCCGCTAAAGCGGCCCGCAAAGACCCGATCGAAGCTCTGCGTTCCGAATAATCAAACTGCTAGAGGTGGAAGTGACGGCCGTAGTAATACCAGAAGTGGTGCACAACTAGGGCGATCAGTATCAGGAACCACAGAACCAAAAGATCCAGATGGTGGCGCCGTATCCAGCCGTAGGCTTTAGTAGGCCAACCCTTCGGCAATCGCAGATATTTTTGATCGACATTGTATAAAGTTACATACCATCCGACGACGATCAGGACCACGTCCACGGTTAGGCAGTACGGACAGAGCGCGTGAATTCTGTTAACACTTTGCCAGAGCAGCCAGTAAGCCATGACCAGGCCTAGGGTCAGGCCGACTTGTAGCCCGAGCCAGAACCAGCGCTTAAACTTGGCACCGGCCAGCATGGCCATACCGATGGTGGTTAAGACCGGGAAGCCGAATAAGCCGATGTAAGTGTTAGAAAAGCCAAAGATATGGCTCTGCAAGCTTTTCATGACGCTACCGCAGCTAACAACCGGATTGAGATCGCAGCTTGGCTTGAAGTTGGCATTTTGGAGCAGTGCGAATTTGTCTTGAGTGATAATAAACGAACAGATAATGCCGATAACACCGCCAATAATCAGCATGTATGGCAGGACTCGATTGACGGTCAGTTTGGTTTTGCTCATTTACTTTTAGTATACATTACTGGGCGCAGCGGCCGGTGCTGACAGTTTGGTTTTTGGCAACAGCTTGGTTTATGGCCTGTGATACGGGCCCGGTAGTCAGCGCGTAGCCTACATTTTGATAGGTTGTAGATTCAGCAAAAACGATGCCGATGACGCTGCCATCCTTGGCGACCAGAGGGCCGCCAGAATTGCCGGGCACCACTTTTGCCTGCAAGTTATAAATGCTGCGCAATGTTTGGCCCTGCCCGTAAATATCGCGGCCGCTAGCTTCAAATTGATTCAAAACGGCTGCCGTACCAGCGGTAAATGGTCCGCCACCAGGATAGCCGAGCACGGCGGCAGGTGTATCGCGCGCGACTAAGTCGGTGTTAATAACCAGACTGTGTCCTGCTAAATTGGAAACCCGCAGGACTGCGAAGTCGAGGTCGGGATCAAACCAAATAACGGTGGCGTCGTGTGTGCCGTTTACGTCTTGGACGAAGGGGTGCTTAACACCGGCAATGACGTGAGCGTTGGTGGCCACAATGTTGGTGCCGGCCACAAAGCCAGAGCCTTCGACAATGCCTCCACAGCCCTGCCCTTCAACTTTGACAACTGAGTTTTTGTCATGCTGGACGGCTGCGGCCATCTCGCCCAGCGACGGCAAATTCACATTGGCTTGCGGCAGCGGCTCGGTGCCAATAAAGACCTGAGGAAACCCGTTCGGGTTAATCAGGCGGCTCAAATCGGCCACAACCGATGGGGCCGATGGCAGATGTTTATTCAGTGCGGTGATAATGCGCGAGCTGTGGACGGCCGATCGCGTGGCGACGAACGGCAGCGTCAGTAAAATGGCCGACAGCAGCCAGACGCTCGCCAATAACGAGACCAGGCTCAAAACCGAACCTGCCCCGTTGTCGTACTTGTTGATGGAGCGTTGAACAGCCCATCTTTTGAGCCTGACGCCTAGGTACTCGCCGCCGGTTAATAAGAGCAATGCAAAACCCAAAGTGGTGACTAGAGTTATGAGCGCCCTGTTGGTAGGAGTGTGCGCCCAGGCAACGGTGTGTGGCTGAAGTAAAGCACCAATAAATAAGCCGCCGAAAAAGCCAACCGTCGAGCACAGCTGCCGTACAAAGCCGATCTGTTGGCCACGATAAATCGAGACCCCAGCCAAAACTATAATTAAGATATCAACTAGCATTTTTTTGTCTTGTTCTGGCGAGAGCCTTTAAGACTTGTTTCATGATCAGCACGCTGCCCACACTAATGACAGCTGCCGCAATAATGTCGACCAAGTGATGAACACCGGCGACTACACGGGCCAAGCCAACCAATAGCGCCAGGACCAAGGCCAGCCAGCCCAAACGGCGGCTATAAACCAGTGTTATAGCTGCCGCCCAAATCCCCAACAGCGTATGGTCAGAAACAAAACCGTTGTCGGCGCCGTGCGGGAAATAAGGCCTGAAGTGCCCGACGACAAAGGGCCGCGGATCTTTATAAAGATGGCTGGCCAAAACCGCCAGTGCGCCGGCCAAAACTCCAGAGAGGATAGCCAGAATAATGAAGCGGCGTTTTTGCTGTCGTTCCAGTCGCCACCAGGTGATGATCATCAAAAGCAGCGGCAGAATAATAAAGTCTTTAGCAACAATTTGAACGACTTCGTGCATGAAGTTTATTGTAACAGTTTTACTTAGGCTGCAAGACTATCTGCCAGCATTTTGCAGAGCAAGGAACGGCTATAAATTTGCAAGCGCCGGCGCTGGCGCCGATAACTGGCCCAACGCTCAAAAATTAAGGAGCCGTATGGCGGCACGCTGGCTAGCAAGGCTGCAAGGCCGCGACCGCGCGACCAGTGCAAATTTGGATACAGGCCAAGCGTTGCCAACAGATATAAAAAGAACAGAGTGCCGTGAATTCGGCCGGCCAATAGCACTGACCAATAATTGCCAGGCAGAAGATAACGCTCCAGGGTAATGCCAATAATTAGCAGCGTCCAACCAAAAGCTTCACCCAAAGCGGCAATACGGAATAATAACCAGGCTTCGTCGTTGGAAAAAATCTGGTTGCGCTCAAAGCGTCTAAGCAAGCTGGCCATAACTAGCGGATATCGATGCGCACGAAACCTTCGCCTAAGTGGTAGCCGGCCTCGGCGCCAAGTTTCTCGGCCATTTGCAGTAACCAATCGCGCATTCCATCCGGATCGTCAAATTGGCTGGCGTGGGCTTTGATGGCATCCATTTTTTTATCAAAAGTGTCAGAGATATCGACTACAAAGTTATGCTCGTTAAAGTTGGTCAGCAAAATTGTCTTGGTTTTGTGTGGCTTGCACCCTTCAGCTGCCAGTTCAGGAAAGGTCAGATGATCACGGGCCAAGGGAAAAACAGCGTCCAAAGCTGCCTGTCCAGCAGCCCGGTGGTCAGGGTGATTGATGTAGCCACGACCGGCCGAATACAGCACGGACGGATCGAGGGCAACCACTACATCCGGACAAACAGTTCGAATCACACGCACAATGTCGCGCTTCAGTTGCATGGTAATTTCTAGCTCAGCATCCGGATAGCCCAAAAAGTGCACATCTTTGCCGCCAACAGCTGCCACGGCGTCGCGTTGCTCGGCTTCACGCAATTTTACAAGATCAGCCGAACTCAGGTTAGGGTCATCAGAACCTTTGCTGCCATCGGTCAAAATGAGGTAATGAACCTCAGCCCCCTGTGCGGCAAATGCCGCCATGGTGCCACCGGCGGTGACGTCCAAATCGTCTGGGTGGGCAGCAATGCCTAAGACCACTTTTGGCTTCAGCAGTGGCAAATCAACGAGTTCCATAACGCTCATTGTAGCACCGCTTGGCTTGGCTAAAACTTGTCAATCTCTAGCTTATGCATTTCCATCAGATGTGCAAAGGCATTAGGTCGTTGCATAAGTTCGCCCATGTTTTCCGGCACAATTTGCCAGCTGAGGCCGAATTGATCTTTGCACCAACCGCATTGCTCGGACTCCGGCACTTTGGACAATTTCTCCCAGTAGTAATCGATTTCCGCCTGATCTTTGCAGGTGATCACAAAAGACACGGCTTCATTAAACTTAAATTCCGGGCCGGCGTTTAGGGCCGTAAAGTGTTGGCCAGCCAGCTCAAACTCAATAGTTAAGACTTTGCCTGCCATGTCTTTTTGAAAGTCAGCCAAACCCTCCTCTGTGCTGTTGGGATAATGCTCAGTTGTCAGAATCTTGCTATCTGGGAAGACCGATAAGTAATAATCAACCGCCTCTTTAGCGTTGCCGTCGAACCACAAACAAGCCGCAATTTTCTGTGTCATATCCCTCCTTGATTACTGCTTACATCATAACAAAAAATCACCTATTGATTTTTACCGAAGCGAGGAATAATATCGATATTCAGCTAAGACCATGAGTCGCGCAAGCTACAAACGAAACAGAGAGTTGGGAATCACAGGTCCGGAAACGGGTACCTGCTTTCCGGCAGCCTTGGACCAGCTTACTTTATATCGTGGCGTCCAGCCCGAAACGTATTATCACTACGAAGAAATTGTAGATATAGCTCTCAGCTATCGGGGGCAGCAAAGACGCGAACGTAACCCGCTTTATAAATACCTTTACGGCCAGATTGCAGTTGAGCTAGGCGCCACTTATGATGATTATAAATTTCGCAGATTACGAACCCGCCGCGGCTTTGTAAATAGCGTGGCCCGTATGATTGAAGATGGTGATCGGGTAGCCATTGATATTTTGACCGACGATTGCAAGCGTGGCCGCGACGGTTATTGCCATACTGTTGGGCTAGTTCCAGTTTATGAAGATGACCCGGAAATAGTGCGGTTAGTTAGCAGCTGGGTTCCTGATGACCTCAGAGGCGAGGTCAGCTTGGCCGAACTTTTCAAGCACTTGCACCAACCAATAGCAGCCGATCGCCCTAGCGAGAGCTATGCTTTTAATGGCGCCAACGTCATCTCTTTGCCACCACAACGTATAGGCAACGATTAGTCCGATCGGTCAGCAGCGGTTTGTGAAAAAATACCCTGCGCTAATCTAGGTTTTTCGCCAAAATAAAATACAGAAAGGAGGTACGCGAAAAGGTCGATCATTAATTTTAACGAAACGAGGAGATTATTATGGAATTTAAGAGTCAGTCCGTATTTGCCAGCATAATAATTCTCTTGGTTGGTATTTGGGTAGCTATATCGCCCATTTGGCTTGCGATGTCCACAGGAGCACGAGCCAGCGTCATCGTAACAGGCGTCATTATGGCGCTTGCCGGCTTAGTGCAGCTCTTTTGGGAAATCACGCTGCCAAGTTGGATCAGTGGTCTAGCCGCTGTCTGGCTGTTTATTTCCGCGTTTGCCTTTACAAACAGCAATGGCGCGATGTGGAGCGAAGTGCTTTCAGCTATCGCCGTCTTCCTGCTGTCCTACTGGGACGGCTTTGAAGTTGCCCACCTCCAAGACGAGCATAAGACCCACGCCGCCATGCGCTAAGGCTGGCCATACAAAAAGACCCCTGTAATGAGGGGTCTTTTTAGTGCAGCTGATTTTCCACCGCAACTTTCAAGGCATGGAGATCTGTTTTAAGCTCGCGCAGTGCCAGTTGTTTTAAAACCGGCACAGTAAAGAAGCCGATGCTGTTGTCGGCTTCCACGGTGGTGGCAAGCCTGACCAACGTTTTATTCCCATCCGACTTCAACCTAAACTTAGCCAAATATCGTACCGTACCAAGCTTATTTTCCAGCGAAAACTTAACCGGCGGGTCCAGTTCGGTCACGACATTTTTAGCTCTGATTTTGACGCCCAAGATCTGACTTTCGGTCGTAAAATGACTGCCCAGCTTAACTTTTTCGGTGGTGCTAATTTTGCGAACCTGTGGGTTCCACAAATAGTGATACCTCAGGTCGGTTAAATATTTGAAAACCTCTTCCCGAGTTGCGGCAATGCTTAATCTGGTGGCTACAGTGGCTTTCATGGCTGAATATTCATACTCTTCTATTGTACGCCGTGGCAATTTTAATTGCGCCGTTAACCTTCGGGAGCGCAAGCTCAAAGCAAGGCATGAAACACTCTCCCGTACGCTTTATGGTGATGCTCGGTATGCCCAGCTTGGGCCTGACATATGCTGTCACTATTCTTACCGCTTACTTGCCGAGTCGTCTAGTCCAGCTGACTAATCCTATAATTATTGGTCTGGTGATTGGCGCCGAAGGGTTTTTTGGTCTGTTCATGCCTTTTATTTTTGGAGTGCTGGTTGACAGAGTGCATTTTGTCTCGGAGCGCAGTAAGTATTTAATTCCCTCCGCACTTGCCATGGCTGCGGCCCTGGTGTTAGCGGGCGTGGAACATTCGTTAGTGCTAATCGGGCTGATGGTGGCCTTGTTTTATATTGGCTATTACGCGTATTTAGCACCATATTGGGCACTATACCCTGATCTCATACCGCCTGAATATAGCGGTCGTTCGGCAGCGCCGAAGGTGTTTGGCGGGTAGTCGGCTCATTTGGAGCATTGGTTAGTGGCGGGTTTTTGCTGTCGGTTTGGCAGCCTCTGCCCTTTATTGTGGCGGCTGCGTTCGTGGGTATAGTAACTTTTGAAATTGCCGGTGTGCTCGCTCGTCATCGCCAGCAAAAAATTAAGCGTAGTGCTGAAAGCTTTCAACAGACCATTTACCTTCTCTGGCAAACTGTCAAGGAGAAGCCAGATATCCGCCGCATGGTGATAGCCAACGCTTGCTGGAACGCTACCTTGCAATCGATTCAGGCTTTTGTGGTGTTATATTTTGTGCATGGTCTTGGTCGAAGCCATAGCTTTGTGTCGGGCATTATTTTCCCGGTAGCTGCCATAGGGCTATTCGTAATGGCGCCGTTGGTTGGCAAGTTGGCAGATCGTTTCGGCTATGTGCGAGTTCTGACATTGGCCGCAACTATTTACGGGGCCGGTGTCAGTATTCCTGCTTTCACGCATTCCAGTATTGTTATTTTTGTGATTCCCATAGTTTCGGCTGCTGCCACCACGGCGATGATTTTGCCATATGCATTATTTATGCGGATGCTCGGCAATGAGCGCCATGGCGCAATGTCCGGACTTTTTGGCTTTAGTCGGGGCTTGGGCTCGTTTCTTGGTCCGCTGCTCTGTGGAATAGCAATTACACTAGCTAAGCCTTGGTTTGGGTCAACTAACGGATACGCGGCCTACTGGCTTGTCGCTGGCCTGCTGACACTACTCAGCCTGTTTTTCATAATGCGTGTTCGGGAACCGCAGCTAGGATGATTCTTCCTCTTCCAGCTTGGCTCTCTGCTCGGCAATCATCTCGTCAGCAGCCTTGGCGGCGCGTTCGCCCATGCCCGCAAGCGGGTCCAGGCTGTCATTCTTATCTTCGTTGTCGGAATCTGCATCACTCATGCCACCAGTATATGGAATCAGCTTGCCAGGCACAGTTATCTTTTTAACGCCGAGGGTTAGTCCCCGATTTCGGCCTTAACTAGATCGGCTAGCTGAGTTGGCGACAGGCTTGATTTAAGAATGTAACTCTCAGCACCCAGCTTGGAGGCTTCAAGTTCAGCCTGGAAGTTGTCGAGGTTACTCATGACCACCACCTTCGCTGTGGATCCTGTGTCGCGGAGTTGCTGCAGAAATTCCAAGCCGTTGCTGCCGGGCATTAACATGTCGAGGAGTACTAAGTCGGGCTGAAAAGATTTAACCTTTTCAATGCCTTCAGCGCCGTTGATAGCTTGTTGGACTTCGTGTCCAACTTGGGTGAGCAAAAAAGTATAGCTTTCAATCAGTTTAGCGTCATCTTCGACTAAAAGAATTTTTGCCATAGCCTTCCCTCTTTATGAGCTGATTATTGCATAAAACCGACAATTTAGACAGCTAGTCTTCAATTGCCAGAAGTTGCGGCAAACTCCGTGTCGCTGAGGTACCAATAAAGTGCGTGAAGGCGTCATCGAATTGCCCAAGGATGTCGCCGACCTTATCTGTGGCGCCAGCTGAGATCGTGGCGGCCATCCACTCCTGCAGGACTGGGCTACGCAAGCTGGTGTCGCTGTATAGTGTGATATCGCTGGGTGGCACATTGTCGGATTCCCACTCATCCGGGCGTGGAGCCATATATATTAGATCAAACCACTTTGAGGCGGCGCCATAAACAAACCAGCCTAGATCTAGGTGAAAATCATAATCATGGTGTTCAGCAATTGCTTTCCAATAGTTCCAGCCCGTATCAATGTCACCCTGCCTCGCAACTTCTTTAGAATCGCTCGTCTTTTTGGCGGCTGCGAGCATTTCAAACAAGGGCTCAAAAAAGTCGATCGCTGCATCCTGGTCATGATCCGTTGGCCATGTAACTTCGTAAAAGTACTGGCTCAAAAAACCCGATCTGAGGCGTTGCTCATCAGAGTAAATGCGCATTTCGGCTGCTTTAAGCTCATCACCGAGCTCATATTTGATAGACACCAGCCCGGTAGTACTTACTGGCGGCTCCCATTTTGAAATGCGACGTGGAGGTAGCTCGGTAACTACGCTGTAACCGTCCGTTCCGGTATGCGGAATAATAATGGTTCGCTCGGCGTCCGCCATGACTACTTGCCGCCTAGAGATTTGAGTACAAACTCAAACTTGTAGTTTCGAGCTGCAGTAGCGCCGCGGCCGTAGGTTAAATCGTATGCCTCAAAAACAGCTGCATATTTTACGGCACTCAAGAAGAAATTAAACTTCTCGGTGTTGAGTTTCATGCCGAGTGCTGACTCAAGTTGGTTGCGAGTTATCTCTGGGAAGACTCCATTGGCATCTATAAGCGTGTGGGTAGTCTTGTCGATGAAGTCGGCATATTTTTGGCCATACAACACCTTCATAAAGTCCTGAGTGTTGGTCATCATCTCAATTTCTTCAAGCACGCTGTCAGTGACCTCTTTGTTGGTGGCTTTACGGGACGGCATTGGATAACCACGTTGGCTAGCATAATAAGCATGGTTAAGCTCGTGCAGCGTAACCACTTCTTCTTGCTCGGGGTCCATGGTGTCGGCATCAAAGACTGTGTCGACTCGGGTTTTTCTCTCATAAAAGGCACCGGAATCTTCGGGCGTATACGCACTGTTAGTGCGAGAGAACGACTTGGTGTGAACACTATCCAGCAGCACCATCTCTACATCGGTTGGCCTGATGACCGGACCTCGGGGGAGCTCATTCTGATAAACCGTGACGTTCTTAAGTGCAAATCTGACCACTGGGTAATAAGGCTCAAAGCCTGTTTTGACAACGGCTTCGCAGTCTTCAACTAATAGTGGCGCAGCGCGTGGCTGATCGCAGTCAAGAGCTGGGCTGACCACAGGTCTTGGTACGGCTTCGGGATGGCCACTAGCACAGCCAGCAAGAGTTAATCCGGTTGCTAAAACTGTTCCGGCAGCTACTCCACGCATATCGAAGCCTACTTTAGTATATTTACTGGCTTGTGTCTAGCTCTAGAATTGATGGGGAGCGATTTGCGGTGGCAATTCTTCGTCTTGAGGCACCTTGAAGCACTCAATTAATACGCGGCCACCGATGACTGCGCGGTATGACTTATCATCAACTTCAACAGCGTTGATGGCGTAGGCATCATGTGAAGAAGCAGGATAAATGCCGAAACTTTCAATTTCACCCACGGTTGGCACGAAGCGTATTGAAAAAGTTGGCACGATGTCGGGTCTGTCGCTACTGATCACAGTAGTGCCGACTGAGTCGGTAAGTTCAACAGGAATATTATGTGTAATAACCTCTGTACTTAAGAGCAATTCTTCCATACGAGAATCGCCAGTCATGCGCACCGGCAAAGCTGGCAAAAGATAATTTCTAAGCAATTGAGTCGAAGCCAACCCTTTAAGTACTTTACGATCAAGTTTGTGTGGCTGAACATAACCGTTGGTAGCAAAGTCTTTTTCGTCAGCGCGTAAATCACCGGGAGTGATTATGGCATCAGCACTATCTGCAGGCACGACTAAGCCCTGGCAGTGTTCTAGCCATAATGCTGAGCCAACCGCTTCACGGCCACCATAACGTTGGGTGTTTCGAACAACAGAATCAAAACTCATAAAACTAAAAATACCACAAAAAGTGGTATTTGTATAGTGCTTATGCTTGGCTCCGGGGACTGGATGACGCTTCGTCGCCTTCGGCCCCTAGCTATTACGTCGCTCCAGTGCTCGAAGTAAACTTCTGCGCGCTTCACTCCTTACGAACCAGCGACTTGCATCTTTGCTCCGCAAACCTGCGTCGCTTTGTTTCTCACCTAGACCCAGAGATACAAAAACGGCCGTCAAACGACGACCGTCTTTGTATGGCTCCGGGGACTGGATTCGAACCAGCGACCTAGTGGTTACACTTATTCACCGCTTTCGCGATGGGTGGACTATATCATCATCCTTTTCGAAATGGAAAAGGATGCAGGGCGCTAATGAAGGTTTATTGTTCGGCTCACCTTCTAGTCTCTGAACCTTCCGAAATCTCTAAACCTAATTTCGGCTTGGCTGCGAATTACCCTATCTTTTGACTTAGGCTTCTCGCAATTCACCCTGTTTTCACTGCTCAATTACTTGAACAGGCTGCACTTTCGTAACGCCTGCATGTATTTCACGATGACAATTGGCGCAAACAAGTATGCACTTATCTGCTTCCGCGACGACTTTACTCCATGCGCGGGTTAACCCGCCAGATGAAATACCAAATTCTTTTTGATTTGGATCCAAATGATGAAGATCAAGTGCGTCAGCGCATTTATCGTAACCGCAAAGCATGCATTGACCGCCCTTATACTCAATAAGCTTTTGCCTGATCGCTTTGCGCGAGTAGAAACAGCTTGCTTGAGATACTCGGCTCGGTCGGCATAGGTTCGACGATCTGGCATACACAAAATTGTATACCAATCTGTATCGTACAGCCACCCGCTCTACCGCTGAGCTACCCCGGATTATTAAAGAACTGGTCTATTCTAACTGCTTATTAACAGATTGTAAACGCTTAGTGTTTAATAACCACGGCTTCGTGCGGCTTAAGGCGCAGACTGTGGCGTTCTATCTTATGGTTGGGCTTGCCGCTGACGCTGCTGACAACGATATGGCCGGGGCGTTCGAAGTTATAATCGGCGGACCGATTACGGAAGTTGACCACGATTGTATAGACATCTTTGCCGTGTTTGCGCATGAAAGCTAACAGATGAGGATCGGTAACATCAGCTAGTTCAATCGATCCCCGTCCAATGGCCGACGATTCGCGGCGTAGGTGTATTAAGGTCTGGTACAGGTTGAGGAAAGAGGCTTCATCCTGTTTTTCGGCTTCAACATTATGCTCTTTAAAGTCGTTGGCCAGGGGCAGCCAGGTTTCTTTGGCGGTTGAAAAGTCGGCATTAACACCGGCGGACCATTGCATGGGCGTGCGGACAGCATCGCGAGTGAAGCGGTCCGCGGCGGCCGGGTCCTGCACTTTGTCGGCTGGAATGTCGACATCGTGCATACCGAGGTCCTCACCGTAGTAGACAAAAATCATACCGGGAAGCGTTAGTTTCAAAACTGCTGCGGCCCGGGCCTGGGCCTCTCCCAAACGTGATACCAAGCGCGGCTGATCATGATTGCCGAACGCATAACTGGCGACTGCCACCGGGCTGAAGTTGTTGAGCGCGGTGTGAAAACGGTCCAGGAAATGACGCCACTGCTGAGCTTCCCACGGCAAAATGATGCCTTCAAAGATGAATGGCGCGGCGACTTTGGGGTCCATGCCGCGGTAATAGCGCAAATATTCTTCAACGATGTCTTGGCGGGCGGTGTAGCCTTCGGTCACCATAAACCGCGGCTGGCGCTTATAACGCCGCTCCTTCAGCACGCTGGCCATCTGCTGCAGGTATTCGTAGTGCTGGGGCCAGTGCTGACTGTTTATGTGCAGCAGCGAGTCATAAAGCGAATGCTCGCCCTCCTTGTAATCGGGGTTCAACGGGTTATCACTGAAGTCTGGATCCTTGCCCATAAACGGCACGGCGTCTACCCGAAAACCGTCGACGTCGAGATCCAGCCAAAAACGCAGCACATTTTTCATGGCCTTGCGTACTGCTGCGTTTTGCCAGTTGAGCTCTGGCTGGCGGACACCGAAGGTGTGCAAGTAAAATTGCTGGCGCGCCGGCACCCATTCCCAGGCCGACTGGCCAGTGAAAATACTTAACCAGTTATTTGGCGGCAGCGGCTTCGTGCCTTCCCAGCCAGCCGGATCTTTCCAGACATACCAGTCGCTATATTTGTTATCGCGTGACTGTCTGGAGGCCTTGAACCATTGATGTTCATCCGAGCTGTGGTTGGGCACAATATCGATAATAATTTTGATGTCGCGCTTATGGGCTTCTTTGAGCAGATCTTTAAAATCGTCGAGCGTGCCGAAGACCGGGTCAACATCGCAATAATCTGATACGTCGTAGCCAAAATCGGCCATTGGTGAAGGATAAAACGGCGACAGCCAAACACCGGTGACGCCGAGCTCCTGCAAGTAATCGAGCCGCTGGGTAATGCCGGGCAGGTCGCCTATACCGTCGCCGTTAGCGTCCTGATAACTGCGCGGATAAATCTGATAAATAACGGCGCCATCGGCCCAGCGCGGGCCAGCCTGGCGAAAGAGTCGGGGCATGTTTCTACTTTAGCATAAGCGGCTTAGCGCTTATGGATGCGATCAATATCGCGCTGCTGATCGCGGGCCTTCAGTGTCTGTCTTTTGTCGTAGCGTTTCTTGCCGCGTCCGGCGGCCAATCGTAATTTTATAAAGCGTCCTTCAGTCAATAAAGCCAGTGGTACGATGGTCTGTCCCTGTTGTTTAGCTTCAATCAAGGCCCGAATTTCGCGGCGCTTGGCCAGCAGCTTTCGGGCCCGTGTTTGTTCAGACTCTTCAATTAAGATACCGCTGGTGCCGGCGATGGTGGCGTTAATCAGGAATAGTTCATCGCCTTTGACGGTGACATAGGCGCCACGCAAGTGACCGTGGCCAAGGCGCAGCGCCTTGGTCTCCGCCCCGGTCAGTTCAATACCCACCACTAAAGAATCGCCGAGCTGATAATCGTGTCGGGCTCGTCGGTTTTTGATCTGTTTCGGCAGGTTGGCGGGTTTCTTAGCCATAAGGGTATTGTACCTGTTGGCCGCCCCTCTTGACAACAGTGCTTATTGCTGTTGGAACGTAGATTGAGCCACTTCCCACAAACTGGGGTCGTGCAGCACTGTTAAGCGGTAATACCAGTATTCACCTCCCCAGAAATAGATGGTACGCATGCCGGTATCTTCACCGTACTTGATGCGAGCGCTTAAGCGTGGACCGTCGATTGATTTACTTTGTTCAGCCAATGGCGTATCTGGGATGGTTTTGCCATGGGGCGGCCAAGCCTCGGCTTGAAGCTCGTCTACGACCATGTCGCGGTGATCGACGATTTTCTGCCAGCCGGCCAAAAAGCCGTAATACCAGGCCGGATACGGATACTCCAGATAGCGATGGCTGAAGTTAGCATCCCAGACACGTTTGTAAATACTAATGCCAAATTGATCCGGCCGCGGTTGGCCGACCGGCCAGCCCAAGTCATTATTGCTGCGGGCGATGGTAATACTGTGCCCTGGATCAAGTTTTTTGACCAAGTTGTTCTCATCGATCAGGCGTTGGCGGCTTTCGGCGCCCGGAATGGCGTCACAAATGCCGAAGCCTTTTAAGAAATATTCGTTTTCTAGCTGGTAGTTCTTGAGCGCTGGGCTGGTTTTGTAGCGGTTAACGGTGGCGGCAACAAACTTGCTAAGTTGTGGCTGCCACTGGTTTGGCTTTTCATTGGAAGCCCAGAACGGCATGTGGCACTCCGGCCAGCGCGGTTGGCGCAGGCCGAGCGTTAGCGTGATGTGGCCGTGCTTGGCAGCGATCGCTTGGAACTCGCTGTCCAGCTGTGAAAAGTCATATTGGCCAGGCGTAGACTCCATGTCGCTCCAGTAGCTAACCAATCGAAAGTTGCGCACTCCGATGTTCAGCAGCGCATTCAGCGTAGCCTGCGGATCAACACCCAGACTGCTGGCGTAATCAGGAATAAATGTCACACCGAGTTCCAGTGGTTTAGATTTTTCGCTCTGAATGTACCACTGCGCAATGCCGTACATGCCGGCGACCAGTAAAATTAACAGAGATAAAAAGCCGTAAACCAAGCGTTTGGCCCATTTGCTTCTGGGCAGCCAGACAATTAGCCCCAGGGCCTGGAGCAAGCTTTTTCTCAGCGAAGATTTGCTAGAATGAGTAGGCATGAATCAGACCAAAATCTCTAGGACGCATTTCGATGCCCCATTCCGGCTAAAAACTGCAGCCTCATCAGCCGCAGGCTCTGTATTACTCGTCGCCGTAAACACCATTACGTCTCCTCGCGCTCCAGGCTCTGCGTCCGCAATCTGCAATTTTTATCTCGAAAGCGGGCATCGAAATGCATCCTAGCGTTAGCATTGTGATCCCAGTATACAACGAAGCTGATCAGCTGGCGGCTTGCCTGCAGGCCATCGCCGCCCAAAAGGTGCAGCCACTGGAAGTCATTGTGGTCGACAATAACTCAACTGACAATTCCGCTGCGATCGCAGCCAGCTTCCCTTTTGTCAAGTTGCTGCATGAGCCGCGACAAGGTGTAGTTTATGCCCGCAGCCGCGGTTTTGATGCCGCCCGCGGCGACATTATCGGTCGCATTGACGCTGATACGCGCCTGAACCCAGATTGGGTCGAGCGGTTGCAAAAGCTTTTTGAGGACCCGGCTTTGGCGGCCGTTTCCGGCGCCCCGCATTATTTTGATTTTCCTTTTCGCCGCCTGGCCGATGGCATGGATGCAATTTTCCGCCAGCACTTAGCCAATTGTCTGGGCGATATGGTGTTTTTATGGGGCGCCAACATGGCGCTGCGCCGCTCGGCCTGGCAACAGGTGCGGTCGGAAGTTTGTTTTCACAACTACCAACACGAAGACTTTGATCTGGGCATACACCTACAGCGCCAAGGGCTGCGCGTGAATTATGATGCTTCGCTGATCGCGCCCACCAGTTCGCGGCGGGTGGATATGCGTTTCCCTGACTTTGTGCGCTATACGCTCATGAGCCCCAAAACCTATAAGCAGCATGGTCTTCTGCGTCGCCTGCACATGTATCCAGTCCTGTTCGTAACCTGGACATTTTACGTGCCTGCCCGCCTGCTCTACCGAGCTTATGATCCGGTTACCGAGAGGTTTTCGTTAAATCAGCTTTTCCAGGCCACTGCTCAACGCATTGATCCGACAACTAACGTTGTTTAGGCTCCGGTTCGTTCATCTTAAAGCCGCCATCGTCGCTCGGCGTAGGCTTGCAGGCTGACCATAAACCGCGGTGCGCGGCCATGGCTTGGTGTTCATCGGCCGCAAAGCGGCTGTCCATGCTGAAAGCAAAATATGGGTAGTAAAAGCCATAGCCTTGCTGGACCAGGAGCTCATTAAGATTGCGGCCGTCCGGTAAATAAACATAGCGCAGCAGCCGGTTGTAGCGGTCGCGATCGGTGCTCAGCGAATCGGAAACTAGGCGCACTCGCTGCGAGCCAATAGTGCGTGCGGTGAAAGCTGCTGCCTCTGGTCCGTAGCATTGCACTGGCGTATCGGGTTTGTGCGTTTCCGGGGTATCAACACCAATGAAGCGGACATCTGTGACTGTACCATTCATGTCGACGGCAATGGTGTCGCCGTCGATGAAGTGGTCAATTCTGTAAGTGCCGTGCTGGGCGTGCGTGAGCGGGCCGAACCAACTCTGGCCCTGGCCATACCAGACCAGGAGAATGACCAGCAGTGCTACTAGGGAGCTCCAGCCGTGCAGTCGGCGGTAGCGATAACGTTTCACTACAGCCCAAGTTCGCGCTCGAGCGCCTCAATGTCAAGTTCGGTACCGTCAAATTTAAGAACTTTTTCATCTTCAGTAGGCGGCTCCAGATGGCTGGCAATTCGTTCGAACTCGCCAGGGGTCATGTCACCTAACAGGCGGGTCGGTTGTGCGGCGGTATCGGCGATGGCGCGATGCTCAGCCAGCTCACGCGGAGTGGTCACCCAAATGGTAATGGTTTCGGCGCCGGCTTGATCGGCAATTTCGCGCAAGTGCCGGCGGTCTTTCAGCAGATTAAAGTTGGTATCGAAGATAACGCTTCGCCCCTGAGCTAGCAGGTCGGCAGCCACCTGATTGAGGTGATCATAAAGTTGGTGGCTTTCAGTTGCGCTGTGCGTCGGCTTGCCAAACATTTTCAGGCGCTCGCGGTCGGCCCAAAGATGGACGGCATCGCTTTTGGCGGCGATGTGCAGTGCAACTGTCGTTTTGCCGGCTCCGGGATAGCCAATAAACAGATACAAACGTGGCTTGGACATAGGCTGATTGTAGCAAATTATGAGCCGCTAGACGGCGAAAACGGCTGCTGTCTGGCGATAAACTCGTCAATAATAGTTTGGGCTGTGCGGCGTGGTCGGCGGGAGCGATTTGGATTGCCGAATACCTGATCAATTCCAAAAGTGAAGGCCGTCGGCACGGGTGGCAAGCCAGGCGTAGCTGACTCGCGCATTTCGTCAATTACGGAGTTCTGTACGGTCACATCGTAACTACCGCCATCGGGACTAATGACTGTCCAGCTCTGTTGATCTGGCTCGGCACCGCTGGCGGGCCCTGCCCACCTCAAAAAAGTAGCCGGCTGACGCCTATCTCCCTCTTCAAAATAATGTTGGAGGCCGCCAAGCCCGAGCAGATTTGCGTTAATAACAGAGATGTTTTTGTTAATGATGGCCAGCTGGGCCAGCATATCCATTGGGCTGCTTGCTGCCGGCAAATCTCGCTGCAAGTCGGTTGTAGAAGTAATCATGTCCAGAGTCGACATCATCAGCTCGTGCTGAGGCCTCCGGGCTAGAGCTTCCATAAACTGGGCGTTTGTAACTTCACTCATGCGCTTATCTAATAATTAAATTATTTAGAAGTCAATGCCCTTGTTGGCGAGAAACTTGTCGTCGAAGTGGTGCTTGATCTTGTGCATATCAGTTGCGATGTCGACTTGATCCAAAAACTTCTCAGGGAAATTGCGGCCGGTTAGGCAGAGACTGGTCTTCGGCGAGCGAGCTTTTAACAGATCAGCCAGCTGTTTTTCGCTGAGCAGCCCGTCATGGACGGCATTGTTAATCTCGTCGCAAATCACCAGCTGATACTTGCCGCTTTTAACAGCCTCCAGGGCGGCCTCGTAGGTTTCCTGTGCGGCTTGCTTGTGTTGCTCTTCGGTGATGTACTGCTCGCTGAGCTCGCCGGCCTGATAAAAGCCCTTGCCGCCCTTAAAAAAGTACAGCTGGTCACGATAGATTGGCTGAATATCACGAATGAAAACGTGTTCGCCGACACCCCAGTGTTTGATGAACTGTATAAAAGCCACATTCCAGCGGTTACCGAGGGCGCGCACCATCAAACCTAAGCTAGCGCTGGTTTTACCCTTGCTCTCGCCTGTGTAGACAATCACAACCGACTGTTTGCTTTTGTAGTCCTCAAAGGCCATGCCTCTAGCTTACTACAGTGCCTGTATGGCTCGGCCAATAGCTACCATGACATCACCAATAACGGCGCCCGCCCGCCGATATTTTAATTCTTCAGACGGATCCGCTGCCGCCTCGCGGGCGTTGTGAAAGCCCCATGAAAGTTCGTTGGCAATCCATGGTTCGGCATAAACGTTGATATTGGCCCGGGCTACAGGGGCGTGTTTATTGATTTGTCGTGTCCTCTCGGCCTCGCGCTGTGACTCCGGCAAGCGGTCGAGCTCAGCATAAAAGCTTTTTTGATAACTCCGGGCAATCCGAATGATGGGGCGGCGGGGTCGGCCGGCCGCATCACGCAAAAGCGGATTCATGCGTTCCCTGACAGCTCGACGTTCAATAAAATCCAGCAATGTGTTGCTGAACATACGTATAACCTCATCCGTCTCGGCCAGCACTTCGATTTGCTGTTTCACCCCTGTGGTGGCCAAAAAATCTGGAAAGACATCTGGCAAACGGCCAGTTTCCGGAGCGGCCGAAGACATTTCACCGGCACCCAACAATACCTCACGTGGAATGTGCGGCACTGGCCGCGGACCTGTGTGAGTAATGTTGCGTAACCAGCCGTATGGTTCTTCAATATTTTCAGCAGTCATGGTGTTACCAGCTTCAGAATAGCTTAAGTACGGCCTGCACAGAGTAAGATTTTTCGCTGATTTAAGAATTATTTAAGACGAGAGATGGTGGGCTTTCAAAGCCGCATCGATGCGTGGACGGTCAAAACCCAGCACAATATCGCCGCCAATATCGAGTACCGGAATGGCCCGCTGACCAGATTTATTAAAAGCCTCCAGCCCGGCTGCTGGGTCGGCCTCGACATCTTTATCGGTATATTTGACGCCGATTCTGTCCAAATAGTCTTTGGCGGCGTGACAAAAGGCGCACCAGGTAGCGCTGTAAACGGTGACCGAAGCTTTGTTTGAATTGCTCATGCTTTCAGTTTAGCACTATACAAAGTAAAGTGGCAAGCGGTTGCCTGTTCTGTGCCAAAATGGGTCAAACTGTTGCGTGATAAAGATCACATCTGTTACAATAGATAAGAAATGAAGCAGACGACCGCGCCCACTAAGGCGCCCTCGCCACGACCGGGAACGAAAGTAGCCAAAACGGGGGTGGAAAACGACAGCGCCAGCGCTGTCTTTATTAGTATGGCGGTGGATATGACCTGGCGTTTGGCAATTGCCATTATGGTGCCGATTGTTGGCGGCTATGAGCTCGACCAACACTTCAACACCAGCCCCACACTAAGCATCATCGGTTTTATCGTGGCTATGGGGCTTACCGGCTACATTATGTGGCAGACGCTGCAAAAGGCTAACCAGGTCAAAGTGCCGAAGCTAACAGCTGCCCAAAAGCGCGCCATTAAGAAACAATACGAGGAGGACGACAATGATTAGTCTGTTTGCCGACTCCGGTCCTGTGGTACATGTGGCGCCGCTGAACGACTTCACTATTGGCGGGCTGCATATTACTAACTCCATGCTCTACGGCTGGATCATTCTGGCAATTATGATTGCAGTGCTGGTAAAAGTTGCACGCCGTGTCTCTGTTAAACCGCGCGGCGGCCTAACGCAGTACGTCGAGGCTGGTGTCGATTTTGTGACTAACCTGGTTGAAGGCGCCTTTGACGATAAAAAGATCGGCCGCAAATATGTGCCCTTTTTCGTCACGCTATTTTTCGTGATTTTACTCTGTAACTGGTCTGGTTTAGTACCAGGCGTCGGCGATGCCTTGCAGATTCATGATCACCCGCTATTCCGTCCCTTCACGGCCGATCTGAACTCAACCGTAGCTATGGGCCTGGTCACCATGGTCACTGTCTACGTGGCCTCCATCCGTGAAGTCGGCGGCTTCGGCAAATTTATCAAGCATTTCTTTATGGGCAGCCCGCTAAACCCGCTGTACCTAGTTATTGGTCTGATTGAAATGATAACTGACTTAACCCGCACGCTTAGCTTGGCGCTGCGACTTTTCCTGAATGTCACTATCGGTGAAATTGTGATTGCGGTTTTCGCCTTCCTGGGCGGTAGCCTGTTCCCGCACAGCATTTTGTCACCTATCACAGCTGTGCCTTTTACTCTGTTAGAGCTCGGTGTTGGAGCGCTGCAGGCTTACATTTTCGTCATCCTCGGGGTCAATTACTTGGCCATCGCTGTCAACAGTGCCCACACCGAACATGAGGAGCACGATGACTTGACCGAAGATGAAGCACCTGAAACAATAGAGGCAACGCGTGCTTCGGGAGCAAACGCAACTACTTAAGTTAAATAAAGGAGAAAGAATGCTTTTTGCTGTACTTACTAACGCTCAATCAATCGCCCACGGCATCATGATCGGTGGCGGCTTCATCGGCCCTACCATCGGTATTGGTCTGATCGGCGCTAATTACTTGCAGGCTGTCGGCCGCAACCCGGAAGCTGCTAAGTTCTTGGGTCAGGCTTTGGTCTTCGTTGGCTTGGTTGAGGTTTACGGCCTGCTGGCCTTCGCTAGCACCTTCTTCGTTAAATAAGAGGATTTTCCACGATGCACATTTTGCCCGAAACGCTCCGCTCCGCGCTCACCGTACCGAACAGTACGGCTCACTTGCGGTGCTCGCGTTCCGAACAAACTGCACAATCGTGCAAAAATCCTAATTTTCTGATGAAAGGCGAAGCCTAGATGATACAACTAACACAATTTGCAGAAAGTTCAGGCGGCATTGGCGCCTTAGGTGTCGATGGCAAGGCTTTTGTCATTCAGCTGGTCACTTTTGTGATCGCGTTTTGGGTGCTGAAGCGCTACGCTTTCGAGCCCATCATCAAAATGATGGACCGCCGCCGCGCCACCATTGAACAAGGTGTCACCTTGGGCGAACAGATGAAAAAAGACCAAGCCGCGCTGGAAGCCAAGGTGGAAAAGACCTTGCACGAGACTCGCGCCAAGGCCGATGGCATTATTGCCCAGGCTCAGGAGACCGCTCGCGGCACCATTCGCGAAGCTGAGGACAAGGCTAAGGACAAGGCCGCCGGCATTGTTGCCGAGGCCGAAGCGCGCATCAAGCAAGACGCTGCTCGCGCCCGCGCCGCCCTTGAAAAAGAGGTGGTTGGTCTGATTTCTGACGCTACCGAAGCCATCATCGGCGAGAAAGTCGACGCCAAGAAGGACGCACAACTGATTGACCGCGCCTTGAAGGAGCGTGCCTAAGATGAAAGCTCCGCGCACTCGTATTGCCAGTGTTGTGGCTGACCGTAGCCTGAAAGGTTCTGACAAGCGTCTGAGCCGTGAAGTGGCTGCCTACCTGCTGGACGAGCGCCGTGTTAACGAGCTCGATTCCCTGCTGCGCGACATCCAGGCCGACTGGGCCGAGCAAGGCTATGTCGAAGTGCTGGCTGCCAGTGCTCATGAACTGAGCAGCGCTACCCTGAGCGAGATCAAAAGTCAGGTCAAAGAGCTCTACCCGGCCGCCAAACAGATTATCGTTACCCCTGTGCACGACCCCAGCGTTATAGGTGGTGTGCGTTTGCGCCTGGCTGAGCAGCAATTAGACTTGTCTGTCGAAGCCAAATTGAATCGTTTCAAACAATTAACCTCTGGAAAGGACTAAAGTGCCAGATTTTTCTATCACCGAATTATCAGCTGATATTCGTGCCGCTATTGCTGAACTGAAGGCGCGCCCGGAAATTGAAACCGTTGGCGTTGTTACCCGCGTGGGTGACGGTATTGCCTGGATCTACGGCCTGAGCGCCGCCGGCTACAGCGAAATGCTGGAAATCGACGGCCTGGATGGCCAGCCGGTCACGGCCTTCGCTTTCAACCTCGGTGAAGACGAAATCGGTGCCGTGCTGCTCGGCGAAGACGTCGAAGTCAAGGCCGGTGCTACTGCTCGCTTGTCCGGCAAAGTGCTGGAAGTGCCAGTTGGTCCTGAACTCGTTGGCCGTATTGTTGACCCCTTAGGTCGTCCGTTGGACGGCGCCGGACCAATTAAAGCTAAGCTCACCAGCCGCGTGGAGCGCCCTGCCCCAGGCGTATTGGCCCGTAAAAGTGTGCATGAACCTCTGATGACTGGTCTTGTGGCTATCGATGCCATGGTACCAATCGGCCGTGGCCAGCGCGAGCTGATCATTGGTGACCGCCAAACCGGTAAAACAGCCATCGCTGTCGACACCATGGTTAACCAGGCTCGTCAGAAAACCGGTGTTATTAACATCTATGTCGCTGTTGGTCAGAAGCTGTCCAAGATTGCCGCTCTAGCTGAGCGCCTGAAGCGCGAAGGTGTGATGGATCAGACAATAATCGTGGCTACCGGTCCGTCCGACCCGGCCGCCATGCTTTATCTGGCTCCCTACGCCGGGGCCGCCATGGGCGAATACTTCCGTGACAATAAACAACACGCCCTGATCATTTACGATGACTTGACCAAGCACGCTGCCGCCTACCGCCAAATGTCGCTGTTGCTGCGCCGCCCACCGGGCCGCGAAGCCTACCCCGGCGACGTCTTCTACCTGCACTCCCGTCTTCTGGAACGCGCTGCCAAATTGTCCGACAAGCTCGGCGCCGGTTCGCTGACGGCTTTGCCGATCATCGAGACTCAGGCCGGCGATATTTCGGCCTACATCCCGACCAACGTGATTTCGATTACCGACGGCCAGATCTTCCTGGAAACCAGCCTGTTCTACCAGGGTGTCCGCCCGGCTATCTCGGTTGGGTTGAGCGTCTCCCGTGTGGGTGGTGCCGCCCAAACCAAGGGTATTAAAGCCGTTGGTGGTGGTTTGAAGCTGAGCCTGGCTCAGTTCCGCGAACTGGCCGCCTTTAGCCAATTCTCGACTGACCTTGATCCCGAAACACGCCACACCATTGAACGTGGTCAACGCCTGACTGAGCTACTCAAGCAGCCGCAGTTCGCGCCGCTATCTGTCTGGGAGATGTACTCGGTGCTTTACGCTGCCACTAACGGTGCCTTTGACGCTGTGCCTCTTGAGAAAATTGAGGTCGCCAAAGAGGCCGTCCTACGCGAACTGAAGTCCAAGCACGCCAAGCTAACGGAGGCTCTTAACACCGGGGACAAGCCGACCGACGCCCAAAATGACGAACTTCTGAAGGTCGCCAAAGACGTGACCAAGAGCTACCAAGTTGTAAATAAAGGGTCGGGAGAAAAGAGTTAGCAATGGCAACCCGGGCAGAACTAGAGGCCTATGACGCCCGTGATGCGGCTATAGCCGAAACACGTGAACAGGTGTTAAGAGAAACAGAAGCAGGTATTAAAGAGAGACTGGATGCCGCTCAGTTAGGGCTGGCAGGAGCAATCCTGTCTGTAGCTGAAGTCTGCGGGGCGACTCCTGGAGCTATTGAAGAGCTTCGATTTGACGTGGATACACGTGCCGGTGAAGTTGTGAAGCTTATTTTCGAAGCGGCCGTTCAAGAAGTTGGCAAGCAAAATGATGCCGAATCCGCTGCCGAGTATGCTGGCCGAGTGGCTCAAACGCGCAAATTGGAAGAAATAAACGAGGCTCAAATTAGCGCCGCCTTTCGTTCTCGATCATCTCGGCCTGTAAACCCGGACTTCATTCAAAGGAGACCTACTGGCCGTGTCTAGCACGATTACCCTTAAGCGCCGGATTGGCTCGATTAAAAACACGCGCCAAATCACCAAGGCCATGCAGCTGGTTGCCGCCAGTAAGCTGCGCCGTGCTCAAGAGTATGCCCAGAAAAGTCGCGCTTACGCCGAACTTGCCAATGAGCTTTTGGCCAAATTGAGCGGCCAAGCCGAAGTTGAACGCCAGCCCCTATTTGAAAAGCGCACCGTAAAAACTCGTCTGTATGTGCTGGTTACTAGCAACGGCGGTTTGGTCGGTGCTTATAACGCCAACGTTTTGAAGCAGCTGACACAAAGTCTCAAAAACGACCGCGACACTAAGGTTAAGAGCCAAGTTATCGCTATTGGCAGCAAGGGTGCTCAGTTTGTTCGCCGCCTGAGCGAAGTTGAGCTGCTGGCTGTTTATGGTAACTTCGGTGATGAGCCTACAGCTAACGATCTTCGCCCAATTCTTAACACAGTGGTTGATGGCTACAAAGCTGGCAACTTTGATGACGTGCAGCTGATTTATACCGTTTTTAAATCAACCATCACCCAGGTTGCTCAAAGTCAGCAACTGCTGCCGGCTCAAGCTCAAACCAACGACGCTGTTAATAGCGTCAGCAACTTTGAGCCGGATGTTGAAACTGTTATCGACCAAGTTGCTACCCGCCTGATCGAGGCCCAAGTTTGGCAAGCTTTGCTAGAAAGCTTGGCCTCTGAGCACGCCATGCAGATGGTTGCCATGAAGAACGCCACCGATAACGCCAAAGACTTGATCGACGATTACACACTCGAGCTGAACACGGCTCGCCAGGCTTCAATCACCCAGGAACTAGCGGAGATCACCGGTGGTGCGGAGGCTCTCAATGGTTGATCGTGAACGTATGCCATCAGATGAACTGCACAGCTTTACGCAGTCGCGCTCACGGGCAGCCTTGCAGGTGGCTGATGAACTACGGTCTCGCCCCTCAGAGTTAACAGATGTTAATGACAGGCAGCGCATTGTTGCCTGTGGCAAACATATCATTGAGGAAGCCGAAGGTATTGTCAAAGAATTATCGAAATCTATAACCGAGCCAGGAGAGGAGCAATAATGGCACAAGCAACTAAGACTAAGAACGGCAAGATCACGCAGATCGTGGGTGTGGTGGTCGATGTGGAGTTCGGCACGGATAACCTGCCGGCAATTTATAACGCACTAAAAGTTAAATTAGATGACCGCGAACTCACGCTAGAGGTGGCGCAACACCTTAGCGAGTCGGCTGTCCGCGCTATTGCGTTGGGCTCCACCGACGGGTTGAAGCGTGGTGCCGAAGTCAGCAACACAGGCAGTGCCATTTCTGTGCCAATTGGCGACAAGACCTTAGGACGCATGTTCAACGTTATCGGCGAACCGATTGACGAAAAAGCCGGTGATTTTAAAGACCGCGCGCCAATTCACCGCGCCGCGCCGCCACTGATCGATCAATCTGGCCAGGTCGAAATCCTGGAAACTGGTATTAAAGTGATCGACCTGATCTGTCCGATGACCAAGGGCGGTAAGGCTGGTCTGTTCGGTGGTGCCGGTGTTGGCAAGACAGTGCTGATCCAAGAGCTGATCAACAACATTGCCAAATTCCACTCCGGCTACTCCGTGTTCGCCGGTGTTGGTGAGCGTACTCGTGAAGGTAACGACCTGTACTACGAAATGGAAGAATCAGGCGTGATCAAAAACACCAGCCTGGTCTTCGGTCAGATGAACGAACCGCCCGGCGCGCGTCTGCGCGTGGCCCTGTCCGGCCTGACCATAGCCGAAGGTTTCCGCGACAAGGGTAACGACGTGCTGCTGTTCGTCGACAACATCTTTCGCTTCACTCAGGCCGGTGCCGAGGTGTCGGCTCTGCTTGGCCGTTTGCCGAGTGCTGTGGGTTACCAGCCAAACCTGGCCCAAGAAATGGGGGCCCTCCAGGAGCGCATTACCTCGACCAAGCAAGGTTCAATTACCTCTGTTCAGGCCGTCTACGTGCCGGCCGACGACTTGACCGACCCTGCCCCGGCTACCACGTTTGCCCACTTGGACTCGACCATCGTGCTTTCACGTGCCATGACCGAGATCGGTATCTATCCGGCCGTCGACCCACTCGACTCTAGCTCAACCATTCTCGACCCCGAAATCGTTGGCGAAGATCACTACAATGTCGCCCGCGAAGTCCAGCGTGTGCTGCAGCGTTACAAAGACTTGCAGGACATCATCGCCATTCTCGGCATGGAAGAATTGTCCGAAGAAGACAAACAGCTAGTGGCCCGCGCCCGTAAGATTCAGCGTTTCTTGAGCCAGCCGTTCTTCGTGGCCGAACAGTTCACCAACAACCCCGGCCAATACGTTAAACTGTCTGACACCATTCAAGGCTTCAAGGAAATCCTCGAAGGTAAGCACGACGACAAGCCGGAAAGCGCCTTCTATCTGAAGGGCCCGATTAGCGACGTCAAAGCAGTTAAAGCGGAGAAATAAGCTTGATTCACTTCCAGCTCGTAGCCCTCACCGGCACCAAGTTCGACGACGACGTCTACGAAGTCGTGCTGCCATCATTGGATGGTGAGATTGGCGTGCTGCAAGACCACATGCCCCTGACCAGCGTGGCCACCGACGGTGTGATTTTTATCCGCCGCGGCCCGCGTGATGCCGATCGTGACCGTGAGTTCTTTGCGATTAGTGGCGGCGTTATCGAAGTTTCCGGCAATACTTTGCGCGTGCTGGTCGATGAAGCCGACCATGCTGACAACATCAATGAAGCCGAAGCTGAAGCCGCTCATGAGCGGGCTATGCGAATGAAAGCTGAAGCTAAAGACCAGGTGTCGCTGGAGCACGCCCAACAGATGGTCGACCGCAGCGCGGTACGTCTGCAGGTTGCCAGCTTAAAAAGAAGGCATCAAAGGAAATAATATGTGGCAGAATGGCTACTCTTCGCGGGTGGACGTTCGGCCTCAACCGGTGAGCGGCGAATTACGGCACCAGGTTGATAATCGCGCACCAATCACTGAAATTCGTCATGAGCTGTTTGCGGACATTGCCGGCGTGGCCATTTTGCAATACCGATTTGGCGCAGCACCGACTGCGCCTTCAAATATGCGCGAGGCCGGAACTTCTAGACTCGAGTATGGACTGACCCTTGATAGGGTGCGGCGCCACATTGACGCCTCCCGGAGAGCCCGGCTCCACACATAAGTTATTTAGATGGCTGTTTGACGCCGCAAAAGGCGCAGCGTGTGGCCTTTTTAGGAATTTCGCTTAGGCATTCAGGGCATTTTTTGGTGCTGGGCTCCTCGGTGCCTTTCTTAAGACCAGCTTTGGTCTGCAGCTGGTTAAGCGGTTGCACGACCAAGAAAAAGACCACTGCGGCAATAATTAAGAATGAAATTACCGCACTGACAAAATCGCCCCAAGGGAATGTAAAAGTATGGCCGCCAACATCCCAGGTAGCCGTACCCTGTACCGCCTGACCATTAGTGCTGCCGGTGATACCGTTAATCAGTGGTTGAATGATATCCTTAACCAAACCTTGCACGACGCTGTTAAAGGCGGCACCGACGACCACGGCGACGGCTAGATCAACTACGTTGCCGCGCAGGACAAACTTCTTAAAATCTTTTAGCATTCAACAAATCTCCTATTTTAGCCTTATAGTGGCACAATCAAGAGTCGGCGGCAAGTTTAAGCGGCTGGCCGGCGGACGTAGATGTCTTTTTCGTCAACGCCCAAAGCTATCATGGTGCCAATGGTGTCGATGGTTTCGGCAATTTCTTGCTGACGGCTATCGAACGGATAGAGATCGCTCAGATTTTCGTTAATCTGTTTAGTGGCCCAGCTGTCTTCGTCGTAGAATGGCAGACCGGCGTCCATACCTGCGCCAGTGTCAGGTGCAGTGCCCGCCACCAGGTTAATGATGCCAATGCTATCGGTAGAATGACTGCCCGGCACGACAGAACTTTCAGCACCGGCCTTAACGGCGCTTAGTGCTACCTCGCGGCCGGTGGTGATAAAGCCTTCGCGCTCGGCTAGGCGACCGTGTGCTTCGGCCAAACGCTTGGCGAAAGCAACATCCTCCGGGTTGGAAAACAGCTCCGGCCGCTTACGGCTAGACATACCTATAACTTTATCGGCGTCAGTCGCGATTAAGCTGCTGATGGCAGCTCGGGCGTCAGCATATTTGCAGCCAAGGGGGCCGTCTTCGACGTCGACGCGCAGCTCCATGCCGTGTTCAGCGGCTTCATCGCTGTGTACTCCTGCCTTGGGTGCGCCGCCTTTTGTCATAATTACCGGCACCATCGAGGCGGTTGCTTGAGCGAAGCTCTCCTTCACCGACTCCGGTTCGATGGTTTCGAGCATCACTAAGTGGTTATAAACAATGTTTAATAGACCGCCGAACATATGCACGAAATGCTCGCGGCCGCGGTCGTCGCCGCAGAAAACCCGAGATTCGGCCAGAGTGGCCGCTTCAAAAAACTGTTCGCGCTCAGCCAGCGCCGCTTCGTTGCCTAGGCGTTGTTCGTCACTGTCAATTGCCATGGAAAACCCTTCGTGTTGTGTCATATTTGCCTTAAGAACTTTTATTTAGTGATTTTACTCACATTATTATAGCAAATTTTGTCAAGATTATCAACAGAGATGGTATAATGTGACTACTGAGGTACATTTAATGACTGCAGAAGTAGCCCGCCCGCCCCATTCAACCGGCGACGAGTTGGTCCGGCTGCTTGATCATGATGTCATTTATGGCCATCTCGAAACTATTAGCCAGATGGATCAGCGCCTTTTGCTGGCGACTCTTGTGCCGCATCGCGACCTGCCCGGCTTTGACCCGGCCGGCTACATTATTGCCCGCCACAATCAAGACGCGAATTTGGACGCCGGTTTGCGGACCACATATGACCTGGGCGTCGTCTTTGGCCGCAGCCTGTTGCGGTACGCCTCCACAGGAAATATGGAATTGCCAGTGGTCAGCGGCGAGCTGGATCCCGACAAGCAACGCCTGATTGACGATTACCTCGCGGCCTCCAAACACACCACTGTGCCGAATCTGACTCGAAATGAAGTTCGCCTCAACGCCGAACTTTACGAAGCCATCAACTTGTTTGCGAAACGTTGCGAGACTATCGTGCCGCACCTTATGCTAAGCGGCCGTGACGAGTTGCGTCGCGGCTTCCATGACTTTCTCAGCGTCGTAACTTTGCTGGAAACCGACACTGCTGCTCAGGCCAGTACTTTGCGACGTTTACTGGGGCGGATTAGCCTGAGTCAGCGCTTCCGCAGTGTTTGGACTCCCCGACCTCGCCGCGCCGCTTAGACAGCTACTTTACAAAGCTGCCAGATCCGGGTACTCTTATGACATAAACTAAGTGGAGGTTCCAACATGCTTGGAAGACAAAAAGTGGCCGCCTTGGTGGCTGAGTTTCTAGGTGCCGGCGTTCTGACGCTGCTGGTACTTAGCGTGCAGCGTTCTACTATTGGTGTGCCATTTTTCGTGGCACTAGCTGGCGGTTTAACAGTAGCCCTGTTAACATTTGCCGTTGGCGGTGCATCCGGTGGGCATTACAACCCGGCGCTAACTATTGCGCTGTGGACGGTACGCAAAGTTCAGACCCTGACCGGCCTGCTTTACGTTGGTGCACAAATGCTAGGTGGCTGGGCTGCTTACGGCCTGTACACCTACTTGGTGAACAACACCTTGCAACCCATCGGCGGCAAGTTTAGTTGGCACATCTTGGTGGCCGAGGCTGTGGGCGCAGCAATCTTTGCTTTCGCCTGGGTTTCTGGCGCCTTCCAGCGCTTTAGCCAAGCCGTTGGCTCAAGTGTTGCCGGCCTGGCCTACATGTTAGGTGTGGTGGCTGCTTCATCAGCTGCCATTGGCCTGATCAACCCGGCTGTCGCCTTGGGCGTTCGTGCCTGGGCCTGGGCATATGTTGTCGGTCCAATTGTTGGCGCCTTTGTTGGCGCTCAGCTTTACACCTTGGTGTTTGCTGACGCTAAAGAAGTTGCCGCGATTTACAGCATGAGCAGCACTTCCAGCAAGCCTGCAGCTAAGGCTTCAGCCAAAGCTCCGGCTCGCAAGCGCACTACCGCTCGCAAGAAGAAATAGTTAGATAATCGTCAGACAAAAAAGGGCCCCAACGGGCCCTTTTTTGTTTAGTTGAGCGGGTGCTGACAGCGGCTATGGTCGCGGCCCAGCGGATAGTTTCCGGCTAGCAGATCCTTGACCATGACGGCTAGTTTTTCTTCAAGTGTGTCCAGTGACTTCGCTTGCTTTTTAACAGAGGCCAACTGGCCGGTTTCGACAAAATCAAGGGTTAGCTTGGCAGGCATTTCGCCGCGTAAGTTTTGCCATGCCAAGGCATATAGCGTCAGCTGCTGAGAGCCTGAAACCCTGCTCTTGGCCTTTTCAGGCGTATTGGCGCTGGTGCCAGTTTTAAAATCGCGAATCTCAACGCCCTGCTCCGTTTGGTAGACGGCGTCAATCTTGCCTCTAATTGTTAGCTGTGACAGCTCCAGAGTAAACGGCCACTCGGTTTCAAGGGGGAGCTCGTCATGCATAAAGCGCTCGTAGACGGCTTTGACGGTCTCCAGGGCTTGCTTATGTGATCTTTCGCGTGAGCGCAACGATGGGTAGCCGGCTTGAGGCAAGTTTTGGCGAACATTTTCAATGAGCTGCTCCAGATTGGGTGGCCTGCCGTGTTCGCGGCCGGCATGGACCTTCTCAATAACATCGTGGATCAGGCTGCCATATTCCAGCTGTGGCGCCGGTGGCAGCGGCATGTTTAGCACGTAGCGGTAATAAAAGTCCTGCGGGCAGCGCAGCCAAGTTTCAATCTGGCTGACGCTAAGGTGGATACGATCATGGTAGTACATGCTGTCCGGCAGTTTGATGGCGTCGTTTGAAGCACTGGGAGCAAAAGTTTCAAGGCCATTTAGCTTTGAGTCTTCGATGGCTGTGGTGGTTGGCTGGTAGCCAGTAAGTTCGTTCAAAAAACGTGACGGCTTGCGCGCGGCGCCGCTGCCGTGTCGGTCCGAGTAAGACATAACTACCTCTTCTTGAGCCCGAGTGACGGCCACATACATCAGACGGCGCTCTTCGGCTAGGTGCTCGTCAGCCTCAGTGGGGTTGGCTTGTAATTCAAGAGGCAGTTTAAGGCCGCCACCGAAGTTAACAAGCGGAAATGAGCCTTCGGTGCAATCAACAATATAAACAGTTTTCCACTCCAGACCTTTAGCCCGGTGGACGCTCAATACATTGACCTGATCGTCGGCGATGTCCAGAGTGACATCTTCAAATTGACTGCCCGCTGCTTGCAGCACCGGCAAGTTGGCGACGTACTCAACAACACTGGCGATGCTGGCAACCCGCTCGAATTCTTTTAGAGTCCGGAAGAATTTGGCTAAGGCCTGCACCTCTACGAAGACGGCGGCGTCGTGCTCAGAGGCGTCGTAGAGTTGTTGCTTCCAGCCGCTGTCGGTAATAATGTTATAAGCCAGCACGCCGACTGATTGCTCCTGGGCGGCTTGGCGCCAGCCGTCTATCTGTTGCAGCGCCTCAGCCACGGCTTTATCTTCGCGGATGTGCTCGTCTAGTGCTTTATGCGTGCGTTTGGCCTCGCCAGACAACCTGGCGACGCTGTTAATGTCGACCTTGAAAAGCGGTCCAGTTAAGGCGTGATACAGCGCTAAATTATCGCCAGGGTCGGCTATGCACTTTAAAACTTCAATTAACTGGCGGACGCTGTTTTGAGCGTAGATGTCGTTGCCGAGGCCGGCGACGCGGTGCTGGACGTCGTACAGATCCAGTGCCGCGTGGACTTTCTCGACGCCCTGATTGCGCCTGGCCAGCACCGCGATCTCGCCGGCCGGCTGCTTCTTGTCCAGTCGTTTCTGAATATCTTGGGCCAGCCAAGCCAGCTCGGCGTCGTAGCTGGCGAAGTGCTCAATTCGCGGGCCGGGGCCTTCGGCCTGGGCGTGCAAACGTTTGTTGATGTTATTGATAACTTCTAAACGATGAGGGTTATTGCCCTGTATTAGCTGGTAGGCGCTGTCTAGAATGCCTTGGGTGGAACGGTAATTCTCGGTTAATGCGACTTCACTGGCATTGGGATAGCGCTTTTTGAAGTCCAGAATGTTGGCCAGGGTGGCGCCGCGCCAGGCATAAATACTTTGGTCGTCGTCACCAACCACCATGATGTTCTGTGACTTGCCTGCCAGCAGGTCGACTAGCTTTGATTGCATGGGATTAGTGTCCTGAAACTCATCAACCATCAAATATTGATAGCGTTCGTGTAAGGTTTTCAGGATGTTGGGGCGGGCTTCAAGCATCTCGATCGCCAAGTAGATCTGGTCGTCATAATCAATCACTTGGTGCTGGCGGCAAAGCTGCAGATATTTGTCAAAGAACCGGCCCAGCTCCTGGTGTTTTTGTTTCTCAAGCTTTTCGGCGTCGTCGCTGTCAGGCAGTTGGTCGGCGTATTTGGCGTACGCTATTGGTGTGACCAGCTGCTGTTTGAGGAGCGAAACATAACTCGTCAGCAGCTCCAGCTGTCCATCAGGGTTGCTCACAGGCGAAAAATAGTCGAGTTCAAGCTCATCTAAATGCTCACGTAGGAATACCAATTGGCCAGTTTTGCCGAGCAGTCGCAAACTGCCCAGGCCATATTCGCCGCCGTAGGCGCGCAACAGCTCGTCGCCGAAGCCGTTGAACGTCGCAATGGTGGTATCCAGCGTCACGCCCGCTTTGCCGGCGTTGACGCGGTCCAGCATCTCGCCGGCAGCCTTTTCGGTAAAGGTCAGCGCCAAAATAGCTGACGGCTCCACGCCCTTCTCTATCAGGTGGGCGATGCGCTCCACAATCACGCGGGTCTTGCCAGTCCCGGCGCCAGCCACCACCAGCACTGCCCCGTCAACAATATCAACCGCGGCGGCCTGCGCCTTATTAAGCTCGCTCATACTCCTATTGTAACGGAAATCTAGTGCTGGCCGGCGGCGTGCGCTATGGCACAGACGTCGCAGTCATCTTGAGAGTCGAATTCGGTCATAAATTGCTTGGCGGCGGTGGCCCAGGGTTCGAGATCGTGGAAGCCGATTAGATCCGCAGCCTCGCGGATAGCGTAGCCCAGCCAGCCGTATATCCGTAATTTGCCCCATACTACGGCTGCCCAGCGTGGACCGGCCGGAATAACAGTTATTGGTTCCTTCACGGAATATCCCTTAAAATGTCTGCCATCGGCGCGGCGGATGAGGTTGTGGGCCACAAAACTACCATCATGCAGAGCCGTTTGAGCTAAGCCGCTAAATGGTGTGTTGGCATTGTCGCCAATCACGAAAACATTGTCCTCAGCCTGCAAATAAATGTCGGTAGCAACCTTGCCGCGGCCAATTAATGAAAAGCCGTTGTCTTTGAAAAAAGGGTGGTTGGTAACGCCCGCCGTCCAGACGACGGTGTGGCTGCGGATTGGCTTGCCGTTGACCATTAGCTCATCGGCGGTTTCGCCCTGTACTGCACTGCCTAGGTAAAGTTTGATACCGAGGCGATTCAGCTGGCGCCGGACCATGCGCGAGGCATCGTGCGGCAAACGCGGCAACAGCCGCGGCGCAGCTTCGACCAGATCAATGTGAACCTTACGCCTCGGCAGATTGTGATTTTTAATAATGCGCCGCAAATAATCTGGCAGCGCGCCGGCAAGTTCAATGCCGGTTGGTCCGGCGCCAACAATCACGTAGTTCAGGTCCTCATGTCCATCTTCGGTCAGTTGCCGGTGTAAATGCTCCTTAAAACGCGCGACCTCTGCCTGGGTTTTGATGCTGTAAGCATAGTCCTGCAGGCCGGGAATTCCGAAGTAGTTGGTTACAACACCCAGCGCCAATATGAGGACGTCATAACTATATTTCTTGCCGTCTCTGGTGCCGATTGTCTTAGCTTTGCGGTCAATATTGACAGCCTCAGCGGTGACAATTTCAACCGGCTTGTCGGCAAAAATAGTGCTGAATGGAATGCTGGAGTTGGCACGCTTGCCGCCGGTAGCAGTGTGATACAGGGTCGGATAATAACGAAGTTCGTTGCTGTCGCTGAGTAGTGTGACGTGAAAGCGGTCGTCGCTGGACAACTCTAAAGCGGCCTTTACGCCGCCAAAGCCACCGCCAACCACCAGAACTTTTTCTTTGCTCATGATGCTTATGATTATACCAGAGCTAACTGGTCAAGGTGGCGACGTAGTTGTCCCAGTCTTTTTCGCTGGAAACTTTTGGCACATTACTGGCTAAATGATTAGCCACTCCAGGCAGATAGAACTCTTCAATGGCCTTGGCCAGTTGATCAGGGTTTTCGGGCTCACAAATCAGGCCGTCAACCCCTTGGCGAACCTGGCTGGGCATGCTGCCTACGGCCGTTGCGATTACCGGCAAACCGTGCGCAAAAGCCAACTCAACGTTCTGAGTTGCCGTGCCCGATCGGTATGGCAGCACTAAACCATCAGCTGTAGCGAATAAACCGGCAATATCTTCAGCGGCCACATACCCGGCTTTTAACTCAACACGATCCGATAAGCCCAATTCTTGCACCAAAGCCTCCAGGTTGGCTTTTTGCTTGCCCCACATTTCACCAGCAACGGTCAACTTAATATCAGGCACCTTAGCCAGAGCCTGCAGCAGAATGTCGACACCCTTGTATTTGCGCACAAGACCGAAAAACAACAGATGTCGGTGCAATTTTCCAAGATGATGGGTAGTTTTCGGCACGCCGCCTGGCAAGTGAGCGGGCATGGCAGCGACCTTAACATTGGCCTTGGCCAGCTCATGGACTCTCTCGGCCATAGCGTCGGTGTGAACCAGGACTTCATCGGCCCGACTGAAGGCCAGTTTAGCCAGTTTCTTATCAGGACCGCTGGCGCTGTGGCTAACCATGTTGTGGGCTAAAATTATCTTTTTAGGGCCGTGCTTGCCGAGGGCCTGCATCATGGTTAAGGCGACCGGTCCCTGAATGGTTGGAACGAACCAAATGAAAATTACTTCGTCAAAGTTGCGCAGACGACGGGCCCATCGGGCCCACCCGGCAGGGTTGCGCCAGGACAAAACACGCTTCGCTTCCTTAAAAACCGGCACTTCCGGTTTGTTCTCATCCACAAATTGCACGCCAGGATAAAAGAATGGATACTGCCGGCTCCACGAGATTAACTCAACGTGGTGGCCAGCGGCTTTCAGATGATGTGCTAATTCTGTAGTGTGCTGCGCGATGCCGCCTTTATAAGGATGGGTTGGTCCGACGATTGCGATTTTCATAGCGACTCCCTTATTCGCCCCAAGTATACCAGATCGGCGCTTGATTTGGACCTCTTAAGCCCGTAAGCTTAAACGTAATGGATGATTTATTGGTGGGACTCAAAAAGGCCGGCTTCCAGGGAGAAACCGCAGCCGATCCGGCTACCTTGGACTTTTACAGCCATGACGCTTCCATGTTTGAGCTCCGGCCGAAACTGGTCGTTCGGCCGAAAAACGCCGCCGACGTTGAAAAACTGGTTAAAACCGTGGCCGCTCTGCACGCCAAACACCCTGACCTGAGCCTGACTGCCCGCAGTGCCGGCACCGACATGTCCGGCGGCGCCATTAACGATTCTGTGATCGTCGATTTTCTAACGCACTTCACCAAGATCGAAAAAGTTTCCGAGCGATCTGCCCAAGTTCAGCCGGGTGTTTTTTATCGTGACTTTGATGTCGCCACCAAAAAGCACGGGGCGATCATGCCAACCTACCCTGCCTCGCGCGATTTAGCCTCTGTCGGCGGCATGGTCAACAATAATGCCGGCGGCGAAAAATCAATTGAATTTGGCAAAACCGAGGACTTTGTAACGCAGCTTAAGTTTGTGTTTGCCGACGGTGTGGAGCGAATAGTTAAGCCACTTAACAAAGTTGAGCTGGCTAAAAAAATGCGCCAGAAAGATTTCGAAGGCCATGTTTACAAAAAAATATTTGAGCTTTGTGACAAACATTACGACCAAATCAAAGCTGCCAAGCCGCATGTCAGCAAAAACTCCACTGGCTATAACTTATGGGACGTCTGGGACCGCAAAACCGGCATTTTTGATCTGACCAAACTGATCGTCGGTGCTCAGGGCACGCTTGGTTTTGTGACCGACATTCATTTCCGACTGGTCTCGGCCCGTACCAACGAAGGTTTGCTGGTGCTGTTCATGAAAGACATTGACGATCTGGGTGAAGTGATTGAAAAAGTGGTTGCTTCCAAGCCATCTCGCTTCGAATCTTTCGATGACCAAACATTGTGGCTGTCGATTCGCTTTATGCCGAGCTTCTTAAAAATGTTGGGCTGGAAAAAGTTCATCCATCTGCTGATTACTTTAATTCCCGACGGTTTGCAGCTGTTGCGCGGTATTCCCAAGCTGATTCTCATGATCTCTTACAAAGGCCACAACACTGCGGAGGTGCGCCAACGCGTGCACGCCATGCACAAAGAGCTGGCTAAACACCGTGCCCGCTATGAGATAAACGGCTTCGAGGAGGACCCCACCGACGGCAAGGCGGAAAAGTTCTGGATTATGCGCCGCAACAGCTTCCAACTGCTGCGCAGCAAGGTTCACGATAAGCACACGGCGCCATTTATCGATGATTTCGTGGTGCCGCCACAGCACCTGACAGCATTTCTGCCCAAACTGCGCCGCATTATTAAAAAATACAAGTTGTTTGCCACTATTGCCGGCCACATGGGCGATGGCAATTTCCATGTTATACCGCTCATGAAGCTGGAAGATCCGGTTGACCGCCGCAAGATTCTGCCGGCCATGAAAGAAGTCAATCGTTTAGTGCTAAAGTACGGCGGCTCCCTATCCGGCGAGCATAATGACGGCCTGGTCCGCGGGCCCTGGCTGGAAGAAATGTACGGGTCGCAAATGCTGGCAATTTTCCGAGAAGCCAAGCACATCATGGACCCGGATGGCCTGTTTAATCCGCACAAAAAAGCCACGGCCCGTTGGGAATACTCCTTCGGCCACATCCGCGAACACTTCTAACGCGTGCTATACTTGAAACGTAAGCGAGATGGGTAAAAAAACAAAATTTCTCTGGTTTATATTGCCGCCTGCAGGCCTGGTTGCCCTGCTTATTTGGTATCTAAAACGACACACCGTAGCGGTGCTGCAGCCGCACGGTATGATTGCGCAAAAAGAGCAGCACCTGTTTCTGTTTGGTCTGGCGCTGTCAGCGATTGTCGTACTGCCCGTTTATGTCATGACAGTCGCCATTGCCTGGAATTACCGCGAGAACAATCACAAGCCCAAGGCATATACGCCAGACTGGGATGGCAGCCGTCTGTTTGAAGGTATCTGGTGGGGTGTACCGATTGCCATTATTACAGTGCTGTCAGTAGTCACCTGGCAAAGCTCTCACACCCTTGACCCCTATCGACCGCTTAATGCCAGCGCCCAACCGCTGACAATTCAGGTTGTTGCCCTGGATTGGCGCTGGTTGTTTATATACCCCGAACAGCACGTGGCCAGTCTGAATTTGCTGGAAGTGCCGGTTGACCGGCCGCTGAACTTTCAGATAACCTCTGACAGTGTCATGAATTCATTTTGGATTCCCAGCCTCGGTGGCCAAATTTATGCCATGCCGGGCATGGGCACAGAGCTGCACTTAACTGCCAAGCAGCCGGGTGATTATCACGGCAGTTCAGCCAATATTAGCGGCCGCGGGTTTGCAGATATGGACTTTACGGCGCGCGCAGTTTCAGCCAAGCAGTTTCAGCAATGGACGGAAGATGCATCAGAGCAAGAATCCTTGACGCAAAGTGCTTATGACAAGTTGGCGCGACCAAATACAGATCATCGTTCCAAATCGTTTGGGCAGCCGGAAGCCGGACTATTCGCTAACATTATCGTGAAATACATGGGTCCACGGCAGGAGCAGGAGCTATGATCGGTATGCTTGTTGGCAACTGGTTGGGCAAATTGAATTGGCAGGCGCTGCCACAGGCCACAGTGACGCGCGGTGGGGCTGCTGGCATGGTGGTCATCGGGCTGCTTATTTTGGGCCTCATTACTTACTTCAAAAAGTGGGGCTATCTATGGCGTGAATGGTTCACCACCACCAACCACAAACGCATTGGCATTATGTATATTGTGGTCGCGCTGGTGATGTTGCTGCGTGGTGCATCCGACGCCTTTCTGCTGCGTTTGCAACAAGCGACTTCTGCGGGCAGCTCTCATGGCGTACTGAGTGCTGACACTTTTCAGCAGATCTTTTCGGCTCACGGAACGATCATGATCTTCTTTGTGGCTATGGGTTTGATGTTCGGGCTGATCAATTTGGTGTTGCCGCAAATGCTGGGCGCACGCGACGTGGCTTTCCCTTTTATGAACGCCGCCAGCTTTTGGCTGTTCACGGCCGGCATGGCCCTGATTAATTTGTCATTAGTCGTTGGTCAGTTTAGTGCTGCCGGCTGGTTAGCCTACCCGCCGCTCAGTGAACTGAATTTTAGCCCTGGC
Source organism: Saccharimonadales bacterium (SeqCode) (assembly GCA_035546935.1). Taxonomy (GTDB): domain Bacteria; phylum Patescibacteriota; class Saccharimonadia; order Saccharimonadales; family UBA4665; genus DASZVP01. The sequence goes on along the minus strand of DASZVP010000002.1, from coordinate 538,205 downwards.
GTCGGTGTCGATTATTGGATCTGGAGCCTGCAGATTGCAGGTATCGGCTCTCTTTTAAGCGGCATCAACTTCATTACGACGATACTAAAACTGCGCGCGCCAGGCATGACCATGAAACGTCTACCGATGTTCGCCTGGAGCATTTTCGGGGCCATGACTCTGGTGGCCTTTGCTTTTCCAATATTAACTGTCACTCTAACGCTGCTCTATCTGGACCGCACGCTTGGCATGCACTTCTTCACGGCCGGAGCTGGCGGCAACGCCATGATGTATGTCAACTTAATTTGGGCTTGGGGTCACCCCGAAGTCTATATTTTAGTACTGCCAGCCTTTGGCATTTTCAGCGAAATCGTACCAACCTTTAGCCGTAAACGCCTCTTTGGCTACATGAGCATGGTCTGGGCGATATGGGCCATCGTTTTCCTATCGTTCATCGTTTGGGTGCACCACTTCTTTACCATGGGCGCTGGCGCGGACGTTAATGCCTTCTTTGGCATTATGACGATGCTAATTTCTGTGCCAACAGGGGTGAAAATCTTTAACTGGCTGTTTACGATGTATCGCGGTCGCGTGCATTTTGCCAGCCCAATGATTTGGTTTATGGGCTTCGTCTTCCTGTTCACCATGGGTGGAGTGACTGGTGTTTTGATGGCCGTGCCGGCCATCGACTTCCAGGTTCACAACTCGCTCTTCCTGGTGGCACACTTCCATACCATGATCATTAGCGGCGTGGTTTTTGCCTTCTTTGCCGGGCTGACTTATTGGTTTCCGAAAATTTTTGGCTTCAAACTTAATGAACGGCTTGGTAAATATGCGGCCTACTGCTGGATCTTCGGTTTTGTTTTGGCTTTCGGACCGCTGTACATTTTGGGTCTGATGGGGGCCACACGGCGACTGGATCACTACAGCGCCGCACTCGGCTGGCAGGGCCTGTTTATAGTCGCCGGTATTGGCGCGGCTATCATTGCCGCTGGCGTCGGCTTCCAATTACTGCAGCTGGGATACAGCATTTGGAGACGTAAAAAGAACCGCGACACCACTGGTGACCCTTGGAATGCCCGTACCTTGGAATGGTCTACTCCTACACCCGTTCCAGAGTATAATTTTGCCACTACGCCGGTCGTGACCGACCGTGATGCCTGGTGGACAATGAAACATGGCGCCAAACAGTCAAAACCGGAATATCACGACATTCGTGTTGCTAAAAACACGCCAGACGGCGTATTGATTGCCGCCTCAGCCTTTGCTTTTGGTTTTGGCTGCATATGGCATATTTGGTGGCTGGTTGGCGTTGCTTTTGTCGGGCTGATAATTACGCTGCTGGTGCACGGTCTGCGCGATTCGGACAATGAGCGCGTTATTCCCAAGGCGGAAATTGAGGCCGAGCAAAAAGCTTGGCAGAAACAGAGGCAAACGGCATGAGTGAGTCCGCTGTCAGAGCTCAAGAACGCCGCGAAGCTGACGAGAAGTCATTGTTTGGTTTCTGGGCCTACATCATGACCGACTGCATCCTGTTTGCCAGCCTGTTTGCTACCTATGCTGTGCTGCATCGCAATACTTTTGGGGGCCCGGACGGCCGCTCACTATTTGACCTGCACAATGTATTGATCGAAACGCTCTGCCTGCTCACCAGCAGTTTCACCTGTGGACTGGCGATGCTGGCGGCCCGCCAGCGCAACCGGCGCCAGACTATTGCCTGGCTGCTGGTGACTTTTGCGCTTGGTGCCGCCTTTTTGGTCATCGAGTTGACAGAGTTCCATCATCTGGTCGAGACCGGCAATAGCTGGCGCCGCAGCGGTTTCCTGAGCGCCTTCTTCACGCTGGTCGGCACGCACGGCGCGCACATTAGTGTTGGCCTGACTTGGATGGCGGCCATGATGATCAAGATCTGGCGTGCCGGGCTGGGCCGCCATACCCAGCGGCGTCTGCAAATGCTAAGCCTGTTCTGGCACTTCCTCGATATAGTCTGGATCTTTATCTTCACAATTGTCTATCTGTTAGGAGTTGCCGCACCATGAGTCCTCAAAAAGATGTCGTCTATTCTGAGCATACACCGCACGCCATCGCACTAGGACGCTATGTCACGGGTTTTGTTCTGTCGATTGTCTGTACGATGTTGGCGTACGAAGCCGTGGTCAGCCAGCAGTTCCGCCGCGTACAGATGATAATCGGGCTGTTGGTACTGGCGGTTGTTCAGTTCTTCGTCCAGATTTATTTCTTTCTGCACCTCGGTCAGGAAACCAGGCCGCGCTGGAAGCTCTTTCTGTTGGCTATCATGATTACTGTGTTGCTCATCCTTGTGCTTGGCTCGATTTGGATAATGTACAACCTAAACTACCGAATGACGCCGCAGCAACTTCAGCACTATCTCAATGTCCAGGACGGCGGTATTTAATGGCCAGCGTCGCTGATTACTACCACTTAGCCAAGCCCGAAAGAACATTTACAAACTGGATTACTGCTGTGGCAGGTTTTTTGCTGGCTAGCCAATGGATCTTCGATTGGAGTCTTTTTGCCGGCCTTTTGGGCGGCATTGGCCTGGTGATTGCCTCGGCCTCAGTAGTAAACAATTACACTGATCGAGGCCTCGACGCCCGAATGAGCCGAACCAAGAAACGGGCGTTGGTAACAGATAGAATCAAACCTCAAGCGGCTCTGATTTACGCTCTAATTTTGGGCGTGATCGGCTTCGCGCTATTAATAATCTGGGTGAACTGGTTGGTCGTTCTTTTGGGTGCTATTGCCTACATTGACTATGTTGTCTTATACGGCTGGAGCAAGCGCCACACCCCTTGGAGTACAATGATAGGCACTATTTGCGGCTCGTTGTCGTTAGTCGCTGGTTACTGTGCGGTCACTGGACATATAGATAAAGTAGCTTGGCTGCTGTTTCTAGTTATGTTTTGCTGGCAAATGGTCCATTTTTACGCTATTGCCATCTATAGACGCGACGACTACAAAGCTGCCGGCCTGCCGGTTTGGTCTGTAGTTTACGGTCAGGATAGCACTCACCGGCAAGTCCAAGGCTTTATCCTGCTGTATTGCGTTAGCGTGGGCTTGTTGGCTCCCTATATTGATCTTGTGCCGACGGCCATCCTGGTGCTATTGAGCCTATATTGGCTGAAAACGGTTTTTTCAGGCTACTCCAATACCGCAGCTGTTATATGGGGCAAACGGGTGTTTGGTGTATCTCTGGTTGTAGTTTTGGGGCTGTCTTTGGCTATCGCCCTGGGCGGTATATTCCCTAGCTTCGCGGCAAAATAACCGTTGCGGTGGTGCCATGATTGACTCGGCTGGTGAGGCGAATATCGCCTTTATGAAAGTCAGCAATCATCTTGGCGATGCTTAAGCCGAGGCCGTAGCCCTCTTCGCCGCCATCAGTTCTGGTACGGGCAGTGTCGGCACGGTAAAACCGGTCGAAAACGTGTTCCAAAGCCTCGGGTGCAATACCGCTGCCCTTATCAATCACCTTGATCGTCACGCTGTCACTTTTGGCGCCACCGCTTAAGCTGACTATGCTGTGCATGGGGCTGTATTTGATGGCGTTGTCTAATAATATAACTAAGAGCTGCACGAGACTGTCGTAGTCTCCATAGAACTCAGTATCTTTAGCTTCGTTAACTAGTTGAATCTTCTGGCTTTTGGCGACTTTGGCGACACGTTCAAGAGCTTCGCTACTGACAGCAGCCAGGCTGAGCATGGTGAAGTTTTGCTGCAACTCTTCGGCCTCTAAACGCGTTAAGCGCAACAAATTATTAACCAGATTTTCAAGTTTACCGACTTCTTCCAGATTGCTTTCCAGAGTCTTGCGCAGCTCTGAGGCACTGCCTTTCTTATTAAACAAAGCCACTTCACTTTCCATGCGCAAGGCCGTCAACGGAGTGCGTAATTCGTGGCTGACATCGGAGGTGAAACGTTTTTGCTGCTCATGGGCAGCCTCAATCGGCTCCAATGTGCGGCGAGCCAGCCAATAACTGGCTAGGCCGGCTCCAGCCAAAACTATTAAATTAAAACCGACCAGACGCAGCCAAATGCGGTGTTGCCCGTATTGATATTCGGCTTGCGGCTGGAGCAGCTCATTGTCGTTGAAAATCGGAAATTGCTTGTCGATGCGTACGATTTCATGACGCAAGCCGCGACTCAGCTCATTAGTGGTGACGCGGTACAGGACCACGCTGAAAGAGATGCTGATCACCATTACCAGGGCCAGATACCACATGGTCAGTTTAAAGGTGGCGGAGCGAAACATGTCTAGGCTGCCAATTTATAGCCAAAACCGCGCAACGTTTGCAGCAGCGGCGGCTTATCCTTAAATGGCCGATCAATTTTGTTGCGCAAATAGCCAATGTAAACTTCGATTGTGTTTGGCAAAATGTCAGCACTTTCGTCCCAGACGTGGTTGATAATCATATCTTTCGTAACAACCTGGCCGGCGTGGTGCATTAAGTATTCTAACAAGGCAAATTCCTTGTGCGACAGCTTGATCGGCAGGCCGTCGCGAGCCACAGCGTAACTATTGGTATCGAGAGTCAAATCGCCGACCTGCAAATTAGTGCCGACATGCACTGGCGGTCGCCGAAGCAGCGCTTTGACACGGGCAGTTAGCTCGTCAAAAGAGAACGGTTTAACAAGATAATCATCTGCGCCCCTGTTCAGGCCCTCGACGCGGTCGCCAATTGTGCCGCGGGCCGTCAGCATTAAAACAGGCGTTTTAACGCCTTCGGCGCGGATAGTCTCGCATAACTGAACTCCATCCATGCCAGGCAGCATGCGGTCAAGCACGATGGCATCGTAATCTGGATCGCGGGCATAGGATAGCCCATTATCACCATCATGGACCATATCAACGGCATAGCCCTTCAGCTCCAGGCCGCGTTTCACGGCTTGAGCAATTTTGGGCTCGTCCTCGATGACTAGGATACGCATGAGCCCTATTATATCGGGCCGCATGAAAATAAGCTGAAATTTAAGCTTTTACCCAGTTTTTCGCTATACTGTTAATTAAGTCTGTTTATGAAAACTAAAGCTAAAGTTGGTCGGTACCAGCGGGTGGTCGCGGTTCTGGGCACGTCACGTGCCTTTAAGATAATCGTTGGCATTTTGGTTGTCCAGGCTGTTTGGATAGCTCTCACCGGCCGCTTCCCAATGGCTTTTGACGAAGATTTTCACCTGGGGATCATCAAACTTTACGCTCAGCATATTTCGCCGTTTTGGGATCATCAGCCGGCTGGCGCCAATGTTTATGGCGAAATCACGCGGGACCCTTCGTATTTATACCAGTGGCTGATGAGCTTTCCATACCGCCTGATTAATCTATTTACCCACAATTTAACTGCCCAGGTCATTATTTTGAGATTCCTAAACATTGCCCTGTTTGTGAGCGGATTATTGTTGTTTAGGCGTTTGCTGGCTCAGGCCCGAGCCAGCCAGGCACTGGTCAATTTGTGCTTCTTGGCATTGGTGCTGATACCGATCGTGCCACTGTTGGCGGCTCAAATTAATTACGACAACTTGCTCTTGCCACTGGCGGCCATAAATATGTTGCTTTGCTTGCGGCTGGTGCGTACCGTTCGCGAGTCAGGCAAATTGCCTGTGGGCCGGCTGGTCGGTCTACTCAGCGTCGGGATGCTGACCAGCGTAGTTAAATATGCCTTTTTACCGATTTTCCTGGCAATTATATTGTTTGTTATCTGGCAGCTGCGCCTCTCATATAAGAAATGGCCGAAGTTGATACAGGCTGCCAAACATGGCTATCGGCAGTTGAGTCTTGCCAGCCGGATTGGCCTGTTAGTGATACTGATTGTAGCGGCCGGCCTTTTCGCAGAGCGCTATGCGATAAACCTGGCGCGCTATCATACACCGGTGCCTGGGTGCGCTCAAGTTTTAGACGCTAAAGCCTGCAGCCAGTATGGTCCTTGGAACCGCGACCACCTTTACGCAGCGAATTCCCCGCACTCCACGCACAACCCTCTAATTTTTACTGGCGATTGGTTCTACGGCATGTGGCTGCGATTGTTTTTTGCTGTTGATGGTCCGACTACCGGCTTTGAAACACGGGGCCCATTGTGGTTGCCGGGCATGGCAGGTATTATCTTTGGCGGACTATCCTTGCTGTTGATGATGCGCTATGGCCGCTCTGTTCTTAAGAATCAACACTCGCCAATGCTTAGCTTAGCGACACTAGCGGCCGCCTTTTATGTTGCAGCTCTATGGTTTCAAGAGTATCAAGCTTTCTGTCGCACCGGTCATCCGGTCGCTATTAACGGCCGCTACCTCCTGCCCATTATTTTGCCAATGCTGCTTTTGGCTGCGCTGGCCTGGCAGCGCTTACTGGCAGGCCGTAAACAAATCCAGGCGATACTTGCCTGCATAGCCGTGCTGGCTTTGCTTTGGGGAGGTGGCGCTTTGACGTATATATTACGCAGTAACGATGCCTGGTACTGGCCTAATTCGAACGTGCTGCATGCCAACCACGCCGTGCAGCATGTGCTCTGGCCGGTCACGCCCGGCGTTAATGATCCTTTTTTCCTGTTCTACTAACGGCTAAAGCGTTGGCGCTTGGTTTGCTCGAGGTTCTGTTCAATTAAAACGCGGTTGATGCGGATCAAATCTGCAACAATATTAAGCACCAGACAGAGAAAAGCTGCCGTCATAAGTGTTGAGCCAATCAGGAGGGATTGCAGATGTCCCCGGGTGGTGCCGTCCTGAAGGCTGAAAATTATAAAACGTGCGAATGGCACGAGGCCAACTACGAATAAGAACAGACCTAAAGTGCCAAAAACCATGTACGGTTTGTACATAATGTAGGCGCGAATAATCGTGATGGCCGACTTGCGCACATGTTGCCAATGCGACTTAAAAAGACGCGATGGACGGGTTGGCGGGTTGGTGTCGATGGGTATGCTGACAATGTGCAAACCTTTCACGCCGGCCTGAATGATTGTTTCAGTACAGTAGCTAAATCGAGTGATAGTATTCAGGCGCAGCAGTGATTCGCGGCTGTAGGCACGAAAACCGCTGACAGCATCCGGCAGCTTGGTGCCGGCGGCAATGTTAACTACGCCACTGCCAATGCGCTGGAGCAGTTTTTTCATAGGCGAGAAATGCTCGATTTTGTGGGTTTGGCGGTCGCCAATCACAATGTCTGCTTCACCTTGTAAAATTGGTTTCACCAAATCACCAATACGTTTCTGGGGATACTGATTGTCGCCATCGGTATTCACCACAATGTCGGCGCCAAGCTCTAAAGCCTTTAAGATGCCGTCATGAAATGCCCGGCCGAGACCTTGATTGCGGTTGTGGTGCACAAAATGTTTTACACCCAGCTTTTTCGCGACAGCCACGGTGTCGTCAGTTGAGCCGTCATCGACAATAAGAATAATAACCTCGCTGACGCCAGGAATTGTTTTGGGTATCGATTTCAAGACCAGCGGCAGGGTCTTGGCCTCGTTTAAGCAAGGAATTTGAACAACAACTTTCATAACTATCGTTCTTGACATTATATCCGACAGAGGTCGTAATTACCAGTCTGGCTTGGGGTACTGAGGATAAGCTTAGAGACCGGCTGAAAAGTTCGCGTCAAACGGCTTAAAACCGTATAATGATGGCAACCATATGGCCCAGCAATTTATAAACGATTTCGGTGCCCCAAGAGGCAGCGGCCTGAAACCTTCGGCCAAGATTAAGTCTGTTCCTAAGGCTCAAGCAAAGGCCGCTGCCGCGTTTCCGTCAGTTGGGCTGACCCTGCGCAGCTACAACTACGACGCCTTAAGTAGCAATCAGCACTTGCCACAAAAAGCCGGCACAGTTGTGAAACGAGGTTGGTGGCGTCGCATACCGTGGAAGCGAATTTTGATTACCCTGCTGGTTATCATTTTGCTGGCTGGAGCTTGGGTGGGCGCAAAGTTCTTGTATAACACCCACAAAGTTTTTGGCGGCAGCATTTTTGGTCTGCTGCACACCACCCATCTGAAAGGTGAAGATACCGGCAGGGTGAATATCTTGCTGGCTGGAAACTCTGCGGACGATCCTGGCCACGACGGCGGTAATCTGACTGATTCAATCATGCTCGTCAGTATTGATACAAAAAATAACTCAGGTTTTATGCTGAGTATACCTCGCGATCTTTGGGTGACCATACCGGGTTATGGCTCTCAGAAAATTAACGCTGCCTATGTGGCTGGCCAGGCCAATGATTTTAACGAAAATGGCTACCCAAGTGGCGGCATGGGCCAACTAGAGCAGATAATTGAGCAAGATTTTGGCATTAATATTGACTACTACGCCTTGGTTAACTACGCTGCACTTAAACAGGCCGTTGATGCAGTCGGCGGAATCAAGGTTAATATTCAAAGCAGCGACCCGCGGGGCCTGTATGATCCCAGTATTGACTATGTTACTCATGGACCGCTGGTTAAGCTAAGCAACGGCGAACACACCCTAGATGGCGAACAGGCACTTGACCTAGCTAGGGCCCGAGGTGATGACTACAGGGCTTACGGCTTTGCCGGCAGCGACTTTGAGCGCACTCAAAACCAGCGCTTAATGTTAGTGGCTTTAAAAAACAAGATATTTTCCACTGGTGTCTTGGCCAATCCGACTAAATTGGGTTCGCTGGCGGATGCTATCGGTAACAATGTAAAAACTGACTTTCAGACCAGCGAAGTTCACCGCTTGTACGATTTGGTTAAGAATGTACCGTCCAATCGCATTCAATCGCTGAGCTTAAATGACGCTAATGGCAAAAACTTGCTGATGAGCTACGCAGCACCAGATGGCGAATCAGCCTTGGCGCCGGCTGCCGGTCTTGATAACTATGATGACATCCAAGCGTTTATTAACCAGCAGACGTCTGATGACCCGTTAGTGCGCGAAAATGCCAGCATTGTCGTTTTGAACGCCACTGACACCAATGGCCTAGCCTCGCATGAGAAATTTGTATTGCAGCGGAAAAATCTTTACGTCGCAGTCGTGGCTGACGCGGATAAACTGCAAGCTAATACCACCATAATTGACGCCTCCGGAGGCAGCCTACCGGCAACCCGAGGCATTTTGAAGCGTATTTTTGGTGACCACTTCACGACCACCAACCCGTACAAATATGGCTATCCGTCGGCTGACTTCATAATATTAGTGGGCAGAGACCAAGTTCAGAAAAGCACTAGCAATAACACCGCAAATTAAAAATCGCAAGACCCGTAGGTGTTATACTATAGGCATGCCCGGTAACAGCCCTAACTCAGTCTTTCAACAGTTCCTGGACGACCACCCGGTACGGACCTATAAGAAGGGTGAAATTATTATTTTCCAGGGCGAGGAGCCGCGCCAGGCTTTTGTGGTTAAAAAAGGCACCGTTAAGGCCTATAACTTGAGCATTGGTGGCGACGAGAAGCCAGTCGCTTTCTATACCAGCGGCGCCAACTTCCCAAGAGCGTGGGTTTATGGCAAAATTCCCAGCGCCATTTACTACTATGAAGCCTTTACGCCTGAAGTTGAGCTTTACCTAATAAGCCGCGAAGAACTGGCTAATTTTGTTAAAAGCCAGCCAGTATTGCTTTACCGCGAGCTGGAAAAACTGATAGTTGATCATTTGGGCAACTCCATGCGCTTAAATGCCTTGCAGCACTCGCGTGCTAGCGACAAATTGCTCTATACCCTGCACTACTTGGCCCTAAGCCATGGGCACGAGGTCGGCGCCAAAGAAATTGAAATCGATTTAGACCTGACCCACCAGGACTTTGCTAACTTGACCGGCCTGACTCGCGAAACTGCCGCCACCGAGCTTAATAAGCTGAAGCGAGCTAAAGTCATTGATTATGATAAGCACAGCCGCTACCGTCTCCACCTTGACCAGCTGATGCACCTCCTGAACGACGAATACATCGCCGATTTACAGGTTAAACTGAGCTAATTTAAGCCGCTGCTCGAGCGACGTTGTTGTTTTGCAAAGTGTCTTCAACGACGCGTGCTAGATTGTGTGGTGCCGTCCAAGACTTAATAATGCAACGTTGGGCGCCAAGTTTGTAAGCCTGCGCGACTTCGGGAGAATTCTCCATATTCGTGAAAATCAGCACTTTGACGTCGGGATGTACTGAAGACAGGTCGTACTTCTGCAAGAATTCCAGCCCACCCATTACGGGCATCAAAAGATCCAAAAGAATCAGCTCAGGCTCAAAGTCCTTAACTTTTTTTAAGGCTTCACGACCATTATGGGCGACTTCAACATCATGACCTTCACTAGTTAAGATAATGCGATAGGCGTTGTTTAGATCCTTATCGTCCTCAACAATTAAAACTCGTGCCACGGCAAGTCCTCTTTCTTAATTCGTCTTTGATTATAGAATACGTCTTAGGTCGTCCCTATGCAATTTTTTACATTGTTTTATTAATATTTACAGGGCTGGTGGTAATCTTCCGGGGTATGCTACAGAAGAATGTAGTGCCCTGGCCCTCTTCGGTGATAAACCAAATCTTACCACCTAATTCCTCCAATAAACCCTTGACCATGTAAAGCCCTAGGCCAGTGCCGGTGGTCTCCCGTTTGGTAATGTTGTTAGCGCGGAAGAATTTACTGAAAACTTGATCTTGTGCGTATTTGGGAATACCCCAGCCGTTATCACTAACGCTCACAAGAACGTCATTGCGGCGGCCACGCACTGAGATTATAACTTCGCCCTTGGGCGGGGTGTACTTGATGGCATTGGTTACTAAGTTGGTAATGATCTCTTTAAGCAGCAGCGAGTCGGTGCGCAAGCCGGTTGGGGTCTTGCCTTGTTTCTCCAGTTGCATATGTACGCCTCGCTCCGCAGCCAACAGACCCACTTCGCGCATAACATCCTCGGTCAGCCGGTAAATGTCAACCTGCTTACTGTTCAGGGCAATGGTGCCACTTTCAATGCGGGTAATGTTGAGCAGCATACTCATGAGCTCATTCATACGGTCGGCAGCCCCGATAATCGTGGTTAACGAGCGTTTTTGCTCTGCCGTTATGTCACCCATATAGCCGTCTTGCAGCATGTGGGAATAAGTTTTAATTGATGATAAGGGTGTGCGTAATTGGTGGGCAGCTAACGATATAAAATCACTCTTCATGCGGTCAATTTCCTCTTCCAGCGTGATGTCACGGAACACCTCAATGGCACCTAATGGCCGGCCTTTTAGCAAGATCGGCGAGACGCTGATCGAAACGGGCACTGGCTGGCCGTTCTTACGCTGATAGAACATTTTTTGAAAAACAGTTTTTCCCGTCAAAAAGGCTTTGGTAATCGGCCGATCAATTAAATTAATGGGCTGGCCTTCTTCGGACATGGCGATTACCTTGCGCGGGAACCACTCGCCGACCAATTCACTGGCCTTGTAGCCTAAAATTTGCAGCGCCACCGGGTTGACGCGGGTAATGCGACCAAACTCGTCCGTTGCGATGGCGCCATCGCCAATGCTATTAAACAGAGCATCAGTTTCGGCTCGCGTTTCGGCCGAAGCAGCTTTTAAAGTTGGTGACTGGCGGCTATTCATCGTAGTTTCCTACGAGGCTTTGGCTTGGGAGGATTTGCCAAACGCGTTAACTGCATGGTGTACTCTTCGATAATTTCGCTGTCATCGGTAATCAGAGACACGACCACGCGTATCCAGTCTATTAAGCGCAATAAATCTTCGCGCGTAATTTCCTGCGGCGGTTTGTGTAAGTGATTTTGCGCCTGGCGGATAATAAAACGATCGGCGGCCGGACCTAGGTAAACGTGCGTCACCTGGACCACTTGATCATACAATCGGGAGCTAGCAGCAGACACTTAGATGTCCTCAATTTTCTTTAATCGTGCAACACCAAATGCTATGAGCAGGAAGCCTACGCCGGCCAATACCTTGAAGATATCCATCCAGATTAAGTGTTGGTTTAAGATCAGGTGGCCTGTCCGCGGCTGAACTGATTGCAAGTATTGCAAAGCTATAAAACTAGTGATCACCGCGACCAGCCCGCCGCTAAACAGGCGTAGCGCCTGACGGTAAAGCACGCCCCTGGTCTGCTGGCTATAAACGCTAATTTCATAGGTAGCCAGAACGCCCAAAAACCATCCATACAAATAAGGTATAACTAGACTAATAACCACCAGCCAGACCGGTAAAAAGTAGGGGTTATGCGTGGCCGAGAGCGTAATCAAACTAAACTGTCGAAAAGTCAGATAACAAAAAATAACGCCGCCGGCCACAAAACCCAAAATAATTGTCCGGGCGCTAGCCAGACTTAGCTGCAGGCCGGCTTGGGCCGTTAAGCCGCGGGTCGCTGCACTGATGATGCTGAAGCCAACTAGTGGCAAAATCATGGCCACATAATTGCTGATAATGATTGAAGCATTATGAAAACCAGGGTGAGCATTAGCTATACCGCCAAGTAGCTGAGCGGTAATCGAAGATACTGGCAAGCTCCAGACCAACCAGGCGCAGCCGGTACCCAATCGATTAAAACTCTGGCCTTCCTGAGCGTCATATATTGACTGCGCGTAGCTTTTGAGCATGGCGTAGCCATAAAATCCAGCAAACCAAATCAAAATTGATGGCAGAACAACGCAAAACAGCAAAATATGATATTGACCATTGCTTAAATGATAAGCCAGCTTAGTAGCAGGATTGGCCGGCAAAAATGATACTAATAACAGATAAATAAGCGTTAGGCCGGCGTAGCTGGCGATGGCATTTTGAAACGGCTTAGGCTGCGACTGATTTTTCCGCACAATTTTCATAGTATACAACTCCGCTGTAAAGGGGCTTCCTTTGGCGATATTAAAGCACATGGCACAGTGGTGCAGCGTAAGATTTTCAACACATAAAGGCTGTATAATAGACTTGTGCTCAATAAAAATAAAAATGATCGTATAGACTTGCAGCGCGCACTCAACCAGCGGGCTTATGTAAACAGCATGAATGCTTATCGTCAGCCTCGGACGAGTCGCTTTGCACAGGAAAAGGCCAGGACTCGCGGCCTTAGCTGGCCTAAGCTGATTATGGTCCTGGTAATCGTCTTAAGCGGCTACTTTATCTGGACCCAGCCTAAAGCCACGGCACATGCTGTCTTGGGCGTAGCCAAGCACCTGACAGGCGCCGATGCTCGGGCTGCTGCTCAAAAAGCTGCGGCGGCACAAGCCGCCAAGGCTGCCGAAGACCAGGCCAATTTGCAATTTAGCGGTCAAGTAAACGCAATCTTGACATCGAACCCGGGTATAGCATTTAGCATTAGCATAGTTACTCCCGTCACAGGGCCACATCATTATGGCTCAAGTGGGCCCTTGTTGGCTGGCAGTACCACAAAAGTTCTAACCGCCGCAGCTTACATGCATAATGTTGAAATCGGCCAAGCCAGGCTCAATCAAAAGATTGATGGCCGTACAGCTCAAAGTTTACTCCGGGCAATGATCGTGAACAGCGACGACACGGCCTGGTCAGACATCAATTATTACCTCAGCTATGACGACATCCAAAACTATGCCAAAAGCATTGGACTTAACAGCTATGACTGGGGCCCTAACGCGATCGCCAGTGATGATATTGCCAGCCTGCTGCGCCAGCTTTATAACGGTTCCCTGTTAAACCCTGCAGACCGCAGCTTACTGCTTAGCTGGCTAAAGCAAGCCAATTACCGCGATTTTATAGTGCCTGCCGTACCGAGGGAGGACGTCATTTACCACAAAGTCGGCCTTTACGACGATAATGTCAACGATGCAGCTATTATCACCCGCGGCCACCAATGGTTGGTGCTTGTGATCTTTACGGATGGTCATGGAGCAGAAAACTGGTTGAATCGTGCCAGGCTGATGCAGCAAATCACTAGATATGCCCTTAACGACTATCTACCGGCTGCCAGTTCCTCCGAGTAAAACGCTTGTGCTTAGAGACAAAGCCACCGATAATGATCATTAATGGCTGCTTCCAATACCGTAGACAAAATTTCTAACCCTCAGCGCCGGTACTGGTTTTTGTTGATTATTTTGGCCTTTGGCCTCTATATTTTGCTGCCGCAGCTTAGCTCTTTTCGTGACAGCTTAAACCTTTTAACAGATGCTGACTTGTCGCAACTGGGTCTGGCTGTTGCGGCAACAGCGCTCACCTATTTTGCGGCAGCCGGCACGTACTATTTTTTGGCTTTCAAGCCGCTGTCATATGGCCGGACGTTGTTGGTGCAACCGGCCTGCATGTTTATCAACCGCTTATTGCCGGCTGGAATCGGCGGCCTGGGCGCTAATTATGTCTACCTCCGTAAAAATAAGCATTCACGTACCCAGGCCGGTAGTGTTGTGGCGGCCAATAATCTCTTAGGATTTGTCGGCCATGGCCTATTGGCCACTGGCTTATTAGCTGTGTTTCACAACCGCCTGCCGGCTTTGCATGCCTTAAGCGACAAAAAAGGCACCATTATCAAAGTGCTGGTGGTGTTATTGCTTTTTTCCCTGGTGTTGGCTGGGCGTTGGCGGAAAACGGTGGTTCATACTGGGCGAGGCATGCTTCGCGACCTGGCCAGCTATCGACATCGTTTATCCAGCTTGTTCAGCGGCTTGACTACCTCTATTTGTTTAACTTTAGGCAATGTTTTAAGTTTTTGGTTCTGCAGTCTGGCTTTGCACCATTCCATTGGGTTGGCAGCGACGCTAGTTGCCTTTACGCTAGGCATAGCTATTGGCACGGCCGTACCCACACCCGGTGGCCTGGGCGGCACAGAAGCTGGACTGGTGGCCGGGCTGGTGGCTTATCATTTGTCAGCCGCCCAGGCACTGGCGATAGTTTTGACCTATCGCTTAATCAGCTTTTGGCTGGCAATTATTATCGGTGGCGGGCTGTTTGCTTACAGCCGCAGGCGCGGTTATCTGTAGTACGGGTTAGCTCAATATGTTAACGGCCCTGGCGGCCACCAACGCGATAGCGACAAGCGAAATAGTCGCTTGGGCCAGCATGAGTAGCTTCGCCCGGCGGCTCAAGGGCACTGTATCAGAGGGGCTGAAGGCCATAGCGTTGGTCGATGATAAGTACAAATAGTCTATAAAGGTTGGCCGCCAGCGCGGATGGCTGTAGCTTTCAAACTGATTTTGCGTAAACATGAAGTCAAGCTCATGTCTTTTGGCTTCCATGCGCCGGCCTGGACCGCTGCCATCCATCTCCCAGTACCAAAGGCCAAATATGATTATGTTGGTCAAATAGATATTAACCGCGGCCAAGATTAAATTGCGGCCGTTATTGATGTGGCCGCTACTCAGTAAACGATGCGCTACTGAGCCCAGCGAATATAAATTCGCCAAACCAGTTAACGCGATCAGCAGAAAAACGTTAATGCGACGACTCAAGGAACGAAAGATGCGTTCTTTAGGAGTAGTAAACGATAAAGCTATCAATAAAACCAGCTCCATGGCAATCAGCGTCAAACGAGAGCCGAGGACATAACGATCGGGCAGCAATAGCTGTAAGACGATGGCGGCCAGCATGGTAATCTGAACGTGCCAGACAGGGTCATGTTCGCGATATTTGTTTTGAAAAGTCGCCATAGTGCAGATTATACGGTTTGATAACGAATATGGGAAATAAAAAAAGAAGAGCCTTTTTAGGGGCTCCTCTTTTTGCAGTGCCATCGCTGACACCGCGATTACCTTGCGGTAATCACCACCTCACAGTGGTAAGTATCAATTTACACCCGCCCTGCCCGGCCGTCAAGCATATATGTGGATAGCCGGCTCGTTAATTGTGCAGAAACTGTGGCCGGGCTGTGGACAATTCACCGCCCCACCCCTATTAAATGTTTATTATTGTACTTTCAACTGCGCCTTAATGTAGGTCGCAAGCTCGGGATCAACTGCGTGAATAAATGTACCTTTTATGCCACGTGTTAGGAGAGTTTTATAGATATTAACGATATAGTTATTAAGCTCCTCATCTGACTCAACCGATCGCCTACCGTTAATGTCCATATATTTTGAGCGGTCAACTATTAGTGTATTGTGCACTGGATCGTATCTGATTTCCGGACCAATTATTACACCTACATAGTTAAGATCATACCCTTGTACGGTGTGAATGCAGCCAACCTCGTCAATGGCAGATTTAGAGTTTACCCAGTCGTTATTCGTACTATTCCATTTAAGTTTGAGGCCGTCTAAATCGATGTCGTAGTCATAGGAGCCGGGCTTCTTAGTTCTCCATGACCAGGCATAGCCAGCTACAAGACGTGCCAGGCCGAACTCCTCATTGCGTTGTTTAATCAGATGAACCATGTCAGCAACACTATCGAAATACTTTAGCTCATAGTTGCCAAAATCAGGTCTTTTGAGGGGCTGCAGAGTTAGCAACCTATCTATGTA
Source organism: Saccharimonadales bacterium (SeqCode) (assembly GCA_035546935.1). Taxonomy (GTDB): domain Bacteria; phylum Patescibacteriota; class Saccharimonadia; order Saccharimonadales; family UBA4665; genus DASZVP01. The sequence continues at coordinate 521,871 of DASZVP010000002.1, read as the reverse complement.
CTGGATATAGTCACTGCCCGCCAGAATGCGCAATTGATTTGTGAGTTTGTAGTGTATCGCTTGAAGCGATTTTATATCAGCGCTGCGTATATCGCCTGGCACAACAGACTGATCTTCGTCGTATAACAGCATTTGTGATTTTGAAGCCCGCAATATCCAGTCTAGCTGAGTGCCCTCTTTACCTAGACCGTAGTATTTATTGGCTTGGTCATACGGTTGATAACTGCTTAAATTGACGCGTCTTCGCAAGCGATGCGCTTCGTCAACGATTAATAAATCATATTCTTGTCCCACGATTTCTGTTGGCCCTATCACCATATTAGGGCTCAGTTCAGCAACATTGGAAAATACTTTTTTAAGTGTTTTGCGCAGTGAAGTCATTGGCACAACCAAAGCCACTTTTAAATTCTTTGTATCATCAAATGCTTTTAGATATTTTGCTAAATAAACCGCTAGAACCGACTTGCCCGTGCCCGGTTCGCCATTAACTATGTAAAGGCTATGCGCCCCACCGGACAGGTTAAACTTAATATCTTCGACGATATTGATCTGTTCATCTGTTAATGCCTTATACGGCGAATATTTATAAAGATCAGTATTTTTGAGCTGAATAAGGTCCTGTTTAGCGAAGCCAATCCCTTTCAGCTTGTCCCAAATGACTTCAAACTTAGCTTGGTACTTTTCGCGGTCAAAGTAGCTATGATTTGCTAAACCTCGGTTGCTATTTTCAAGCGCAAAGACGTTATCAGCAGCCATGAATTGAATTAAAGAAGATTCAATGTCAAGTGTGGCTGATTTGTTGTATTCTTCATCAAAAATTATATGAGCTCGCTTTAACTTTTGTCGCTCTGGCTTATCAAAATGCTGTTTAAACCGATGTGCAGCACTAATCGTCTCACCAATGTAAATATTTGAGCCATTCTCCAGCAGGTAAACGACAGGCCAGTCATTGCCTAACTCAGTTTGGCGAAGTATTTTAAATGTTTCCGGCGTGAAGCTATAGCTGGTGATACTTGGCATTTAGAGTTCCGTATACTTTTTGTGGTTGCCTTTTGCCTTCATAATCGGGTACTTCAGCTCATTTTTGTTTAATTTATGGTTCACTGCATCAGACAAATCAATGCCTAGGTCGTTTGCCATCAGCAGAACCCAATAAAGCACATCAGCGAGTTCATCGCTGACATCATCTCTTTTTTCTTGCAAATGTTTAGTGATTTCTGCCGAATTTTTCCACTGAAAATGCTCAAGAAGCTCTCCGGCTTCAAGTGCTAGTGATATTGCTACATCCTTTGGATTGTGAAACTGCTTCCAGTCCCGTGCATCGCGAAATGCAACTATTTTCTGTTGTAGCGCCCTTAAGTCGTCGTTCATAGTTGAGTCAGATTTAAACTTGATTAAAGAATAGCACTTTTGAGCATTTGCGTGAATGATGCCACTTGGGCACTAGTGAATGCCGCCACGTGGGCCCGGGCCGCCTTTGGCGCCTGTAGTCTGGCCGCTGGCCTGTGCATTCGCCTGGCCTGGCGGCTGGATGGCCGTGCCGCGGTAACAGCTAATCGAATACGGGAAGTCTTCGGTCATGACATAGTGATAGCTGGTTACTTTTTTGCCATCTAATGTGATTTGGCTGGTTAGGCCGTGACATTCATCGAGATCAGAGGTCGTGAGGTAATTATTCGTACCAACTTTTGGTCCGGTGATTGGAAAACCATCTAGAGCAAAGCCAATAACGGTGCTGACACCAGCATCTTTAATGCAGGTGCTGAGCGTGTGGTAGTGGTAAATTCCATCTGACTGGGGGTGCCCATCGCAGGAATCTTGGACTTCCCAGGCGCCAGCATCGCGACCACCGGCGTCAAAGGCGCTGAACAAGGCCACGCCAGTTAACATGATGCCAACTTCGCCGCCAATGCAGTTTGGTGTGCTGCTGTAGCTAGGACTGGCATTTAGGCTATAGGTGAAGGCTTGGCCTTTGATGGTGTTAGGGTTGCGGTCGTAGGCATAGGCTGGATCGCTGCTGGCAATTGGAAATATGCCAGTCGGATGACTGGGCAGATCATTGGTAACAATTGTTCGGGTGCTGCCGCTCACAGTGTTTGTAAAGTCGGCTTGCCACATGACGCTGCCATTTACATGCGACTTCTTGTTTGTGTCGTACTCGGTGTTGTTATTAGTAAACCAGGGGCCGCGCGTCATAGCGCCGCCGCTGTCCTGCTGGAGGTTAGTGGCGTAATTGCTGCAAACGTAACCGTAGCCAACTTTAGGCCCGGTGGTGGTATATTTGCTGTCGCCGACTGGCAAAATACCATCGGCATACTTATTTCCGTAGTTCTTTTTGGTGTCGAGCTGTAAGCCCTGAGTGCTGCTGTTCGACTTGTTGGAAGAGCTAGACGTTTTGCTGGTGTTAGTGCTGGCTGCTGGCTTATTTGAGCTACGGCCCAAGAACCAAGCGCCTGCCGCGACGATAATAACTAGAACGGCCAGACCGATGATTAAGCCAGTTCTCTTGCCTTTTGGGCTAGGTGGCGCGCTGTTGACTGTTCCTGTAGGAGTAACTTCAGGAGCGGTTACTGGTGTTGGCTGTTCGGTTTCGGTGTTTTGGGGTGGTGTGATGTCGTCCATAACGCTTATTGTAATACAAATTTGGACGGAGGGATTCGCTTTGCTCGCGCGAAGCCGCTCGCAAAGTGCCGGGGTCTGCCACTGGCAGACCCGTTCGAATCCCTGCCGAGGGATATAAAAAAGCCCAGACTAAAGCCTGAGCTTTTTTATATGGCTGGGACGGAGGGATTCGAACCCCCGAATGCCGGGACCAAAACCCGGTGCCTTACCACTTGGCCACGTCCCATTGGGTGCGGAACAGATTGATTTTAGCGTAAATGGGTCATAGCGACAACTGTTAGGCGGTGGACGGACGCTAAAGAACCTGCTAAAATATACATAATTACTCTTTAAGTAAGCTATGCCGCAAACACGCTCACAAAATCCGGCTGACTACATTGTGCCGCTAAACATTAACGGTCTAGAAGGTCGCATGTTGCATATGCCCGCGCCAAAGAACAAGCGCAGCGATATTGAAGTTATGTTTGTTTATGGTGCTCACTCGAGTCTGGAGCGCTGGTGGGGGCTGATGCAGGTCTTGAACCGCTATGGTGCGGTGACTATGCCCGACCTGCCAGGTTTTGGCGGCATGGACAGTTTTTATAAGATTGGCAAAAAGCCTACCATCGATAACCTGGCCGATTATCTGGCAGCTTTTGTAAAACTGCGCTACAAGCGCAAAAAGGTCGTTATTGCCGGCATGAGCTTTGGCTTTGTGGTGGCCACCCGCATGCTGCAACGGTACCCAGAACTTACTAAACGCGTCACTTTGATGGTCAGCATCGTTGGTTTTGCTGACAGCAACGACTTCAGCTTTAAGCCGGTGCGCTACTGGACATACCTCACCGGTACGCGCATTTTGAGCTGGCGGCCGCCGGCCTTTGTTTTTCGGCATATTGCGCTGCATCCCTGGGTTTTGCGCAATTTTTACAGCCGTACACACAATGCCAAAAACAAATTTAAAGACATCACTGATCCTGCAGAGATTGAACATTTGAACCAAGTTGAAATTGGTTTGTGGCACGACAACGATGTACGGACCTGGGCTTACACCGTCAATGAGTTTATGCGTTTCCACAATACCGGTGTAAAAGTTGACTTGCCGGTTTGGCACGTCGGCACGACCGATGATCACTTCTTTGATAATGGCGTTGTAGAGCAACACATGCGCATTATTTTCAAAGACTTTCACATGGTCAAAATCAACATGAAGGCTCATGCGCCTAGTGTGATTGCCGACGAAAAAGCTGCGGCAGCCTACATCCCAGCGGCTCTGAAGCGCAAGATGGCTACCATAGCCTGAATGGTATACTGAAAATAAGATGAAGATCGGACTGGTTTGCCCGTACAGCATTAATCGGCACGGTGGCGTGTTGGAAGTTATCATGGCACTTCGTGAAGGTCTTACCGAACGCGGGCACGAGGTCAAAATCATTACGCCTCGTCCGCGCAAGCACGCTCAACCGCCGGACGACGGCATTATCTTTTTTGGTACATCCACCGACTTTCGAACCCTCACCTTTACCGAAACGACCTCGCAGGTTTCCAGCACCGCCGATGCCGAAGAAATTGACGCTCTTTTGGGCGCCGAACAGTTTGACATTTTGCACTTCCATGAGCCGTGGAATCCATTGTTGAGCCGGCAATTACTGCAGCGCTCTACCTCTGTTAATATTGCTACTTTTCATGCCAAAGTTTCCGAGGCTATGAGCACCCGGGTCCTACTCAAAATAGTTTATCCATATCTCAAATCAGTCATGCAGTATTTGCACGTGCTGACTGCCGTTTCCAACTCTGGCGCTGAATACGTCGCCGGTATGACCAATATGCCCATCACCATTATTCCTAACGGCATTGATCTGTCTAAGTACAAAGAAGCTCCTCACCAAGCTGTGCCGGAAGATCCGACAATTTTGTATATTGGCCGCCTGGAAAAACGCAAAGGCGCAATTTATCTGTTGCAAGCCTTTCGAATTCTGCAACAGGACTTTCCCGGCGCTAAGCTCCTGATTGCCGGAGACGGGCCGGAGCGTGAACGTCTGGAACTATTAGCTGAGGACCTCAAACTGTCCAATGTTACTTTTCTGGGTTTCATTAGCGAAGAACTCAAACTGCAGCTGATGGCTGAGGCAGATCTCTTTTGCTCGCCTGCCGTCAGCGGCGAAAGTTTTGGCATTGTCCTGCTGGAGTCAATGGCGGTTGGCACGGTCACCGTCGCGGGCAACAACCCCGGTTACGCCGATTTAATGGAAGGTGTGGGAGGCTTATCAATTGTTAACCCGCTTGATACTGCAGAGTTTGCTCGCCGCCTGGCGCTGCTTTTGCGCGAACCTGACTTGCGCAAGCTTTGGCAGGAGTGGGCCCGCGAATATGTGCAGCAATTCGACTATCCGAACGTCATCGACCAGTATGAATCGCTGTACAAAGAAGCCCTCAAAGAACATGGCAAAGCCGCTTAAAATCGGCTTAGTTATCGATACGTCGCTGGATACTGCCGAAGGAGTGCCGCAATATGTTTTGGCCGTCGGCTCCTGGCTGACACGTCAAGGGCACGCGGTTAGCTACCTCGCTGGCGAAACTAAACGCCGCGACCTGCCCAATCTATACAGCCTGGCCCGCAATATGGCAGTGCGCTTTAACGGCACGGCTACAACCATTCCGTTGCCAGCCTCTAAGCGCCGGCTGCGCCGCTTTATGAATATGCATGAATTCGATGTGCTGCACGTCCAAACGCCGCACCATCCGCTGCTGGCGCAGCCCTTAATGCTGGCTGCCAAGCGGCAAACAGCAGTAGTGGCCACTTTTCATAGCTTGCCTTACGGCATTTTAAGTCGCTGGGCCTGTCGCCTTTTACGCTACTGGCTGCGTCCGTCACTGAAGCGTGTAGATCAAATGCTGGCTGTCTCTTCGGCTGCGGCGCGCTTTGAAGAGTGGGCTTTTGGTCTGCCGGCCAAAGTCTCGCCTAACATGTTTGATTACCGGCGTTTCCATGATGCCAAACCGTTCGCAGAGTACTGGGACACGCCGACAATTGTTTTTCTGGGCCGCTTGGAACCGCGCAAAGGCTGTTTGACTTTACTGCAGGCCGCTGCCCAACTTCGCCAACGCACCAACATGCCTGACTTTCGAATTGTAGTTTGCGGCAAGGGCTACTTGCAGCCAAAGCTGGAACAATTCTGCCGCGAGCACGACCTGGCCGAAACCGTGGAATTTAAGGGGTTTGTCACCGAAGAGGACAAGCCGCGATATCTCGCCTCGGCTGATCTGGCTGTTTTCCCCAGCAGCGGTGGCGAAGCGTTTGGTATTGTTCTGCTCGAGGCCATGGCCAGCGGCCATGCAGCCGTTTTAGCTGGCGATAATCCAGGTTATCGGTCCGTCATGGAAAAACGTCCAGAGCTAATTTTCGATGCTTCCAAGCCGGGTGAGCTGGCCGACTTACTCGAGTATTATTTAAATGATAACGTAGCTCGCCAAGCCGCCGCCGCTTGGGGTGCAAAAGAGAGCCGGCAATACGACTCCGACATCGTCGGACAGCAACTGCTTGAATCCTACCACCAGGCATTGCTTAAAAGAGACAATCTGTAATAATAGGACTATGTTTCGTTTCCGACGCACGCCTGAAACGCCCGAAGTTGCCCTGACTGTTACTGTTGAAACCTTTGTGCGGGTTGTAATCCTGATTGTAGCTACAATTATCATCTTGGCCGCCTTACACCGTGCCGCCCATGCTTTATTGCTGATTTTCAGCGCTTTTTTCCTGGCCTTAGCCTTGAACGCCCCTGTTAATTGGCTGAGCCAACGCCTGCCTGGTAAGCGTCGCGGCAGCCGCTCTATCGCAACCACGCTATCATTTCTAATCGTAGTTATCCTGCTTGGTATTTTTATTGCCAGCATCGTGCCGCCGCTAGTACGGCAAACGGAAAACTTTGTGAAAGCTGCCCCGCATTTAGTCAGCGAATTCCGCAGTCAAAACGGCGAAGTGGGCCGCCTAATTCGCCGATACCACTTAGAAAAGCAGGTTAACGATGTGTCGGGTCAACTCTCAGATCGTTTGCAGCATATCGGCGGCACAGCTTTCTCCACGGCGCAGCATATTGGCAGCAGCGTTTTCTCGCTTGTCACAATTTTAGTCCTAACCTTTATGATGCTGGTTGAGGGACCGCGCTGGCTGGCATTCTTCCGACAGCTTGTGCCAGACGGACACAAAGAGGCGGCCGACGAGTTGGCCGGAGACATGTATAGAGTAGTTAAAGGTTACGTGAACGGCCAGGTCGTTTTGGCCGCCCTAGCATCGGTGCTGATTATTCCGGCCGTGCTGCTATTGCATATCAGCTACCCTGTAGCCTTGCTGGTTATCATATTTATTTGTGGCCTTATACCAATGATTGGCCACACCATCGGTGCAATCATTATTACGATTGTCGCGCTGTTTCACTCCACCAGCGCCGCGATCATTATCTTGATTTATTACATCTTATACCAGCAGGTCGAAAACTACTTAATTCAGCCGCGCATCCAGGCGAATTCTACCAATATGTCGCCGCTACTCGTCTTTATGTCTGTGATCGTAGGCGTCAGTTTTGGCGGTCTGTTCGGCGGTTTGGTAGCCATTCCGGCAGCCGGCTGTCTACGCATTGCCTTTTTGGAATATTTGCGCCGCAGCAAAATTATTCCCGAAGCCGAATATAAAAAAGTTACAACCGAAACCAAATAGTACCGTTTGGCATGTCGTTCAGGCCAATACCCTGTTCGGTTAGTTGATCGCGCAGCTCATCGGACTTGGCCCAGTCTTTGTTTTCACGCGCTTTTTCACGCTCGGCAATGATCTGTTTCTGCTCCTCGGTGATGTCGTTACCCCAAAAAAGATTAGTGCCGAGAACTTCGTCTATAAGATGGAACAAAAATTGAAGATCTTCCGCTTCGCCTTCATTATGTATACCGTTTTCTGTTACGTGTGCGCTTAAGGCGCTGACAACGGCTAAGAATTTTGGCGTATCAAGATCATTTTGAATAGATGCTTCAAGCTCCATCCGCCACTTATGCTTGTCCAGCTTTTCACCAGTGGTTGTGGGTTGATAGACCATGTCAGCCATCTGTTGGTAAGCTTTTAATCGATTCTGCGCAGCTTCCAGACTTTCCCAGCTAAATTTAGACTGCGAGCGGTAATGCGATTCTAAAACATGCAAGCGGAATGCTTCTAGCGAAAAGCCCTTGGCCTCAATGTCTTCCAGAGTGATGCCATTGTTCAGGCTCTTCGATATTTTTTCGTCATTAATTAGGATGTGGTTGGTGTGCATCCAGACATTAGCAAATGGTTTGCCGGTGGCAGCCTCAGATTGAGCAATCTCATTCGTGTGATGTACAGGAACATGGTCAATGCCGCCGCTATGAATATCCAGCGTGTCGCCTAAGTATTTACGACTCATGGCCGAGCATTCGAGATGCCAGCCCGGGAAACCCTTGCCCCATGGGCTGTCCCACTCCATGTCGCGTTGGTGGTCTTTTGGCGAAAACTTCCACAAAGCAAAATCGGTTGGGTTGCGCTTTTGGGCATTAACTTCCACGCGCGCGCCGGCTTGTTGCTCGTCGAGGTCTAATCTGGCAAAGTCAGCATATTTAGGAAATTTTGAAGTGTCGTAGTAAACCCCATCGTCTATAACATATGTAAAGCCTTTAGCTTCGAGCTCTTTGACCAGTTGTATCTGTTCGGCAATGTGCTCAGTAGCCTTAGGCAGCTCGTGCGGCTGTGTAAAATTGAGCCTTTTAAGTCCTTCAGTAAAGTAATCTGCATAAAATTTAGCAACATCCCAGGCCGTCTTGCCTTCGCGTTTAGCACCCTTTTCAAGCTTATCTTCTCCTTCGTCGGCATCACTCACCAGGTGGCCAACATCAGTTATGTTGAGAACCCATTTTGGCTCAAAACCACTCATGCGCAATGTGCGTATCAATAGGTCGTAACGAATAAAAGTAAACCAGTTGCCAATGTGGGGGTAGTCATAAACTGTCGGGCCGCAGGTGTAAACTGTCACTGTTGGCGCCTGCAAGGGCGTAATCTCTTCGATTTGGCGAGTTAGGGTGTTATACAGTTTCATCTTGATCTAGTTTAGCAAGAAGCTCGGTGGCCCGAGCAAGGCATTTTTGAATTTGTTCATCAAAAGGTTCGGCCCGGTCAATTTTAAAGCCGCCGGCGTAAGCGTGACCGCCACCGCCAAACGTTTCGGCCAACGGCGCAGCAACGGGCGCTCCCGGGTTGCAGCGAATGGCGCCGGTCATGTGGCCGTCGTCGTAAGTTTTTAGTACAATTGCTACAGCTACCCCTGTAGTTTGCAGCATGTCACCTTGAATTAGCGGCGCCGGGTTATATAACGGGCTATATTCATTAATCTCTGACTGCGGCACCACAACACTGGCCACCCGGCCGTCGGCGCTGAAAGCAGTGCGTTGAATTAGCTGTGCCTTGTAGCGGTAAATTTCCTGGACCATTTTGCTAAACGCGCGGCGCTGCTCTTCCAAAGCCGGTCGGTCCACCCCGGCTTCGACAAAATCGGCCATAATCCGGTAAGTTTGAGCGCTAGCTAATTGATTGGTTAACCCCTGGGTATCACCTAAAATTGAGTTCATTAATAGCTCTTGAGCCGCAATTGATACCGGCCACGCCAGCTGCTGAGCTAGCAGGTAAATTAGCTCTCCTGTTGAGGCTCGCTGGTGATCATTAATCGTGACTGTGGCAAATGGAATGGGCTTGTCGACGCTCTCATGGTGGTCCAGCACCACGCAGGGTTTGCTGGCCAGCCAGCCCTGTTGCCCGCTGCCAGCTACCTTCTCCAAGAGAGTTATTGTCGAGGCGTCCACAATAATGCTGGCGTCGAATTGGTGCGGCAGCTCATTCTGAACGCGATCCCAGCCTGGCAAATAGCGCAAATAGCCAGGTGTTTCGACGGCACAATACAGATATGGCTCTTTGCCGAGGTCACCCAAAATATGCTCTAGTGCCAGGGCGCTGCCAACGCTGTCGGCGTCGGGGTTGTCGGCCTGAACAATGACTATTTTTTGTGCCGATTCAACAATAGTTTTGACTTGCTCGGCTTGATCGTACATACCTAATATTGTAAACAGAGGTCGGCAAATTCCCAAGCCCTGGACAAACAGATCTAAAATGTTAAAATATACTTATGTTAGCTCGCGAAGCGCGCACCGCCCGAACCCTTAAGCATTATTGGCCGGAAGATCCCCGTTGGGGCGACAGTAATGTTGCTCTTCCTACTGATGGTCGCTACGGACCGGAATATCGCCGCAGCGTCGCCGAACAAGTTGCGGCAGCCAAATTGCTGGTCGGCGTCTTTGAAGAAAAATACCCGGAAACTCACTGGTGGGAGCCTGATTTTGTAGAAGCTCACCCGGCTGTCACGTTATTGCTGCACTCGGTTAATGAGCACGATATCTTTACGTCATTTACTACGCTTTCAGAGCTGGTAGAACTGGTTATAAACGCCAGCGAGGCGCCCGCGCCAACACATCAGCATGAACAAACCCTGGACGGTTACTTTGCAAAGTTAGCTATGTCTCGCCTAGTACACGGTGATGGCACAGAATTGCAGTTGGCTAAAGAGATTATGACTGACGACGACGTAGATGAGATGGATATTCTACTCAGCGGGTTAGGTCGTGCCGTGGTGCCGCACCACGACGAAGAGGAAGCTTTTGCTAGACAGTCTGCCGACCCTCTAGGGCGCGGCCGAGCGTAATCTGATCAGCATACTCTAAATCGACGCCAATTGGCAGCCCGCGTGCCAAACGCGTAACTTTTACTTTGCGGCCAGGACCAATCTGCTGCTGAATGTACAGAGCGGTTGATTCGCCCTCGACACTGGCATTAGTGGCCAAAATAACTTCTTTAACCTTGTCTTCATCAATGCGCTTCACCAGCTCTCTAATATGCAGTTGGTCGGGGCCAACGCCGTCGATAGGCGAAACCAGTCCGCCTAAAACGTGATAAGTTCCGTGAAATTGTCCGGTTTTTTCCAGCGCTACAAGATCAAACGGTTCAGCCACCACGGCCACAGTTTGTTTATCGCGGCGCGGATCGGTGTACAGATCAGACAAGTCCTGGCCGGCTGGAACTAAAGCAAAAGTTTTCTTGCAATACCCGATGCCGCCAGGCAGGGCTTGCAGCGCAGCTGCTAATTTGGCTGGCGAATCAGCACCATGCCGCAGCAAATAATAGGCGTAGCGTTCGGCCGTGCGTGGACCAACGCCCGGCAATAAGCCAAAGGCGTCAATTAAGTCCTGTAGAGCTGGCGGCAAGATCTGCATGTTTTTAAGTCTAGAAGCCGAGGTCACCAAGAGCGCCCATCATAGGCTGCATCTTTTCGGCGGCAACACGTTGGCTTTCGGCAATCGCTTCTTTTACGGCGTCTTCCACCCAGCGCTCTAACTCGCCAATATCGTCCAGATCAACATATTCAGGGTCGATGTGGACTTTTTTTAGCTTTTGGTCGCCGGTTATTTCAACAGTAACCGCGCCATCGCCTTTTTCAACAGTAATAATCTGGTTTTGCAGCTCTTTCTGGATCTTTTTGACACGCATCAGCATCTTAGCTTGATCAAATCGGCTCATAGTCTCCCCTCTTTATCTTGAAATTATACCAGTTTAGCGATGTTCCTGAAAGGCGGCCACAGTGGTCGGATCGTTTGGCCAGGCCACAAAATAGGCTCGCAGGTTATAGAAGCAGCTAGCGGCTACGGCTAGTATTACAAGGCCAATTCCGATAGCTCTGGCTAAGGGGTTAATCGGAAAGACCTGCAGCCATTCATGCAGCAAATAAGCTATGCCCGTGGCTGCCAAAACATAAAGCATGGGCACCAACAAGCTTAGACTTACCGCCCCGCCAAGAGCAATTAAGATTATACCCAACACCAGCCAGCTGGCTATCAGATGGCTGCGGTTGGCGCGCCAGTGTTTGGCATAAAAGAAGATGCCGATGAGGCACACAGCTAAGCTAAAAATGTCCAAAACCGGTGCCTTGCCCAGCCAAGTAGTGGCGCCTTCAGGGCCCCGGACTAACAGATGCAAAGGAACGGCGGCCAACTCCTTAAGATAATGTAGCGGCGCAGGCCACTGGTCGGGCAGCCCTAACCAGATTCGCCATTGGCCGGCCCGAGTCAAATCGATAATCAGTAGCGGCAGCCAAACAACAACAGCCAGACCTGCCAGCAAGCGCTGTTTGAGGTTTTTAAGTGCAGTCCAACCTGTCTTAAGCGACTTGCGCAGCCACCAAATGTCGAGCAGCACAAACCAGATCAAGCCTGGTACGTATAGGCTGAGTCCCCACAGCAGCAGAATGGCATAAAAATCGCGCGGTTTGCTATGTTTATCCGACAGATTCAGATGAGCCAGTAACATTAGCGGCAAGGCTAACAGGTATAAAACATCATTGCTTGCCAGTCGGCTGACGTGCAGCGTCCAAGCGCCGCAAGCAAATAAGGCTAAGGTCAGTGCAGCGGTGCGATTACCGTGCCACCGTCGGAGTAACTGCCCAAAAGCTAAAATTGCCAGGCCACCCAGCATGGCATCCGGCAGACGCGTTAAAGTTTGGCCATGGTGTCTAAAGGCAAAGAAAATTACTGATCTTAACAGGTCAAGCGGCAAAAATAATGGCTGATGATAGAGACCGCTCCAGCAATAGGTGCCGTTGGCTGCAGCCGCTTCCTCGGGGCTGAGACCGCCGGTTAGTGACCCCAAACGGAAAAGTAGCAGTGCCGCCAAGGACAGCGCAGCCAGAGTCATCCAAAATAACTTCCGCCGATTTTTCGCCAGAAACTTCCGAAACTTCTTCATCTTGGCATTCATTATAAGCGTTAGCGACTTCTAAATGCCAGCTAGTTATTAAATGGGTCGCTGGCGTGGCGTGTGTCTACCGAGCGGAAACGCTGTTTGTCGTTATCGAAATAGAGTTCGACGCCGCCCGTAGGCCCATTACGGTGTTTTTTAATGAATATGTCGGTTAGCTTTTTGCGGTCAGTGTCGGCGTTGTAATAGTCCTCGCGGTAAATAAAAGCCACCACATCGGCATCCTGCTCAATTGAGCCGGACTCGCGAAGGTCGGCCAACTGCGGTATTTGCGGGCTGCGGCTTTCTACCGATCGGCTTAACTGACTTAGCGCTAACACCGGTACGTTCAACTCCCGCGCGACACCTTTGAGGCCACGCGAGATCTCGGAGATTTCTTGCACACGGTTGGCTTCGCCGCCGTAGCGCGAACCACCGGACATAAGTTGCAAGTAGTCGACAATGATTAGACCCAGTTCGCGCTGATGGGCCTCGCGGCGGGCCTTGGTGCGCAGGTCACTGACTGTGATGCCGGGAGTGTCGTCGATATAGATCTGAGCTTCGCTTAAAGTGCCCATGGCTTGGCCAATTTTTTCAAAGTCGGCATCTGTTAAATTACCCGTACGCAGCGCCCAGGCGTCAACGCCTGATTCCATTGATAGTAAACGGTCAACCAGCTGTTCCTTGCTCATTTCTAGGCTGAAAATCAGCACCGGTTGCTTGGACTGTATGGCAACATTGTGCGCAAAGTTCAGTGCTAAGGCGGTCTTGCCCATCGATGGGCGGGCGGCCAGGATAATCAGGTCAGAGCGCTGAAAGCCGGCCAAGGTGTTATCGAGATCCTTAAAGCCGGTTGGGATACCGCGAATTTTGTTCTTATCCTTGTGCAGCTCATCAAGACGGTCGAAGCTTTCGGCTAAAATTGCCTCCAGACTGATGACATTTTGCTTGATGTGCTGCTGGCTGACATTAAACAGGCGTGATTCGGCGTCTTCAATCAGTTCGCGCAGACCTTTGGACTCATCATACCCGAGATCGGTGATGTCTTTGGAGGCCTCAATCAGACGGCGGCGCATGGCTTTTTGGGTGACTATGTCTGCGTATTGCTCGACATGGGCAGCTGTCGGCACAAAATTAGTTAATTCAGTTAAGTAAGCTGGTCCGCCAACCATTTCCAGATAGCCGTTGTTGCGCAGCTTGTCAGTCAGGGTCAGGACGTCTACGGCTTCGTGGCGCTCGTATAACTGAGTGATCGCTTCATAAATGCGCTCATGGCGCTTGTCGAAGAAGTCGGTAGGCGTCAAAGAGTCGGCGATTTTAACAATGGCGTCGCTATCAATTAGCAAAGCGCCCAACAGAGACGCCTCAGCATCGGTGTTCTGCGGCGGTTGTTGGCCGGTGGCAGTAGTTGGCTCCATGACCCTCCTTGTGGTCCCTATTCTAGCAGTTCAGCGCCGCCAAAAATATTGCTAATGGTTGAAAGATTCGGATCTTTGGCTTTGGCCGGCTCAGTCTTGACCGCCTCAACGGTCGCAACTGGCCGGGCCGGCTGGGCGGCTTTATCGACGATAGCATTAACTTCTACCGTTGAACCGGTAAGGTTTTCCAGAACTTCGCTCAAAGCCTGCCGGTTGCGAGTCTCGTTGAGGCGTTTTTGATGAAATGGAAACGCAAATGCCAAGGTAACAATGCCGTCCGCTTCAAAACGCGGCTCGGCCATGCGGACAATGCCGTACAAGGTGTTGCGATTGCCTTTTAGAGAGTTCAAAACTTCCGGCCAAATGTCTGTCCCAAGGCTATGTTTGACCTTGCGAGCTGCTGGCTTGGCGGCTGGCTTTTCAGAAATTGGCTCGGGCTCCGGATCTGATTGCAGATCGGTTTCCGACTCAGGTTCCGGCGCAGCTGCCGGCTCCTCAACGCTGGGAGTCGCTTCGGCCGTTGTTTGATTTGGCTGGTGCTCAAAGGCGTATTCGACCAGAGCTATCTCAAGATAACGTTCAGGGTTGCTGGACGGCGCTACTTCTAGCAGCTTGAAAAGAAGACTTGGGTGTATTGCCGGGGCTTGGTTATTAACAAGCTCGTTTCTTATGAGCTGGCCCAGCTCTTTGGCAATCGCGCTCGCCTGATAACCCTGCCCGTACAGATCAGTCAGGGCCTGGACGATACCGGCGACATCTTTGTTAGCTACGGTCTGTCTCAATCTTAGAAGGCTTTCGCGAGGCGGAATGCCCAAGAGCTCATTTACTTTGTCGGCCGTAACCTTTTCGCCGTGGCTGCTGGCCTGATCGAGCAAGCTAATGCTGTCTCGGAAGCTGCCTTCACCGTGCTCGGCTAACAGATCAAAAGCGGCGTCTTCAGCAGTAATTTTCTCTTGTTTGGCGATGTCTTTAAGCTGCGCAACAACCGCTGCAGCCTCCACCGGCTTAAAGCTATAGCGTTGAGTGCGGCTGACAATGGTTTCTGGCAGCTTATGAGCGTCTGTGGTGGCTAAGATGAAGACGGCGTGCTCTGGCGGCTCTTCAAGAGTCTTCAGCAGGGCGTTAAAGGCCTCACGGGTCAGCATGTGCACCTCATCGATGATATACACCTTATATTTGGCCAATGCGGGCGCTACGTACACCTTGTCGCGCAGCTCGCGAATTTCGTCGATGCGTCGATTGGAGGCGGCATCAATTTCAATGATGTCTAGGTGTGGCTGGTCTTCCTCGTACGGCAAGCCATTGATTTCATGGGCTAAAATTCGAGCCACGCTGGTTTTGCCGACGCCCTTGGGGCCGGTAAACAGATAGGCATGGCTAATTCGCCCTTGTTTTAGCGCCCGATCCAGAGTTTTGGTTATGTGCTCCTGTCCTACCACCTGCTCGAGCTTTTTTGGCCGGTGTTTTCTATATAAAGCCTGCCCCATTTGGCATTAATTATACTCGGGGAGCAATCAGTTGTCTGCTGTAGAAAAGACTTAGAGGGCTGCCTCTAGAGCAGCCCACTCGGCGGCGGAGTCGTCTTCGGGCAGGTTGACGCTGACTTGGTCGCCTGGCTTAGCCTTGAAGTAGGTTACGCTAGCGAGAAGTACGCGGTATTTCTTGGGTCCGACTTCTACGAAGTAGTGGCCGTTCTCCAAGATCAAAGTACCTACAACTTGCTTGCGTGGAATTGGGCCGATTTGCTTGTACAGGAAAGCGCCGTCTTCGGCGATGGTTAATTTAAGAATGTCGCCCTGAACCAGCTTGGATTTGCTGGCGTAGTTAGCGGGCACGGGGTAAGTTTTGCTGTCTGATCCGACCATGTTCTGGCCGTCAAAAACGCCTTCGATAACTTTACCGATGGTGTCATCACGTACGACAGGCTTAACTTTCTCGTCGTCGCCGACGAGACTAATCAGAAGTTCGGTAGCAGCAGCCAGACTCGTCTCAGCCTCTTGAATTAAGGCTCGTAGTCGTTTGACCTGCTTATCTGGTACATCGGGCATTTCTGTCTCTCTTATTGTCTCTCGGAAGTGTTTATTAGGTACACTTTCCCCTCAAAAATACCACGTTCGCCCCTGCAAGTCAAAGTAACTGTGGAAAACATTAATCGAGGGTAAATAAGGCGGCGGCCGTAAAAAGCAGGCCGACGTCGCGAAAAGTGATCAACAGATCGCCCGGCTGCGCCAAAATGATGCCCAGGAATGTTAAGGCGCTCAAAACTGCCGCATAGCGTCGCCAGCGGCCACTTAAAAGCCAAATAGCCAGCAAGAGTTCGTAAACGGCAAATAGCTTTAAGATGTCGTGAGCCTGCGTTTGAGTGACCAGAAAATGCGGCAAGTAGCCAAGCCAGACGTTAGGCTGTGTCAGCGAGCCAACACCCGCGTAAATAAATACGAAAGCCAGACCAATTTGTAAAAGCCAGGCCGTTGTTTTAGTTTTAGTAGCCGCCACCGGTGCTGCCGCTCGTGTTGAAGAAGATCAGATAGATCAGCCCGTAAATAATAATTGCTGCCACTACATAAACCAAAACCCAGTAGCCCTTTGAGTGCTTTCCGTAGCCCTTGCTGGGCGTCTTTTCTGATGATTCAGCCATTATGCGCTCCTCGTTTATATTTTCATTATACGCTTGAGCTTAAAATAAAAAGCCCCCGCCGTTGCCGGCAGAGGCTTTCGGGCTGTCGAGTTGGTTTATTAGGCCAGTTCGACGGTGGCGCCAGCTTCTTCCAAGGTTTTCTTGGCGGCTTCGGCGTCTTCCTTTTTGGCTTTCTCTAAGATGGTCTTAGGAGCGCCATCAACAAGAGCTTTGGCTTCGCCAAGACCCAGGTTGGTGATGTCTTTGACGGCCTTAATGACGGCCACCTTTTGGGCGCCGGCGTCTTTCAGGACGACGTCGTATTCAGACTTCTCTTCAGCGGCAGCGGCGCCAGCGTCGCCGCCAGCGGCTGGGCCAGCGACAGCTACAGCTGCAGCGGCCGGCTCAATGCCGTATTCGTCCTTAAGGACGTTCTTCAGTTCGTTAACTTCGAGGACGGAAAGCTTGGTCAGCTCTTCGGCCAATTTCTTTACATCTGCCATATTATCTCCTTAAATTAAGCGGCTTTAGCAGCTACAGCATCCAGCAAACCATGAAGGTTGCCGGACAGGCCGCTAGTAATGTCATTGACTGGTGATTGCAAGGTTGCAATAACTGTCGCGATCAGTTGAGGCTTGCTTGGCAAGGTTGCCAGGGCCTTAACTTCGTCAGCGCTCAAGAAATTGCCTTCAGCGCTGATAGCACCGACAAATTCCAGCGTCGGGTTAGCCTTGGCAAATTCGTGCAGGCTCTGGGCCGGCGCGACTTCATCATCACTGTTAAAAGCGTACAATAGCATGCCGTTCAGTGCGCTAGTGTCAACATCTTTCAGTGCATCACTAGCCTGTAGGGCCTTGATCACCAAGCGGTTCTTGACCACTTTGACTTTAGTGCCATTACCGCGGGCATCGCGGCGCAGGCCCTGAAGAGCCTTAACCGTTGTACCCTGATATTTAGCAACAACTGTCAACTTAGAGTCGGCCAAAAGTTGGCTGACTTCGTCGACTAGATCGTGCTTGGCTTGTTTAGTAAGTGCCATGGATATGTCTCCATTATTGTTTTAGCTGGCTATCGACCTCTTATGAGCTCAGCTCGTTGCCTTATAAAAACGCCCCTGACGTTACCGACAGAGACGTAAAAACAGATCAAAAAGATTGTTTTACCTCGGCGACATTCTTAAATCTCTTGTGAAGATCGTCGCTGTCTTTGGCAACTTATCTGTTATTTTACGCGAAATCACCAAAAAGGTCAACGCTATTGGCCGAAAGGATTGGTTTCCCAAATCTCGGCGGCGCGTGATACCGTACCGCCAGCATAGCGGCGTATTACGTCCTGCTCCTCACCAGTTTTGCGTACGGCTGCTTCGCCTACCTGAAACCCAATCGGTCGGTGTGCTTGCTCGTAATTGCGCGGTTCAGAAGGCGTCGGGCGGCACAGTAATTCCGGGTCGACTTGGGCGTCGCGCCATTTGCTTAATTCTGCGGCACTGGCAGCTTTCGCAACTAGATTAGTAACTGATTGTTGGTGGTGCATTTTATCCCCTTAAAATTAAAAACAGACTTCTGGTTGAAGCCTGCTGTTTTCGGGCTACGCTGGCGATTTTAATCTCGCGAGGCTTCAACCATGCTGAAGCGCAGCCCTAGTAGGCTGATAATGAGAAGCTGCTTCATTTGGTTAAAACTCATAGTGTCTGTTTATACGCCTCCCGCACCGTTGCTGTCAAGACTGTTGACCGATAGCCACTAAAACTGTATAATCTGTTACGCTCTCGCATAAAACGCGGAGCATTTTTTACGTATGACAATGACACTCGACGACTCGCCAGAAGCGGCCGGCAAAAGCTACGGCCATAATCTTTATGATAATTTTGTCGATTTTGTAAGCGGTCAAAGCTCCGAGTTCAGCCATTACTTCTATTTCGGTGACGAGAAGAACGACAACAGCTTTGCAGTGCGTATGCACCGCAAAGCCTCTGCCACACTGACAGATTTAATTGCGGCGCATGGTCCGAACCCTGTTATGGAGATCCCGTTCGAGGATGACGAACCGGACCAACTATCGGTTATTGAAACTGTAGACTTATCAAAAGTTGGCTGGACAGTTTGGGCTTCGGGTTCTCTGGCCGTTTATGGAGAGATTCGCGACGGCCAGCATCTCACCTACGCCTCGGTGGTTTATCCTCAGCCAAACCCTGACGCCGAAATTTAGGCTTTCTTAGCCTTTTTGCCTTGTGCGTCTAGCTGTTGCAGCTTGAACTGAGTATAGCGTTCTGCTGCCAAACGGGTGAGTTCAGGATCCTCGTCAGAGTTAACAAACTTCATGGCTTCAGCCATCAACGGATGAACTTCGGCGACTTTTTCATGCATTTGCTGCACTAGCTTGCGGTAAACGGGGTGGCCCTGAGGGCTGGTCCGCAGTTCGTGCAGGTGGAAAGCCTCGCGGGCGTTATAGGTGACCTTCCAGCGCATGCGGTGGCCGTGCAGAACTGCATACTGGGCTTCCATTGCGTATCCTTGTTGCTGCAGCAGGCTATAAAGCTTCAAGCTGATGTCAAAGCAAGCTTCAAACTGCTCTGTTAAGCCGGCTTCTTCAACCAGGTCAGGAATGTCATAGCCGTACCGTGGAGTCAAAGCCTGCCATTCCTGGTCGTCAACCATACGATGGCGCTGCAGATCTTTAAAAGCGGCATATTCACAGACAATGTCCCAACTGTAGTGAGCCTTTTCCAGCGCGCGGCCCGGACGGTGACGGCGGTTCAGACGTTCGCCCATGTAAGCTTTAAAGACCTCTGTTTTCTGCTTGTAAGGCCAATCGTTAACAATTTCTTGGATTTGCTCGAGCGGCAGTCCGCTGTGCTCGTAAAGCATGTCTGCTACCAGCAATAATTCGTTCTTTGGATAAAAGTCTACAAGGGTGATTTCCTGCTGGTCGCTGCTGGCATGCGTATCGGGCAAGTACTTTTTGGCCAGCTTGTTTACTGCTTTCGCCGTATTAGCTCTGTAAGCGATCATGGCGCCGCCCCGCTCCGGCTTGTCGGCGCGTTCCAGGAACGTCGGCATAATTTTACGTGCTTCTGTTAAGACGCTCTCGCCCGCTGTGCACACTTCTGGCAGATCGTCACTTTGCAGACGCATGATCAAATTTTCTAGCGCCTGACCGGAGGCAAAAATGCCAACCGTAGCTGTAGTTGCCATTGGGAGTGTGGCCCGGATGGCGTCGCAGGCCTGGGCCCGGACGGCTTGCTTCCAGGCGCCATCACGCTCTTTTTCTGGGACAGTCGACTTGGCCGTAATGTAATCAGTGAGCCCGTGGACCATTGTGGAATAAAGTTCAAAGATTGTATCCATGGCTTCGCAATATTGTTTGCGCACGGCCGGTTTGAGGTTCTCGGGCACGTAATAGCGGTAATGGCCGTCTTTATCCTTCTGATCAAAATAAATATAACGTGTTGATTGCTCCAAATAAGCGGCCAAACGACCCCATTCAAGCTTCTTCATAAGCAAGCATGAGGCTTTTTCAACAACCAAATGGAGACCGCCGAGCTGTTGGACGGAGTCGTCGCCAAAAGCTGTAATGACCCGCTGCAGAAGCTGGGCGTCTTTATCGGCTTTGTTGGCAAATTCGTCGAGAATAGTAACGCGCATATCGTCGCCGCGGCGGCTCAAGCGGGCCATGGCGGCTGCAATCGTGACCGGGCTCAGTTTATCTGTAAAAGCGTAGATATTGCCGTCGATGTTAGTTACAGCGTCCGCCAGATAGCTCCGGCCGGCATCAGTAATGGTGTAGCGGCCGGCATCATCCTTTTCTACGAGTGGTCCTTCAGTAATAATCTCGGCCTCCGAAACAGTCGGCGCGGTTGTTCCCGCGTTTTGCTGGTCGGGCACGGGTTCAGGGACGGCAGCCATTTTCTGCTCGATAATCTCTTTTACAGAGGCAGCGGGCTCAGCAGCAGCTGCGGCAGCATTCTCACTGCGCTCTCTTATAGCCAGATTTTCAATCACTATTTTCCAGATATTGTCGGCAACCGTTTGAAAATCTTCGGTTGCAAAAACCACTGGCAGACCGCGCTGCTTAGCCTCCCAGAGGTAGCCGGCACGAACGCGCTCCAGAAAAGCCTCATCGAGGTTATCGAAGCGTTCGCCCTGGCCGCGGTCTTGAGCCCGAGCCTTCAGTACGGGTGTTGGCGCGTCCAGAATGATCGTCAGATCTGGCTCCACACCGGCTACAGCGAAGTTAATAATACTGTTGATAATGTCGTAATCCGGCACGTCGCCACGGCCATAGTATTGGATGGCTAGCGTTGTAAGGTAATTTCGGTCCACCAAGCAAATAACACCGTGATCAACGCTGTTTTTAATCACCTGCAGGCTTTGAGAGCGGGCAGCGTTATAGAGTAGCACCTCTGTACGGGTGTTCATTGGATAATGCGGGTCCTGTGTTAGCTGGCGAATGGCACGGGCGGTTAGATCACTTTGGCTATCTGGTTCTCGCAGTACGCGCACCGGCAGGCCGGCGGCTTGCATGCGCCGCGCCAGCTCCTGTAATTGAGAAGTCTTACCAACACCCTCAGGCCCCTCTAAAACGATGTAGCGGCCCCTAATCATAGGAAAGTCCTTCTATCTTCGGTGGTGTTATGCGGGTGTCTTTGTAGGCCATCGGCAGCATCTTATCCGGAGACCAGGTCTTAATGATGGTGTCTAAATCAGTGCCCTGCTGGTATTTACCGCTGAAGCCTCCGTCGCGGCCGGCGCCGTAGTTGCCGTCAACTTCGCCAGTTTCATGGAAAACAATTTGGGCGAAGCGCTCGCCGACTGGCAGCAGCACGGTTTCCCGTTCGTTAAGGTTATAAACTTCCAGGGTCAGGCGATTGATATAGCCCGGGTCGATCCAGCCGGCGTCAAAACAGACAGCAATGCCGTTGCGGCCCCAGCTGGAACGGCTACGAACTTCACAGGCACCAGGCGGCAAAATACCAAAGAACTCATGGGTGTGGGCCAGAATGCGCTCACGTGGCTTCAGGCTAATAACAGGGTGATCAAGCGGAATGTTGGCGAATGGCTTGAAGCCGTTCAGGGCGCACCATTCTCCGTGCGGAATGGCTTTATGCGGCCCGTCAAAATAGCGTTCGACATCTTCCTTATCAAACGGGTTATAGATAGTCCGCTCATTCATCCGCTCAATGCGGTAGTAGTAATAGCCAAGGGTTACGTCTAGACTGGCATGAGCGACGTGTTTAGGTACGAAGGGGTGACAAATAATATGCCCATCATCTATTGCCTGCCTAATCTGAAGATTGCTGTAAACCCCCACTGCTCCCTCTTTCTTTTCATTTATTTTAGCTGACAGGTGTTATGGGACGCAAGTAGAATAACAATGTGATTTTTACGCAAATACCTGACCCTATACGCTTATGCTTTGGTAATTTTGGTTTGCAATACAGATTGAACTGTAGCGTACGTCTCTGTCTGCACCGCTTTTATTGGGCGGTTGGCGTTGATTATCTGAGCTCCTAAACGCTCACTGGCGGCCAGGTAGCCCTTTTGCACTCGCTGAAAGTACCCGGGCGGTTTATTTTCAAAGTAGTCGGCGGCAGCGGCTTTATGAACTTTGGCCCGTGTCAAAGCCGTTTTGACGGGTGCGGAATAAGTTATTACCAGTTCGGGCGCAAAAGCTCTGAAATCATTTTCGACAATTGGCCAGGCAGCCTGCTCACTCAGCCCGTCACCATAAATTTGATAGGCCACCAGCGACAGCGGCCCGCGATCAATTAAAATAATGGCGCCTTGCTCGCGCCAGCTACGGACTTGTTCAAGTAGGGCAATGTGCATGGCCAGCGACACATAAAAGTCAGTCGCCACTGGCCGCTCTATGTGCGACAGCGACACTTCGCGCAAGGCCTCACCTATCGGAGTGCCGCCGTGTGAGCGGCTGTGCTCTACCAGCCAGCCATCATTTTTAAGTTGGTCTGCCAGCAGCTTCAACTGTGTAGTTTTGCCAGCACCATCAATACCTTCAAAGAAAACTAAGAGGCCGTTCGGGACTGTTTTGAGCTTTGGCATGGTCCCATTATGCCATGCACGATAGGTTTTAGAGAGCGCCGGCAGGGTCGACTTTGATCGATGGACCCATGGAAGTGGTGAGGTACAAGCTGTTCAGGTAGTTGCCTTTAACGCTGTTAGGCTTGTTGGACTTCAAGCTAGCTAGGACAGCGTCAGCGTTTTGTTGCAGCTGAGCGCCAGTAAAGCTAACTTTGCCAATTCCTAAGTGGACAATGCCGGTGCTGTCGACGCGGTATTCTACACGGCCAGCCTTGGCTTCGGCTACAGCCTTATCGACATCGGTAGTAACGGTGCCACTCTTGGGGTTAGGCATCAGACCGCGAGGGCCGAGCAAACGAGCGTATTTACCTAGCTTTGGCATGAACTGAGGGGTGGCAACCAGGACATCAAAGTCGATTGTGCCCTTATCTAGTTTGGCCAACAAGGCGTCGTCTGCTACGGCTACGCGGACGGTCTTACCTGTACCGGCTGGCAACGCGACAGTGTCACGCAAGTTTTGATCAGCCTGGCGGGGATCGACGTTCAGGCGAACATGCAGTTCGACAGTGGCGTCAAACTTCACATGGCTGGTCTTTTGAGCCAGTTCTAAAGCCGACTTCAAGTCATACAATTTGCCGGCTTCAATCTGTTCAGCGCTCTTCTTAAAGTTCTTGCCACGGCGCTCCAAACGGGAACGAGCCGGTTTGACGGCTTTTTTAGGCTTGGCTTCTTCTTTAGGCGTGTCAGTGTCTTCGCGGTGGTGTTGAGCTTCAACTTTGGCCTGCTTTTCAGCGGCTTCTTTCTGGCCCTTTTCACTGCGCTTGCCAGACTTGGCGGCCTTGGCTTCTTCGGCCTGCACAACCTCACCGGCTTCGGCAACTACCAGGTTGCCTGTTTCGACAGGCTCAACTGGGGTTTGGCTCATGGCTGCAATGGCAGCTGTGATTTCGGCGACTGTGTTTTTATCAGTCACCTCAAGACCCATGCTCTTTGCTTCCTCGAGCAGAATTGTTTTACTTTTTGCCATTGTCTCTCCTTTCGTGGTGCGTGCGGCCGGGTTACGGCCTCCCACAAATATTAATTCTTATTCTACTGGTGATAGACCTGCTCGCTCACGGCGAATTAGCTGTGATTGGCCAAGTAATTCAGGATAGTGCGCATGTAAATCTACGATTTGGTCGGCGACATTATTACGCTGAATAATATCCTGGGTACCTAGTTGATCAATGAGCAGCTGCTCAAGTTCCATAAACTCATCAATGGTGATTTGCGGCCAACGAGCCGATTCGTCAGCCTCAAATTGCAGAGGGATGGCTGTGCTGCCGTCACGACCCTGCCACTGAAGTTCGAGGTTTTCGTGCTGAGCCATAGTTAACCTTCAATCTCCACACCCATCGAGCGGGCAGTACCAGCAACCATCTTCTTGACGGCAGGAATGTCGTCGGTGTTCATGTCGGCGGCCTTTTCTTCAGCGATCTTGGTCAGCTGGGCGTCGGTCAACTTCTTGGCGATCTTCTCACTGTTAGGACGGCCAGAGCCCTTCTGGATGCCGAGTTCTTTGCGAATGCGGTCATCGGTCGGCAAGCCGACAACGCGAAAATCCATGCTGCGATCATCGTAAATAACAATATGAGCCGTCACATCTTGGCCCATCATGTCCTTGGTGGCGTCGTTGAACGGTTGGATGAAGTCCATCATGTTCACGCCGTACTGACCGAGCGTTGAACCGACCGGCGGAGCTGCGCTGGCTTGGCCGCCTTTAATCTTCATCTTCAAATTAGCTTTAACTTCTTTTGCCATAACTAAAATAATCCTCATGTGATCGCTGAAGCGTGCGACCTCGTGCGTAACAGATGAGATTATACTACTTTTAGTTGCCTAAGACAAGCGTTTCAGCTGGCTGGCTGTGCCGGTCTAAAAAGGCTTGGGCAGTCTTGGCGTGTCGTCGGGCGCCCAAGGCATTGCCTCCAGCTAGAAGTGCAACAGTTCCAAACACCAAGGATAGTGTTTTCGAGCCGCTAAACTCGAGGTTTGCGCCGGTTGCAAATGCAAATGATACTGCCGCGCTGCCGAGCGCTATCTTGGTGCGCTCCATCTTGCCGAGCATCTCTGTTTGATTTTCTAGGGTTGGTACGAAGTTGGGGTCGTGTCCGATCGGTCCTGCCATGTATCTCCTTTTGTGCTACGATCGCAATTCGTTAGTATTAAAAACTTCGTCATAAGCTTTTAGACCCTGATATACCCACGCTCCAGCGGCCACCAGCGCGGCAGCGCTGAGCGCTAGTACGCCGACGAGCGCCACTCGATCTCTTTCAGCTGGTTCGATTGCGATTTCAGGGGTGCGGTTAGCCATATTTGCTTACTATAAACTTTGGTTTTGTGATATGCAAGCACGTGCGTTTTGGGCTTCCAAAAGTCTGGCAGTACAGTTAACCTCGTTATTGTACTAGCTATATATTAAACGCGCTTAACCTGAAGACCATCAAGCTCTACCGGTGTTTCGCGGCCAAACATGTTAACCAAGACTTTGAGCTTGCCCTTGGCGGCGTCGATTTCGTTGATTGAACCGTCGAAGCCCTTGAACGGACCATCGATGATGTTGACCACTTCGCCGATTACGAAGTCGATCTTGTGCTTCGGCTGTTCCAGGCCCATGCGCTTCTGGATTTTCTCGATTTCGTCTTGGCCGATAGGAGTCGGATCAGTTCCAGAACCCACAAAACCAGTCACCGACGGGGTGTTGCGGACGATGTACCAGGCATCTTCAGATAGCTTCATCTGAACAAGGACATAGCCTTGGAAAATGCGTTTTTCAACAACGCGGCGCTTGCCATTCTTAATTTCAATCATTTTCTCTTTAGGGACTAAGACCTCAAAGATCTTGTCCTTCATGTCTAAAGAGTCGGCGCGCTGGCGAATTGATTCAGCGACCTTTTCTTCATAACCGCTATAAGTGTGGATGGCGTACCACTGCTTACTGGTGTCATAACGCTTGCTTGTTGCCATAATAACTCCTTACTTCAATAGAACGTGCTTAAAGACTTTGTCGAGACCCCAGTCTACTAGGGCGATACTGGCGCCGAAAATGACTGCGAAGGCTAAGACGGCATAGGTTAGGCGGCGGCTTTGCTTCCAGCTGGGCCAAGTGACGCCGCGCAGCTCAGTCCAGCTGTTGCGGAAGTAGCGTGGCCACAAAATTAAGCCGACGAAGTGCAGTATTTTGCCAATAAATTTAAAAGGCTGATACTGCCCTAACTTCTTAATACCGCGGCCAACTGGCCGAAAAACCACTACAAATGGACGTGCTGCGGCCTTACGCACACGGCGTCGTTTGGGGGGTTGCTGACCAGCTTCGGCGGCCTTTTCGGCGCGCTGGCGAAATGTCTCCGGATTCTTAACCCGACGTTTCTTGGCTGGGGCTTCGGCCACTTCAAACTCCTCTTCAGCACTAAAAAAGCCTACATGAGTTGTAGGCCACTGCTGTCAAGTCTAACAGTTACGCCTGCGTATGTAAAGCTTGGTATAGTGGGAGCATGAAGCTTGCGCTTATTCTTTTCGCAGCGGCGACAGTTTGGGAGCTGTTATTGTGGACTTCCTTTGCTTGGCCTAGGCGCAAATGGCTGGCTTCGCCTTTAGTGCCAGGCCTGGCCGTAACTAGCGAGTTGTTATTTGCTTCTCATCCAAGCGGCTGGACAGCCCTGGTGGCCCTATTCACCATCTACCGCATTGTTAACTTGTTGCGTTTGATTGAAGGCCGAACTCAAAATGATTATTTATTCCAGACGACACGAAAAACTGCACTTTGGCTGCTAGGCTTGCAGCTTTTGATGGGTGCTGGCGGCCTGGCCAATCATCAGCTCCAGCTCAGTACAGCGAGCTGGTGGTATCTGCTAGCGGCCGCTCAAATACTGGCTGCACTGGTACTGGCACTGTCGACACGAAGACACCTAAGAACTACTGGGGCACCGGGCAACGCTAAAGCTTTTGCAGACAAAGACCTGCCCAGCCTGACAGTGGCCATCCCAGCCCGTAACGAAACGGACGACCTTGAGGCATGTCTGAAATCATTAGTCGCGAGTGACTACCCAAAATTAGAGATCATAGTCTTAGATGACTGTTCACAAGTTAAACGCACCCCTGAGATAATACGTGAGTTTGCCCATGATGGCGTGCGTTTTTTGGCCGGCAAGGTGCCGCCTGAGCGCTGGCTGGCAAAAAATTACGCCTATCAGCAGCTGTCAGAAGCAGCTAGCGGCAAACTACTTTTATTTTGCGGTGTTGATGTCCGTTTTGAAGCAACGAGCCTGCGTGCCATGGTTGAAACATTACTGACCAAAAAGAAGGCAATGATTAGTTTCATTCCACGCAACATATTGCCCGGCCGTTGGACAATCGAACAGCTGCTGGTCCAGGCCAGTCGCTATGCCTGGGAGCTAAGCCTGCCCCGCCGTCTGTTCCAGCGTCCGCCTGTCTTAAGTACTAGTTGGCTGATTACGGCGGAGGCCTTGCACGCCGCAGGTGGTTTTAAAGCTGTGGCCAGCAGCAGCTCGATTGAAAGTTACTTTGCTCAGCAGCTGATACGCCAAAACGACGGCTACAGTTTTCTGCAAAGTAGTCCTGTCATTGGCCTGACCAGCGCTAAGAGCTTTGAGGAGCAGCGATTTACAGCCTTACGCTTACGCTATCCACAGCTACACCGACGGCCAGAGCTGGTTGGCCTTGTCAGCTTGCTTGAACTGGCCAGCCTGTTACTGCCTTTCGCCCAGACGATTGGGTTTGTAGTGACGCGGCAGTGGCTGCTGGCGGGATTTAGCGCACTAACAGCAGCCTTGCTAATTAGTTTCTACAGCCGCGTCATGGCTCTGACGTACCGACATTTCTTGATACGCGGACTCTGGCTGCTGCCTTTTGCGGCCATGTACGATGTTGGCCTGCTGAATTATTCCATGGTCCAGTACGAATTTGGTGAGGTGCTTTGGAAGGGCCGCAATGTCTGCATCCCTGTAATGCGTGTCTTTTCAAGCTTGCCAAAAGGTTAAAATGGTGTATAAGTTAATTTGATGTTTACGTGGTTAAGGGTTCACGAGGTTGATGCGGTTGAGTTTGTTAAAAACGAAGCTAAAGTTTGCAAGTGGAACGCCCGCAATAATATTATTGGTATTACTTCCAGCTTGGGAAGCGTTGGCTGTCTATTTCTGGAAAAGGCTTCCTTTTTAGAGTCTCACCCACAGCTACGCCTGGCAGCTGGAATTGGAATTGCTGCCTGCGGGACTTCGACACTTTTGTCTCTGGCAGTTACGCCCAAAATCGACGCTTACCTTGCTGCCGGCGCTCAGGCTCAAGAAGATTATGCTAAAGGTGCTTTGCCTGAAGAGCTGCTAGCAGAGTATGCGCAAGCCTTCCCTGACCCCGAGACTATTGCTCCTGTCCCAAGTTGGGAATAAAGACTTTAAAGGTCGAGCCTTTATTGAGCTGACTTTTAACGTCAATGTCAGCATGAATTAAACGAGCCAACTTCATCGTCACGTATAGTCCCAGGCCAGTGCCGTTGGCTTCGCGCGTGCGGTAGTCCTCGGATCGGAAAAACTTGTCAAAGACGCGTTCTTGATCAGCTTTGCTGATGCCAATTCCAGTGTCGATAACAAAGAAATTTATGCCCTTGCTGGTTGCTTCTGCTTTAAGTGTGACTGAGCCAGCCTGGGTATATTTAATTGCATTAGTTATAAAGTTTTGTAAAACTTCGCGCACGTAGAGTTGGCTTGATTCCAGGTGCCCCAAATTCTTGCCCAGCTCAAGTTTGAACTCCAGCCCTTTGGCTTCTGCTTGCGGCCGATAGTTATCTGCCAACTCGTTGACAAAGCTTTTAACATTAATGATGCCGACGTCAACGGTTAACTTGCCGCGTTCAGCACGGCTTAAAGTTGATAAATCGTTGATTAGACCGCCTAGGAACAGGACTTGATTGTGGGCTTCAGCTAAAGCTTTTTGGACTTTGGTCTTGTCGCCGCCGCGCTTCGTGATTAATTGAGCGTTGCTAATGTTGCCTTCTGAGATAGCAATGGGTGTGCGCAATTCATGGCTGACCACGCTAATGAACTCGTCACGTTCCTCTTCCAGTGACTTCTCTCGGGTGATATCACGTAATATAAAGGTAAAGCCATTGTTAGCCGACTTCCCATAGCCGAGATAAATTGGCGCAATGCCAATAAACAGGTTAATAGTGCTGCCGTCTTTGTATTTGAGGCGCAGATCACGGTTAACGCTGGCAGAATTGGTGTCAGCGAGCAGTTGCTCAAGCTTAACTGGCAGGTTATTTGCATCAATTGGTTCGAAAAACTGACTTAGTTTCTTGCCTTTTATATCGACGTTAATATCAAGCACGTCCAGAACGGCTGCGTTATAAATAATGACTTTTAGATCGGCGTTAACTGCCAGGACGCCATCTGTAATGTTATTAATAAGTGATTGAACCTGCTGCTGATTTTCGCGAGCCAGCCGCGAGCTGCGCTCCACTTCATAGAGCTCCGCTTGCGTTACTTTGAACATCATAAAGCTGTAGTAAGCCAACAGCGCCATAATCACGATTATGATGTAAACGTAAAAGCTTTGGGCGCTGTAAAAATAGACGGAAAAGAAGGCTTCGCCGGCCACGCCGAAAACAATAATTAGCATCGTGACCAGCAGTAGCTGGCGACGGCCGGCTTTATCGAGTTTTTTGCGGTAGTCTTTCAGGGTTCGAGGCGCAGGCATGCTGCCATTATACAGCGCTTATGCTTTGCAGTACCGGTTGGTGTTCACGTAGCCGTCGCCGAAGTCTTTTAGCGTTGGGCCACACCGCCTCGAATTCGGACCAAAAATCAGGTCCGTGCTTTAAGACACGGGTGTGCACCAGCTCGTGTATCAATACATAATCAATCAATTCCCAGGGCAGTTGCATTAAGAATATGTTGAGATTGATATTTTGCTGGTGGTCGCAGCTGCCCCAGCGACTTTTGAGCTGTTTTACGCCGACACTGCGATAACTAAAGCCATGATTTTGCGCTAGATTCTGCAAACGCTGCGGCAAGAGCGCTTCAGCCTGCTCTTTGAGAGCACGTAAACACCCCCGTTCTGCGGCTTTTTGCACCGCAGCATCAGTGATGTCTAGCTCAAATGGATATGTCACCAAAATATTGCTGCCGAGCAGACGGCTAGCAGGCCGTGATGCCGACTGGCTGGGCACAAAGTGCAGATGATGGGCTTTGCCAATTGCCAGCCCTTCACTGAGTAATGTTCTGGGTTTCTGCTGCTGCTTGATCCAGTTCAACCGAGAGCGGGCAAACTGCACGCCCACACCATAGGCCGCCCAGGTCGGGATACTGACTTTTATCTCGCCATTTGCGCCGACGGTTAGTCGTAAGTGCCGGCTAGTGCGGCGTTTATAAACTGTCACCTCTGTTTCGGGATCCAGCTGGAACTGCTTATAAGCCATAAATTAGTGGCGAATCGAGATGTTGCGACGGGTCATATCAACCCGACCCATGGCCTGTGGCACCAGATTAACTAAACCCGGTTTAATGATCTTGGACTGAGCGTCACCGGTACTTAAGACTCCAAGGTCGCGGAGCTTCGCAATAACAGCACTTTGCTGCATGTTAAAGAGGTGTTTGCCACTTATGACGGCCATTTCTTC
Source organism: Saccharimonadales bacterium (SeqCode) (assembly GCA_035546935.1). Classification (GTDB taxonomy): domain Bacteria; phylum Patescibacteriota; class Saccharimonadia; order Saccharimonadales; family UBA4665; genus DASZVP01. Next base: position 491,696 of record DASZVP010000002.1, on the reverse strand, counting down.
ACTGGATGAGGGGTTTTGCATATGGCCTAAAATTGACTCAAAAGCAGTACGGTCCCACTGGGCCGAATACTTATCATCGGCACGGCGTCGGTCGCGCTTCATATTGCGGCTAAAGGCAGTCTCCACATCCATTTGGAACCAAACTAACAGAGGTGTGGCGTGGTAGCGCATAGCCATGTCACGTAAGTAGCGGCGTTGACCAGCACGCATTGCGTTGACGTCGTAGGCAACACTCAACCCGGCTGATAAGAATTCGCCCGTCATGTAGTCCATGAGCTGGGTGACGATGTCATTTTCCTGCTTATCGTAACGAGGCTGTTCAAAGAGTTCGCCGCGAATACGATCAGCCTGCAAATGAGCCGCCTGGACGTTTTCGCAGAACTGGCGTGCAAAGTAAGTCTTACCGGCTCCCGGGTAGCCGTAGAACATCAAAAGAAACGGCTTTTGTGGATACAGTTTAGCCATATTGCCTATAGGTATAGCAGATTTTTAGCTCTCTGAAAAGCCAAAACCCTGTTCTGAATGATATAATTCGTATTATAAAGTTGTGTAACCGCCATTCATGAAGCAACAATCATCCACAAAGCTTAAATATCTGGCGATCAAACTGCGCCAAAGAGGTTATATGTTTTCAGAGATTTCAGATCAACTGGACATCCCTAAAACAACAGCTAGGCAATGGGCTAAGAGTGTAGAGCTTACAAAGGAGCAAGAAAAGTTGGTCGACTTGCGATTAAGTGCGGCCCGAGCCGCGTCAATAAATAAGATGGCAAAGCTAAACAAAGACCGTCGTGTTAAGAGAGACGAAAAGCTGCTTCAACAAGCGCAGAAGATTGTAAGTTCGGCTGGTTTAAGTATTAGTCACAAACAAGTTTTATGTGCCACATTGTTTTGGTGCGAAGGTGGTAAGGACGTTGAGGCTGGCATACAATTTACCAATTCAGACCCTGTGATGATTAGCTTTTTTGTGAATCTACTTCGTGAGGTGTTCGTAATCGATGAAACTAAATTTAGAGCTCTCATGCACCTGCATGAATACCATGATTCAGTAAAAAGCTTAGAATTTTGGTCTAGCCTGACCCAAATCCCGAAGGAACAGTTTCACAAACCATATATCAAGTCCCACTCAGCCAAAAATCAGCGCCCAGACTACCCAGGCTGTTTGAGTATTCGGTATCTGGATTCAGGGCTCGGCAAACTACTGAAAATGATTTATAGTGAACTGGGCAAACAAAGGGGTGTTCGTTAATGGTAAGCGGCAGCTCTCCAAAAGCTGTGCTGTCGGTTCGAGTCCGACCACCCCTGCCATTATCCTTGAATTTTGTTGTAAAAAACTGTTGACCTGTTCGACCCCTGTGCTATACTTTTAGGTGTATCACGCTTGTGGTAATAAGGAATTACCTCTGTTACGCACAAGAAAAATCAAATAGCACGAATTTAAAAAAGAGGGTCATGAAGATACTGATGCTTGGGTGGGAGCTGCCACCCCACAACAGCGGTGGACTTGGAACAGCATGTTTTGAGCTCTGCAAAGCCCTCTCCAAAAAAGACCTCGACATTGAATTTATTCTTCCTTACGAGGCCGATCATGGCATTGATTTTATGCAGGTTACAGCCGCCTACCCACAAGGCGTGACCGAAGTTATGCGTTCCGGAGTCGCCTATGATAGTTATAAGTACTTGTTAAGTGACGGCAGTGAAGTTTGGCTGAACATTCATGATCAGCAGCAGCTATACGAACACGCGGTTGCTCAGCTAATTGAAGACCGCAGCTTTGACATAGTTCATGCCCATGACTGGTTAACATTTAGAGCTGCTCTGCGCGTTAAAGCTGCCCGAAACTGCCCTCTAATTTTGCATGTTCACTCTGTGGAATCTGATCGCGCTGGTCATTTTGGCGGCAACCCATTGGTCGAAGAAATCGAAAGTCTGGCGCTTCATCTGGCGGACCGCGTTATAGCTGTCAGCGAACGCACCAAGCAGTCCATCGTCAACGACTATGGAGTCCCGGCTGATAAGATTGAGGTGGTCCACAACAGCATAAATGCCGGTGACTTAGCGCCGCTGGACGCTGACAACGCTTACCGCTATTTGAATTCTATGCGCGAACAAGGTTACCGAGTGGTAACAAATGTTGGCCGCTTAACTGTTCAAAAGGGCCTGCCTAATTTGCTGCACGCTGCCCAAAAGGTGATCGCTAAGGCACCAAAGACGCTGTTCTTAGTGGTCGGGAGCGGCGAACAATACTATGAGCTTATAAACTTGGCCGCAGAGCTCGGCATCGGCAAAAATGTGCTGTTTGCCGATTTTCAGCGCGGCAAGCGCCTTAGAGATGCTTTTGCAGTTGGCGACCTGTTCGTTTTGCCCTCCGTTTCCGAGCCGTTCGGCCTGACTCCGCTGGAAGCAATTGGTTATGGCACACCTGCCCTGGTCAGCAAGCAGTCTGGTGTGAGTGAAGTGCTGAACAACTGCCTGAAAGTTGATTTCTGGGATGTGGACGAAATGGCTAACCAGATCACAGCCGTAATGCAGAACGATGTCCTGCGCGATGAACTACTAGCAAACGGCTTCCGCGAATACCAGATGATGACCTGGGACAATGTTAGCGATAAGATCATGAGTCTTTACGAAGACCACCTACATCCTGTCGGAGCAAAAGCATGAAAGCCATAGTTCTTTACATGCATGTTCACCAGCCGTATCGCCTGAGGCACTATACAGTTTTCGATACAGCTAGTGAGCATGACTACTTTGAAGCGCCCCACGAGCACAGCGCCAGCAACGAGCGCATTCTGAAAAAAGTGGCCGAGAAGTCGTACCTGCCCACCAACCAGCGCCTGCTGAAATTGCTGACAGACAATCCGGAGTTCAAGCTGAGTCTCTCAATCACCGGCACAGTACTTGAACAGCTGGAGAAATGGGCTCCAAAGGCTCTAGAGTCATTTAAACGGCTGGTGGACACCGGGCGCGTAGAAATAGTTGGTGAAACATATCACCACAGCCTGGCCTTCTTTTATTCACGTGCCGAGTTTGAAATGCAGGTCGACATGCACAAACGCAAAGTCCAGGAGCTATTTGGTCAAACGCCGACGGCGTTCCGTAACACTGAGCTGGCCTACAACAACGACCTGGCCTACTGGGCCGACCGTGCTGGCTACAAGACTATTTTGGCCGAGGGCTGGGACCCGGTTTTAGGCTGGCGCAGTCCAAACTTTGTCTACCGTCCGACCTACACCAATCAGATTAAGCTGCTGCTTAAAAACTATCGTTTGAGTGACGATATTGCTTTCCGCTTTGGCAACAAGGCCTGGGAAGGCTGGCCGCTGACTGCTGACAAATTCACGCACTGGATGGCTCAAGATAAGGACGCCACAAACTTTAATCTGTTTATGGACTATGAGACCTTTGGCGAGCATCAATGGGAAGACACGGGCGTCTTTGACTTTTTGGAGCACTTGCCTAAAGAGTGGCTCAAACACAGCGGCCACACCTTTATGACCGTTTCTGAAGCAGCCGACGCATTTGAGCCGGCCGACCAGGTCGATATGCCGGAGACGGTTACTTGGGCAGACAGCGAACGCGATTTAACCGCTTGGCTGGGCAACTCCCTGCAAACAACCGCAATTGATGCCCTCTATGCTCTACAGGACAATATTATTGCCAGCAAGGATCTGTCTCTAATTGAAGACTGGCGCCGCCTGCAGACCTCGGACCACTTCTACTACATGTGCACCAAGTGGTTTAATGACGGCGATGTGCACGCCTACTTCAGCCCGTACGACACCCCCTACGAGGCCTACATTAACTTCATGAATGTGTATCATGATTTGCAGTACCGTTTAAGCCAGAAAGGCTTCACGCTTTAGATGAAAATGGGTGGGTTATAGATGGGTCGGCCGGTTGTTCTGAGCAATGGACAGCTATTCGTCGGGCTGGATGAGAACGGGTTGGTACATGATTTTTACTATCCATATGTCGGCTTGGAAAATCTAACAAATGCCCGCTCATCACACCACAAAATCGGTGTTTGGGTCGACGGCATGTTCAGCTGGACAGACGATGATTCGTGGGATATTCAAATTGATTTTGAGCCCGACGCCCTCATTAGCGACATACATATGCATTCAAAGCGCCTAGCAGTGACACTACACCTTCAAGACTGCATAGACAGCGAATATAATTCTTTGTTGCGCCAAGTTACGATAACTAACGAGGGCGATCACGAACGCGATGTGCGCCTCTTTATGCATCAGGTTTTTCAGATTTCGCGAGCCGGCCGGGCTGACACCGCCCTGTATGTGCCGGACGATAATTACATCCTCGACTACAAGGGTCACTATTGTCTGCTGATTGCCGGCCGTTTCACCAACGGGGATGACTTCGACCAGTACGCTGTCGGCAGCTACGGAATCGAAGGCAAAGCCGGAACATATCTTGATTCTGAGGACGGCGAGCTGTCCGGCAACGCCGTGGAGCACGGCGGCGTTGACAGTGTGATTCGTTTTCGATATCTGTTAGGCAGCCATGAAAGCGCTACTGTTGACTATTGGATCATCGCAGCCGGCAGTCAAACGGATGCTGCCGCCATTCATGCCACCTATAAGCAAGCACCACTGTCGGAAAGGCTGAGCATTACCCGCGAGTATTGGCGCAATTGGTTCGCCAGCACCGAAGTTGATATACCTAATTTCCATAAGCGCAGCTTGACACACAGTATGCTGGTCATTAAAGCGCATTGCGACGAGCGTGGCTCCGTGCTGGCCAGCGGTGATTCCAGCATCTTTAACTATGGCCGCGACTACTACTGTTATTGCTGGCCCCGCGATGCCGCTTACGCCTTATGGCCCCTGATTCGCCTAGGTCACTTTGACGAAGCCCGGAGCTTTTTCCAGTTCATGCGCGACACTATGCATCACGATGGCTATTTAATGCACAAATACCAGCCTGATCGGGCAATAGGCAGCACCTGGCACCCATTGGTGCATGGCAATCACAAAGAGCTGGCAATCCAGGAAGATGAAACTGCCGGAGTCATCTTTATGATTGGTGAGTTTTATGAAGCCAGTCAGGATCTAACTTTTGTCCAGAATATCTACCGCACATTTATTGCCCCTGCCGCTGATTTTATGTGTCGCTTTGTGGATGAGGCTACGGGCTTGCCACACGCCAGTTACGATCTGTGGGAAGAGAAATTTTTGACCACTACTTATACCACCTGCCTTGTGATTGCCGGGTTGGAAACCGCCGCCAAGTTAGCGACAGCCGTTGATGCACCTGAAGATGCCGTTCGATGGACAAAAACAGCCGTTTCTATTCGCGAGAACCTAGACAAGTTATACCACCCGGACGGCTACTTTATTAAAGGCTTCTTACTATTGGACAATGGCGAAATGGAAGCCGACAACACCTTGGACATATCCAGCCTCTACGGACCCTTTATGTATGCTGGACTGCCGCTGGACGACACCCGTTTAGTGAGCACGGCTAGACATGTCGAAATCCGCCTGCTGAACACTTCACCGATTGGTGGCGTAATTCGCTACGAGAAAGACAATTACTTTCTCACCAAAGAGCAGTTTAAAGGCAACCCGTGGGTAGTGAGTACTCTATGGATGGCTCAATATTATTCAACAATTGGCATGCATGATCAGGCACAGACTCTACTTGAGTGGGCGCTGGCTCGGGAAATGCCCAGTGGCGTTCTCAGCGAACAGTACGATCCAGAGACTGGCAGCCCATTAGGTGTTACGCCCCTTGTCTGGAGCCATGCAGAAATAGTTAATACTCTTCTAGACCTCTATAAAACGCAGGAAAACTAGCGCTTTGGGGCTTCGTTGCGGCCGAGGTTTTTCTTGGTCTCGGTGAAAACTACGTGCTTGCGTAATTTAGGACTGTACTTCTTGAGAGACAGCTTGTCAGGCGTGTTCATGGTGTTTTTGGTGGTGTAATAAATACGCTCACCGCTCTCTTCTGAGAGCAGACCAATGATCTTGCGCTTGTCGCCTTTTTTAGCCATGTTGCGGTCTATTGTAACAGATACGGCTTTGTACGGCAACAGGGAACAAAAAAATAGCCAGTGATCAGCTGGCTATTTTTGCTCCTTCCATGGTTGGAGTTTTGCCTTTTTTGAGTTTATTTTCCTCTTAGGGCTGTTTATATAAGTGCAATTTTGATTTTACTCTTATATAGTGCTTATGCTAGCGCCGTTGAACAGATTTGTCAATTGGAGCCGCCTGTCGGATTTGAACCGACGACCTTCACTTTACAAAAGTGTTGCTCTACCACTGAGCTAAGGCGGCTTAAATCGTGCCAACGAGATCTGATAAAGTGTAGCAAAAACAGATCAGATTTGCTACCATTGTATGGTTATTCGCGCCGTCTTAGCTCAGGGGTAGAGCACTTCCATGGTAAGGAAGGGGTCTCGGGTTCAAATCCCGAAGACGGCTCCAGTACCTTTAATTTTTATTTAATACTTCTTTGCTATACTCCGGTTATGCTCAGCAAACAAAAGGGTGATTTAGCATTGGGTCAAGCAATTGCCTATTTCATAGGTAAAGGTTACGAAGTATGTTTGCCAATTGGCGACAAGCGAGATTATGATCTTGTGGTTGAAAAACGGGGCAAGCTCGCGAGAGTACAGGTAAAATATGGCGGTCTTTACAGAAATGAGAAAAGTTGCATTGTAGCCTTACGTGTTATGGGCGGCAATCAGTCATTCTTCTCTGCTAAGAAATACCCGGACGACGCTTTCGAATACCTTTTTGTGCATACTGCCAAGAATGAGTCATATCTTCTGCCTTGGAATACAGACGTCATTGGGAAGAGCACCTTGTGTATAGAGTCTAAGAAGTATATAAAATATAGGGTTGCCTTGCAGGGATAGTGAAGCGGTCAAACACTGCGGACTGTAAATTCGCCGGCTTATGCCTTCGGGGGTTCGAATCCCTCTCCCTGCACCATAATTGTAAAATCTTCTTACTTATGTTAAAATAAATGCCATGGCTACAGATGGAAGTTTCGCTGAAGTCAGCCGTCAATCGGTTGAATACATTGAACAAATGGGCAGCATGCCCGAAATTCATCGCGCCAGCGCGGACTTGCGTGCGGCGCTAGATGCCACTCGTGCAGAGATTGAATCTGCTGAGCTTGCCTCTCGTTTTCCAAAAACTCCTTCTGACAACTTTCGTGCGCTTGTTGATACCGCACATTTATCTCCGCTAGCCAAGTTAGCCGTTGAGAGCGAAGGCGAAGCCGGTATGAAACGCGCACAACTCCTTGTGCGGGCAAGCCAGCTTGACCTAGAGTTAAATCACTTAATTTACGGCATAGTTGAGCTCAGGGCTGACGTAAAAACTTCGCAAATAGAGTACTAGACAACTACGCGCTTTGGGCGCAGCATACGGCGCTGGCGGCGCTGAGCAGCAGGAGTATTGAGCTTCTTCATCTTGTCAGCGATTTGATCAGCCTCAACGCCCATGCCGTGGTCGGTGTAGGCTTTGTGGAGCAGGCCAAAAGTTTCGCGGTTGGGCTCAAGCTCAGCGGCGCGCTCCATCTCTTGGAACATCAACTTGTCATTACCTAGCTTTTCCTGAACCTTAGCGTAAGCTACGTGGCGAGCGGCCAGGTTATCTTCGAGTTTTAAGGCCTGTTCGAAGGCCACAGCAGCCTTTTCATAGTTCTCTGTTTCGTAATAAATTAGGCCAAGGTTGTGCAGGCTAGAAGGCGTAGCTTCGATGGAACTGGCGATTTCGAAACAGTCGATAGCGTCGCGGAACTCTTTTTGCTTGGCATATAAGATACCCAATCGGTTGTAGGCCGCGGCGTTCTTTTCATCAATTTTTAGGATAGTCAGGAGAGCTTTTTCGGCGCGTAGGAAGCGGTTTTCGCGCATACCCTGGTGCGCAATGTCCCAAAGTTTGCCAAGGCGATCACCGACACGGCGAGAAACCTGAGCAAATTCATCATCATGAACCTTAGCGCTGAAGAGCGCTAAAGCTGCAAAAGCCGCAACGATAAGTAACGCGTACACTGTGAGCAACAGTATACACCTTCCCTGTTAGAAGCCCAACATAAAATTGGTCAAAACAAGCTTGGTCTGACCGCTAGCGCTGAGAGCTTCCGCCGCTTCATAGCTGGCCTTTAGAACTGTCTGCCAACGCTTGGCGGCCTTGCCGTTGGCAGCCTGCAGACCTAATTCGGCCATGTGCTGCAACACAAACAGCACATCATCAGTCAGCTGACGATTTTTGGCCAGTTCATCAACTTGATTCAGCCGCTCAAAGGTGGTTTGCTGCAACAGTTCCCTAGCCTTTTCTATGGCTGGCAGTAGTGGATGATCAGCTTGACTTAGTAGCGCCTTCATCAAACCCGGCAAGCCGCCGCTGATCTGATAGGCGCGCTCAATTTCAGTCTGTTGGAAGCCTTCCTCCAAAAAATAACTTTCAAGATCATTTTTAGGAGGCGCTAAAGCATGCAAAATTTGCGTACGTGAAGTAATAGTTGGCAGAAGCGCCAGCGTGCTTATGCTGGTCAGAATTAAACGACTACCAGCTGGTGGCTCTTCAAGTGTTTTTAATAAGGCATTTTGGGCTTCGGTACCTAATTCATGCGCCTCTTCAATTATTACTATTCTGTTCGTAGCGGCGGCGCCGGGCACTTTAAGTTGTAGGAAATGCTCAATTTCGCGAACGTCTTCAATGCCGAATGTTTTACCGGCTTCTGGCCTAAGTATTCGGACATATGGGTGTTGATCAAGCTTTTCGTCAGCAATATCTAGTAATCTGGTAGCCAGAGCTTGGGCAAGACTACTGCGACCTGAACCGCTAGCACCCACAATTAAGAGTGCATGATTATTGCCCTGAACAAAAGCTTGTAGGCCCTGGGCGGTGTTCCTATGAAGAACTAGCTTAGTCACGACTCATAAACTCCTTAAACTCAGCCGGCTCAGGCGCTACAAAGGTTTCCCGTTTACGATTCGGTAAGGTAATTTCAAGAGAGAGGGCATGCAATAATAGTCTATCTGAGGACTCACCTCCATACAGGGTATCACCAACAATGGGGTGACCAATTTCATTAAGATGAACTCGTAATTGATGCGTACGGCCCGTGGTCGGCAACAACTGTAGCAAGCTATAGTCTTCAGTAGTTTCTAAAACTTTATAGAAAGTTTGCGACGACTTACCATTAGCGCCTACTCTGAAAGTTTGCGGTTTGCGAGGGTTTCGCTCAATTGGCATATCAATTAAGGCCTCATCTTTATCAAGTTGGCCCCGAACAATGGCCAGGTAAGTTTTTTTAGCTTTGCGCTGCGAGAACTGTTTTTGCAGCCAGCTCAAGCCCTCGGGAGTCTTGGCACAGATCATTACACCAGAAGTGGCACGATCCAAGCGGTGCACAATACCACCACGTTCGCCACTTAAGCCGGGCGCCAAACGACTACTCAGCCATGTTGCAACTGTAGCTTCCGGATTAAAGGCACCTTTGCTGTGCGTCAGAACACCCACGGGCTTGTTGATGACCACACATGAACGATCTTCATATATTACTGGCAGCTCGATCTCCGGCACTTCAGCTTGAGCCTTGGGGTCAAAATCAATCTTGACGCTGTCAGTTTCACGCAGTTTATTGCCAGGTTTAGTCTGGACAGCGCCATTTACACTGACCTGCCCTCTTTCAATCAATTTAGCCGCAAAGGCTCGGCTTAGCTCCGGCAGCTGTTCCGCTACATACTGATCTAGTCTCATCGTGGCCTGAGGCCCACCGCTTGTTGAAGTTTAAATAGGCGCTGGCCACCGGCATCGTTCATTAGCATTTCGCTGGCTTCCAATTTTCGCATGACCTCTTGTTCGTCAACAGAGGCCAACCGGCCTTGAAAATCTGTAAGAAATTCAGCTACTTGATCAGCTACTTCTTTCTTAAGATCACCATAACTAGTATCACCATCATGATGCTTTATGACGTCACTTAGAGTTTCGCCACCTAATAATGCATGTATTTGCAGTAAGTTACTAATTCCTGGTTGTTTCTCAAGATCGTAGTGAATCACGCCCACGGAATCAGTTTCGGCGCTCATTATCTTCTTACGCGCTACCTCTGGTGAATCGCTTAGGAAAATTACCCCTTTACCAGTTTCGTCTGACTTACTCATCTTTTTGGTTGGATTCTGCAAATCACGGATTCTGAGAGCTTGATCTTTCCCAAAGAACTCATCTTGCTCCTTCATCGATTTTGGCAGTACGAAAATGTCACCGAACCTGTTGTTAAGGCGCTCGCCAATAGTTCGCGTGTATTCAATATGCTGCCGCTGATCTTCGCCAACAGGTACATATTCGGCTCCGTACAATAGGATATCAGCCGCCATTAATGGAGGATAAGCAAACTGGCCCAAGCCAATGTGGTCAATTCCCAAACGGGCGCTTTTATCCTTAAACTCAGTCATGCGACTCATTTCGCCAAAGCCAGTAAAACACTCTAAGATCCAGGCCATTTCAGCATGCGCTGGCAGGTAGCTCTGACGATAGATAAAAACGTCTTCATGGTCTATTGGCAGTCCGGCCGCCACAAAAATCTTAATGTTTTGCATGATATGCTCTTGCAACTTGCTGTGATCTACCGGTGTTGTAAAGCTGTGCAGGTCGGGCATAAACAGATTAATCTGATATTCTCCGGCCTTTTCTTTAGCCATATCAATCAAGGGCAGCAAAGCCCCCAAATAGTTGCCTAGCTGCAGGTCGTTATTACCTCGTAGGCCGGTTAAAATTACTGGTTTTCCCATAGTTATCTCCATTATAGTTGAGGCTCGATGATGCCGTAAAGCATTCTCTCTTGACTGTAGAAGCGAGCCCATTGATAGTCGCCGTAAGAATAGTGCCACCACTCATTGAAATTGCTGGCAAAACCAGCTTGAAGCATGGCTTTGAGCAGAATCAATCTGTTGGCGTATTGTGCCTGGTTAATTTCCTGGCTATGCAAGTGAGCTTTTTCAGATGCCGTATTCATTGGACAGCCAAAGTCCACAAGTTTCCCAGTTTTTATGTCAAGCACGTCGACATCCACAGCAGCGCCACTACAGTGTGGAGGCGTCATGATTGTGGGGTCGCTGACATACTGCCTGGCATGCGCCAAAGCCTCTTCAGGTCTGGCCTCAGGGTTATGCTCTAGGAAGTCAGCCTGTAGACTTTTTAAAAGGTTTTGCTGAACCTCTAACGGTCTGTGCCCAGCTCTGACTATTAATTGCCAATTTGCTGAGAGTGACTGGGCTGCAGAATGCAGCTTCTTCGCTACCTCAGGGCGCACAAACAGCGCATTATAGGCTGGATGTTTGGCAATGTAGGCACTATACAAACCGCCCTCAAACTCATCAATTTGAGTTCGCCAAATTGGGTCAATCTTTAGATGTTTAGTGCTTTTTAGCGCCACAAGCGGGTCAGCCAATTCCTGATTGGGGAACTTAGGGCTGGACTGTGAGTTTGGCTGCTTGGACTGCTGTAGTTGCTCTAGCAAAGTCATGTCACTATTCTAACTGCCACAAGGCTTATTTAAATGATCTGTAAGCACAAACTCAGTTGGCGGCTGACGTAACAGCTCATGCTGAGAGGTGTGTGCTGAGCCACTTGGCAAACTGGCGAGCCCGGTTATATCAACAACTTCATAGCAATGTGAAGCTGCTGTTAGTCCCAGGCTGCTCAAAGTTTGGCGCAATAACCTACCTACCTCAGCCATACGCCTAGGATCTCGAGTGTACTCCCGCATGTGGGGACCAGCTAGATGGGTGGTTTTATCAGCGCCCAGGGCGATTGAAATGGCCATATCTAAAGCCATCATTCCATTGAGCGGAATCAAAGCACCTTCGGTAGATGGCGATTCATCTTCCATGCCAAATATGCCATTGGGCGTTCGACCGTCTAAGGGCTCAATTGTGCCATCAGCAGTTACTCTACGACGTATCTCTCCAGTTTGTGCAGAGGCTAACATCGTGGCACGAAATAGCTCACTATTTTGAGTAAAGAACTCTGTCATTAACAGAGGTTCATTCTTTGGTGCCAGTGCGGTTATGGCCCTGGCGTGAAAATCAGTCAATTTCTCTCCGCTATGGGGCTGACAAATCAAGTTAGGATTCTTGGGCAAGCAGTCGCCATTTATGGCTACGGCACCCACTACCTTATTCTTGGCTTCTTTGCGCTGGCAAAGTGGTATAGGTTCGCCATTTAAATGGACTGTATTTGGCCGGGTGTAGGCATCATTGGCCATGACAGTATCTACTGCCAGGATATCTATGCCTTTCGGAAACTCGGTCATTAGCAGTAATTCATGCGCCGGTTGGTTACCAACGTGCGTACTACGACGTACAGGTCCAGCTGGGACCTCAATTCTTTCACACAGCTCACCGACACTTAGCCGGGGCTGGGTGGTATGGAGCATTAAGCTCATAGTTATCTCCTTAAAGTATCTTTGAAATTGAAAAAACCGCCTGGTGGCGGTCTTTTCAATGATCTCGAGATTCTAATTTATGCGAACGCACAGAACAAACCGCCACGTGAAGTGTCGGTAAACCAATACTGATTGTTCTGTGTCATTTGGGACATGAGGGTTATTTTACTAACTTAAACTGCTAATGTCAACCAATTTATAGAGGTCTTATGGTGCAGTCAGTAAGGTATTGATTCTGAAAGTCTGACTTTTCACCTATTTTGGACTTTCCATCAGATACAAAACGAGCTGAAAGTGGTTTTTGATATTTATTTGATAAGGCTTGAATGAGTTTGAGAATTTCGATAACCCGTTCGGGTCGCTCATCCACACCAATAGGATAGGTATCAATTCCTAGTCCTGAATGAAGCGAGAGAAAGACATTACGCTCAATGGAAAAATTACCCTTGTCATATTCAGCCGCCAGCTCATCGTCTTCTAGGCACGGGAGCATCATACCGCTCAGCCCAATATACTTTGGATTGTGTTGCTTGATGAAATTGGTGATAGTGGTGTAGAAGTCTGTGGTAGTTGATTGTGAAAAATCTAAACCTAGGCGTTTTACAAAACCAACAAAGCTTCCAGCTACGCTGCCTGAAAGTGGGGCTACAGACGTGTCGATACCCAAAAAGTCGCTGTCTACACTAAAAATATTTGCTATTTCAGCCCAGCAATTCTTCATAGCATCTAACCACTGTTCCAATGAGGTACAGCCCTCACTTAAATCAGTAGGCTGTAACCCTATAGAAAAACCATCCTTTTCATAATCTGCAGAAGGAAAATAAGGACTCGATTTAGCGTTATTAAAGACATATGTGAAATTAAATGTTGCAGACGGTTTCTCTGAAATAATACGAAAGAGTAAATCAACATGCTCGTTGTCAATCTCAGCACCTGTAAGGTCGACATTAAAATTAATGGATCGGCTACTAAAAAACTGGGGTAGCTGTTCGACCGCTCTCTCAAGTGACAAGCTGCCAACACTCAATAAGTAGTCTGGGTTATTAACTGCTGTTTCCAGAGCCGTCATATCCAAAGTAGGACTACAGATACGCTTTGTTTGTATAAGATATCCCGCGTGCTCAAGCTTTTGGGCAACTGCATCAAGTTTCTCAATAACTTCTGGTGTTACTTCTTTAGCAAAGTAACAGATTGTACGGATAATTTTTTGGGGCATATACCTTAAATCCTACGTTAGATCGCAGTAAGAAGCTAACGCTTGGTAAACTGGCGCTGTTTGCGGGCGCCTTTGAGACCGAATTTCTTGCGTTCTTTGTCACGTGAGTCACGGCCCAATAAATCGGCGCGCTTCAGAGTGGCTTTAAAGTCAGGATTAACTAAAACTAGCGCTTTGGCAACACCCAAGCGAATGGCTTCGATTTGACCATCGTGACCACCACCAGAAACGACGACACTAACGTCATATTTGCCGTTTTGGTCCAAAACCGTGAAAGGCTGATCTACCTTAGCCAATAAATATTTACTGTCAGCAAAATACTCATTAGCAGGCTTGCCGTTAACAGTCACGGTGCCTTTGCCGCTTTGCAAACGGACGCGGGCGGTGGCGCTTTTACGACGACCCAGAGCGTAGAAATAGTTGTCTTTAGCCATTACTTCTCCTCCATCGGAGTCGATGTAATACTCCTTGATGATTTCAACGGCTGCGCCGTTAGGCCTGCCTTTACAGAGATTTGAGTCGGTTTCTGAGCTTCGTGTTGGTGCTCCGCACCAGCGTAAACTTTCAAGCGGTCCAAACGGGCATCACGTAACTTATTAACTGGCAGCATGCCGCGGACAGCGTGACGAATAACATCAGTGGAATCAATAGTCATCTGCTCAGCCAAAGTGCGCTCTTTAAGACCGCCTGGGAAGCCGCTGTGGCGGTAGTAAACTTTTTTATTGGTCTTGTCGCCAGTTGTGACGAGCTTGTCAGCATTAATAACTATGACGTAGTCGCCGCAGTCAATGTGCTTGGTGAACATCGGCTTGCCTTTACCGGTCAGCAAGGCAGCCACTTGGGTGCTTAGACGACCCAAAGGAGCTTCAGAAGCATCCACAACGTACCACTCGCGTTTAACATCAGTTGGCTTGGCGCTATAGGTCTTCATTACTTACTCTCCTTAGCCTTAGCTGCTGGTTTCTTGGCGGCCGGCTTCTTAGCTGGAGCCTTCTTAGCCGCTGGCTTCGCTGCAGCCTTGGTGGCCGGCTTCTTGGCGATAGTAGTTTTCGAGGCAGATTTCGCTGATGTCGAGGCAGGCGTGGGGCTTGCTGAGGCACCTGCGGAAGCTGCTTTGGCAACTGGTGCGGCCGAAAGGTCGTCAACAAAGCTGACGCGTGCCATCTGAGTGTTGTCTCCACGTCGCACGCCGGTCTTGGCAATATGCAAGTGACCACTGTTGCGACCGCCTAACTTAGGCGCAATTTCGTCAACCAGTTTATGGGCAGAAGCAACAGTTTGCAAGCCGCTAATAACCTGACGGCGGTTGTGCAGATCACCTTGCTTGGCTTTGGTAATCAGTTTTTCGACGTAGGGCACGACTTCTTTGGCCTTGGGTAACGTAGTTTCAATGGACTCGTCGCGAACCAAAGAATCGGCCAGGCCCTTAATCAGAGCTCGGCGCTGATCGCGCTCGCGGTGGAATTTCCGACCTTTATATCCGTGACGGTGCATCTAAAGCTCCAGCTCCGCCAACTTCTCTTTAACTTCGTCCAGAGCTTTGCTGCCGAACCCTTTAAGGTCGCGCAGCTCAGCGTCGTTCAGAGCGAATAGATCGCGAATGGTGTGAATGTCGTTGTTGATCAAAGCATTGGTAGTACGAGCCGATAGGTTCAGGTCCTCGATTGAGGTGTTCAGAGCCGAAGGCTCGTCACCCATCAGATCGCTGCCGCCAAATTCGCTGTTGACGCCGGCTTCAGAAGTCTGCTCAGAAGTAGCCACACGAGTTTTGCCGGCCAAAGCGGTGTACTGGTTGACCAGGATAGCTGAAGCTTCCTCAAAAGCATCTTGAGGCGTGATTGAGCCATCGGTGTCGATAGTGATCAACAACTTATCGAGGTCAGTGGCCTGGCCGACACGGGTGTTCTCGACCTTGTAGCGGACGCGCAGAACCGGGCTGAAGATGGCATCGATGGCGATCATATCGCTGGCTTTTTTAGCAGTGCCTTCTTCGATGGTGCGGTAACCGCGGCCAACTTCGACAGTCAGGTCAGCGGTCAGCTTAGCCTTAGCGTCATCCAAGGTGGCAATAACCTGGTCCGGGTTAACAATTTCAACATCTGCGGTGGTCTGGATATCTTTAGCAGTCACCACGCCCTTGCCGGACTTAACGATGCGCAGAGTTTGAACATCGTCGCCGTATACGCGGAAACGAACGTTTTTGAGGTTCAACATAATGTCGACGACATCTTCTTTGACGCCCGGAACAGCAGTAAATTCGTGGTTAACACCTTCAATTTTGAAAGAGGTGACAGCGGCACCAGCAATACTGCTGAGCAGAACGCGGCGCAGAGAGTTGCCCAAAGTCATGCCATAACCGCTGTGCAGTGGCTCAACGGTGAAAGTAGCGCTGTTTGCGCTGTGGTCGTCGACCTTGACGAGACCTGGGGTGTGAATAATATTTGCCATGCTAATCTGCTCCTCCTTTAGCGTGAGTAATACTCGACAATTAGTTGCTCATTGATATCAGTTTCTGCGTCATCGCGGGTCGGCAAGGCCGTCACCGCTACTTGGACCTTCTTACGATCCACTTTAAGCCAAGCGGGTGTGGCGCTCGGGGCTGGGCTAACGTCATCAAGTTTCTTGAAATATTCAGTTTGGGCGCTTTGTGGACGCACGACCAAGGTATCACCTGGCTTCAGGCGAATGGACGGAATGTCGACACGGACATCGTTCAGCATAAAGTGACCGTGACTCATCAACTGGCGGGCGGCGCGGCGGCTAGGTGCGAAACCAGCGCGGTAAAGAACATTGTCAGCCCGCTGTTCTAGGAACTGCAGCAGCACCTGGCCAGATTGACCTTGCTGACGGTTAGCTTCCTTCATCAGTTTGCTGAACTGGCGTTCTAACAGACCGTATAGACGCTTAACTTTCTGCTTTTCACGCAGCTGCATTGCGTATTGGCTAGTGCGCTGGCGACCGCCCATACGGCCGTTGCCGTGTTGGCCTGGCGGAGTTGGACGCTTAACCAGAGCTTTGTGGGCCTTTGGGTGCAGAGCGTAGCCTTCGCGGCGGCTCATTTTTACAATCGGCTGCGTATCACGTGCCATGGACTAGACCCTTCGCGCCTTTCGTGGACGAACGCCACCGTGTGGCACGCCAGTTACATCGGTAATGCTCTCAACAGAAATGTCCAGGCTTGGCAGGCTGCGGACAGCGGCGTCGCGGCCCAGGCCAATGCCTTTGATGAAAATATCTGCCTTGCTGAAGCCGTATGATTGCTTAGCAATCTGCGCAGCACGTTCGGTAGCGACTTGAGCGGCATAAGCCGTGCCTTTTTTGGAGCCGCGGAAACCGCAGGCGCCGGCACTGCTGCTAGCCAGGACGTTTCCCTTGGAGTCGGTAAAAGTAACAATGGTGTTGTTAAAGGTTGCCAGGATGTGCACTTGGCCAGCCGGGACAGATCGCTTGGCTTTTTTGCGCTTGGGGGCAGCGGCAACAGCTGGTGCTTCTGTAACTTCTTCTGGAGTGGTGATTGTAGTATCTTCTGCCATATTTTAATCCTAGGTCTTACTGGCGACTTTCTTAGCCGTGCCACCGACAGTTACTTTCTTACCACGGCGCGTACGGGCGTTGGTTTTGGTGCGCTGGCCCCGACTTGGCAGGTTCATGCTGTGGCGCAAGCCACGGTAGGCTTTAATGTCTTTAAGACGCTTAACATTACCGCTTACCAGCCGCTGCAGCTCACCTTCAACCAAGTAATCGGCGTTGATAACATCTTGGATGCGGCCGACTTCCCCGTCAGTCAGGTTTTTAACGCGGGTGGTTTCTTCAACTTTAGCTTTGCCTAAAATAGTTTTAGCGGTCTTCGGGCCAATGCCATAAACATATGTCAGGGCAACCCAAACTTGTTTTTCGGCTGGAATGGTTACGCCGGAGATACGCGCCATAAACTAACCCTGCCTCTGCTTATGCTTAGGTTTGAACTTGTTGATCACGTAAATGCGGCCTTTGCGGCGCACGATCTTGTCGTCCGGACTGATTTTCTTAACGCTGGCACGCACTTTCATGCGGATCATTGCTCCTTCGTAGCTCGCGAATGACTCACTGCTTCAGTAATTATTATGATTTGCGATAGGTGATTCTTCCCTTAGTAAGATCGTAAGGGGTCAACTCGACCGTAACGCTGTCACCGGGGACGATGCGGATGAAGTGCTTCCTCATCTTACCGGCAACATGAGCTATAATTCGGTGGCCGTTCTCGAGTTCTACCCGAAACTGAGTTCCGGGTAAGGTTTCGACGATTGTACCCGTCAGCTCGATTACTTCCTTATTGGCCGCCATATATAACAGGAGACAATTATAGCAGCACCCGCCCCCGTCTGTAAAGAGTTTTTATGCTCTTTAACACGTCTCGCTGCCGCGAGACCTTAGCTACCTCTTATAATATCACATTTTTAGGTCTGCTCAAGCCATGGCTTGGCCAGTCATATGCAGCTGATGATGTCTGTATTTTGTGAGTATATACTGAGTATATACTTGCTTCTAAAGCATGTTATAAACACCTCATAAAGTAGTCTTTAGCGTTTGCGGCGGGGCAGGAATTTCAGACGGCGAGCACCACCGGCAGCTTCTACAGCCGCTTCCGGCTCGTAGAAGAAGTCTGGCTGCGAATATTGATCGTAAGTGACCATCAGTGCTCGCGACTCGACTGCGCGCAGCGTCTGCAGAGCTACTGAGACCAAGATCAAGACGCTGGTACCACCAATGGTAATGCTGGCATTGACAAAGAGTTGAGCAATAATCGGTAAAATGGCCAAAATACCAAGCGCGAAAGCGCCAAACAGTGTTAAACGGTTAACTGTTTTAGCCAGGTAACGCTCAGTTTGATCGCCACCACGTACGCCTTCGATAAAGCCGCCCTGTTTGTGCAGGTTTTCAGCAATCTCTTTGGAGTTAAAAGTAATACTGGTGTAGAAAAAGGTGAAAATGAAGACCAGGAGGAAGTAAGTTACGGGATAAATATAAGCTTTCCAGCCCTCGGTAGCGAAGGTGCTGGCCGTCGGTGTCTGGAACCACTGCACCAGATTTGTGCCCAAATGCTGCCAGTGCGGCGTATGCGCACCGGTAAGTAGCTGACCGACAAAGCTCGGCACGCTTAAAAAGGCCACGGCAAAGATGATCGGCACCACGCCAGCAGTGATTAATTTGACCGGCAACACGGTGGTAATGCCGCCATACGCACGGTTACCCTGGACGCGTTTTGCGTAATTGACTGTCAGGTTCTTGGCGGCCTCATTGAGCATGACGACCAGCCAGGTCACAAGCAAAACTGATGCCAAAATCACCAGTCCGGCGACAAAAGCGCCCCTGTTGAGCGGGATCTGATGGCCAAACAGATGCCAGCGCGAGTGCTTGTCCAGAAAAGAGCTCACGATTGTGGAGATATTGGACGGCAAACGGCTGACGATACCAACGGTAATAATCAGCGAAATACCGTTACCAACCGATTGTTCAGTGACCAGTTCGCCCAGCCACATCAACAGCATTGAACCGCCGGTCAGAGCGCCCACCATTAGAACCCACTGCATAAGCGTCGCGTTGGCAGTTATATCACCGACACCGCCAATCTGTTGGGCCGCTTGGCGAATCAAGTAAATCGAACCGATGGACTGAATAATCGCCAGAGGAAAGGTCAGAATACGGGTGTACTGGTTAATCTTCTTCTGGCCAAATTCGCCTTCTTTGTGCAGAGCCTCGAGCTGCGGAATCGCTTTGGTCAACAGCTGCATAATGATGGAGGCGTTAATGAACGGTCCCATGCCGGCAATCATGATTGAGAAATTGGCCAGCGCACCGCCGGACAAAACGTTTATAAAGCTTAGAAGTTGAGGCGTATTACCTGAGTTGAAGAGGTTGTTCAGCACCTGGTGCAGGGTCTGAGGACTTCCTAGCGGTACCGGCACGTGAGCCAAAATACGGAAAACCAGCAGAATGCCCAAAACCGCCAGAATGCGCTTGCGCATGTCCGGATGACCGAGCGACTTAACAATAATTTTCCAGTTCACTTAAGCTTTTTAGTCTCCTGAATCTTCAATGAATCAGTATACAGGCCCTGAGGCCGCTGGCCAAGACTTAGTCGTCTAGTTCGGCGCTTTGATGTGCCCACAGCCGGGCATAACGACCATTTTTGTCTTTTAGAAGCTCTCTGTGACTACCAAGTTGAATGATTTTGCCGTTTTCCATGACGGCAATGCGGTCCATGTGCTGAATTGTGCTCAAGCGGTGAGCAATCACAATGGCTGTTTGACGGCTAATAATCTGTGGCAGCGCTTTTTGGATAATCTTTTCGCTCTCACTGTCCAGGGCGCTTGTAGCTTCGTCAAAGACCATAATTGGGGCGTGTTTTAAGATGGCACGGGCAATTGCCACCCGCTGTTTTTGGCCACCACTAAGTTTGACGCCGCGGTCACCAACCATCGAGTCGTAGCCATCGGGCAGACCCATAATAAAGTCGTGGGCGTGCGCCACTTTGGCGGCTTGCTCAATGTCATCTTGCGTGGCCTTGTCGTTAAAATAAGCGATGTTTTCTCTGATGGTCCGGTGAAATAGCAAAGGTTCCTGTGGCACGTAGGCAATTTGGCGACGCAGGTCGTCTTGGCGCACTTCGCGGATGTCGGTGCCGTCAATACTGATTGAGCCGCCTTGGATGTCATCAAAGCGCATTAACAGATTGGCCAGCGTGCTCTTGCCTGCTCCGCTGAGCCCGACAATGCCAAGGTGTTCGCCGGGTGAGATATCGAGGTTAAAGTCTTCAAAAACAGCCATTTTGTCTTTTTTTGAGGCACTTTTGGTTGGATAGTCAAAGTTAACGTGCGAGAAACTCAAGCTGCCATCGTGGACGCGAAATTCCACTGCGTTTATCGGATCTGTAATTTTTTCGTCTTCTTTACCAAGATATATCAGTGTGGGATAGATTTTAGTGATTAAGTCATCGTGTTGCTGTAGCAGATTTGGTAAGTCAGCAACTGTACGGTTGATCTGAAACATATAGGTTATTGTCATGACCAACAAGCTTAAGGCTTGTGCACTGTTGTTGGCACTGAGGACAGTCAGGAAGAAGGCTGAAGCAATGGCAATGGAAGTCAGTAAGTCTCGCGGCAAGTCCAGGAATATCGCTCGGGTATGTCGCTTTTGAAAAATTGAGACTTCTTTATGCATCATATTCACAATGTGACGGTTTGCTTGCTGGCTGGCCCCACTAGACTTAAAGGCCACAATATTAGTAATCTCATCCGAAACTTCACCTGTAATACGACGATATATTTCATGTGAGTCTTTGCGGTACGGACGAATCTTGGCCGAAGCCCAAACCATATAGATAATTTGGATAGCAATAACACCTAGTGCCACTAAACCAATGCGCCAGTTATTTGTTAGCAGTACCAGCGGTGGTAAGAGTAGTGACACACCGGCTCTTATTAAAGTTTGGCGAATGAAGCGAACCAGGGCCATTACTCCGTCCAGGTGCTGTCGAAAGAGACTTACCAAATAGCCGCCCTGATGGTCGCGATAGAAAGCCATGTCTTTGTTGGTTAGCTTGTGGTGGTAGCCAATGGCTAGTTCACCGTATTTCACGTTTTCAACGGTAACACCTACCAGGTCGGCAAATATGCCAATCAGGACGCTGCCTGCACTGGCAATAAAGTAGATCAAGACAGTATGACGGGCTTGGGGAAAATGATGCGTTGCTAAGTTGGCGGCCAAATGGGCGACAATGACAACCAGGACTACCCGCGCCAACAGAGAACGAATTAGTTCTGCTAGGAGACTTACCCAATAGGCTGGCCGGCTACCGTAAGTCAACAAGAGGTAACGATAAACTTCCCAGGTCATTGAGACATTGTAGCATCAGCCTTTCTGGGCTTAAGGCTACTTCTGAGTTTTGCTGGCTTTGGACTTGGTAGAGGTCTTCGGGCGCTGTAAACGGGCGGTTTTTTCGAAGGAACCGCCGGCAGATTGGACAGCAGCAATGGCGGCATCGCTGGCTTTGCTCAGCTTAACGGTAACTTTTTTAGTCAAATCGCCTTTAGCTAACAGCTTAACAGTTACGTAAGGATTGCTGATCAAACCGGCTTGGGCCAGAACTTCAGCATCGACAGTTTTGCCGGCAAATTGCTCAAGCTGGCTGGTGTAGACATTTTCAGCCTTAGCGCGGTGGCTACGGAAGCCAGGCAGCTTTGGCAGTTGCTGCATCAGTGGGTTTTGACCGCCAGCGAAACCTGGACGAGCCTTAGAACCGGTACGGGCGCCTTGCCCCTTGGTGCCACGACCGGCGGTTTTACCCTGACCCGAAGAAATACCTCGACCGACGCGTTTCGGAGCTTTAGGCTTGGTTACATTAAGTTCGTGGTATTTCATTATTTAGCCTTCTTTGCAGTTTTAGCAGCTGGCTTTTTAGCGGCTTCAGGCTTTTCGGTTTTGGCAGCTGGTTTCTTGGCCTTAGCAGTGACCCACTGACTAGCAGGAGTTAGACTCTGCAGGGCGTCAATGGTTGCATATGCAGTGTTGGTCTTGTTAGTTGAACCCAAGGACTTGCTAAGCGCGTTTTTCACGCCGGCAACTTCCAAGACAGTACGCACGACGCCACCGGCAATCAAACCGGTACCGGCGCTGGCCGGCATGATCAGAATGTTAGCACCACCGACCTTGGCCTGAGTTTCGTGAGGCAAAGTACCTTTGTACAGATTGACTTTGATGAAGTGCTTCTTGGCGATTTCGGTAGCCTTAGAAACAGCAGCGGTCACATCGGCACCTTTGGCGGAGCCAATACCGACTTGGTTTTTGCGGTCACCAACCACGACTAGCGCGCGGAAACGGAAACGTCGGCCACCTTTAACAACACGGGCGACACGGTCAATGTGCAGGGTGCGCTCGTCAAATTGCTTTTCTTCGGGTTGGAAATCAGGGCGACGCTGTTGGCGACGCTCCGGGGCCCGGCGCTCAGGTCGCTGTTCAACCGTAGCGGCCACTGCGGCTTGGGCTTCGGTGTTTTCTGGTTGAGTAGGTTGATCAGCCATTTAAAACTCCAATCCTGCGTTACGAGCAGCGTCAGCTAGTGCAGCTACGCGGCCATGATACAATTTGCCACCGCGGTCGAAAACCACGGCTTTAATCTTAGCGGCTTTAGCTTGCTTGGCGATTTCCTCGCCAACCCAAGCGGCACGCTCGGTCATTGTGCCCTTAACAGACTTCTGACCAACCGTGGTGGCGTAAGCGATAGTCTTGTGGGCTTCGTCGTCAATCAACTGGGCAGTCACATGCAGGTTGCTGATGAAAACAGCCAAGCGTGGACGCACTGCGGTACCACTGACAGTTGAGCGAATGCGGGTTTTACGCTGAGCGCGGTTGTGCAATTTGTGGGCTAGTTGTTTGCTCATTATGCTTTCTCCTTACCGCTCTTACCACTCTTACGGATAATGCGTTCACCTTCATATTTAATGCCCTTGCCTTTGTAAGGTTCCGGCTTCTTCAGAGCTCGAATTTCAGCAGCGACTTGACCAACTTGCTGCTTATCAATACCACTGACAGTGATGATGTTCTGCTCGATGGCAGCGGTCACGCCAGCCGGTAACTTGTAGATTACATCGTGGCTCAAGCCAATATTGAACTTGAGGTCTGCGCCTTGCAGAGCCACGCGATAACCAACACCGTTCAACTCCAGCTTTTTAGAAAAGCCTTCGCTGACGCCAACAACCATGTTATTAACCAGGCTGCGCATCAGGCCATGCTTGGCCCGGTTTGGTGCTTCATCATTAACACGGGTAACCAAAACTTGATCGCCCTCTTGCTTAACAGTTACGCCTGGCATGGTGAACTGCTTCAGTGTTCCCTTACTGCCACTGACAGTAATTTCACTAGGGTCGACAGTGATTGTCACACCGCTCGGGACTGCGATCGGCTGTTTTCCTATACGACTCATTACTACTTCCTATATCCTTTAATAAACTTTACAGATTAATTCGCCACCAATGTGCTCGGCGCGAGCTTGGTCGCCAGTCATCAAACCTTTTGAGGTTGAGATGATGACAACGCCACGACCACGCTTGACCACTGGAATTTCAGCAGCGTTAACGTAAGTGCGACGGCCTGGGCGGCTAACACGGACGATTTCAGTGATGCGGGCGTTACTGTCTTCATCGTTGATGCGGACAGTCAGAGTCTTGCCGACTGTGGCGTCTTTAACCTGAACATCATCAACAAAGTTGCTGGTCTTCAGTAATCGAGCAACAGATTCTTTAAGATTGGAGTGCGGCAGGCTAACTTCGCTTTGACGCACGGCAATGGCGTTGCGGATACGGGTTAGCATGTCAGCTACTGGATCGGTGGTGGTTTTGCTCATTCTTCCTCCTACCAACTACTCTTCGTTACGCCCGGAATTTCGCCCTTAGAGGCGTGTTCGCGGAAACTGATACGGCTTAAACCAAACTGGCGCATGTAGCCCCGCGGACGACCAGTCTCAAAACAGCGATTTGTGCGGCGGGTCGGGCTGGAGTTACGAGGTAATTTAGCCAGGCCTTCTTGATCACCAAGTTTCTTGAGTTCCGCACGCTTAGCAGCGTACTTATCAATCATTTTCAGGCGTTTGGCATCACGGGCCATGTTCGATTTTCTAGCCATTACTTGTTCTCCTTCTCGAACGGCATGCCGAACTTCTCAAGCAGAGCGCGGGCATGAGCCGGTTCCTTAGCGTTAATTACGAGTACACCTTGCAGGCCGTGAGCCGTGGTTGTTTCTTCAAAAGTTAATTCCGGGAAGACCGATTGGTCAGTAAAACCAATTGAATAGTTGCCTTGGCGGTCAAAAGCCTTAGCGCTAACACCGTGGAAGTCGCGCAAACGAGGCAAAACAACAGTGATAACACGGTCGACAAATTCGTACATACTCTCGCCGCGCAATGTGACTTTCAGGCCAATCTTGTTACCTTCGCGCAGCTTAAAGCCGGCGATAGAGTTTTTGGCAGTCGTCTGGATTGGCATTTGGCCAGTGATCTTGCGCAAGGTGTTGGTAGCTACTTCCATCATGCGCTTGTCGCCGTTAGCCTTGCCAAGACCGATGTTAACAACGACTTTTTCTAGGCGTGGTACTTCGTGGGGGTTCTTCAGATCAAGCTCTTTTTGGAGCTCTTTGGCCCAAGTGGCGACGTACTGCGTGTGCAGACGTGCAGCGGTGCTGGTAGCTTTAGCTGGTTTAGTAGCGGTAGCCATTACTTGATCTCCTTGCCGCTCGACTTGTAAACGCGGGTCTTTACACCTTTGGCGTCGAGCATATAGCCGATGCGTGTTGGCTTCTTCGTGGTGGGTTCAACAATGGAAACTTTGCTGACCCAAATTGGTTTAGTGATCTCAACAATTGCACCTTGGGGGTGCTCGCGGTTCGGCTTAACATGCTTCTTAACGATGTTAATGCCGTCAACAGTGACTTTGTTCTCGCGAGGGTGAGTGGCGGTAACTTTACCGGTTTTACCCTTGTATTTGCCGGAGCGCACGACCACCAGGTCACCCTTTTTCAGGCGGATCTTAAATAGAGGGTTGCTCATTATAGGACCTCCGGAGCTAAGCTAATGATCTTGGCGTAACCTTGGTCGCGTAGTTCACGGGGCACTGGACCGAAGATACGGGTGGCACGTGGCAGCTTGTCTTCGCCGATAATCACAGCGGCATTGTCATCAAACTTGATGGTCGAGCCGTCTGGACGACGAATCTGATTGCGGGTGCGAACGACCACAGCGCGAACGACAGACTTTTTCTTGACGTTACCGCCAGGAGCGGCCTGCTTAACGGTAGCCACAATGACGTCGCCGACCTTAGCATAACGACGACGGGTGCCACCAAGTACGCGAATGCACAAGATTTCCTTGGCACCGCTGTTGTCAGCTACGACTAGTCGTGATTCTTGCTGGATCATTCGGCGGCCTCCTTGGCCTCTTCTTCATCTTTCTTAGCGCGCTGCTTGCGTTCTGGCTCAACTACTTTAGTAGCTTCCAGGGCGTCAGCACGCAGTGCCGGCTTCTCGACGATGCGATTCAGGGTGTGGTGCTTGCGAGCGCTTAACGGGCGGGATTCGACAATTTCAACTTTGTCACCCGGCTGAGCCTCATTCTTTTCATCGTGAGCCATAAACTTGCTGGTCACAGTGTACTGCTTGCCGTATAACGGGTGCGTTTTGCGGGTTTGGACGGTCACGACAATGGTCTTATCACCTTTAGCCGATGACACCGTACCGATGATGCTTTTGGCCATTATTGTGCCTCCTTAATCAGATTTTCACTTAAAACGGTCAGGATACGAGCCAGGTCTTTGCGCTTGCTGCGAATAACGCGAACATTCTGAACTTCACCAAGGTGAACGCGGCGGCGCATGTCAGCAATTTCTTCACGCAGCTGGGTGCTCTGGCTCGTCAGCTCGCTGGTTGATAGTTTGCGGATTTCAGCAACTTTCATGAGCTATGCCTCCTCCCGAACTAGGAACTTGGTCTTAACTGGCAGCTTGTGAGCGGCCAAACGCATAGCTTCGCGAGCGATTTCTTCAGAAACACCCTGCATTTCAAACAAGATGGTGCCAGGACGAACCTTGGCCACGAAGAATTCTGGCGAACCCTTACCGCTACCCATCTTGACATCCTGCGGCTTACGCGTAACAGGGGTGTGAGGGAAAACACGAATCCAAATCTTACCACCACGCTTAATGTAGCGGGTCATAGCCTGACGGGCAGCCTCTATCTGGCGGGCAGTGATGCGTTCCTGGCCCTGAGCCTGCAGAGCGAAATCGCCGTAAGCGATGTAGTGCCCGGCAGTGGCCACACCACGAATCTTACCTTTCCGTACCTTGCGGTACTTCTGGCGTTTAGGCATTAACATCTTAGACTACCTCTCCCTTGTAAATCCAAACCTTAACGCCGATGATACCGGCAACGGTTTGAGCATCAACTTGTGCGTAATCAATGTCAGCGCGCAGAGTGTGTAGTGGTACTGAGCCAGCCACCTCTTTTTCGCGACGAGACATTTCGGCGCCGTTCAAACGACCGCCAACTTCGATGCGAACGCCTTTGGCACCAGCACGCATAGTAGCGGCGGCAGCACTTTTAATGGCACGGCGGAAACTCATGCGGCGTTCCAATTGGTGAGCAATGTTCTCAGCAACCAATTTAGCGTACAGGTCAGACTTCTTAACTTCTTCAATGTTGACGCGAACTGGAGTCTTGTAGATCTTTTCGATTGCTTCTTTAAGCTCAGTCGCGCCAGTACCACCGCGGCCGATCACCACACCGGCTTTAGCGGTCAAAATGGTGACAGTCACGAGGTTAGGTGTGCGCGTGATATCAACCTTGTTGATAGCAGCACGTGAACCCAGCTTGTCGTGGATCAGCTTACGAACTTTAAGATCATCTTGCAAAAAGCTAGCGTAAGCACGCTTATCGGCAAACCACTTACTGCGCCAGTCTTTGTTGACCTGAAGACGCATTGAGATCGGATTAACTTTTTGGCCCATTATTTGGCCTCCTTCTTAGCAACTGGTTTCTTGGCAGCCGGCTTGGTGGCAGGTTTAGCGGCAGCAGTCTCAGCCTTGGCGGCAACAGGCTTCTTCACCTCACGGTGCTCGCCATCGACAATGACCCGAATGTGGCTGGTCTTTTTCTCATAAGGCAAAGCGCGGCCATAAGCAGCTGGGCGGTAACGCTTCAGGCGCGGGCCAGCGGTGACACTGATTTCGGTAATCTGCAGAGTAGCTGGCTTGTAGTTGTGGTTGTGATCTGCATTAGCGCGAGCGCTCATGATAACCTTCTTAACAGCCAATGCACTGCGGCGCGGGGTGTGCTCCAGGATAGTGATAGCGTCTTCGACGCTACGGCCGCGAACTAGAGCAGCTACCACGCTAACCTTGCGTGGGCTCAAGCGAACACCTTTAGCGATGGCTTGAACAGGCATCTTACTCTCCCTTCGCTAACTTACCGCCGTGGCGGCGGAACTTACGGGTTGGAGCGAATTCACCAAGCTTGTGGCCAACCATGTTCTCGGTAACAAATACGGGCACATGAACCTTACCGTTGTGCACAGCAATAGTCTTACCAACGAATTCAGGGGTAATCGTGCTAGCACGGGCCCAAGTCTTAACAATTGTGCGATCCTCGGCACCAAGCGCGCCAACCTTCTTGGCGAGTTTGAAATCAACAAATGGACCTTTCTTTAGTGACCTAGACATGGTTATTTCCTCTTAGCCGCGTGACGGCTTCTTACGATAAATTGGTTGGTGTTCTTACGACGACGAGTCTTGTAGCCCAAAGTCTTCTGGCCCCAAGGCGTCTTAGGTGCGGCACCGCGGTTCTTGCCACCACCGACACCGTGACGACCACCGTCACCACCACCGTGCGGGTGGTCAGCAGCGTTCTGGACGACACCACGGACAGTTGGGCGAATGCCCATGTGTCGGGTGCGGCCGGCTTTACCAATCTTGACGTTCTGGTGCTGTTCGTTACCGATAACACCCATTGAAGCCTGGCAGTTTTCGTTAATTAAACGAACTTCGCCGCTAGGCAAGCGGACTTGAGCGTAGCCATTGTCGCGGCCCATCAGCTGAGCGCTGTTGCCGGCGCTGCGGACTAACTGGGCGCCACCACCGACTTTCAGCTCAATAGCGTGAATGGTGCTACCGATTGGAATGTTCTTCAGAGGCAATCGGTTGCCGGTTTCAATAGCAACTTCTTCGCCGGAAGTAACAGTTTGACCAACACGCATGCCTTGCGCGGCCAAGATGTAGTGGTAAGTGCCATTATTCTCTTTAATGCGGGCAATGCGCGCGCTGCGGTTTGGATCGTATTCGATGTGCTCGATAGTAGCAGTAACCCCGGCAGCCAACTTAAAGTTAACAATGCGGTAAAACTTCTTGGCCCCGCCGCCCTTGTGGCGAGTCGTGATACGTCCTTGGTTATTACGACCATTGCCTCGACGCTTAATAACAGTTAGTGAGCGCAGCGGCTTCTTGGTAGTTATACCTTCGAAGTCCTGCGTGGTCATGCCACGTCGGCCGGGAGTTGTCGGGTTGTACTGCTTAATAGCCATTATTTGTCACCTCCACGTTGGCCGCGATGACCTGGGAAATGCAGGAAACCACGTCGGCCAGCCTTAGGAGCTGGGACTTCGGCTTTAGCGCCAGTTTTCTTGGCAGCCGGCTTCTTAGCAGCAGTTTTATCAGTGGTCTTTTCAGCCTTAGCAGCTGTTTTAGCAGCAGCTTTATCAACCTGCTCTTGCAGCTTCTGCTCTTTTTCTTCGGCTTCCTCAACGGCTGCGAAGAACGGCAGACTATCGCCTTTAGCCAAGGTTACATATGCTTTCTTAATATCTGAGCGCTTACCATTGCTGTTCAAGTAACGCTTGCCGGTCAGGCTCATGGTGCGCTTGCTCTTACCAGGAATGTTGGTGATATTGACCTTCTCAACGGTCACGTCAAACTGCTCAGCGATAGCACGAGCGACGCTGTGCTTGTTGACTTCACGGCCAACTTCCACGACGTATACGTGGGCTTCACTCTGAGCGTAAGTCTTTTCGCTCAATCGGGGACGCAGCACGAGGGTTTTACTCATTATGCAGCCTCCTTGGTTGAGCTTTTGGCGGCCTTGCCATTGAGCCAGTCACAGGTAGCACTCAGGGCTTTTTGGGTAAAGACTACCAGGTCAGCATTCAAAACGTCATAGACATTAACATAGTTGGCGCTAACCAATTTAACGTTCTGCAGATTCTGAGCAGCACGAGTCAGTTCGGCAGTCTTGTTCTCGACAACCACCAGGCTGGTGCGCTTTTCGTTCAGCTTGTTCATCAGTTTAGCCAGTTCAGCAGTTTTGCCAGTCTTAGAAGTAATATCTTCGATAACGGCAACCTTGTTGGCTTCGGAGGCCAAGCTCAAGGCTTGACGGATAGCTTGACGCTTAGCCTTGGTATTCAGCTGCTTGGAATAGTTTTCTTCGCCGGTTGGACCAAAAGTGATACCACCACCACGCCAGATCGGGTTACGGCTCGAACCGAAACGAGCCCGGCCAGTACCTTTTTGGCGCCATGGTTTCTTACCGCCACCTCGGACCAGGCCACGGGTCTTAACTACGGCCAAGTTGTCACGACCATTGGCCATGTAGGCTACGTAAGCTTGCTTCAACAGTTCGTGGTTAGCGACTTCGACGCCAAAGACAGCTTTGTCCAACTTGGCTGAAGTGGCGGCTTTGGTGCCGGTCTTGGTGTATGTAGGAACAGCCATTACTTGGCACCTTTCACGAGTACAATGCTCTTGTTAGGGCCTGGAACAGCACCAGTAACACCGATGACGCCGAGTTCGGGATCGACCAAGGCAACTTTCAGGTTGCGAACGGTGACTTGATCGTGCCCCAACTGGCCAGCCATGCGGGTCCCTTTGAAAATGTGCTGCGGATACATTGAGCCAATTGAACCTGGGCGGCGATAGCTGCGGCCACCATGGGTTTTGCGACCGCGGTGGAAGTTGTGACGACGAATGGTACCGGCCCAGCCCTTACCTTTAGTTGTGCCAGTAACGTGTACGACATCGCCAACACTAAAAACGTCGGCTGCAAATTTTGCGCCGACGCTTAGTTCTTCAGGAGTTTCGCTACCCTCGAGGCGGAACTCACGAATAACCTTTGGCATTACCTTAGCGTCCTTAACGTGACCAGCTTGGGCCTTGTTCAGCTTCTTGGCGGTTTCAGTACCGACTTGGACAGCGCTGTAGCCGTCTTTCTCTTCGGTCTTGTTAGCGATAACGGTGTGGTCAGCAACAGAAAGCAAGGTAATAGCTTGAGTGGCACCGTCTTCATTGATGGTGCTGGTCATGCCAACTTTTCGGGTAATTAATGCTTTCATTGCTTCTTTCTGCATCAGGGTCAGACATAAAAAGGCTTGGTTATGAGCGGTTTCTACCTCTGTTTTGGGTAGACCTACTGGCATTAACCAAGTAACGTCGTTTCCGAGATACCATAACAGATTACCACGCCGGAGTTACATCTGTCAATGCGTTGCAAATTCTACATGCTAAATTAGGCCTTTGGCATAAGCCGTGAGCACACCATGCTCCGACTGCGAGTGCAGCGGCTTGATGGGCAGTTTCTTCATGCTCATTTAGTTATGGTAAAAAATGTATGTATAAAGTATATACAATTTTACCTATGCAAAATTGGACTGCAGGAGCCTTAGACAGTCCAAAAGAGACCGGCCTGGGTCCAATAACCAACCAACATGGCAACTAGCAACACTGCGTATTCGATCTTGCGATCGATTTGAAAGTGCTCATGAAAAGCAAAGCCCACACCAATAAATAGTCCAAGCGGCAGCGGAATTTGATGACCGTTGCGCGTTAGCCACAGCCATTGAGAGCCGACAATCAAATATAAAACCAGCTTCAGCAGATAAACACTGTCGAGCTCGGCCGTAGATTTTTTGGACTTTTTCTTTTTAGCCATAACCACTTTAGTTTACGGGGAAACCCGTATGGTGACAAGGTTTAGTTAAATGGCGCCGGGCTAGCAAACTCCACGCCGCCCGTTTTCTTGTCCACTTTTAGGACCTTTTCCTCGTACATGGTTTTGAGTGTCTTAATCGTATCTTCCGGTTTTATGCCCTGAGCACGCAAATCGTACTTAATGGTGGCCACCGTTTGGTCACCGCTCAGCAAACGAAATCTCACTAGCTCATCGATAGGAAAAGGATAAGGCGCATATTCTTTATCGCCAATCCGCTCGGGGTCAGACATAGCTACATCTTAATTTCGACGTCGCAGCCGGCAGGCAGACTCAGGTTCATGAGACTGTCGATGGTCTTGGGGGTCGGTTCGAAAACATCGATTAGACGTTTGTGAATGCGCATTTCAAACTGTTCGCGGCCCTTCTTGTAGACGTGAGGGCTTTTAACGACAGTAAAGGTGCTGCGACGAGTTGGTAGTGGGATCGGGCCGGCCAATGAGGCGCCGGTGCGCAAAGCCGTGTCAACAATTTGCTTGGCGGCTTGGTCAATAACTTTGTGGTCGTAAGCCTTCAGTCGAATGCGAATTCGCTGCTTACCGTTTTCTGCTGGTTTGGCGTCAGCCATATTAATAACTCCTAGTTATCTGGTGACGTAACCTCTTCCGGAGTGATGAGTGACCGGACGAGTTCTCGCCACAATTAATTTGCTTGGCTATTTTAACAGCTTAATCTTTAAAATAAAAGGGGTTTAAGCCTACAAACGATCTTCAATAATCGTTATAGCTTCGCTCCACGCTGTGCCAGTGCCATCGGGGGTGATGCCCATATCAAACAAGGTTAAGGTGTGCGGATCGCCATCGTTGTCACGACCCTCAACCCAAGCAGTTGCTGTCCAGCGGGGGTCGCCTTCATCATATGCTGCTCCCGACACAAAAATACCGCGCATAATAATGTTTTTACCGGGTTCGAATGTCACAAAGGGAACATTAGGGCCAACTTCTTCTCTGGCCATGGCACTGGGATAGCCAGGATGCCTAAGTAATTCTCGGCTAACTGCAGGGACGTTTTCAACAGCTGCACCAAACCGTAGAGTTGCTGATACGGCCTGGTCACTAGTGCCGTCATCAAAAACAGATGGCGCTAGGCTTGGGCGAGCCGCTCTTTGGTGCATAGGATGTACAAATTCGCCGCGAAATTCGGCAGCTCTTTCTTGGGCACTTCGATAATCTGGAGTAAGCATCGGTTTCCTTTATCCGTTAACGAATAGTTTATACCACTTTTCAGTTGACTTGGGAAGTCTCTAGTTCGGTTTGCGTAACTGCCGCTGGGTTTGTTTCAGGCAAAAGGTTGACGCCGCTATCACCTCTCAAATGCTTAACAATGCCAAACGCGTGGAACATGATTTGCCAATCACGATTATAAGAGGCACCTTCATAAACATACTTGATGATCGATTCTGCTCGAGCCTCATGCGTATCCTCGATACCATTTACATATAAATCAACGCCATAGGGATCGAACCAGCCGGGTCTGGCAATAGAATAGGCCATCTCTACGCGGGCTCGTTCTTTGGACGGCAGACTGCTGATGAATTCATCATGATGCACTTGCACCAGAGGTCGCAGTCCAACCAGCGACATTGAGCCTGTTAAAACATTCCATAGTTGCGGCCCTTCATCTAGACGCGTAGCGCTAAGGATGCGTCCAATTTTGGTGCGCCTTGGGTCGTAGTGACCATTGCTCATTGTCTCTTCGGTGCCATGAGGCATGGTGCGTAGTTTGGCGATTCGAAGCGGTCGACCGCCACGCCCATAGCGCTGCTGCGTAATTAAAGGTGGCTCGAGTTCTGTAATAGAGATGAGGGCAGCCGTGGGGACCATCACTAAAGAGGCTATGGGTGCAGCCACGCTAGCAACCGCTATGTCCATGGCGCGCTTTTGTTTGCTCAGGAGCCACTCCGGGCCAACCTTCCGAGTCATGGCGGTATTCTGCCACATTGCTCATGTTTTTACAAAAGAAAAGAGCCCCGGGTTGGGGCTCTTAGCTGATCTGCGAAGTAGATTACTTGTCGATCTTGGTCACAACACCAGCGCCAACGGTACGGCCACCTTCGCGGATAGCGAAGCGTAAGCCCTGTTCCATGGCGATTGGGGCCAAAAGTTTGACTTTGAAGGTGACGGTGTCACCTGGCATGACCATTTCCTTGTCGGCTGGAAGCTCGACTTCACCAGTTACATCCGTAGTGCGGAAGTAGAACTGTGGCTTGTATCCCTTGAAGAATGGGGTGTGACGACCACCTTCTTCTTTGGTCAGGATGTAAACCTCTGAATCGAATTCAGTGTGAGGAGTGATCGAACCTGGCTTGGCCAAAACTTGACCGCGCTCGATGTCGTCACGCTCAATACCACGCAAGAGCACACCCACGTTGTCACCAGCTTGACCCTGGTCGAGGTTCTTTTTGAACATCTCAACACCGGTCACGACAGACTTGGCGGTTGGGCGAATACCAACGATTTCAACTTCTTCGTTAACCTTCACCACACCAGCTTCAACGCGGCCGGTAGCAACGGTACCACGACCCTTGATGGAGAAGACGTCTTCGATAGGCATCAAGAAAGGCTTGTCCAGCTCACGCTTTGGTTCTGGAATGTAGTCGTCCAAAGCCTTGACCAGTTCCATGACAGCATCTTCGTTAGCAGCGTCGCCTTCGAGAGCTTTGGTAGCAGAACCGCGGATGATTGGAGCATCCTTGTCGTAGCCGTTCTTGTCCAGCAAGTCGCGGACTTCTTCTTCGACGAGGTCGACCAACTCTGGGTCAGCCAAGTCCATCTTGTTAAGGAAGACAACGATCTTAGGCACACCAACCTGGCGAGCCAACAGAACGTGCTCACGAGTTTGCGGCAGAGGACCGTCGTTCGCGCCAACAACCAAGATAGCGCCGTCGATCTGAGCAGCACCGGTAATCATGTTCTTGACGTAGTCGGCGTGTCCAGGCATGTCAACGTGAGCGTAGTGACGCTTCTCTGACTCATATTCCTGGTGAGAAGTAGCGATGGTAATACCGCGGGCCTTTTCTTCTGGGGCCTTATCGATTTCGTCATAGTTAATGGGTTTGTTAACGGCACTTGGCAGTTTCTTTGCCAGGACGTGGGTGATAGCAGCGGTCAGGGTAGTCTTGCCGTGGTCGACGTGACCCATGGTACCGACGTTAACGTGCGGCTTGCTGCGGTCAAAATTATCAGCCATGTTTGCTCCTTAATTAATGGTTAATAAATTAAGCATGAGCGTAATAGAGCTCACGCAATTTACCGAAGATAGTATAGAGAAAGCCTTGAGCTTTGTAAAGCCCTCGGCTGACCTGTATTATTTGGCGTTTTTAGCGATGATTGCTTCAGTGACGTTGTTCGGTACGTCAGCGTAGTGATCGAGCTCCATACTGGAGCTGGCGCGGCCCTGTGTCATTGAGCGCAAGTTAGTAGTGTAACCAAACATTTCACCCAGAGGCACGAAACCAGTGATCTCCTTGATGCCAGCGGACAGGTCTTCCATTGATTCAATACGGCCACGCTTAGCGTTCAGGTCGCCAATGACATCACCCATGAAGTCTTCAGGGGTCACGACGACAACTTTCATTACGGGCTCCAGCAGCACTGGGCTGGCTTTCTTAACACCGTCCTGAAGGGCCATTGAACCAGCAATGCTGAAGGCCATTTCTGACGAGTCCACTTCGTGGAACGAGCCATCATAGAGTTCGGCCTTGATGTCGACCACCGGGTAGCCGGCGATCACGCCGTTGCTCATGGCTTCTTCGATACCTTTACGCACAGCGGGAATGTATTCGGTCGGCACAACACCACCCTTGATGGAGTTGATGAACTCGAAGCCCTTGCCGGCCTCGTTTTGGCTAAGACGTAGCCAGACGTCACCGTACTGACCGCGACCACCAGATTGGCGGACAAATTTACCTTGAACTTCAACGCCGTCTTTGCGGATGGTTTCGCGGTAAGCAACCTGTGGCTGACCGATGTTGGCTTCGACGTTAAATTCGCGCTTCATGCGGTCAACCAAGATTTCCAGGTGCAGCTCACCCATACCAGAGATGATGGTCTGGCCGGTTTCATCGTCGACGCGGACGCGGAAGGTCGGGTCTTCTTCAGCCAGGCGCTGCAGAGCCAAGGACATCTTTTCTTGGTCGGCTTTGGTCTTAGGCTCGATGGCAATAGACACCGGTGGCTCGGGGAAAGTGATAGATTCGAGGACAATCGGGTGAGTCGGCTCACACAGCGTGTTACCGGTCGTAGTGCCCTTCAGGCCAACGATGGCGGCAATGTCGCCGGCACCGACTTCAGTTACGTCTTCACGTTTGTCAGCTTGCAAACGGACAATGCGGCCGACGCGCTCTTTTTCACCTGTTGAGCTGTTCAAAACATAGCTACCAGCGCTAACTTTACCGGAGTAAACGCGGAAGTAGGCCAACTTACCAACAAATGGGTCGGTAGTGATCTTGAAGGCCAGTGAGGCAAACGGGTCGCTTTCGGTGGGTTTGCGTTCGATTTCGTCGCCACTCTTGGGGTTGGTGCCCCAGACGGAACCCTTATCGAGCGGGCTCGGCAGGTAGTCGTTGACCATGTCGAGGACTTTTTCGACGATCACGCCACGGCCGTCACCACCGGTGACGGCAAAGAATTTACCGGTTAGGACTGCGCTGCGGATGGCTTGCTTGATTTCATCCTCAGAAAGGCCTTCTTCACCGACTTCGAAGTACTTTTCGAGCATGGCTTCGTCTTCGGCAACGGCGTTTTCGATGAGCAAACTGCGGTATTTCTTGGCTTGGTCGAGCATGTCGGCCGGGATTTCGCCCTCGATCAGCTCGTGGTCGGTAAACTCTTTGTAGGTGTAAGCCTTCATATTCACCAGATCAACTACACCGTTAATGGACTGCTCAAAGCCGATCGGCAGATGAACCGGAAAGGCGCGCTTGCTCAAGCGGTTGTGAATCGAGTCCAACGACTTGTAGAAGTCGCCGCCGGTCTGGTTGATCTTGTTAATAAAACAGATGCGCGGCACGCCGTACTTGTCGGCCTGGCGCCAGACTGTCTCAGACTGCGATTCCACACCCATTTTGCCGTCGAAAACGACGCAGGCGCCGTCCAGGACGCGCAAGCTTCGTTCCACCTCGACGGTGAAGTCGATGTGGCCTGGGGTGTCGATAATGTTGATCTGATGATCTTTCCAGAAGCACGTAACAGAGGCAGCCACGATAGTGATACCGCGCTCGCGCTCTTGAGCCATCCAGTCGGTGGTAGTTTCGCCTTCGTGCACAGCGCCAATTTTGTGCTTCAAACCGGTGCGGTACAGGATACCTTCGGTGGTAGTGGTCTTACCGGCGTCAATGTGCGCAATGATGCCCAAGTTACGAATATCTTTCATCTGAGTTTTCTTATCTGCCATATTATCCTTTGCTATGTGTTAACTCGTAAGCTGAATTATAGTTATCAAGAGACTCAATCCTGCACGCGTCTGGGGAGTATGAATCGGTCAGCCATTTGACGCCGAGTATACGCATGCCCAATAAAGCTAAGCTTGCGTAAGCCACGTCGTAATCTCTTGGGCAAAAAACCTCTCGAACAACTTCTGCGCCTACGGCTTCATCATCAAGAATTAAACCACGCGATAGGGCTCCGACCTCTGAGTCATCTAGGAGTGCCTGGTACTCTTCATTGCCCGGTGCCGTCAAAATTACGCGAGGTGCATGTTCAAGTGGCGGCATTTGCTAGCCTCTCGCGAAGTGGGCGAAGGCGCGGTTGGCCTCTGCCATCTTGTGGGTGTCTTCGCGCTTCTTCACAGCCGCACCCTGGTTATTGTAGGCATCTTGCAGCTCGGCTGCGATGCGGTCGGCCATGCTCATGCCTTTACGGGCGCGAGCGGCTTGGGTGAACCACATGATGGTCAAGTGCTGCTGGCGCTGACCCTTCACTTCGAAGGGAATCTGGTAGTTGGCGCCACCGACGCGGCGAGAACGAGTCTCGACGCCCGGCTGAATGTTCTTCATGGCCTGCTCAAACACCTCGAGTGGGTTGTCCACTTTCAGCTTGCTGGCGGCCTTTTCCATACCGGAATACACCAGCTTTTCAGCCAGCTGCTTTTTACCGTTCAGCATGACGCGGTTGATGACTTTTTGAACCTGCACACTGTTGTACAGGCGGTCGGGTTGAACCTCGCGAACGAGAGCTTTGGTAGTCTTCCTAGGCATAACTATTTACCTGCCTTCTTGGTGCCGTACTTGGAGCGGCCTTGTTTGCGGTCGTTAACACCTTGGAGGTCCAACGAACCGCGAACAATGTGGTAACGCACACCGGGAAGGTCCTTAACGCGACCACCGCGTACCAGAACAACGGCGTGCTCTTGAAGGTTGTGGCCTTCGCCACCGATGTAAGCCCAAACTTCGTAGCCGTTGCTCAGGCGCACACGGGCAACCTTACGCAAAGCTGAGTTCGGCTTCTTAGGGGTCTTAGTTGTGACCTTGACGCAGACGCCGCGCTTGAAAGGCGCCGGCTTCTCGTAGTTCTTGGTCTTGAGGTTGTTGGTGACGCGCTGCATGGCCGGCGACTTGCTCTTAGTAGTCACGCGGGTACGCGGCTTGCGCACTAACTGATTGATTGTTGGCATAATGCTCCTATGCGGTTCTGCGACCTATCTGCTGCGGCGGGCATGCCAACCCACTGGCTCGGATCGCTTAATTTGTAAATGCTATTCTAACAGATCTAGTCTTCGCTGGCAACTGCTGCTGGCGCGGCGCCAATCAGCTGGTCAGCTTCTAGGTCATCTTCGTCGAGATCGGCTTCATCGGGGTCAGCACCGGTACCAACTGGGATCTTACGACCCAGGATGACGTTTTCTTTCAGTCCGTACAATTTGTCGACTTTACCAGAGGTGGCGGCAGCAATCAGAACACGGGTAGTGTCTTGGAAGGAAGCAGCACTCAGGAAGGAATCGGTACTCAATGAAGCTTTGGTAATGCCCAAGAGCAGCTGAGCGAACTTAGCCGGCTGCTTCTTAGCGGCCACCAGCCCCTCATTGGCCTCAACCACGGCCAGCTTGCTGACGATGTCGCCGGTTACGAATTCGCTGTCGCCAGCTTCTTCGATCTGGACACGGCTAAACATCTGGCGAACGATGATCTCAAGATGCTTGTCGGCAATGTTCTGGCCCTGGCCGGCGAAAATCTTCAAGATTTCATTCATGATGTAGCGTTGTGTCGATTCCACACCTTGCAAGCGCATTAAGTCCTGCAGGTTGATGGAACCGTTGGTCAAACGCTGACCGGCCACAACTTTGTCACCATCCTTGACCAGCAGCTGCTTAAAGCCAGGTATCTCATAGCGCAAAATGCTCTGCTTGGTCGGGGTGATCACCACTTCTTTGTTGGTGATTTCAGCCTTACCGGACAGCGGTGCCGTCAACGGCTCGGAATGGTCTTCCAGGGCGGCCACCACATCGCCTGCCATGACGTCGCTGCCACTCTTAATCGTGGCTTTTCGCTCGCCAAGGCTGAGTGTGACTTTCTCTTTGGTGTCAGCTGTAACTTGAACCACGTAGTGGTCGCCTTCTTCCCAGGTATTGGCCGTACCGGCAATGTCGGTCAGGTAGGCTTGGCCCTTAGGAGTACGGACTTCAAACAACTCTTCAACACGGGACAGACCCTGGGCAGATTCGTCAGCTAGGACAGCGCCACCACGGTGCTTAGAGTCCAGGCTCAGCTGAGTGCCAGGCTCACCGATAGATTGGGCAGCGATGACGCCAATTGGGTGGCTTTCGGCAACCAATTCACCGGTAGCCGGGTCAACGCCGTATGATTTGCGGGAAACGCCGCGAACGTCGGTGCAGCTCAAGGCGCTCATGATCTTCACGCCGTCGACTTTTTCGTCCGCAGCCAGCTTCTCAGCCAGCTCGGCAGTAATGGGTTCACCAGCCTTGACGTAACCCTTAACATCTTCGGCAGCAAAACGACCTTCCAGACGTGAAGCGTAGCTCACGCCAATTTCTTCGGCATCGGCACGTAACATGGCGAAACCTGGGTCGGCGTTCTCTTCTTCAATGGTGAAGACGTCTTGAGAGACGTCGACCAAACGACGAGTCAGGTAACCGGCGTCAGCGGTCTTCAAAGCGATGTCGATCAAAGCTTTACGGGTACCACGGGTACCGGTGAAGTATTCCAGTGGGTCCAGACCCTGAATGTAACCTGCCTTAATTGGCAACTCGATTGGCTTACCAGAGGCGTCGGACTGAACGCCAAGCATACCAACGGCGTTCTTCATGTTCGAGATGTTACCACGAGCACCAGAAGTGATGGCGATAGCCATTGAGGAGTCCTTGCCAACCATTTGAGCGGCCAGGAGTTCCTGGACGTGGGCGTCTATCTTGGTCCAGTTTTCAACCGTCAAGCGGTAGCGCTCTTCTTCGGTAATGAAGCCTTGCTCATACTGCTCAGAGATGGCAGCAGCGCGCTCTTCACCCTTGTCCAGCACTTCTTGCATGCCTTGGACAGACTCAAAGTCGCCCATGCCCATACTCAAGCCGGAGAAAGTAGCGTAACGGAAACCAAGATCTTTCAGATCGTCGGCAATGGTGGCGGTCTGTTCCTGGCCGTATTGGGCGTAAACCTGGGCCATAACTTTTTGCAGGCGCTTTTTAGTCATAGCTTCGTCTTGGAACTCGAAATCTTCGGGGAAGGTTTCGTTGAAGAGCAAGCGACCGACAGTGGTCGTGCGGGTTTGGCCGCGGAAAGGTACGATGACGGCG
Source organism: Saccharimonadales bacterium (SeqCode) (assembly GCA_035546935.1). Taxonomy (GTDB): domain Bacteria; phylum Patescibacteriota; class Saccharimonadia; order Saccharimonadales; family UBA4665; genus DASZVP01. The sequence goes on along the minus strand of DASZVP010000002.1, from coordinate 451,753 downwards.
CTTTGCAGGTCCAACCTACCATTGTCGAGAGCCATCAAGGCTTCGTCGAGGCTTGCGTAGCTGGCCGGCTTGTTCTTGGCGTCGGCTGGCTTATCGTAGGTAAGGTAGTAACAGCCAAGCACGATGTCCTGCTCGATGTGTAAGATAGGTGAGCCATCGGCGGGTTTCAACAGGTTGCGGTTGGCAGCCATGATGTCGCGGGCTTCAGCTTGGGCCTTCTTGGAAAGCGGCAAGTGGACGGCCATTTGGTCACCATCGAAGTCAGCGTTAAAGCCCTTACAGACCAGCGGGTGCAGCTGAATAGCACGGCCTTCAATCAAAACAGGCTGGAAGGCCTGAATCGACAAGCGGTGTAGTGATGGAGCACGGTTTAGAAGGACGTATTTGCCCTTAATGACTTCGTCGAGGGCGTCCCAAACAATGGTTTCACCCATTTCGATCAGACGTGAGGCGCTTCGGATGTTGTGAGCTTGTTCGCGGGCGATCAGTTCGCCAATCACAAATGGCTTGAATAGTTCGAGGGCCATCATCTTTGGCAGACCACACTGGTTGATCTTCAGTTCTGGACCAGCCACGATGACTGAACGGCCAGAGTAGTCGACACGTTTACCAAGCAGGTTCTGGCGAAAACGACCCTGCTTCCCTTTAAGCATGTCACTCAATGATTTCAGGCGGCGGCGTTGGCCAGTAGCAGCTACGGCGCGGCCGGAGCGGGCGTTGTTGTTGTCAATCAAAGCGTCAACAGCTTCTTGAAGCATGCGCTGTTCGTTGCGTCGGATAACTTCCGGCGCATTGAGGTCCATCAGCTTCTTCAAACGGTTGTTACGGTTGATGACACGGCGGTACAAGTCGTTCAGGTCAGAGGTGGCAAAGCGGCCACCGGTCAGCTGAACCATTGGTCGCAGGTCTGGCGGGATCACCGGCAGAACGCTGACACACATGCTGGATGGCTTGATGCCGGCGCGGTCCATGCTTTCCAGCAAGCGCAGGCGCTTCATCAATTTTTTCTTGCGCTGACCCTTGGCTTCTTCAGCCTCTTTGGTCAGGTCTTCAATCAGTTGTTTCAGATCAACCTGGTCGAGCAGGTCTTTCAAAGCTGCACCACCCATAGAAACCTTGATCAGATCAGCCAAGCTGTCTGGCAAGTTGCGGTAGTCGGTTTCGTTGATCAAAGCCAGTTTATTGAGGCCGGTGACCTGGTCACGGAAGAGCTCGAAGTCCTTGGTCAGTTCTTCGATTTCCTTGGTTTGCATCTCGGCCAGCGCCTTAATATTGGCCTCTTCGGCTTGTGCTTCCTTCTCGTAACGAGCCTTGACAGCTTCCTGAGCGGCTGCGAATTCAGCCTCTTTGTCGGTCAGCAATTGGTCGCGTTTCTCGGTGTCAACATCGGTAATGATGTAGGCCGCAAAGTAGGCAACGCGCTCCAGGTTCTTGACGGTCATGCCCAAAAGCAGGCCCATGGCACTAGGCGTGCCACGCAGGAACCAGATGTGTGCCACCGGCACTGCCAAGCTAATGTGGCCCATGCGCTCGCGGCGGACAATACTGCGGGTAACCAGCTCGCCGTTCTTATCTACGGCAGCTTCACGGCTACGGACGCCCTTATATTTAGCATCGTGTGGGTTAATGTCCTTAACTGGACCAAAAATACGTTCACAGAACAGACCATCACGTTCCGGCTTTTGGGTGCGGTAGTTAATGGTTTCTGGTTTGGTGACTTCACCGTAACTCCAGTCGAGGATATCGCTGGGGCTGGCGACAGCCAAGCGTACAGCGTCAAAGTCGGCAATGTCCGTACCGTTGTTGGAATAGCGTGTTGGGACCATCTTAGACCTCCTCCCCTTCTTCAGCATCTGCGGCGGAATCCTCGGCAACAATTGCCACGGCTTCTTCGCCCAATGCGTCATCTACGTCGTTAATATCTTCGTCAGCCTCTTTAATAGAGAAGTCCTCGTCGCCGATAGACTCTTCGGTCACGTCCACATCAGAGATAGCGGCTTGCGGTACGTCAACTTCAGCTGGGTGAGCAGCTTCATCTTGAATATTGCTGGCCAAAACGGCTTCCGCATCAATGACTTGGTCTGAGTGCACCAAGTCGACCTTCAGGCCAAGACCTTGGAGTTCTTTAACCAGCACGTTAAAGCTTTCGGGAACTTTCGGACCAACAATTGTCGTCTTTTTAATGATTGACTCGTAGGCCTTGCTTCGGCCGTAAACGTCGTCAGACTTAATAGTCAACATTTCCTGCAAGGTGTTGGCGGCGCCGTAAGCTTCTAGGGCCCAGACCTCCATTTCACCAAAGCGCTGACCACCGTTTTGGGCCTTACCACCGAGCGGCTGCTGCGTAACCATGGTGTATGGACCGGTCGAACGGGCGTGGATCTTGTCGGCGACCATGTGGTTCAGCTTAATCATGTACATCGAACCAACAGTGGTACGCTCAGCAAAGCTTTCGCCGGTACGACCGTCAAAGAGCTGCTGCTTGCCGTCTTCCGGCAGGCCGGCTTCCTTGAGCAATTCCTGAATTTTGTTAACTGGTACACCGTTAAATGACGGGCTGGCCACCTTCATGCCAAGAGCACGGGCCGCCATACCTAGGTGAGTTTCAAACAACTGGCCGACGTTCATACGGGAAGGCACGCCGAGCGGGTTCAAAATGATGTCCACCGGGGTACCGTCTTCCATGAACGGCATGTCTTCAACCGGCAGAATGCGGGCGATAACACCCTTGTTACCGTGACGACCACCAAGCTTGTCGCCGACGGCAATCTTGCGCATCTGGGCCACAAAGACCTGGATTTGCATGATCACACCGGCTTTCAGCTCGTGACCGTTTTCGCGGCTAAAGACCTTAACGCCAACCACCTTACCGTGCTTGCCGTTGCTCATACGCTGTGAGGTGTCGCGGACTTCCTTGGCTTTTTCACCAAAGATGGCGCGCAGTAGTCTTTCCTCAGAGCTGAGCTCCTGCTCACCCTTAGGAGTAATCTTCCCGACCAGAATGTCGCCCGGGTGAACTTCAGCACCGATGCGGACAATACCGTCCTCATCAAGGTGGCGCAGTGTTTCCTCAGAAACGTTTGGAATATCACGGGTAACGACTTCAGGACCGAGTTTGGTTTCGCGGACTTCAATCATGAAGTCGACGATGTGAACAGAGGTCAGAGTGTCATCCTCAACCAGCTTGCGGCTAATGATGATGGCGTCTTCGAAGTTATAGCCAGCCCATGGCATAAAGGCCACAATCAGGTCTTTACCCAGCGCCAGCTCGCCATCAGCGATGGACATACCTTCAATCAGGACATCACCAGCTTTAACCTTTTGGCCAGTGCTCACGACAACCTTTTGGTTGACTGAAGTGCCTTCGTTAGAGCGAACAAAACGCTGCGGGTTGTAGGTGCGGCTGCCGTCTTTGTACTTCACCACCACTTCGTGAGCGGTGGCTTTAGTGACTTCACCCACGCCTTCAGCTAAGGTCAGCTGGCCGGTGTTACGGGCAGCAGCAGCCTCCAGGCCGGTACCGACAATTGGCGTGCTGGGCTGAATCAGCGGCACGGCCTGACGCTGCTGGTTACTACCCATCAGCGAGCGGTACACGTAGTTCTTTTCAATAAATGGGATCAGGCCGGCGCTGGAACCAATGATCTGGTTACGGGCGGCGTCCATGTGCGTGACTTCGTTGGCATCGACTTCACCTGATTTCAGGTGAGTACGGGCGCTAACGCGGTCGTGCACAAAATAACCTTTGTCGTCGATTTGGCTACCGCCACCGGCGATAACCGCTACCGCCTCTTCGAAGGCATCCAGGTAAACCACTTCGTTAGTAACCTGTGCCTTGACCGGCCAGGTGACTTTACCGGTGATTTTAGCCAGCTTGGCAGCATCGGCTGCCTTGATGGCTGTGCCGGCTTTGACCAGAACTTTGCCTTTGTCATCTGTTAAGTCTTGAGCAGCAATGTGACCTACCGCATCTTTTGCGGTGACGGCGTTAATTACCTTGCGGTAAGGAGTTTCAATGAAACCGTAGTCGTTGACGCGGGCAAAATTGGCCAGGTTTAAGACCAGTCCAATGTTGGCACCTTCAGGGGTCTCAACAGCACAAATGCGGCCGTAGTGAGTGGCGTGGGCGTCACGAACTTCAAAGCCGGCGCGCTCACGACTGAGACCACCCGGACCCATCGAACTCAAGCGGCGTTTGTGAGCTAGCTCACTTAATGGGTTGATTTGGTCCATAAATTGCGAAAGCTGAGAACTGGCGAAGAATTCGCGGACAGCCGCCACAACCGGGCGGGCGTTAATCAGCTGGCCAGGGGTGACCGTCTCGATTTCGCTCATAGACATGCGGTCTTTGGTGTTGCGCTCCATACGCAGCAAACCAATACGGAACTGACGCTGCACTAGCTCACCAACCAATTTGACGCGGCGGTTAGCCAGAGAGTCGATGTCGTCAGCCGGTTCTTGAGTGTTGTTCAAACGAATGATTTCGGCGACGATGGCTTCAATGTCTTCCAGGCGCATAACCCGGTTTTCCATGGTGTTCGGCACATCTAGGTCGAGGCGTTTGTTGATCTTGTAACGACCAACGCGGCTGAAGTCGAAGCGCTTGTAGTTGTAAAACATGTTTTCGATCAAACCCTTGGCGTTGTCCACGGTAGCTAAGTCACCTGGGCGCAAACGGCGATAAACTTCGATTAAGGCGTCGTTTTGGCCGTGAGTTGGGTCCTTTTCAAGGGTAACGTCCAAGTAGTTGACGGCACCGGTATCAACATGCTTAAAGGCTTCGCGCATGCGGCTTTCGGTAACACCTAGGGCGCGCAGCAAGGTGGTGACAGGAATTTTGCGCTTGCGGTCGATCTTGACGTACAGGGCACCAGCTGCGGCGGTCTCAAATTCCAGCCAAGCACCGCGGCCGGGGATAACCTTGGCGCCGTAGAGATTGGTGGTACCGTGCTGGTCGGCCGTAAAGAAAACGCCAGCTGATCGGATCAGCTGGCTAACAACGACGCGCTCGGCACCATTAATTACAAACGTACCGCGGGTAGTCATCCACGGATAGTCGCCGAGGTAAATTTCCTGCTCTTTAATTTCACCTGTAACCTTATTGGTCAGCTCTACGGTGGCCATCAAAGGCGCTTCGTAGCTGACGTTGTTTTCGCGGGCTTCGGCCTCTGTTAATTTAGGGTCTCCAAAGTGATAATCCTTGAAAGTTAACGATAATTTACCGCCGGTATAGTCGTCAATTGGACTGATTTCGGCCAAAAGTTCACTCAAGCCCTCTTCAACGAACCACTGGAACGAACGGTTCTGGTGATCGACAAGGTTGGGCAAATCAAGCGCATCGTCGGCGCTCGTAAAGTAAACCCGGTTAGTTTGTGATTGTTTAATAGCTGCAGCTTTAGCCATTACTCCCCTTCCTGGTGCTTAAATTGGTCTGAAGATATGATGGGTTTTTTGTTTTGATCACAGTGCTACCCAGTCTTTTGATCTGTATTTCACAGATCTAGACCTGGAGCGACTGATTTTATATTCGGCCGAAGATACTAAGTCGGGGTTTTTGGCTTAATAAATAAAAGCACCCGAAGCTTACTCAACTTCTTGAGCACTATTGTGAGGGCTCAGCCGCCTGATGTCAAGGGTTATAGCGGTAGCGGGTGTGCGGCGACATTAGCCAGGGATATCGTAATGCCAGAGCCATTTGCAGGTTGGCGACACTGAGGTTATCAACCTGTTCTCCAGGCACCACATCATGCACCGGCGCTAACATCGCTTGCAGCGGATCGATAAGCGCTATTTGTGCAGGATCACCAGGCTTATCCACTGGCTTCAGCTTGTCGGCAATCACCAGGCGGTCAGCCCGAAAGTCTTGAAGGGCCAAGTATAAACCGGCCGCCGCCAACTCACCGGCATCATCTTGCGAAGCTGGCATATGAACCTTTTCTAAATAGCAGTTGGGTGATCGAAATTGACCATAGAGCTTGGGTAAGCGCTTTGCAGTTTGAATCACGCCATTAACATGTGGCGGAGCAGCTGGCAAATCAATAAGATGAAGCCGGCGCACAGCCCAAATAGCACGCCCGCGCCGCAGACTGTTTTGCACTACGGCAGCTTGCTGCTCCAAATTGACAGGAGGATTTTTGCGGCCATAAGCACGTTTTGTCTTAGGCTGCGGCTGTGAATCACGCTGCAGCGCAAAAGCCACCTCTCTAATAAGCTCTGGGTTATCAAGACTTACACGACTGACGTCAATGCCAGGCTTGCCAGGAATTCTAAATTCAGCACCGGACTTGTTCGCCCGTCCCATTATTATTTCTCAAGGGCTTTGGGGCTGGTGATGATGGCGTCAATAATGCCGTATTTCTTGGCTTCAGAGGCGTCCAGCCACTTGTCACGCTCCAGGTCTTCATGAATCTTAGCGACTTTTTGGCCGGTGTTTTTAGCCATAATTTCTTCCAGCAGTTTCTTGATGCGCAGCGATTCGCGCAGATCAATCTCTTGGTCGGTAACTTTACCGCGGGTGCCGCTGGACGGCTGGTGAATCATGACGGTGGCGTTCGGCAATATAAAGCGCTTACCTTTGGTGCCGGAGCTCAGCAGAAAAGCCGCAGCCGAGGCCTGCACACCAATACCGACTGTTTGAATGTCATTGGTGACGTACTGCATGGTGTCATAAATAGCCAGCGCATCGTAAACGCTGCCGCCGGGACTGTTGATATAGAAGTAAATATCCTTTTTAGGATCTTCGGCCTGCAAGAACAACAACTGCGCCACCACGATGTTGGCCGTGGCCTCGTTAACATCGCTGCCAAGGAAAATAATACGGTCTTTTAATAGGCGGCTGTATATGTCATAGGCCCGTTCATAGCGGCCTTCATTTTCGATAACTGTGGGAATTAGTACGCTCATATGTCTCCAGTTTACGCCGTTAATTAGCACTCGTCAAGGCCGAGTGCTAATTTTCGCCGGCCTCCGGAATGCTTTGAGGCAGGGGCTGCTGGTCTGGCTGCTGACCTTGCAGCTGCAGCATTGGCGGCAAAGCCTGAGCTGGGATAGGGGTTGGACGCTTTGGCCCGTGTTGATACGGATCATAGTCAATACCTATGGCATCTAATAAGCGCACCTTAAAAGGTATGTTGCGCATACGGTAAGAGCGCCGTTCAAAAAGTTTATTGCGAATCATTAACAATTATTATGAACTTATCTCGTACTTTATCAAGTCTTCGTGGCGTAGTCAGTAAGCTTCGCCAGCGTCTTTTCGGTCAGAATAGCGTTCATGACATCGCGGCGCACTTCTGGCTTTTCAAGCTCAGACTGCATAGCGGCGTCAGTGTACTGGCCTTTTAGAAGCTGTAAACGAACTTCCAACTCTTCAGGTGTGACCACCAGACCTTCGGCCTCGGCGATTTCACTTAAAACCAGGCCGCCCTTAATGCGTTGCTCGGCGGTTGGTCGCTGACGCTCACGGTGCTCCGTTTCGGTCACACCCTCTTCTTTAAGGTGTTCTTGCCAAGTTTGTCCGCGGTAGGTCAGGTTGCGGCGCTCTTCATCTTCCATGCGCGTGATTTCCTCGTCGACCAGACTTTCGGGGATATCAACAGTAGCTTTTTCGGCAATCTTTTGGACAAGCTGATTCTCGAAAGCGCGGCGTGCTTCCTGGGTCTTTTCGGTCAGCAACTGCCGCTTGATATCGGCTTTTAGCTCGGCAAGAGTCTTGAACGGGCCCACCTTGGCAGCAAACTTGTCGTCAAGAGCCGGCTCCTTGAGCTCTTCAACTTTGTGGACAGTCACGCTGAAGGTCACTTTGCGGTTCTGCAAAGCGGCTACACCATAATCTTTAGGGAAAGTGATGGTGAAGTCCTTTTGGTCACCGACTTTCAGACCAATTACATGATCCTCAAAGCCTGGAATAAAGCTGTTGCTGCCCAAAATTAAGGGATACTTTTGACCATCGGCACCAGAAATCGGGTCTTTTGTCTTGGCATCTACGCCCTTAAAGTCGATGGTCACTTCGTCGCCGGCTTTGGCGGGGCGTTTGACCTCGTTGCGCTCTGAGGCGCGGACGCGCAAATCTTTAATCACCGCGTCAACATCTTTGGCAGTCACGCTGGGTTTTTCAGGGGCCAGCTTAATAGCCTTGTAGTTTGGCAGCTTAACGGTGCCAACAACTTCTACCTCAGCCGTGAATTCAAGCGTCGTAAACGGCACAAATTTGCTGATTGCTATCTGCGGCGAGCTAATCGGCCGCAGCTTTTCGGATTCCACCGCGCCGGCATAGGCCTGATTAACGGCGTGCTCCAGGAACTCGCCCTGCAGCAAATTGGGATCTAGTTGTTTCTCCACCAGGGCAGCCGGCGCTTTACCGGCACGGAAGCCCGCGACTTTGACATTGGCGCTCATATCTTTAATAACATGTGCCTTGACCTTGTCGAGCATGGCCTGGTCGGCTGTTATGGTCAGTTTTAGCTTGGTAGGGCTGAGTTGATCACGTTTTAGATGCATAGGTGGCTATATTAACAGATTGCAGCGAGCTTGTCACCTCCACTAATGAGCAAGCTGCCCGCGGCCACGGACAGCTTGCAAAAAACTATTTACTGCTGAGACTGGCCACCCGGCCGGCTCTGTTCGTGCTGGCCCCCGGGCCCGGGACCACCAGGTCCGTGAAGACGCATTGGCAACACAAAGCGTAGGTCTTGGGTCGGGATATTATTCTCCTGAGCCCATGACTTGAGCTGTGCGCGCTCTGTTTTCAGCGCGCTGCGACGATCAGCTTCTGACTTGTCTTTCAGCGACTCCATAAAAGTTTTGACCTCAGTTTGTTTAGCTACAATCAAATCCTTTTGAGCGCTGGTCAACTTGCCGTCACTGACAAGCTTGTTCAGTTCGTCAGTCAGGTGCTGCGCACGTTGCTGTTGGTTCTTTTGGTGCTGCGTATCGACTACCGCCTGAACATCGCTTTTATTTAAGTGAAACTTGTCAGCAATTGCGCCGACCAGCCCGTTCATCGGCCCGTCAGACGAGCCTGAAGGCGTCGCTGCCGAAGCCATGCCGCTGGTCAGCAGGCCGCCAATTGTCAAAGTTGAGGCCACGCCAGCCAACATCAAAGGTTTCTTAATATTCATTGAGTTCTCCTGTTTACAAGCATCACGGCTAGCTCGTGACATAGGGAGCATAGGCCCGCAGCTTGAGAGTTGGCTGAGTTTTAGATCATAAATGGCCGAATTAAGATAAGCGCGCCCGCAAACCATGCCAGCTCGACAGGCCAGCCAATCGGTTTTTGAAACCACTGAATATTATGATGAAAGCGCCAGAACCACCACCGATCAAGCAGGTCCTTGCCGCCACGCTTAACACTTTGAAAACGCGGGATGGCTAAAAGATCCGGGCTGGCCGCCAAAAAGGCACAGATACAGGCCAACAGCCAGTGCGCCGGCTGACTGATGACCAAAACGGCCACCAGCGCCACACAGCCAATGAGCCCACCCACGATTTGTACGTAAAAGAAGGTTCTGGAGGCAATTTTTTCCTCATTGCTGCCATGCGACACATCGTAGTGCGGGATGGCATCACAAACAAAATGCGAGACAAAGGCCGCCGGCAATGCCACCCAAGGATTACCAACGGCCAGCCCAAGTATTGCCCCGGTTAGGGCATGATTTGTCGCTGTCAACTGAGCGCCTTTTCCAAGCCCTTCACATCCAGCTTCTGCTCTTTGCCGGTTTTAAGATTTTTCAGAGTAAACTGTCCGGTTTTGAGCTCGTTTTCGCCGACAATTAGCACATTTTGGATGCCTTTTTTCTCGGCAATCTTAAACTGATCGCCGAGTTTGCGGCCGGAGAGATCAACGGCCACATTCATGCCGGCCTTGCGCAGTTCAGCGGCCAATTTCTGGGCACCTGTATGTACATCGCCCACCAGCGCCAAATAGGCCGCTGTTTCGCTAACTAAATCAGGCAGCAATCGATGACCACGCAAAAACTCTGTCAGGGTCACATCGCCCATGCCAAAGCCGACTGTCGGCAGTGGTTCGACGCCAAACAGACTGATCAGCCCGTCGTAGCGGCCGCCGCCAAACATAGAACGATTATTGTCGGGGTTGTTGTCGAAGGCCTCAAAGACAATGTCAGTATAGTAGTCAAACCCGCGCATGACGGTCACGTCAAACTCGGCATTTTTAACGCCCAGCTGATCCAGCGCACTTAACAACACTTTCAATTCGTTGATAGATGCATATGACTGCAGGTCTTTCGGCAAATCTTTAAGCGTTTTGGCTGACAAAACAGTTAACAGTTTTTCAACCGCACCGTCTTTGCGCTGAGCCGGCGTGGCGATAGCGTCCACTTTGGCCACAAACTCGTCGTAGGGCATTTTCTTCAGGCGATCGATCAGCCGGGCCAGTTCCAGCCGCTGTTTGGCCTCAAAACCGGCATAGTCGCTCAGGACATAATCCATGAACTTGCGGCTGTTCAGTTTGATGGTGTACATCTCGGCAGAGGCACCAAAAGCCCCCATAATACCGTCGACGATCTGGATCAACTCCAGCTCGGCACTGGTGCCGGAAACCCCAAAAATATCGACATTCAGCTGCCAGTGTTCACGTAAACGACCCTTTTGCGGACGTTCGTAACGCCATAAGTTGGGGATGCTGTACCAGCGCAGTGGATAGGCCAGCTCTTGGCGGCGTCCGGCCACCAGCCGGCTGACCGTCGGCGTCATCTCGGTGCGCATCGTCACGCTGCGTTTGCCGCGATCTTCAAAGGTGTATGTTTGCTCATCAATGATTTCCTGGTTGCCCTTGCTCAAATAAAGCTCGGTGGGCTCCAAAATGGGCGCGTCGTACTCTTCATAGCCAAAGCTCTCACAAACTTGGCGCCAAACGCCAAACAAATATTTTTGAACGCGCTTATCTTCTGGATAGAAGTCGCGTGTGCCCTTATAGGGCTGGGTTGAAAGTTTCATTATCGTCTCCATTATAGCTTAAGAAAGAAAAACGCCGGGGCGTGCCCGGCGTTCGTTGTTAAGATATGAGTAAACTAACCGAGCAGCTCCGGCAACAGATGTGAATGCGACTGGTTAATCTTGGTCATGCGTTTTATTTTACAGGTTGGAGGCGTTTTAGCCAACGGATGAAGCTAGGCGCTCCCAGCGTGAGCTGGAATGCAATCGTACCAACGTGGCTAATAGTAGGCGACAATCTGTTACGAGCGCCCGGGATGCGGCTATCTGGTTTGTAGACCGTTTCATCAATTAAGGCAAATCGACTCAATATGCGCTGACGGGCAGCAGCATCTAGGGTGCTCAAAGCTTTTTCACAGTCATAGGCCGAAGTGATAAACGCCGGGTTTTCCTTGCGGTAATTCGGTCCGATGGTTTCGGGTCGATTAACTTTGCCGGCGATCAGCACACAGCCAACAATCTTGTTCTGGCGGGCGGCATAGGCATTGATAACCGCGCCGGCACCAGCGCTGGCGCCCACCAGCGCGATTTTTTTGCCCTGCTCGGTCAGCTCGTCAATGCGGTCTAATAATCGTTTAAATTTCGCAGTCCAAGGCTCGCTATCAGCCCAGTGCATCTGAAAAACTTCAGCTTCAACACCATGGCGCAGCCAATGAGCTACCGCCCAACGCTGGCCCTTATTTTCGCCTTGGTCGCCCAGCCCGGGGATGTAGATTATGTGTAAAACTTTAGGCACAGGCCTAGCGTATCACGACAGAGCTGTCCTGACGGCCAACTGAGAGCCGTGAGCCGAGCTTTTGGCTACTGTTTACTGACGGTGAAAGCGTTATGTCAGTAGGCGTTAGTTGACCTAATTTGTAGGCCTTGAGCGCCGGATCCATACGGCCACCTCTTTTGCTAGCTCCATAAAGTGCCGATCCGGCAAAAATGAGAGCTACTACGGCTGATCCGTAAAGCAATATTTCGCCTTCAACAATGGCACTTTCGCTGGCGCCCGGGACATTATGCTTGGCGATGTTCTCAAGGTCGGCGCGTAAACTTTCGGATGAGGGCTCAGCTTGCTGCTCGGACTTGATTGAGTCAATTGCTTGCTGCGTATCGTCGCTCAGGCGCTTTTGCAGTTCAATTTGAGTCTGATTGCCTTCCGCAGGCTGGATAGTAGCAATCGCTCGCTTATCCAACTCTAGCTGCAGCACTTCTGTATCAATAATCTCCTGACGCTGGTCAGGCGTGAGGTCCGGTTGCTCAAGCAGCAAATCGTAATTCGTGAACTCAGTTTCTTCACTGCTAGCAAAAATTCCCAAACGATTTTCATATTTGACATTCGAGTCATTGACCGAAGCGGCCACATAAGCTGCCAGCGCCGCCACAGCTGCGCAAGCAGCACCACCAACTCTGAACGCCCAGCGACTCAATCGCGCTTCGCGTACTCGGCGCACCTCGCGGCGTGCGGCAGTGGCTGATATTACGGCCCGCTCCTCCAGTTCGAAAACTTGAGATTCAGAGCGCAGCACCGATGCCAAATCCTTGAAGACCCGGGCGTGCGTTGCGTCGAGCCCAGAATTAGCAAAAATTTCGAGGCGTTGAATCATGTCTTCAACATCTTGCTTAGGCCTGACCGAAACGGCCACATTGCCAGTTGTGAGAAGGTCGCGCTGTACCAACAGCTCTCTAGCCACTGGCTTAAGAAGCTTTGCGGCAAAGACGGGATCGTACTGGCCAATAGCCACAAGAACATTTGCAGCCCGGATGTCGGCAGGCTCATTTTGAGCATTCACATCAATGCGTTCTTGAGTCATTTCGCCAACATTGATTCGGCACATGTATAGTGGAGGCTTTCCTTCCATAACTAGCTGCTGATCAACTCGCTCCAGATGTGTGGAGTGATCATTTATGGCATTTTGCGGCCCAACCACAAACAGGTCGTAGCTGTTAATTTTGGCAGCAATGAGCTCAAGTGTGGGCTGCTCAGCGTCCTCAAATAATTCAGCACCGGTGATGGCGAACACCTGGTCAAGTTGCGTCTTTGGCAGTTGTGGAATAGTTTCAGACATAAAAACAAACCCGAATAATGTCATTATTTTAACATTAACGGGTCTATAAGTCAATTATATGGTGGGCGAGAGAGGACTTGAACCTCCACATCTTAAAGATACTAGCTCCTAAGGCTAGCGCGTCTACCAATTCCGCCACTCGCCCTCGAGCTGCGACCGGTATATTTTAGCTAATTCGTCGGTAAAAGACCAGTTGGGCGTCGCCGTAACTTTTCTGATTTAGCATTTGGTGCCCTTCCAGCTCGGGCGGGTCAAGTTTGCCCGGCCAGTCCAGCACATAGAGACCGCCCGGCCTGGTGTGGCGGGCTAACTTGGTCACTGCTGCCGGTTGCAAATTGTCATATGGCGGAGCGGCAATCACCAGATCGAACTGCTGGTCGGGGTTTTGCTCGCTCCAGCTGGAGCAGTTGGCGCGGATCAATTTCACCTGTTTGGCCAGCTGCAACTCTTTGATGCTGCGCTCAATGGCGTTTTGGGCACGTTTGTCGTTATCGATGGCCAAGGCGCTGCTGGCGCCGCGACTGATAGCTTCAAAGCTTAGGGCACCACTGCCAGCAAAAGCGTCTAGTACGGTCAGCCCGTCGATGTCACCGAGGGCGTTGAACAGGCCGCCACGCACCCTTTCGCTCATGGGGTGAGTGCGCTCAGCATGCGGACTGGTGAACTGACGTCCACCTAAAGCCCCGGCAATAATTCGCATCAAACTCCCTGTAATAAGCCGGCGTCTCGAACCGCACCGTACCAGACTAAGGATACAGCCTGCACCAGCACCGGCGCCAGCTCATTGCGAACGCGGCGAGCCAGGTCAATCGTCCAGCCGTTAGTATAAAAGGCGTCATAAAGCTCCAGTTTGGCGACATCTTGAGCCAGACCGCGAAACCACTGATCCAGCGATTGTTTCTCAAACTTTGCCACAAAATCATCTGTGGGGGCCGTGTGCCGCGCCTTTAGAGGCGCTATTAACATGGCCGTGCCACATTCAAACCCGCTGTGAGTCGTAAATAAACCTTTCGGGCCCCACATCTGCCAGTTATTGCGGAAAAATTGCAAGATTGAGGTGCCGGGCATGAATAATTTTTTCCAAAGTGTAGTGCGCTCTTTAATGTCGCGTCCATTGCTGAGTTCGACCAACTTTTCCTCATAGGGATAGTGGTGAGCAGGCGTGAGACCGTCGACGATGGCGTGGGCCAACCAAGCGGCTTCGAAAGCTGAGCGAATATCATCCTTATTTTTCAGGGCTTTAACGAGGTCTTTGTAATGCTGCTCGACTAACTTGATTAATTGAGTGTCGCCCCTGTCAAAAGGCCGTAAATAATGCCAAGGCTCATTAATGGCCGGGCTTTTCCGTTTGATGGCGTCCGGACCATTACCGCCTTCAAAGTGCAAAATTGTTCGCACGTCCGGAAAAAGTGCTTGCGGTGCAAGCCGTTCCAGGTGATGGCGCGCTTGGCGGTTAATTTTCTGGTGGGCGCCGAGCAGGCGTCCCGAAAATGATGTAAATGTTGATCCTGAATACATGTTTTAGTTTAAGTTCGTCACAGCCCGTAGCCGATTTACACGAATCATTAACCCCTTGTATTGTAGCAGATCCGGTCCAGTTTCAAGTAGTTTTTGGGCTGCGGCCCGGGCGGCCGCGATGAGCTTGGTGTCGCTGAGTTTAGCCAGGCGCAGATCCAGCGCACCGTGCTGCATGGTGCCATAGAGCGCGCCCGGGCCGCGCAGCTCCAGATCCAGCTCTGCCAGTTTGAAACCATCTTGGCTGGCGGCCAGGGCGCGCAGACGCCGGCTTGGTGGTTGACTGTCACTCAATAACAGATAGCAATAACCCTGAGCCCTGCCGCGGCCAATGCGGCCGCGCAGCTGGTGAAGTTGTGCCAAGCCGAAACGCTCGGGGTTTTCAATTAGCATCATGGTGGCGTTGGGCACATCGACACCGACCTCAATAACAGTAGTGGACACCAAAATATCGAGCTGGCCGTCCACAAACTTCTGCATGATTGCCTGTTTATCTGCCGGTTTCAGCTGCCCGTGCAGCAAACCTACACGGCGATGCTTAAATTCCTTGGTACTTAGCTGCTCGTAAACCGCTTCCGCTGCGGAAGCTTCCAGCGCCTCCGACTCGGCTATCAAAGGGCAAACGACAAACATTTGGTGGCCGGCCGCCAGCTCTTTATCAATGGTGGCGTAGAGCTTTTTGCGATTCACGGGCGACACCAATTCGGTGATGACCGGCTGGCGGCCGGGCGGTTTATCGGCCAACACGGACAGATCCAGTTCGCCGTACAAGGTTAGTGCCAGCGAACGCGGTATCGGCGTAGCTGTCAGGCTGAGCACATGCGGCATGTGGCCGGCCTTGACCATTAATTCCTTGCGCTGATCGACACCAAAACGGTGCTGCTCATCAATAATTACCAGCGCTAGCTTGTCCATATTGACCTGTTCCTGAATCAAGGCCTGCGTACCAATGATAAACTGCGCCTGACCACTGGCGATAGCCGCCCTGGCCCGCTGCTTTTCGGCAGTCTTTAGGCTGCCAACTAGCAGATCAACTTTGTCGGCGTAGCCCAGCGGCTCCAGCAAACCGTGCAGCGTATGAGCATGCTGACGAGCCAGTAATTCTGTCGGTGCCATCAGAGCAACTTGATAACCCTGAGCCAGTGGCATCAACGCCGCCATAGCCGCTACAACGGTCTTGCCTGAGCCCACGTCACCCTCAATCAATCTGTTCATAGGCTGGGCCTTTTCTAAATCTTGATAGATACGCATGGCTGTCACGCGCTGAGCATCCGTCAGTTTAAACGGCAACGACTTCGAGAATTTTACAGCCAGATCTTCTTGGTAGCGCACGGGCAGCGCCGGCTCGGACTGGTTGGCCTGCTTGTTGAGCAGGCTGGCCAAAATTAGCGCCAACACTTCCTCAAAACCGAGCCGGCGCTGCGCCGCTGCCAGCTCCTTGGATGAAGCCGGAAAATGAATTGCCCGGAGTGCCTGCGTGCGGCTAAGCAACTTCTCCTCTTTAATGACCCACTCAGGTAGTGTTTCGGGCAAATCTTCAATCAATGGCAAAACGCGCTGGACTGCCTGACGAATTTGCCGCGAAGTCAGACCCTTGGTTTCGCGATAAACGGCCAAAATTCGAGCTGTGCTGAGGGGAAAATCACTGACCAATTCAACGCTGGGATTCATAATCGCGAAGCGCTGGCGGCCAAGCTCATATTCGCCAGATATAAAGTAAGGCTGGCCAGCCTTCAGGGCTGAGGATCGGTAGGGCTGATTGAACCAAATTAGCCGCACACTGCCTTTATCGTCAGAAGCTACCGCCTCTGTTAAATGCAGTCCGCGGCGCAAATAGCGACCGTTAACCTGCTTAATTACAGCCTGTATAGTCACCGGACCAGGCTGCAGCCCCGTAGTTGGCGTGACCGTCGAAAAGTCTTCATACCGGCGTGGGTAATAATCAACTAGATCGGCCAGGGTGCGTAGGCCCAGAACTGCAAATTTGGCAGCCAAAGCTGGGCCCACACCACTCAAGCTCTCTATGGAATCATCGAGCCTCATTGGCTCTTATTATAAGCTAGGCTGTGCCTTCTAGCTTGAGTAAACGCTTTTCATGACTGTTAACTATGCGGCTTAAATCTCTTTGAATTAACTTACTGGTATTTGCCCATTTTTCAAGTTGATCTAACTTTTCTTTGATGGCACGGATATCATCAGGTACGGTAGCAAAAACAGATAATGCCCCTTGAATCTGTCTGAGCCTCTCATTCATTTCCTCTTGTAGAAAACCACTGTAGTCGTGTTTCATAGTGGCTGGCATTATGGCCTTAAATTTGGCTGGCCGCAAGTTCTTCTGAACAACGTTAAATAACTAGCTGTCTTTGCGAACTAAGAAGAAGACGCTGGGGCCGAAATAGGTTTTAGCCAGTGGCCGTTGTGCCATGCGCTCAACAGTTAACATGGCTCCTTGGGGTACCAATTTTTTGAGACCTGGGCTGCGCAAGTTGGAGACAGACAGAGTCGAAACCACCCGCAAACCAGCATGCTCCAGCTGGCGAATAACGGTGTTAGGGTTGTGGTTGACGAAGGGGATTTCATCTTCACGGCGGTTGGCGGCCGAACGGATATCAATTGGCTTCAGCGGCAGTTTTTCGCCCTTCAAAAGATACTTGATGCGGTTGCGCATGTGGGAATAGTTGGCGACTTCGATAATAGCGTAGCCATCATCACTTAAAACGCGGGCGATTTCATTGAATTCCGGAGCTGGATCTGGCAAGTGGTGCATGACACGGATCATGGTTAACAGATCGACTGAGCCATCTTTGAAGCCCAAATCATCGGCCTGCAACTGGCGCTGCTTAATTTCGGGGTGATCTTTCAAAAAGTCGACTGCCAGATCAAGCTGTTGCTTGCTCGGTTCAGCCAAAATTACCTCGTCCGCATAGTTCTCAAGCAGCAGACAGAGGCGGCCAAAGCCACCACCGACATCGACAGCCCTACGGAAATGCTTGCCTCGCAAGAGCTTGCGGATAGCGATTTCTTCGGCAGCGTGCTCATACTCGCGACCGCGCCAGTATTGCCGATAATTATGCGACGGGTCGTCATACTGATCAGCGCGCCGTTTGGGGCGCGTGGCTTTGGCGGATTTATTGGTGTGGGACGCTGTCGCCATTGGCTTTATTATAGACTCCTTAGCTTAATTCAACTAACGCTGAATCTTTAAAGGCCTTGCCGCGACGCAATAATGCCCGGCCATTTTGAAAATCACCGGATTCAAAATTCTCACGGCTAATTTTTTGCCCGTTAATACTGATGGCACTTTCGCTTAAAAAGCGCCGCGCCTCAGTGTTTGAGCCGGCCAACCCAGAGTGCACTAAAGCGTCCACGACAGAGCCCGTCTCGGCAGTTTTAACAAATGGGATCTCCGCACGAATATCATCAAGGTTAGCCGCTTCACCTACGTTTGTTTTGCCGTTCAGAATAAATGTCACGTTCTCGGCACGGTCCATAGCTTCCTGGCCGTGAATTAGTCGCGTTACTTCTTGAGCCAAACGAGTTTGTGCTAATCGTTCTTGAGGCTTCTCTCTGTGCTCGGCCATAACCTTGTCGATTTCATCCCGTGAAAATTCCGTGAAAACTTTTAGATAGTCCTCAACACCGGCATCATCGCAGTTGATCCAGAATTGATAGAACTGCGTCGGCGTTGTTTTGGCCGGATCGAGCCAAACTGCGCCGCCTTCGCTCTTGCCGAACTTGACGCCAGTAGTCTTATTCACGATTAGAGGCACGGTGTAAACATGCACCTCAGCCCCAGTCTTGCGGCGGATTAAGTCAACGCCGGCAATGCAGTTTCCCCATTGGTCTGCGCCTGATACTTGCAATGTTGTGCCGTGATTTTCATAGAGGTACAAGTAGTCGTAGGCCTGAATAAGCGAGTAGCTGAACTCGGCGTAGCTGATACCGGCGCCATCTTCGCCGAGGCGGGCCTGGACAAAGTCACGAGCCAGCATAGTGCGAGTTGGCACGTGCTTGCCCACCTCACGTAAAAAGTCCAGATACTTAAAATCTTTGAACCAGTCGTAATTGTCGACGACTGTCAGATTATCACTGCCAAAAATCTGGTGATATTGTTTGACCAGCCCTTTTTTATTGGCCTCGATTTGCTCGGGAGTTTTCAGATCGCGTTCTTGAGCCTTGCCGTCCGGGTCGCCAATCAGGCCGGTGGCACCGCCAACTAATAAAATGGGTTTGTGACCGTGTTTAATGAAGCACTTGACCATCATGGCCGCGGCCAGATTACCAATCGTCATAGAGTCGGCGCTGGGGTCAACGCCCCAGTAAAAAGTGATGGGCTCACCGTCCAGGACCTTAATGTCCCGGTAAGTGGTCTGGTTGACGAAGCCGCGCCAGTTCAGTTCTTCCGAAAGGGTCATTTGTGGTTCCGTTTAATGTTTCCAGTATAGCCTAATCAAGAGGCATGAGCTAGCTGAAGGCCGGCTGAAATTGCTCATGAAAAACATAGGCACAATGCCCGCAGCGTTTGCTATAATGGCCATAAGAAATGAGGGAAACACTTTAGGCTATGGCTAGCACTAATGGCGGTCGACAGCGTCGCTCGCGAAATACTGTCACAACTAAAAGCGGCAAGGTTCTAAAAGTTAATACATCTTTTAGTGATCGCGTGAAAGCCGGCCGAGCCGAACGTGCGGCCGCCAGGGCTACTTACTTAAGCAGCCTGCCCAAAGAGCCCTTGAAGCGCCTGTTGTACCGTCTGCGCCCTAAGCACTTGGCCGAATACTGGTTCAGCCGCGAAGGCGGCATCATGGCCCTAAAACTGGTCGGAGTGGCCATTGTTTTAGGCTTTTTCTTAACCATCGGGCTATTCGCCTACTTCCGCAAAGACTTGCCAAAGATTAAGGACATTTCCGGCGATTCCTTGGGTGGCAACATTACTTACTACGATCGCACCGGAAAGATTGTGCTCTGGCAGGACTACAGCGCTGTGAAGCGTATTCCGGTTCAAGGCACTGAGATTAATCAGTTTATGAAGGACGCCACCGTAGCTGTCGAAGACAAAGGCTTTTATAAAGAGGGTGCTTTTGATGTGCGCGGCATCCTGCGCGCTGCCAGCCATGACATTGTTGGTGGTGGCGGCTCATTGCAGGGCGGTTCGACGATTACCCAGCAGTTAGTCAAGCTAAACGAAGGCTGGACCAATAACCGCACCATCACCCGTAAGGTCAAGGAGTTAATTTTAGCCGTTGAGCTGGAAAGACAGTATTCCAAAAAGGATATTTTGACCGGCTATCTAAATATTGCCCCCTATGGCGGCGTAGACTATGGCGTCGAGAGCGCAGCCCAAGATTACTTCCAAACCACTGCCAAAGATTTAACCTTGCCCGAAGCGGCCATGCTGGCTGCTATACCGCAAGCTCCGGGCGTTTATTCACCTTACTCTAGCCCGCAGTACAACCCGGCAGTGACCGACAACGTCTTTGACGCGCCGGCCCTAATAGGGCGCCAGCATTACGTCCTGGACTTGATGGTTCAGCAGGGCTACATCACTAAAGCTCAGGCCGAAGCGGCCAAAAAAGTCGATATTTTGTCTATGGTGCACCAGCAGGCACCGAAGTATCAAGGCATCAAAGCACCTTATTTTGTGTTGGCGGCCAAACAGCAGCTGACGGAGCAATTTGGCAGCAAATTAGTTGATCGCGGCGGCTGGAAAGTTACTACCACCTTGGATATGAACCTGCAGAACCACGACGAGCAGTTGATATCCGATAACTTCTCGAGGGTGCAGCGCCTGACAGGTTACTTGGCTGACGACGAAGCCAATGTCACGGAAGACGTAAAAACCGGCCAAATAGTGGCCCTTGTTGGCGGCGTTGACTTTAGTAACCCGACTTATGGCAAGCTCAACTTCGCGGCACGCTTAGTCAGCCCGGGGTCGAGCTTTAAGCCCTACGACTACGTCACTATGATTAACAACAATAATAATGTTGGTGCCGGCTCCGTGCTCTATGACTCACAGGGTGCCATCCCCGGCTATCCGTGTACCGACCACTCTAAGCCACCGCCCCATGGCACCGGTAACTGTTTGGCTGACTATGACTTCCTGACACCTGGCCCGATCACCTTGCGCTACGCTCTCGGCGGCTCACGTAACATTCCGGCCGAAAAAGCCATGCTCGAAGCCGTTCCCGGTGACACCAGTCCCGGCAACGTAAAGTCAATTAACAAGACCATTGATACGGCATCGGCCTTAATGGACAACCCTTACCTGCAATCAAAAGGCCAAAGCACTTACAATTGTTACGTACCCGGCGCCGACTTGAGCGCTCCGCAAACCAGCCAACAAACGCAGTGTTACAACTCGGCCGCCATCGGTGACGGCGCCTACCTACAGCTCGACGACCACGTTAACGGTTTGGCCTCTTTAGCGCGCCTGGGCCAGGCTATTCCCCGCACCTTCATCCTGAAGATCACAGACGCCGCCAACCAAACTGTTTACCAATGGACGCAACCGAAAGCCAAGCAAGTCGTGAAACCCGATGCCGCTTATATTTTGAACGACATGGCAGCCGATCCTAACGCCAGCTACCTGCCCGGCAGCTGTAACGCCACCTCCTGCACTGGAGGTATCACCAAGTTTCATCGTTTCGAGGGCTGGCACTTCGCAGTTAAGACCGGTACTACCAACTTCGGTTTCGATGGCTTGATGGCCAGCTGGTCGCCTAAGTACGCCACTGTGACCTGGGTTGGCAACCACACCCGCAACGTCGACATCCAGCAAAAGACCGGCGTGCCGATGGAAACCCTGACCGAGCCAATTACCCGCGGCATGATGGAATTCGCTCACGAAGGCCAAAAACCAGAAAACTGGGTGGCGCCTAAAGACATCAAAGTTTTGCCGGCCTTTGTGGTCCGCAACCACATTCACTACGGCGATGTTGAGCCCAGTCCCAGCACGGATCTGTTCCCGTCCTGGTATGCCGGCGGCAACAAGTCCAAAGGCACCTCGCAAACAATTGACAAGGTCTCTGGCCTGACGGCCACGAGCTGTACGCCTGATCTGGCCAAAGACACCCAAAACAATGCTAATGTCGCCACTTGGAACGTCGATCTCTGGGCAGGCGGCAAACCGAACATCGGGACTTCATCTAAGACCAGCAACACCACACAATCAACCGACAATGTGCATAATTGTAACGACAGCGCACCGACGGTCACGCTGACCGCACCGGATAGTTGTGATGCCAGCAGCGGCGGCTGTACGATTACGGTCACGGCCAGCCAAGGCACGCACCCGCTTTCCGGCGGTACCTACACAACCTCGCCCGCCGGCACGATCGACATCTCTCTGAACGGCTCCAGCATTGGCAGCTGTTCGATTCCGGCCGATGAAAGCGCCGCAACTACCTGCTCCATAACCTATGTGCCCACCTCCACCGGCAGCGGCACACTAACCGCCACAGTGGTAGATAGCGTCTTATACGCTGGGACGGCCACCGGCCCTTTCGCGTATACGGCGACACAGCCGTTGGTCATCAGCATCGGCACCCACAACGGCACGCACGCTAACTTAAGCTGGAACAGCGTGACCGGTGCGACAAGTTACCAGCTCTGCATTACAGACAAAACTGCGAACACTACCCAGTGTTACACCGAAAATACAACTTCAGACAATGTTACCGTGCTTCCAAGCCGCAGCTACAGTGCTAACGTAACTGCCAATGATCCCAGCAATACAGCTTCCAATACTGTGACCTGGACGCAAAATTAGTCTTTTTCGAGGAACTGATTAAGCGCGCTGCGCACGTCGCTGACGCCGTACAGGCCGGCAACTTTAGGCGCTTTAGCGGCGTTGCCTTTCTGCTGTGGACCAATGGCGCCATCAAAACCCAGGCGCTTGGCTTCCGCCAGACGCTTTTCCGCAAACGGCACGCGGCGGACTTCCCCACTAAGGCCAACTTCACCAAAAACCACGGCATTTTGTTTGAGCTGCAGTCCCTTGGCAGCTGAGCCAACCGCCAGGCAAATGGCTAGATCAGCGGCTGGGTCGCGCAAAGCGATGCCGCCGACAATATTGATATAGATGTCGTGTTCGGCTAATTTAAGCTTGGTGCGCCGCTCCAACATGGCCACTAACAGATTGAGGCGATTGAGGTCGAAACCGCTGGCCGCGCGTTTCGGATATCCATAGCTGGTACGATTGACCAGCGCCTGCACTTCTACCAGCAGCGGCCGGCTACCTTCCATGGTGGCGAGCACAACTGAACCGTCACTGATTTGCCTTTCGGCCAGTAGCGCCGCTGAGGGGTTGTCGACAGGCTGCAGACCGCGATCGTTCATTTCAAAAATACCAGTTTCATTTGTGGAGCCGAAGCGGTTTTTGGCCGCTCGCAGCAGTTTGAACCCGCTGGAAACATCGCCTTCCAGCTGCAAGACCACATCTACAACATGTTCCAAGACCTTCGGCCCGGCAATCGAGCCTTCTTTAGTGACGTGGCCAACCAATATAACAGCCGTGCTGCTCTGTTTGGCCGCCATGGTGATCAACTGAGTTGAATTTGTGATTTGTGAGACTGTACCGGCGCTGGAGGCAATTGCGCCAACACTGACTGTTTGGATGGAGTCGACGATCACTAATTTATAGGCGCCTGCGGCCACAGTGGCAGCAATATCGTCAGCCGAAGTGCTGGTGGCCAGCTGCAAATCACGCTTGGTTGTACCGAGTCTTTCGGCACGTAAGCCGATCTGGTGCGCCGACTCTTCCCCGCTAATGTATAAAACCGGCGCCGTGGCGGCCACGGCGTGCGCCAGCTGCAGTAACAGCGTGCTTTTACCGATGCCGGGCTGGCCAGCAATCAGGTTGACGCTGCCCGTGACGATGCCGCCACCGAAAACTTCGTCGACGGCCTGGATGCCGCTCTTGAGCCGCGACACATCTTTGGTCACAGACTGTCTAACCGACTGCGGCTTCAAAGTATGGCCATGGGAAACCGCCCCAGCTACAGCCGCCACCGACAGCTGTTCTTCGAGAGTATTCCATTCGCCGCATTGGCGGCAACGGCCGCTCCAGCTGTCAAAGCTGGCGCCACAGTTGCTACAAACGTAAGCAGGCACAGTTTTACGAGCCACGGACCCTCCAAATACCAATTACCCTAACAGTCTACCATTGTTATCTTAAAGAATTATTAAATTAGCGGCTGCTGGTCTGAGTAGTAAGCCGGGTGTCCAGCGCCTTGTCCAGAGTCGTCAGCTGGCCGGCTAGCTGGTTGCGGGCCTGAACCAGCTGGTTATAGGTCCGTATATCTTGCTGGAGCTGACTTAACCCGCTGTTATAGCTGCTGACAAGGGCATTAAAGCTATCGACGCCGTTGTTATAGTCGGCCGCGTCACCGCTGCTCAGCAAGCTGTTGAGGCGGTTGCGCTGAGCCGTTATCTGCGCCAGCTGGGTAGCCAAACTCGTTTCTTCATTGTTGATCTGGGTTTTCATGGCGTTTAAGCGCTTGTCATCGTCATTGATGGCAGCCATGCGGCCAGTGAACTCGCTCTCGTATTGCATTTCAAAAGCTACTATTGCCGAACGGTTACTGAAATATTTTGCGTAGTAGGCTTCCAAGGCCGGCGGCAAGTCGGCGACTTCAGTGCCAAAAGTACAGCTCATTTCATCCATGACTGAGCCCGGCTCTGTAGCCTGATATAGCTTAACTTCGGCTTTAACGCGCGGATCGGTTAAACCGTGCTTGTAAAAATCTTGCAGCTCTTTGTTGAGCTGCTTGCGTTCCGAACCGCTGAGACGGGCATAAATGGAGTGCAAGACCTCATGGGCAGCTGTAACTTGCTGTACGCCTGCCAGCGTGGCGTCTTGAACGTTATAAATGTAAATGCCGTTTTGGTCGGGGTGATAACAGCCTAAAACTATCGTGTCCGGGCTTTCTGGGCAATGCTGCCGAAAGCTATCGACTGAATTCAATAACTTCGGTCGATTTAGATAAAACAGATGGCGCGTATACGGCTTAAACGTATCCTGATCGGCTAGCCGTGCAATACTAGCCGGCGGATGATAGTTACGCAGCCTAAACCAGTCCGTGATGGCTACGCGGTTCCAGTAAAGTACGCCCATTAAAACAAGCCAGCCAGCAATGATACCCAGGGTCGACCAGGATATGGAATGTCGTTTTGGTGAGTTATTCGTTTGTGGTGGCATATGTCAGTTCGCGGTTTTTGGCTGCCACTTGAATAATATCACCCTTACTATACTTTTCATCGAGAACGTCCAGGGCCATGTGATCTTCGATGGTGTCTTGGATTAGTCGACGCAGCGGACGAACACCGTTGTGCGGGTCATAGCCGTGCTCCAAAAGATAGTCTTTCGCGCTGTTCGATAGTTGGACGCTCAAACCTTTACGCTGCAAGCGGCTCTTAAGCTCGTCGATCTGCAAATCAATGATCTTGTAGATGTCCTGTTTGGTCAGTGCGCGGAAAACGATCACTTTGTCGATGCGGTTCAACAGCTCGGGGCGCAGCATTTTCTTCAGCTCGTCCTGGACATGCTCTTTGTTGGTGTTATGCAGGCTGTCCAAATCTTTCAAGTCGCTGGCTTTGGTGGCGTGGAAGCCCAGTGAGGCTTCTTTCTGCAGTTTATCGGCACCAACGTTCGACGTCATGATGACGATGGTGTTGGTAAAGTCGATTTTGCGGCCTTTAGCATCTGTTAGGTAGCCGTCTTC
Source organism: Saccharimonadales bacterium (SeqCode) (assembly GCA_035546935.1). Lineage (GTDB taxonomy): Bacteria > Patescibacteriota > Saccharimonadia > Saccharimonadales > UBA4665 > DASZVP01. The sequence goes on along the minus strand of DASZVP010000002.1, from coordinate 426,513 downwards.
CAGAATCTGCAGCAGCATATTGAAAACGTCGGGGTGAGCTTTTTCAATCTCGTCGAACAACACCAAGCTGTAGGGCTGGCGGCGAATTTTGTCGGTTAGCTGGCCGCCATCGTCGTAGCCAACGTAGCCGGCGGGCGCGCCGACCAGGCGCGAAACGTTGTGCGGCTGCTCGAACTCGCTCATGTCGATCTTGATCAGGGCGTCTTCGGATCCGAAAAACTCACGGGCCAAAACGCGGGCTAATTCAGTCTTGCCAACACCGGTTGGGCCCAAGAAAATGAACGAACCAATGGGCCGTTTTTCGCTGCCGATACCGGAACGGTTGCGGCGCACGGCTTTGGACACGGCGGTCACGGCCTCTTGCTGGCCGATCACGTACTTGCCTAAAGTTTTCTCCAGCGTTAACAGATACTTGGCTTCGGAACGGATGACTTTCTTCACCGGCACACCTGTCATGCGGGCTACGACGTCAGCCAGGTCTTCGCTGGACACAGTCAGGCGCTTGGCCTGCTTGTCAGCTGATTGGAGCTTCTCAAGGTCGTCGTGAATCTGCGAGGCGCGAGTCTTATACTGAGCAGCCTTTTCGTAGTCTTCACTGTCTACAGCCTCTTCTATACGGCCGTTCAGCAGCTTCAGCTCCTTTTGCAGTTTGCGGACTTCGGGGCTGGTTTTGCCCTTATCAACGCGCAAATGGGCGGCTGTTTCATCTATCAGGTCGATGGCCTTGTCGGGCATGTAGCGGTCATTTATATAACGCTTGGCCAGCATAACGGCATCTTCCAGTACGGCATCGCTAAGCTTCACGCCGTGGAAAGTTTCGTAGTGTGTGCGCAAGCCTTTCAGGATGGCCAGCGTCTCACTTGGTGTGGTTTCTGGCACTTGGATGGGTTGGAAACGGCGCTCCAAGGCAGCGTCTTTTTCAATATGCTTGGTATATTCGGCGGTAGTAGTGGCACCGATGACCTGAATATGGCCACGAGCCAGCGCCGGCTTCAAAATATTGCCGGCATCCATGGCGCCTTCAGCAGCGCCGGCACCGACGATCAGGTGCAGCTCATCGATAAAGATAATGGTACGGTTGTCTTTTTCGAGCTCGCCCATAACTTTTTTCAAGCGCTCTTCAAATTCACCGCGGTACTTGGTGCCGGCAATCATGCCAGCTAGATCGAGCATCACCAGTCGTTTGTCGAGCAGGCTGTCCGGCACGTCTTCATTGATAATGCGCTGGGCCAAACCTTCGACGATGGCAGTTTTACCCACGCCGGGTTCGCCGATTAAGACTGGGTTATTCTTGGTGCGGCGGTTTAAGATAGTGATCAAGCGACGAATTTGCGCTTCGCGGCCGACAACAGGGTCCAGCTTGCCTTGGCGAGCTTCCTGGGTCAGATCAGTGCCAAAGAAGTCCAGAGCCGTCTTTTTGCCACCTTTTTTAGTTCGGCGGCCGGTTTGAGCGCCACCTTCCTGCTCTTCATACTGCTGACGGTTAAAGAACTGCTCAATTTCGCCTGTCAGAGCGTCGACATCGACGTTCATGTCACGCAGCAGCTTGGTGGCCGAGGCGTTTTTCTGGGTCAAAATGCTGTAGAGAATGTGCTCAGTGCCGCAGAAGTCCTGGCCGTAATTTTGAGCCGTTTCATAAGCCATATTCAGGGTCAGTTTGGCCGCTTCGCTTAAACCCTTGGCGCCAACATTGATAACCAGAGTTTTGGGCGTCAGATTCATTGCCAAGCGGGCGCGGTCCAGGTTGATGCCGACGCCTTCAAGTACCTTGGCAGCCATGCTGCCGTCTTGAGCCAACACGCCCAAAAGCAGGTGCTCTGTGCCCACGTAGGCGCTGCCAAAATTGCGGGCAATGGTGTCGGCATGGCGCAAACTGTTGAGCGCATTATTGGTTAAATGGCTTAAGAATTCTTGAAAGTCCGGTGTGCTGGGCATCATATGTTTAACCCTTCTAGCGACGTCTTAATTTTTCGTCATGTCTCAGTAAAATCGCTACTTCTATTGTAGCACTTGGCACTCGACAGTCAAGAGTGCTAATTATCGTGCTGGCTGGCCTGCGCAACAGGGCTAGCTTGGTATTTTTCTGCGAAGCCCGAGCGAGCGGTAGCAGCGCTACTGTGAGCTGGACTGGAGCGGAAAATGCCAAGATAGCCTACCTTTTGCGCTGATCAGACAATGCGATCAATTGGCGCTCTGACTGCCAGTCAAGAGTGCTAATTTGCTTAGGCAGCGATGGCCATCGGGCCGATTTCATCTTCTCGAAACGACTTTTCGACAATCAATTCGGCCTCATAAGCCGGGTCGACAATGCCGCCGTCACGGGCATGCTGAACATAATCAAGGTGCATACGGTGCAGTTCTGACCAGCGTTGATCGCCCATCACTACCGGTTCAACCACGCTGTATAAGTGCAGTGTCTGAAAAATCATTGACCATCGAAGGAAGGAGTTTGGATCGTTTGATACTTTTGCCTGCTCCATAGCTTCAACCTTGCGACGAATATCATCCATAGTGTAGTCGTCTTCGGTGGGATGAGGAGTGTATAGAATGTTCTCAATAAAAGACATTCGCCGATAATAATACATTTTAACTATTTTGTCAACTAGAGCGCGGTGGTGTGCGCCTGTTTCTGCTCAACGATATCGGGATCGCGCGGATATGGCAGGAAGAGTGTATCCGGCGAGAATTCATATGTAAATTCCTGCTGACCAGGAATGGGTCGCACATCGAGTTGGTCTGATAAAAATGTACGGGCCAGCGCTACCCCGGTTTCGCGGGTGTGATTCCAGGCATAGACAATACAGTCACATAAACGTTGCAGTTCCTTGGCCGCATCAGGCCTTAACTCGCTTAAGACTTCCAATTTGTCTGTTAAGTCGATGGCTGCCTGGCGTTCATCGGGGTTATCGCGGACCACCGCTAGCGGACGGTACCGAAGTCCGGATAAGTTGACGGCCACGATGGCTGCATTGGCTGCCGCTTCTTCTAGCGATTCGTCAACAAAGTCTTTTTCGGTCAGCTCCGCAGGAGCAGTTGGCTCGAGTGGCGGTTTAGGCTGGCCCACCAACTCGAGCGCCATATCAGCACCCTCCCTCGTGCGTGTCTGTGTTGGTGTGCGCTTCCATTTTTCTTTGCGCAGCGGCTATATTTTGCCGCCTATCTCCCCTTTGAGCTCAGTATGGCACAACCAGATGGGCCATGCAAGACAAAAAACTAAGCTGATGGCTCTGACGGCGGCGGAGCAGTAAGCAGTGATGGTTCCAGAATTGCTGCGCAGGTCTTATTGACAATTTGATCGTCAACAGCCGTTTTTACAGAGGTGTCGCCACTAACAGCCACGACGTTACCGTAGAGGGGGTTACCGTGTCCATGAACCAAAATGTTACGTTGCTTGGAGTAGCGCAAACGAGCCTCGACCAGCGTGTAATTGTCAAAATGGATGGATGACTCATCGGTATCGCCGTCGATCCAGCCATAGCTCTGGCCATCGCCGTCGATAGCTAGAATTTTGCCAAAGACGTATTTATGATCAATTTGGTCCCAGCCAAAATCTTGAGCCACCTGATTGCCGGTCTGTTTATCTGTAATCCGCAACACGCCGGGGTTGGGCACGACATATATGGTATGCGGCCCGGCCGTACCCGGATCTTCATCAAAAACTGCGCACAGATTTTTAAATACCCAGGTCGTCGGCGGCTTTTTGGTGTTAGCGCCTCGCTCAAATCGCTGAAAGGCCAGCGCCGCCAGGGCCCGGGCGCGGGCTTCTGGCTCACCGGTTATTGGTTCAGTGCCGGGCGCCGGCGTCTCGACTGTCGGACGAGGCGCGGGCGCGGGGCTTTCATGCGAGCTACAGGCGCCAGCTAACAAGCCCACCGACAGCATTGCTGCCGCAGGTTTCATATTGCGCATATTACTCGCCGTGTTCTTCGATCGCTTCGAGGAGTGAGCTTTCCAGCTCGCTCTTCTTCTTTAATTTTGGCTTCGCGGCTGGCTTGATGACATTTTCAGTTGGAGCTGCTGGCTCAGCGGTGCCGGCTTTCTCGGCTTCAATATCCAGCTCGTAACCGGTCAGTTTGCTGGCCAAGCGAACGTTCTGGCCTGATTTACCGATGGCGATGCTCAATTGGTCTTCAGGAACAATGACCTTAGCTTTCTGGTTCTTTTCGTCTAAAACAACCTTGGCTACCTTAGTTGGGCTCAGGGCATTGGTGATGTACTCAGTTGGATCTTCGGCCCAAACCACAATGTCAATCTTTTCCTGCTCACCAACTTCGCTGACTACTGCGTTGACGCGGGTACCGTGGCCGCCGACAAAGGTGCCGACCGGGTCGACGCCAGGCACGTTGCTGTAAACAGCGATCTTGCTGCGGACGCCGGCTTCGCGGGCAATGCCTTTAATTTCCACGGCGCCGCTGTCCATTTCCGGAACTTCGCCGCGGAATAACCATTCCATAAATTGAGTGTTGCCACGGCTGACCACCAATTGCGGGCCGCGGAAACCGCGCTCGACATCTTTCAAAAAGACTTTCAGGCGCTGGCCCGGGTAGTAGCGCTCGCCCTGGATCTGTTCGCTGCGCGGCATAATGCCCTGCGCCTTACCGAGATCAATGCGGACAATGTTGCCTTCGACGCGGGCGACGGTGGCGTTAATGACGGTGCCGATCTTGTCTTCGTACTCGGCCATAACGATCTCGCGCTCAGCTTCGCGCAAACGCTGCAAGATCACCTGCTTGGCGGTCTGAGCGGCCACGCGGCCAAATTCCTGAGCCTTTTCGTGCACTTCGATAGTTTCACCAAGCTTAGCATTCTTACGCATAGCTTGAGCGTCCTTCAGGCTGATTTCGTAGACGTCGTTTTCAACGCTATCAACGATTTCTTTGCTGACATAAACGTCAACATCGCCGTTGTTTAAGTTCATCTGCACGCGAATTTCTTGTTCGCGGTCGCCGTAGTCACGACGGTAGGCTGCGGCCAGAGCCTGCTCGACAACTTCTTTAACGCTGTCTTCTGGCAGGTTTTTCTCTTCTGCAATTGCCCGGATGGCAACGGCTAGTTGTTTAAAATCCATATCCATGGGATTTTCCTTTCTTTTAAAATTCCAGATTGTAGGTCTCTAGTCACGAAAAAATCCGACCAGTTCGGCCGGATCACTGAGCCGTATTATAGCACGGTTATGCCTTTGTCGGCAAGCGCTTGGCATTCAGCCTGATAGCGCCACGCGGCTAGGGAGTCTTCAAGCCAGGCAACACCTGCCGCCAATCGAGTGTCCATATATTCATTCGCGGCCACAAACCCTTTAGGCTGACCGTTTTCACGAGGACACATTACGCCACGTTCACATTCGAGAGTGATTATTACTGCTTCCTTTTGTGCCAAAGGTGGCACTAGTGTACGATTACCCTTCATTACACAGCTTTTACTGCATGCCGCTTTGCCAGCTCGTACAGCCCCTGTAAGCAAGGAATGTGAGGCATAGTCGGCTGAGCCGTGATCCATGTTTTGGCCCTTGAGTCGATTCATCCGCTGTTTAGCAAACATCTTGGTCCACCAAGAGTCAACCTTGCTGCTGGCTAGCAACAAGTCTTTGATAATTTTATCGCGATTTTCTCGCCTTTCATTGCCAACATAGTATGCAAAGAGTTCTTCACGACCAATGCGACGTTCGCCGCTAACTATCTTAGATTCTCCGGGGGCTAAATCAGCCATAGTTCGCTGACTATAATATTTTACAGTCTGCCCGTCAAGGCTGTGTTATGATTAACAGATATGTCACAGAGGGTAACACGGCTGTACGAACAGTTTCAGCCTGAAAACTATAACCTGCATTTAGTTCCCGACCGGGAGGCGATGACTTTTGTGGGCAGCGTTACAATTGCCGGCAAAAAAGTTGGCCGCCCCAGCAATCGGCTGACTTTCCATCAAAAAGGTATGAAAATTACCGAGGTAAAAGTCGTCAAGCGAGATAAACAGGGCGATGTCGTTTTGGAGGTTGAGCGCGTCAATAACCAAAACAGTTTCGACGAAGTCCGCATCCACACCAAAGAGAAAGTCTTTCCCGGCCAATATTCAGTCACGTTGACTTTTGAAGGCAAGATCACTAAGCCGATGCACGGCATTTACCCCTGTTATTTTAAACATGATGGTAAAGAAAAAATGCTTATCGCCACCCAGTTTGAATCGCATCACGCCCGTGAGGCCTTCCCTTGCATAGACGAACCTGAAGCCAAGGCCACTTTTGACTTGAGCTTAACCATCCCGGCCGGCGAGACCGTTCTGGCCAACACGCCCATTAAAAGCGAGGAACAGGCTGAAAAGCTGACCAAGACGGTTTTTGAAACTACACCGCGCATGAGCACGTATCTGCTGGCCTTCGTCTACGGCGAAATGCACGGTGTCGAAGCCAAAACTAAATACGGCACCCTGGTGCGCAGCTGGGCGACGGTGGCTCAGCCCAAACAACATCTTAAATTTGCCAACGATGAGGCTGTCAGCTATCTGGAATTCTTTGCGGACTACTTCCAAACGCCTTTCCCGCTGCCTAAACTCGACCAGGTCGCCCTGCCCGACTTCGACAGCCTAGCCATGGAAAACTGGGGCTTGGTCACATACCGCGAGATCGGCCTGCTGGCCGACCCGGACAACCGTTCATTGAGCGGCGAGCAGCTGATCAGCATTGTGGTCGCGCACGAATTATCTCACCAGTGGTTCGGTAACCTGGTAACCATGCGCTGGTGGGACGATCTTTGGCTGAACGAAAGTTTCGCCTCAATTATGGAGAACCTGGCGCCCGACCGCCTGCACCCGGACTGGGAACAGTGGGAAGAATTCGTTTCACGACGTGTTTTAAGCGCCGCCCAGCGCGATATATATAAGGACGTCCAGCCTGTCGGCGTTCACGTCCGCTATCCTGACGAGATTTCGACGCTCTTTGACCCGGCCATTGTTTACGCCAAAGGCGCACGCCTGTTGAAAATGCTTTACGATTACATCGGTGAAGAGGCTTTTCGTAACGGTCTGCAGGAGTACTTCAAAAAACACGCCTACGGCAACACCGAACGCGACGACCTGTGGGATGCTCTGTCTGCCAGCAGCCACCACGACATTAAAAAACTGATGACGCCTTGGCTGCAGCAGCCCGGCACACCGCTGGTGCGGGTTAAGCGCGACGGCCAGAAGCTCGAACTTAGTCAGCAGCGTTTCCTTATGGACGGTGAGGACAAAGAATCGCTCTGGCCGATTCCCCTGCTGGCCAGCATCCCGGTCACGCCTGACGTTTTTGAAGGTCAGGAAGCCGCAGTAACTTTTGAAGGTGCGGCCGCCCCTCAGCTAAATGTCCACGGCAACAGCCATTTTATTACCGCTTATCAAAACCCTGAAGATGTCAAAGCTCTCGACGCCAAGCTGGCTGATCACTCCATTGACAGTCTCAGCCGTCTGAGTCTGCTGACCGATAAGTTACTGCTGGCCAGGGCCGGCCAATACGCCTTAACCGACATCCTGGAACTTATCCGGGCCTGCGACCAGGAACCGCGCGAAGCGGTTTGGTCTATTTTTAGCCTGGCGGTTTCTCAAGCCCAATTGCTAACTGATGGCGATAAGCCGACTGATGCCCGCCTGCGCGATTTCCAGGCGCAACTCGCTCGCTATTGGTATGAAAAGCTTGGCTGGGAAGATCAAGCCGAGGACGACCCTAACACCAAACATCTGCGTACCATTGTCTTGTCACTGAGCTTAGGCGGCGAGTATCAGCCTGCCGTCGAACGCGCACTCGAGATGTTTGGCAAAGCCGGCAGCGTTGCTGACCTGCCCGCCGAACAGCGTTTAATGATTGCCCGTACCGCCGTGCGTCTCGGCAAGCCTGAAGTTATCGACCAGCTAATGACCGAATATGCTGCCACCCATAACCCTGATGTGCAGCAAGCCATTACGGTGGCCCTATGTTCCAGCCGCGACACAGACGTAATTAAAAAGGTTATTGATTGGGGTATGCGCCCTGACGGCGCGATTCGCCAGCAGGACATCGATCAGTGGTTTGCGTATATGATGCGCAACTACTACTCACGCGATCTAGCCTGGCAATGGCTGGGCGAAAGCTGGAAATATCTGACCGGCCTGTTCGGCGGCGGTAAACACATGGAGTACTTCATCTGGTACGGCTCCGGTCCGTTATCAACGCCTGAATGGGAAAAAAGTTTTCACGACTTTTTCACGCCCCTGCTCGATGAACCCGGCCTGCAGCGCAACATTCAGATTGCTTTTGGTGAAATCGCTACCCGCGTAGCCTGGCGCCAGCGTGAGGAAGCCAGCTTAAAGAAATACTTCGCATCGCTCAAAAATTAGCTTATAATACTCTTATAGCCATAAGCGCGAAACATAGATGAAAAATAGATTGCAACACATTTCAATAGCTGTCTCGCGGATTGGCAGCTCGACTGCCGCTTTCTTGCTGTCAATTGCTGTAGTGCTCGTTTGGCTGTCACTCGGGCCCTATTTTCATTTTTCAGAAGTTTGGCTGATAGCCATCACTGTTATATCGGATGTGATAATTTTTGTGATGGTATTTTCAATTCAAAACACCCAGTTTCGCGATAGCAAGGCAATACAGCTGAAGCTCAATGAGCTGATTTCCGCAGATCAAAAGGCCCGGGATAGTTTCATAGGGCTGGAAACACTCACCGACGGCGAACTGGCCTCGCTTGACGAAGAATTTAAGCAACTGCTGGCTAAGATGGACGATCATAGTGCCATGCACCGACTCCACGCCTCAATCAAACGAGAAAAGGCCCGCCGGCCCAGCTTTTATGAACAGGCCGAAGACTTTATGGACAAAATTTTAGAGCCCCTCAGCGGCAGCAATCACCCGTCTAACCACAAAAAGCATTAGTCACTAATAGGCATTATCAATAAAAGCCGTCACGGCAAACGTCGGGCCGGCCAGCTCAACTACTGCCAAGGAAAAGTCCCCGCGCCACTTTTCTTCGGCCACCCATAAGTAGGCCGCGCGCTGCATGTGCTTCAGCTTGCTCGGCGTAATGGCTTCCAGCCCGCCGCCCTGATCCAGAGTGCGGCGATATTTAACTTCCACAAAATAAATAATATTGTCTTTGCAGGCAATCAGATCGATTTCGGCAGCCGGCCGGCGCCAGTTTTGCTCCAAAATCTGGTAGCCGCGCATCTCCAGGTAAACTTTGGCAGCCCGCTCAGCTTTATGGCCGGTCTCGGTACTTTTCAAGCGGTTAGCTCCCGAATCGGTTTGTACGATTTGCGGTGCTGATCGCTAACACCGTGCTCTTTTAAAAGTTTCAGATGCAACGCCGTGCCATAGCCAACATGTTTTGCAAATTCATAGACCGCATAGGCCGAGCCCAGTTCGGCCATATATCTGTCGCGCGCGACTTTGGCCACAATGCTGGCCGCACTCACTACCGGCACGGAAGCATCTGCCTTGACTACCGCCCGCGCCCGCGGCTCGCCTGCCAGAAAATTATAGTTACCGTCGATGATAACTTCATCGTAGGCGCTCTCGATCTGGTCGAGGGCCCGTTCCATGGCTATACGTACCGCTTCGGTTAGGCCCAGGGCGTCAACTTCAGCGGCGCTGACCCAACCCAAGCCGACTTCAGCGGCTGCCTCAATCTGTTCTGCCAGCTTCTCGCGCTGCGACCGACTGAGCAGCTTGGAGTCTTTTATGCCTTCGAGCGGCTCACGCAAAAGCACCGCTCCCGCTACTAACGGGCCAGCCCAACAGCCACGCCCAACCTCATCAATGCCCACAGTAATCATGCCCGGCCTTCAAGATGAGCTAACTCCGTGTGCAGCAAATCATAATTTTCGTAATCGTGGGTGTCGCCAGGGGTAGTGATGAACTTGAAATTGGGCCGATCGGTCACAGCACTGCCCAGATAGGCCAGCGTCTCAGCCGCACCACCGACGACGTCGTGCTCATTATGTATGACTGTTGTCGGCAGATTAATCTTGGCCAATTCTTCGCCGAATTGCGGGTAATCTTGAACAATGTAGCCCAGTGGCAGGCCGCAAAACAGCAAAAACTTGGGCTTGATGATACCGCCTTCAATAGCTTGAACCGTCAACACTGAGCCAATTGATTTAGCAAAAACAGCATAGGGTTCAGCCAGCTTGGCTACTTTAAGCACCTCAAGTTCATGCGACAGGTTGATCCACTCCTCGCCCGTCGACCAGTGCTCATATTCCTGAAGGTAGGTGCTGTCAGCCAGATCGCCCAAGTGTGCACGCACTTCGTGAATCCAGGTTTGATTGCGCAAAGAATTGCCACTAAACATTAATAAGTTCATGAGTTCAGTTTAACAAAAAACCGCCTGTTAGGCGGCTAGGACAACAGATAATTTAACTTTATTCTTTGCTGTCTTCGGTAGCAACTTCAGCAGCGGGAGCTTCTTCGTGGCTGGCCAGAGCGGCAGCAACTTTGGCTTCGTTGGCAGCCTCTTCGGCAGCTTTTTCTGCAGCCTTGGCTTCGGCTTCGGCGGCGACTTCTGCCTTTAGCTTGGCTTCTTCTGCCTCAGCGGCTTCATCATGAACTGCATTAACAGCGTCGCGGTCAAACTCTTGGCCGGTCAGACGAGCTGATTTACCAGAGCGGTCGCGCATGTAGGTCAGATAATTACGGCGAACCTTGGAGCGCTTGGTGACTTCAACTTTAACCACCAGTGGACTGTGCAGCAAAAAGCTCTTCTCGACACCGATACCGCTAGAAATGCGGCGGACAGTGATTCGACTGGTGTGCGAGTTCTTCATGTCGGTGCGAATCACCAAACCTTGGAAAATCTGGACACGCTCTTTGTTGCCTTCGCGGATCTTCTGGTGGACACGCACGGTGTCACCGCTGCGGACGTCGACGACGGCCGATTTGCGGTATTTGGCATTAACTTGTTCGATCACACTAGAACTCATATCGTATCCTTATTGCGTTTGCGAAAACTCAGATCGCATGAGCGAAAAGTTAGTAACGAGCCGAGAAGTAGCGGTGACTACATCGAGGCGAGTTACTCACTTTGCAGCCAGCGAGCTGAGTTTGCAGCAGCAAGCAAGGCTACGATATGAGTTCTCTGCATATCCGTGCTATCTTACACGAAATCCGTCTCTGTTGCAAGTCTGCTACAATGAAGTTGATGAATGACTACAAAAAGCTCGCGATGGACGAGCACAAGCGCCTACGCGGCAAGATTGAGTTGAAGCTCAAAGACGATCTGGATAGCCGCGATAAATTAAGCACTTACTATACGCCCGGCGTCGGTGCGGTATCGAGCTACGTTGCCGAACACCCCGAAGAGGCCCGCGAATACACTTGGCTAAACAACGTCGTGGCTGTAATTAGCGACGGTACTGCCGTTCTTGGTCTGGGCGACATTGGCCCTTACGGTGCCTTGCCCGTCATGGAAGGCAAAGCCATGCTGTTCAAGCATTTTGCTGATTTAGACGCGGTGCCAATTGTCTTAGATGTCCACACCGCCAACGAAATCGTTGACGCCGTGACCGCCATGGCGCCTAGTTTTGGCGGTATTAACCTGGAAGATATTGCAGCGCCCATCTGTTTTGAAGTCGAAGAGCGTCTTAAAAAAGAGTTGCCCATACCTGTATTTCATGACGACCAGCATGGCACAGCCGTGGTAACGCTGGCCGGCCTTATCAATGCGACTAAACTAACCAGCCGCGAGCTGAAAAACTGCAAGGTTGTGCTGGTCGGCACGGGAGCTGCCGGCAATGCCATTGCCAAGCTTCTGAATCTGTACGCACCCGGCATCAAGATTATTCCAGTCGACAGCAAGGGCGTCATCTACAAAGGCCGCGACAATTTGAACGCCAGCAAAGAAGCGCTTCTGGAATTCACCAACCCAGACAACATCGACGGCTCATTGGCTGACGCCATTAAAAATGCGGACATTTTCATTGGCGTGTCACAGCCCGGCCTGCTGACAGAAGCTATGGTCAAAACAATGGCTAAAGATCCGATCATTTTCGCCATGGCCAACCCCACACCGGAAATCTTCCCTGACGAAGCCAAAGCTGCTGGCGCTGCGATTGTCGCTACCGGCCGCAGCGATTTCCCTAACCAAGTTAATAATGCCTTGGCCTTCCCCGGTATTTTCCGCGGTGCGCTCGATAACCGGGTCCGCGACATTACTGATCAGCATAAGATTAAAGCTGCCGAAACCATCGCCGCGCTCGTCGAAAAGCCCACACCAGAGGCCATTATTCCGGCCGTGGGCGACCCTCGCCTGGTGCCAGCTATTGCAAAAGTGATCAAATAAACCGCTATTGCTTGCTGCTGGCTTTCAGCAGGCCTACAATAGCGCCAAATGAGTGCACATGAGACTGTCGACCATACTGCTCGCATCGTTTATGTCGGAACACCGCACGGCTTGGTTCGTGAGCAATATGTGCATGGGGTTAAGTGGTTGTTACCCGAATCGGTTTTTCCGAATCTTGAGCCGAAAGAAAATGAAACACTTGGCTGGATCGACTTTAAATGCGCTAATCAGACAGATTGCGGTTATACCCAAACTTATGGTGGCAATCCACACCGACTTTGTGGTGGTACATTCTTAGCTACCGATACCGAAAATAGTTACCCAGTTTTCAGAACATCGACAGAATTAGTTAATGCGCCGGCTCTTATTACCACGCATGCCGCAGCCTGGCTGCGTCGGGTTCAGCGGAGCGACACTTCGCACCCACCCTTCCCCCGCAAACGTAGCGATGAGATAGCTGCCGTTATGGCCTGTTTACCTCTTCTTAAAAAAGTTCCTCCGGAAGTTGAGCGTTACACCGACGGCATGGCCGAGACTCTCGCCACAGTTATCGGACGACGCAATGGTGAAATCCGTAACTAGCCGACTACGCGATAAAGTTCTTCGAGAGTGGTTTCGCCAGCAATAACTTTTAGCATGCCATCTTGGAGCATGGTTTTCATGCCGCTGCCGATAGCAGCAGCTTCAATTGTTTGCGTTGAAATAACTTGATTGGGCTTTTCCAGAAGCTCGCGTAGCTTGTCGGTCATGCGGAATTGTTCGCGAATGGCTAACTGGCCCTTGAAACCAAATGGGTTTTCAGCTGAGCTACCTGGCTTGTAAAGCTGTAGGCCGTCCAAGTTGGGGCGCTCAACCCCTTCCGGCAAGGTCTCGACAACTGAATTGATTTTAGCCCATTCTGCCTCGCTGGGGCTGTACGGCTGTTTCAGATCATCGTCCAATCGGCGGATCAAGCGTTGAGCCATCACTAAGCGAATAGCGGAGACAAACAGCGGGTTTTGGCCAATGACATCAGCCAAGCGCGTCAATGCCGCCGAGGCTGACGAGGCGTGGAAAGTCGCCAACACCAAGTGGCCAGTTAGCGCAGCCTGTAGCGCGGTGTGCGCGGTATCGTTGTCACGAATCTCACCCACCATCACAATGTCAGGGTCTAAACGTAGGACAGCGCGGAGCTTGTCCGCAAAGCTGGCGTCTTCACCGCCCTCTTTAGAGTGCACGGAAATCTGGGTAATGCCGGTGAAGCCATATTCGACCGGGTCTTCAATCGTGATAATCTTGCGCTCTTCACTGTTCAGCGTGTTAAGCATCGAGTACAGCGTGGTAGTTTTGCCGGAGCCGGTAGGGCCAACCACCATCACTAACCCTGAAGGCTTAGCGATAATGTCGTCCACCACGGCTCGTTCATCAGTGGTCAAGCCAAGTCGGTCCAAGGTGTACATGCTTTGATCCATGTTAAACAGACGCATCACCACGTCCATGCCGTTAATTGTCGGGACAGTTTCCAAACGAACGTTAACGTCAACCTCGGCGCCATCGGCCATTTTTACTTTTTGGGCAATGTGACCTTGCTGAGCTTCGTCGGCTGAGGTGCTGACATTACCGGCGCTGGCAATAGCACTGATTAAAACGCGGTATTTGTCTGGGCTGAGCCGGGCAATCGGATGCAGGACGCCGTCGATACGAAAACGGATGCGTGCGTCATCGGTTTGGGTTTCAATGTGGATATCGCTGGCGTTCAGCCGGTGCGCTTGCTGCACCAAGTAGGCCAACATGTCGTCGGCCCGGACTTGCTCCAAAATGCCGGAAATTTGCTGCACCAGCTCGGTACTGCCAGCCTGATTGATGGCAATATCCTGATATTCCACCTTTTGCGGCGGATCGTACAAGCGCATATAGTCACGATAGCCGGTGTCGCTAATGATCGAGAACTTAATAATCTGGTCAGCGAAGCGTTGCCGCAAACTTTGCATCGCCTGCTGCGAGGTTGTCGTGGTGACACCGAACAAAATATTACTTTGATCAGCATGTATCGGAATGGCCTTCATTTGATAAAGCTCAGGAACGCTTAAAATCTCATGATAAAGCTGTTTTTGCAGATCCCTGGAAGTATCGTAATAGTCCAGGCCAAGCACGCGGGCACGCCGCTGCGTATTCTGCTCTTCATCTTGGCGAGCATCTTGACTCATTACCCTCATTATAAGGCATAAGCACGTTGGTGCGGTATAGTTTAAAGATGAGGCAGTTGATTTTAGTGGCCCACAATTTGCGCAGCACCCATAATGTCGGCTCGCTGCTGCGCACCGCTGAGGGTTTAGGAGTCAGCGAAGTGTGGCTAACTGGCTACACGCCTTATCCGGCCGGCGGTTCAGATGACGATCGCCTGCCCCATCTGGCCCGAAAGGTGGACGCTCAGATTGCCAAGACGGCTTTGGGTGCCGAAAAACAGATCAAGTGGCATCGCACGGCTGATATCGCACGGCTAGTTCAAGAGTTGCGTCAACAGGGGGTAACCGTCATAGGTTTGGAGCAGACGCCAAAGAGCCTGCCGCTACCCGAGTTTCAGCCCCCGGATAAACTGGCATTAATAGTCGGCCGGGAAGTCGAAGGTCTCGAGCCAGAAGTTCTGCAAGTTTGTGATCAAACGGTCGAAATTCCCATGTTTGGCAAGAAAGAATCATTCAATGTGGTTCAGGCCGCCGCCATGGCGCTGTATTACTGCCGTTTTATGCTATAATATTTGTGTTAATTAAAAATAAATACTATGGCTCTGGCCACCCGACCCAAAACCACTACACATCATCGTAAGCGCAATGGCGCTCACCATCGGCACAGCAAGCATTATCTAAAGCCGTACTGGCCGTACTTACCGATGTTAATGATTGTCGGCTTGGGTATGTTTGTGAACTCCATATGGTCTGGCGGCATTCTGGGCGCACAAAGCAACTTCAGCGCCGACAGCCTGCTGGCCAGCACCAATGCCGACCGCACTCTGTATAATTTACCGTCCCTTAGCATCAGTTCGCAGCTTGATGCCGCGGCCCAAGCCAAGGCCAATGACCTCGTGACTAAAGACTACTGGGCGCACAACAGCCCGAGTGGCGAAACTCCGTGGGACTTTATCACTGCCAGTGGGTACCAATATCAGAGTGCCGGCGAAAATCTGGCCTATGGTTTTCGCAATGCCAGCGACGTAGTTGTGGCCTGGATGAACAGTGCCGAGCACCGGGCCAACTTGCTTGACCCTAATTATCAAAACGTCGGTTTTGGTGTTGCCAGCTCGCCGAATTATCAAGGCAAAGGTCCAGAGATTGTGGTCGTTGCCGAGTATGGCCAGCCGACTTCCGGCCCGGCCGTTAATTTAGCGGTGCAGCAGCCGGCTACACCTGTTAGCAGCGCACCAGAGGAGTTGGCGGCACAGCCGGTTGCGCGCGTTCAGCTGCTAACCGGTGGCCGGGCCGCCTGGAGCCTGTTCGCAGTTTCCGTGATCACTGCCGTGGCGCTCTTGGCATTCCTGTTCCAGCACGGCCGCCGCTTCCGCAAACTCATCGTCGAGGGCGAAACCATTGTTGCCCGCCACCCCCTGTTTGATATCGGCCTGGTCTTGCTGTTTACGGTCGGTTTCCTGCTGACCCGAACCAGCGGCATTATCCGCTGATTACTGGACGACCAGATTCTCGTTGCCAACCAGTGTTTTGAGCTGGTCTAGGCCGTCGCTGTCGGTGTCGATACCGCCTGGCAGTTTGATGGCCTGCTTTTGGGCAGCCTCGCCTAGCACCAGCACAACTTCGGTGGCGCCGCGGTGCTGATCGATAGTTTCTTTAAGTGACAGTAGCGTTTTTTCGTCGCTGGTGTTCTGGAGGCGAATATAAACGCGGGGGTTGGCAACGCTCGGCACTGAGTCTTCGGCCTGCCGCGGCAGTTTCACGCCGCTGGTCTTGGATTTGGGCGTTTTGGCTTTTTTACCGGTTAGCTGGTAGGCACTGGCTTGCTCGGGCGTGATCTCACGGGCGTCGTCGACGCTGACTTTAGCTTCGCCGGTTTGACCATCGCGGCCGCGGGCCGTGACCTTACCCCTTATAAGCACCACCTTGTCACGCTCCCAAAGCCCGAGAGTTTGTTGATAAACACTTGGGAACAGCACTACTTCAATTTCGCCGCTGCGGTCTTCGACTTTTATGAAAGCCATGCGCTGGCCATTTTTGGTGGTGATGTCACGCACATCGCTAATAGCACCCCCAATGGTAACCGCGCGGCCATCGTGGTCGACCGTTAAGGAGGCCAGCGGTACAGTTTGCTCACTGAGGAAATCAGTAAATTGCTCCAACGGATGCTGGCTCAGATAAAGGCCTAGCAGTTCGCGCTCCCAAAGCAGTTGCTCGCGCGGTGTGATCGCGGTATCTGGCGTAGCCAATTCGAGTTTGGCTGCGGGCATGTCGGACAGCTCGGCGCCAAACAGATCGGTTTGGCCGCTGTCGGCCTGCCTTTGCAGGCGCGCGCCAAAAGCACTGAGCAGATCAAGATTGTGATACAGCGTGGCCCGATCACCAAATCGATCCAGTGCACCGGCTTTAATTAAGCTTTCCAGGACTTTACGGTTCACGATTCGCGAGTTAACGCGGGTCAAAAAGTCTTCCAGGCTCGTGAATTCGCCTTCGGCGCGGGCCCGCAGAATTTCTTCGACAGCGCCGGTGCCGACGTTTTTGATAGCGGCCATACCGAAACGAATTTGCTTGGCATTTGGTACCACCGCAAACTCCACGAACGACTCATTTACATCGGGTGGCAGCACGCTCAAGCCCATATGCTGACAAGCGGTAATTTCTATGGCCAGCCGGTCAATATCGTCGTAGTCGCTGGTCATTAGCGCTGCCATGAAGGCATCTGGGTAATGCGCCTTCAAATAGGCAGTTTGATAAGCGATTAGGCCGTAGCAGGCGGCGTGCGACTTATTGAAACAGTAGGCGGCGAAATCTTCGAGCTGCTTCCAGAATTTCTCCATCAGGGCGCGGTCAGCACCGGAGTGCTCAATGGCGCCTTCGATAAATTCAATGCGCATTTTGGCCAGCACCGAAGGAATTTTCTTGGCAATACCCTTTCGCAGCGTGTCAGCCTGACCGCCGGTAAAACCGCATAGATCCTTACTGATCTGCATGACTTGCTCTTGATAAACCAAAACACCGTAAGTGGTTTCCAGGGCGTTTTGCATTTTAGGATGAATGTATTCAGTCTGTTTTTCGCCATTTTTACGGGCAATGAAATCTTCAATAAACTGCATTGGGCCGGGACGATACAGCGCGTTCATGGCTACGATGTCTTCAAAAACGGTTGGCTTGAGGTCTTTGAGGTAGCGCTTCATGCCGGCCGATTCAAACTGGAAAACGCCAGTGGTGTCGCCGTTTTGGAAGAGCTCAAAGGTTTTAGCGTCGTCCAGCGGAATAGCGTTAATGTCGATGTCCTGATCATAAACACGCTTAATAATACGCAAGGCATTTTTAATAATTGTCAGGTTGGAAAGGCCTAAAAAGTCCATCTTTAACAGGCCGAGCTCTTCGATCGGGCCCATGGAATATTGGGTAGCGATGACGCCTTTTTGAGCCATTTCGAGCGGCGTGTAGCAAACGATGTCTTCGGGCGCGATCACCACGCCGGCGGCGTGCACGCCGTGGCTGCGAATAGTGCCTTCCATCTGAATTGCCAGATCAAAAACGCGCTGAGCTGTGTGGTTGGTTTCGTATTCTCGCTTCAAGTCGTGATCTTGTTTAAGCGAAGTTTCCAGGGGAATGTGACGGCCCTGAATTGGCGGCGGGATCATTTTAGCCAGGCGGTCAGCCTCAGCATAAGGCACCTGCAGTACGCGCGAGACGTCGCGGACGGCGTTCCGAGCGGCCATGCGGCCAAAAGTCACAATATTGGCAACGCGTTCTTTGCCGTATTTCTCGACACAGTATTGAATTACCTCTTCACGGCGGGTGTCCTGAATATCGATATCGATATCCGGCATGCTGATGCGGTCCGGGTTCAGAAAACGCTCAAACAGCAGATCGTAAATCATCGGGTCAATTTCAGTGATTTTTAGAGCGAAGGCGATGATCGAACCGGCGGCGCTACCGCGACCTGGTCCGAAGACAATGCCCTGGTCTTTACCCCAGTTAATAAAGTCGGCAATGATCAGAAAGTAGCCGTTGAACTTCATTTCTTCGATGACGCCCATCTCGTATTTGGCGCGGTCTAGAATCTCCTTCGATAAGGTTTTTTTGGCTTCGGTAACATCAAGTTTGGCAGCTGCCTTCTCGCTCTTGCCGCCGTAGCGCCAGGCCAGACCGCGGTAAACCAGCTTTTCCAGATAAGATCTTTCAGTCTCGCCGCGCGGCACCGGGAATTTCGGAATCAAAATGCTGCCCAACTCGATTTCGACATCGCAACGATCGGCAATGGCCTTGGTGTTGGTGATTAGCTCTGGGTGATCTTTGCCCCAGCGCTTAATGAGCTCTTGCGGATCAGTGACATGCAGTTCTAGATCTTTAAGGCTCATGCGCTTGTCGTCGCTCAAGAATGAGCCGGTCTGGACGCACAGCAGAATCTCGTGGGCCTCTTGATCCTCGTGCTTCAGATAGTGAGCGTCACAAGTGACGACACAGGGAATGTCCAGTTCTTTGCTGAGTTTTAGTAGCTGCTCGTTAATATTGAGCTGTTCGGCCCAATGGCTGGGATGTTCGGGGTGGCCGTGATCTTGAATTTCCAGATAGTAGCGATCCCCAAACTGCTCTTTGTACCAGGCAGCCGTGGCTTTGGCCTGATCATACTGGCCTTGGCGCAAGGCATCGCCAACTTCACCACCGATACAGCCGCTGAGAGCAATTAAGCCTTCATTGTGCTTGGCTAGAAGATCCCTGTCTATACGAGGTCGATAATAAAAACCTTCCAGATTGGCAATGGTCGACAGGGCCATCAAGTTTTGGTAGCCAGCCTGGTTCATAGCCAGCAGAATCAAGTGATAATTTTGCTTGTCTTTGGCTGGGTCGCGGTCGTAAAGGCTGCGGGCCGCCACGTAAGTTTCCATGCCGATGATCGGCTTGATTTTGGCCGACTTGGCCTCTTTATAAAACTCAATGGTGCCGCTGAGCGTGCCGTGATCGGTGACGGCTACCGCTTCCATACCGCTGCCCTTGACAGCCGCAACCAGCGCCGGCACCTTAGTCAGACCATCCAGCAGGCTGTACTCGGTGTGGTTGTGCAGGTGCACATAATCGCTTGGCTGAAGCTTTTTTTGTTGCGCGGCCAACTCGTTCAAGACCCCTCTTATATGAGGTCTATTATAGCACTTTTGGAGCTGTTACGCGCCCTGGTACGGTTACTTTTTCAGATAAGTTTTGAGGTTATCGATAGCTGCGTTGGCTTGTTTGATGGCCTTGGCCAGATCCTTGTCTTCGGCATCACCTTCGTGAATGGCGCTGATCATCTCGCGGGCTTTTTCCTTGGTGTCCTTAGTCTTTTCCAAAAGGACGTCCAGATCCTTTTGGGCCTGGCCGCTGAGCTTGCCGCCCTGCTTTTTGGCTTCTTCGAGCAGCTTGTTGAGTTCAGTGTGCATGGCTTTGAGCTGCTTTTCGGCTTCGTTGATTGTTTTATCGGCAGTGTCTTTAATATCAGCTCGTGTTTGTTTGCCGCTCTTCGGCGCAGTTAGGATGCCGGCCACATAGCCAGCGACACCAGCTACAGCTGTGCCAATCGCGAAACGCTTTGCAGTTTTCTTACTCATTTCGGCTCCTTTTCGCTAGCTTAATAATATTTTTGATCAGTTTGAGGAGGGCCAGGCGGCCTTGCGTATCCTTGAAAACATCTGCCGCCGCTTCTACGGAATCAACCACATTTTCGGCCTTTTTAACAACCTTCTTTGCCTGGTTGACTACGATGATGCCAAGAATCACTAAAAATGAGCTCAGTATGAAGAACAAACTCAAAGAGCAAGCCGTAATAATTAAAAAAACAGTGTCAGTCGTACTCATACTACTACTGTAATTTGTTTCTGAGGAATTGCAAGAGCTCGGGTCCGATATCCTCGCGCTCCAGCGCAAAATCGACCACTGTTTTTAGGTACTCCATCGGGTTACCGGTGTCATAGTAAATGCCGTCTTTGATTTCCAGGCCATAGACCTGGTGGCCGTCGTTGATCATGGCCTGCAGCGCATCTTGCAGTTTGAACTCTTCGCTCTCGTCTTCGGCGCGTTGCTCTAGCTGTTTCTGCAGATAGTCGAGCGTTGCAGCCTCCAAAACGTAACCACTGACTGAGGCTAAATCAGACGGAGCCGTTTCGCGGCTGCCTGGTTTTTCGACAATGGTTTCCACCGACATCAACCCTGGCGCTTCTTCATGACCGGCCACATAACCGTAACGCTTGTAGTCTTCGTCGCCGTCGCGTCGAACACAGGTCAACACCGCACCACCACGTTCGTGGTATTGCTCTATAAGCTGGCCGAAACGAGTTGGCGAGGCCTTCACGAAGTCGTCAGCGAAGGTGTAAATAAACGGCTCGTCGCCAATCAAATGAGCGGCATTCAACAGAGGCGTTCCGGTACCGTACGGACCTTTCTGACGGATGTAAGCGAAGTTTGCCAGCTGCGAGATCTTGCGGGTTTCTTCCAACAGCTCCAGCTTGCCGCCCTTTTTCAAATTAGTGCGCAGCTCCATGCTGGTGTGATCAAAATGGTCTTCGATCGAGCGCTTGTGATATCCGGTGACGATAACGATATCTTCGATGCCGGCAGCTACTAACTCCTCGACAATCTCCTGAATGATCGGCTTGTCGACCAGCGGCAGCATTTCCTTGGGCATGGCCTTGGTTTGCGGCAGAAAGCGCGTACCAAAACCGGCCGCTGCGATGACGGCTTTGCGGACATTGGGTTTGTTATCAGACATTAGCACTATTGTAGCAGTTAGAGTCCTAGTTGTTTCTTGATCAGGTCTTGGGCCATTTGTGGGTTGGCCTTGCCCTGACTGAGCTTCATAACTTGGCCGACCAAGAAGCCAATGGCTTTCATTTCACCATTCTTTACGTCGTTAGCGGCTTGCGCATTCTCGGCTAGGACTTGCTCGACGATCTTGGCGATGGCACCCTCGTCAGAAACCTGAAGCAAGTTCTTATCCGCAGCGATTTTTTCTGGATCTGTATCTGTTTTTAGCAGTTCAGCCAATACTTCTTTGGCGGCTGTGGAGCTCAGTTTGTTGTCGGCCACCATTTGTGACAGCTTAATGAGATTCTCGTCGCTAGCTTTAAGCTCGGTTTCAGCCTGAGCCTCTTCATCTTGGCCGAGCATCATCCAGAAAGCGATGCGGCGAGCATGCTCCGCGCCAGCCGTTTCGAAAATGCGCGACACCAGCTTGGCCGAGTCAGGGCTGGCGACAATATCTTCAGCGGCCTTGGCATCGATGTCCATGCCTTTGAATTTTTCGCGGTAACTGGCCGGTAGCTCGGGCATTGCAGCCTTGTGATCATTGATAAACTTGTCGTCAAGCACAATTGGTGGCAGATCAGGATCGGGCATGTAACGGTAGTCGTCGGCGTTTTCTTTGCTGCGCTGGCTGAGGGTTTTTTGCTTGGCGTCGTCCCAGCCGCGGGTTTCTTGAACGACTTTTTCATCTTTTTCGAGCAGCTCGATTTGACGACCAATTTCGTATTCGACGGCTTTTTCGACTGCGCGGAAGCTGTTTAGATTCTTGGTTTCGCTGCGGGTACCGAGCTCATCGGTTTGGCTGACCGAAACGTTAACGTCAAAACGCATGTTGCCGTAGTACAGATTGGCGTCGGAAACGTCGGCGTAACGCATCAGCAGCCAGAGTTCTCGGGCATAGGCTTTAGCCTCGGCGGCGCTGTGCATGTCCGGCTCGGAGACGATTTCCAGTAGCGGTGTACCGGCGCGGTTCAAGTCGACTAACGAATAATTTTTGCCAGCCGGGTGCGTGCTTTTGCCGGCATCGGCTTCCAGGTGCGCACGCGTAATACCAATTGAGCGCTTGGCGCCATCAACTTCGATATCTACGTGGCCACCAAGGATAATGGGCTCGTCGTACTGAGTGATCTGATAACCCATGGGTAGATCAGGATAAAAGTAGTGTTTGCGGTCGAATTTACTGAACTTTTGCGGCTCGGAATTGAGAGCAAAAGCAGCGCGAGCGGCCAAGTTAATTGCCTCGGCGTTCAAAACCGGCAACGCGCCCGGCAGGCCAAAGTCGATGTGGTTCACCAGCGTGTTCGGCTCAGCCTCACGGGCGTCGTTGCCTGCCCCTGAGAACAGTTTAGATTTCGTCTTAAATTGCACGTGACACTCAATACCAATCGTCACCTTGTACTTGGCTCGTGTGGCGGCATCAATCATCTTGTGGCACCTCCAGCGCACCAAGGTCGCGCAAAGCCTGGCGGAAGCCGTTTAAGGCTTCCAGAATATCCTGCTTGCGTAGCTTACGGACATCCGCCTCGCCAATCTTTTGGCTGAGCTTGTGGCCGAACCAAACAGATTCATTGTTGCGAATTTCATGTTGCGCCGCCACCAAGCGTTCGCCTGGAGTTTTGCCCTTGTAGCCGCGGCGCTTTAGGGCCTCGTCGAGCAAATCGTCGGCAGCAATCACAGCGGCCGGCCAGGTCTTGCGAGTTCCGCAGAACTTCTGTAGATCACGCCACTTGGCCATAAAATGATCTGGATTCATGCGCTTGCGACGGAATAATTTCATGCTAGCAGCTCCTCGGCTTGTTTAGCCAGACCCAGCAGCTCTCGATCATGGCGCTGCGGCGCCATGATTTGCAGGCCCACGGGCAGTCCGTTGCTTAAACCGGCGGGCACGCTGATCGCTGGCACACCTGTGAGATTGGCGGCCACCGTCAAAATGTCAGCCAGATACATCTGCAGCGGATCGCTGGCGTTTTCGCCAATCTTGAAAGCTGTGCTGGGCGCAACCGGTCCAGCCAGATAGTCGACTCGCTCAAAAACTTTTTTAAATTCGTTAATTAATTTGGTGCGGACGATCTGGGCTTTTTTGTAATATGCGTCGTAGTAGCCGCTGCTCAGCACATATGTGCCAATAATAATGCGGCGCTTGGCTTCGCGACCAAAACCGTGGCCGCGTGAGCCCTTATAGCTGCCTTCCAACTCTTTGGCTTCGCGATAGCTGAAAGGATAGCGCTGGCCATCGTAGCGGCTGAGGTTGCTGCTGACTTCGGCTGGCACCAAAATGTAATAAACTGCCAAGGCCAGTGGCAAACTCGGCAAACTTACCTCTGTAACCTCGGCGCCAGCAGCTTTTAGCTTGTCAACAGCAGCCTTAATTTGAGCCCGCACACCGGGAGCCACAGCGTCGCTCATATACTCTTTGATCACCCCGATTTTCTGGCCCTTGAGGTCGAGTTTCAGATCGCTGTAGCTAGCCTGGCGATCAATTGTCGTGCTGTCCAGCTCATCTTTGCCCGCCATGACATCAATCACCAGTGCAGCGTCGTCCAGTGTGCGAGCGAAGGTGCCGACAGTGTCGGTGCTGCTGGCCATAGCTACAATGCCGGAACGCGACATCAAACCGTAAGTCGGCTTGTAGCCCACCGCGCCCACAAAGCTGGCTGGCTGGCGCGTCGAGCCGCCGGTGTCGGTACCGAGCGCAAACGGTGCCATGTCTAAAATAACCGAGGCAGCCGAACCGCCACTGGAGCCGCCGGGGACGCGAGTGACATCGTGCGGGTTCTTGGTGGTGAAAAAGTCACTGTTTTCAGTGCTGGCACCGTGCGCAAAAGCGTCTAAGTTGGCTTTGGCTACACAAATTGCGCCTTCGGCCTCCAGCTTTTCAATCACCGTGGCTTGGTACGGAGCGTGGAAACCGCGTAACATGTTGCTGGCGGCGGTGGTCTCCGCACCGAAAACCAAGAAGTTGTCCTTGGCTATAAACGGCACGCCGGCCAAGCGGCCCATCGGCTTGGCGTCAATTTGCTTAGCCCGCTCGCGGGCCCGGACATCCAAGGTGGCGATGATCGCTTGATATTCGGATTTGGCGGCAATGGTTTTGAGGGCTTGCTCAACCAGGTCGGTGGCTTTGAGTTCGCCGGCCTGGACCTTGGCGGCAATCTCAGCAATAGGCAGCCACTGACTTGCCATCGCCCTAACCAATCATCCGTTTGACTTTGATTTGGTCGGCTTCAACTTCGGGAACTTGCTTCAATAAATCAGCTGGTTTGTAGCCATATGAGCGAACTTCGTCAGCGCGTGTGACATTAGTAAGGCCAGTCACTTGATTGGTGGGTTTCAGACCGGCGACATCAACAGATTGCAGCTGCTCGACATACTGCAAAATCTCTGTGAGTTCGCCGCTAAAGGCCTCGATTTCCTCGTCACTGAGCTCCAAACGAGCTAGCTGAGCCAACTTCAGCACATCATCCCGGGTAAGTTTTGTCATCTGTTGTGTAGTATAGCACCTCGAGGTAATCACTGACCAGAGGTCAAGCAGAAATAATATTGTTAGATTTCTAACAGATTGACGCACCAGCATTAACACTTTAAAATGAACCATGGAGTGGAAGTTCGACTGTACGATGGTGATGTCCCATGCGGCATCCAGACGACTACGACCGAGCTGACAAGTGACCTAAACTCTCAATACCTACCGCGCTTATGGCGCATGAGACTTTAGGCCGCAGAACAAGCCCTCACCCACTCGAACCTAATTTGAGTTAGATCGCCAACCAAGCGGTCTTGCTCGTATTTCATTAAACGTAACCCTCGATATGAGGGGAGGGGGACCTATTGGAGCAAAAACCTTCACCATATCATCAATTCAAGCTGCCCGCCGCCGTCCTGAGCGGCAGCTTGCTGCTTGCTAACACCGCCATGGGGGCTAGCGCTATCGCTGAACCTTTGCCGCCCGGCCCGCCAGCAGCGGCCGTCCCGTCGGAGACTGCAGCACCGGCGGAGAAACCTGACCTGCCAGCCGTAGATGTCGAAGCCGTTAAGCAGTATCTGGCCAAACAGGTCGCTGCCCATGCCGCCAAGCTGCAAGCCAGCCACCCGGCCGTCGTCACAGATGCCAACAACGCCTTCACGCCCACTTGGCGCCGTTGCGTAATTATCCCCGAGTCTTCTGGACGCGCCCACATTACCTCCGGCTTATACGGCATTCTGGTCAGTACCTGGCATGCCTACGGCCGCAGCGGCGTCCCCGGCGACTATTCCCCCGCCGAACAAGCCGAGGTCGCCCTGAAGATCTACCACGACAACAATGGCTTTGGGCCCGGCGCCTGGAATAACAGTGCCAACTGCGGCAAGGATGGCTAGCACCATGTGTCTGTAAAATACTTTACAAAGCCAAAGCACTAGGACTATGCTGTGCATATAGGTTAAAACACATATGGGCGAACTCGAATCGATCGCAAATGGTCAGCCAGAAAGATTGGCTCCGGTTGTAGCGGTCGGCGGAGTTCTGACAATCAAGCAAGTTTTGGGCCTTTATGCCCCAATTCTTGGCGAGAGCACTGATACCCTGCCCGCCTCTGACAGGTTTTTGCCAATTCCTCGCCAAAATCTAGGCGAACCTGATGACATGCTCGATATCTACGAGGAAAAGCTAGTCAACATTTATGAAAAGCTTGGCGGGCCAATGGTTGTGGTCGGTCATTCGCTCGGTGGTTTAGTGGCTGAAATGGCCGGTCTGCGACACCCGGACAAAGTGGCAGCGGTTGTAATGTTAGCTGGTGCCCAAGAAGGAATTGCTAGGCATACGCCCAGCAGTTATGCCTTGGTACGGGCCCTCAATCGCCCAGAGACGCGTCACATTAACCGTCGCTCAGACTTTATGCAGGGACACCGCGAAAACGTGTCAAAACTCTGGTCACCCGCGGTTGGCCATTACGCCATCTCTCCCATGGTGGATGATTTAATTCTGCCGCCCCAGGGCCTGCGAGCAAAATTGCCTGAGGGCCAAACCGCTCATCGCTATGTGGCTGCGCCGGATTCTCGCGCCGCTCGCTTTTTATTACGCATGGTACCGGGTATGCCTAGTGACGTAGAGATCCTGCCCTCTCGTCCTACCACTCACTACGACCTCCCTCTAGCTCCAGCGGTCGTTAAACATGTGACCGAAATTCGGCGCGTTGCTGCCACTGGAGATGAATTAGCTACTGTTAGGACTCATCGGCGGCTGTATGATGGTAGCCGTAGTCGTCGTGTTGCTCACGAACTGCGCGCCGGCTGGGATATCAGCGATCCGGCGGCAGCCTAAATCACCTCCGGCCCCTCGGCTAAAATTATCCCGGGGTAATCTATGGGCAGACGTGCGATTCTCAGTTCATCTAATACGCCGACCATGTCTGGCGTCCACAGCTTTGAGCTGTCGATATGTTGATAGCCCATGGTAGCAATCACAGCCTGGCGGCCCAGGGGAACAGCGACCATTAAATAATCGCCCTGCCCCGGCGCCCAACGGAAATCTTCACCTAGAGCAAGCGGTTTGATAATTTTTTTGCGATGCACAGCGTAGCCAACGGCTGGGATAAGCGTAGTTATTGCCCAGCTCCGATGTTCCTCCAAATCTTGACGATTAGCCCCCAGTATCACTGCCCGTTTGGGTAAAATGTCTTCATCAGTCAGACTGTCGTCGGCCGGCAACTTACGCCATACTAAATGGTCTTTTGACACTAACTTAGATTAGCTTTTAATCTGTTGGGTGGCTATGAAATCGCTTACTGCTTAGCTTTTATTTCATCTATCAAATCGCGCAGTTCGGCGGCTGTTTCAAACTGCAGGTTAGCAGCGGCCAGCTCCATTTGACTGGTCAGATCTTTGATGAGCGAGCCGTATTCGTCTTTAGGAATCTTTTTGAGATCAAGTTTGGCTCGTTTGGCCTCTTCGGGTAACTCCGGACGCAAACCTTTGTCCACCGCTCGCGTAATGCCAGTTGGCGTGATGCCATGCTTTTTGTTGTAGGCTTCCTGGATCTCGCGACGGCGGCTGGTTTCGTTGATGGTTTTTTGCATGCTGGCCGTCACGTGATCGGCGTACATAATCACATGGCCTTCTTCATGGCGGGCAGCCCGGCCAACAGTTTGAATTAACGCCTGCTCACTGCGGAGGAAGCCTTCTTTATCGGCATCCAAAATCGCCACCAGAGACACTTCGGGCAAATCTAAACCTTCACGCAACAGATTGATTCCAACAAGGACGTCATAAACGCCCAGGCGCAGGTCGCGCAGGATGTCGGTGCGGTCGAGCGTGTCGATGTCACTGTGCAGATAGGCGACTTTAATATTGAGTTCCTGCAGGTATTCCGCAAGGTCCTCGGACATACGTTTGGTCAATGTTGTTACCAGCACGCGCTGGCGCTTTTCGACGGTGCTGCGAATTTCAGCGATTAAGTCATCGATTTGGCCATCAACCGGTCGAATCTCAATTGGCGGATCGAGTAAACCGGTCGGACGAATCACCTGTTGTGCGGGCTCAGGCGACCGCGCAAGTTCGTATTCGGCAGGTGTGGCGCTAACATAGACGGCCTGGTTAACGTGTCTTTCGAACTCACTGAAAGTCAGCGGCCGGTTATCCAGCGCCGACGGCAGACGAAAGCCATGTTCCACCAGCACTTCCTTGCGGGCACGGTCGCCGTTGTACATACCGCGCACCTGCGGCATGGTCATGTGCGACTCATCGACAAACATCAAGTAGTCGTCCGGAAAATAGTCCAGCAGCGTTGCCGGCTGCTCGCCGGGCTCGCGGTTGGTCAGGTAGCGACTATAGTTCTCGATACCCTTCACAAAGCCGGTTTCCTCGAGCATTTCCAGATCAAAACGCGTGCGTTGCTCCAGGCGCTGCGCTTCCAGCAATTTGCCCTGTTTTTTGAAGAGCGCCAAGCGTTCGGCCAGTTCTGTCTCAATCTGTCCTAGCGCAACTTTTAGCTTGTCCTGGGGCGTTACATAGTGACTGCCAGGAAAGATTTTATATTCGTCTAGATTGGCCAAGATTTCACCGGTCAATGGATCAATTTTAGTGATACGCTCAACCTCGTCGCCAAAGAATTCAATGCGATACGCCAACTCTTCGCTGGCCGGATAAACGTCAACGACATCGCCACGAACGCGGAAGGTACTACGGTGAAAATCAACATCATTGCGCTGGTACTGAATATCGGTGAGCTGCCGCAGGAATTTGTCGCGAACCTTACGCTCGCCGCGTTTCACCGGGATCGACAGGCCATTGTAGTCCTCCACCGAGCCAATACCGTAAATACAGGACACGCTGGCCACAATGATCACGTCGCGGCGCGAGAGCAGCGCATCGGTAGCGGCGTGGCGCAGCCGGTCAATTTCCTCGTTAATTTGCGAGTCTTTCTCGATGTAGGTGTCGGAGCGCGGGATGTAGGCTTCGGGCTGATAGTAATCAAAGTAGCTAACAAAGTAGTGAACAGCATTGTCGGGGAAAAAGTTGCGAAACTCGGTGTAGAGCTGGGCAGCCAGGGTCTTGTTGTGACTTAAAACTAGCGTCGGTTTTTGCGTATTAGCAATGACATTGGCCATAGAGAAAGTCTTGCCCGAACCGGTCACGCCCAGTAGCGTCTGGTGGTTGAGCCCGTTTTCAATACCTTTGGTCAACTGAGCAATGGCCGCGGGCTGGTCACCTGTAGGCTTGTAATCACTTTTAAGATGGAATTTGGCCATCTTAATATTGTAGCAATTTTACTGAATATTGAGCGATTCTAGCACAGGTATGGCTTCTTTGATCTCGGCTGTGTCAAAGAACTTCGAAGAGCTGTTTTGGCCGTCGTCGTTGCCCGTAACATAAACCGTCAGATAGACTTTCAAATCGCCTTTTGGCCCCTGTATCATGACATCATCAAAAGTGCCAATATAGGCGCCGAGATTTGATCCGACCTGTGGCGCAACGTCATAACTGTTGTTTTTGGTATTGTAGCCGGCGGACAGAAGAAACACGAAATAAGTCGTCTTGCCGCCACCATATGCTATTGGCGCAGTATCGCTGGCTTTCACCAGCCAAATTGGCTGTGAGCCGCTGTTTACCAACTTGGTTACGTCCAAGATGTTGCGTGTGGTGCAGGTTCTGGTAGTGTGTTCGTTATTAGCCTGCTCATCCACACAGTCACCACCTTTGCCGCCAAAGTCAGGGTTGAAGTAAACTTTTGTACCGCTGGGCGATGCCACATAGATGGTGCCTTCATTGCCACCCCGACCCATATCTTTAAGATCGGTGACAAGTTTCCATGTGGTGGGATACTTAAAACTAAATCCGTATTCTTTGTTGGTGTAGGTTTTTTGACTGGCTGTTGATGAAGTCTGAGTGTCCACGAATTTTTTGCCGCTCTTTGTCACGCATTGCTCTGGAAACGTTTCTAGCAATTTACTGCCAGCCGCTTTTTTACAATCTTCAAATGACTTTATGCTCGATAAGCCGAATTTTGGAGTGGTGCTTTTGCTGGAGTCTGTAAGGGTTTCGCTCGCGGTTTGATTAGCATGCCAGACGTAGTAACCAATAAGGCCAATTAGCAGAACAATAACCGCAATCAACAAGCCTTCAACCAGACTAACGCCACGGTCGTTCAGTTTTTTCATTGATCCCACTCCCACTTACGCTTATTTATAGAGATTGTGGTATTTTGCGTGCTCGGTGTCAAGGTGTTTTGTCAGTTCCTTGACCAATTCTTCCGGGGATTCACTGAAAGTTACGAACGCCCCGGGACGCAATGGATGAGCCAGCCCCATTAGAGTTTGAATTTCTTCGCTGATACCGCCGGCACCTTGGAGAAAGCCAATCGGCGTATCGGTTTCCAGAGCAATGGTGAATTCGTGGAGCGTACCCAAGCGGCCGCCTATGCTGACGACAGCATCGGACGAAGTGATAAGCAGCGTGTCGCGGCCCACATAATGTAGCCCAGTGTAAATGATCGTGTCGTAGTCCTTGATTGGCAACCGGTATTTCATAACGTGCTCAACCTTCGAGGAGGCTGGGCTGATGCCCACGCTCATCTTTCCGCCAGCGGCCTTGTAGCCTTCAGCGGCGTAGTTAGGCAGGCCGATCGTTGCCCCGGTTAACAAAGCGTGGCCGGCCTTAGCAATGGCTTCGCCGAGGTGGCGGGCGAGCTCTTTACCCTCTTCAACACTTTCGCCTTTAGCCGCTCCGGATACGCAGATCTGATACATTCCCACCCCTGTTTTATATGCTGTTTGGTTCTACTGACTCTGATGCCAGCGCTGGCTGTAATTCTGCCAACACGGTTTGCTCTACTGTAACACGCTGCAGATAGTGCAGCAAAAGCTCATGCCACAGTGAGTGCTTGAAATAATGACTGATGCGCTGCTCGAAGGCCCGGCCGTTGCAGTAGCTCAGGGCTGAGTCAATAAGATTGAAGGAAACCACCTGGCGGCCATGCAGTAGGCCCAGGTGGCCGGTTTGCTGCCAGAAGCTGAAACTGGGCTCAATTTCGGCCATAGCCTCTTCCACGCCGCGCCAGGACATGTCGTCTGCCCGAATGTGCGGGCCGTACAGAGCTTCGTCGAACTGGTGCGTTAAACGCGCATAGAAACGCTGGATTAAGTGCCACGGCACAGCCTGATCGAGCAGTTGCGACGTTAGTCGTGGCTCATCTCTGGCCACCGTTTTGACCACTTCGCCAAAGTCACTCCGCACCTGGCTCAGCTTTAAGAAAGTGCTGCCAGCGCGAATTTCGTTAATTTCATGCAGCGCCAGAGCCAGGCTGACAGTAGTTGAGCCTTCGGGCGCTTCGTCCGGCATTGGCAGCAGAACCAGGGTCGCCAACTCCTTAAAACTAACCAGATTATGCTGATGTGCGCTGGCAATTTCCGTAGCCAGCTGCTGCCAACGCCGGCCGCTCAAGCGCAGAACGTTCAGACGGCGATTTTCGAAATCGCTGGCCCTAAGTTTTTTGTACTGATCCAACACATGCTTTTGCCAACTCACGCCCTCGCTAAACCAAGCGGCTGTCAAAATTGCGGCCGGCGCTTCATGTTTGAGAAGTGAATCGAGCGATCGATAACCCAGACGCTTCATGGCTTTCTTGGGCGGTTGCTGCTTCAGCAAAGTCTTCAGTTTGGCACTTTTAAGCGCGAAAAAGCTCTGGCGCCCGGCAGCTTGGCGGACTACCTGAGCTAGGCCATCAACTACATTACCATCAGCTGAGACATTCAGGGCTGCCTCTGTTCGCAGGCGCTTTACCAGCTTTTGATCGTCGGCTTTAACCCGCTCCAGCAGTACGTGATACAGCTCACTGGCGGTGGTGTCATTCGGATCCAGTCCAAGCTCCAGAATTTTAGCTTTGGTGGCCTGCTGCACGGCTGTACTGAAGCGAATATCGTGGTTCGGATGGCCGCTGGCGGCTTCCAGCCGCTGGAGCCCTAGCCGAAAAGCCGGTTCCTGCGCCTCTAAGGCATCAGATAGCCAGCGTGTCATTGCTTACCCCAGTTTTTGTGTCTTTTTGCACCACTGTAGATCCTTATGCTTACAGATTACCATAAGCGGCCAAAAAATACAGCCGCGTGCTGGCTAATTCATGCGCTGCGGGTGGTAGCCGGGCGGCGCGTTCCGCAAATAGTGTTCTAGCTCTTTTTCAGTTAACAGACCGGCTTGGGCGCCAACTTTTTGACAGACGTTCATGGAATTAATCGGAGCCCACTGCAGGGCGCCTTCGATGGTGTTGCCTTTCATTAACGCGGCCACAAAGGTTGAGGCGAAGGAGTCGCCGGCACCGGTGCGATCAATGGGTGGAGCCGGATCAGGGTACAATGGCATCGAAAAACGGTTATCGCCATCCGAAGCATAGGCTCCGGCTGAGCCATCAGTGATGACCACAATTTGCGGTCCCAAGGCGTGCAAATGATTGAACAGATCGTGAATATCCTCGTGATTGCCGCCACCCACCGTTACTGCTTCCTCGCGGTTCAAAATTAATACTGCTGTACGGGCGTAAATGCGCTTCAGGCGCTCAGCACCGGCTTCCATCTGGAAAGTGCCTGGCTGAAAAGCTAGCTTAACGTCCGGGTTTTGCTCCAGCCAGTCGGCAACTTGATCGTGATACTCAATGGCGTGCTCACTTATCGAGCTAAAGTACACCCACTCAGGCACTTCAGCCGGCCGCAGGTGCGGCCAGTGATAATCGTATTCTTCGTGCTTAATTAAAATGGTACGCTCAGCTTTAAAGCGTAAGACGTAGTGATAGTTGCTTTTTTTACCGGGGTTAATGCGGACAAAGCGCGTGTCGACTTTGTTTTTGTCCAGGGCCTTGATCATATCGCGGCCGTGCGCATCGGCACCGACATTGGTGACAAAAGCGCTGTTCAGGCCGAGGCGCGCAAAGGCAACAGCAGCATTGCTGGCGTTGCCCACAGCTTCAACAATTTCCACATCGTCATAGGGTATCTTTGTGCCAAACGGCAGAGCCAACCACTTACCTTGGTCGTTCTGATATGTGTGCTCGTAAGAGTCGTGCAGCTTAATAAATGCGTCGGTTACAATATCACCGATGCTGACTACGTCTGGTTTGTCGGCCATTCCCACCCTTTTATTTATCTGCTTATGGTTTTAGTTTAGCGACTGATCAAGCCGAGTGCAAGGCTTGGCGGATCTTTGCAAGACCTAAATCTTGATTATCGTTGCGTTGACTTTCACGATCGAGCTTCTTATCTATAGCTTCTACTTTTGTTTCAAGTCCGTGTATCCTGGATTCAAGTTTGTCTATACGTCGATGTACTTCCTCAAAAGCGGCGGCTACCTGCAGCTTGAACTCGTCTAGTCGTTCATCAATAACGCTGCCTATAGCTTTGAGATCGTCTTTCGTCAAGGTCATTGCCATATCAAAATTATACGGTTTAAATATTAAATTTTAGTGAAATTCAACAAAATTACAGCGGCACAGCCTTGCCGGCGCTGTTAAAATCGCCCAGTTTGGCTTCCACCACGGCCTGGACGGCCGGAATGACTTCTTTGCTGATCAGCTTGGCTACCGAGATCTCGTTGGGGTTCTCTTTTAGAACTTTTTCCAGCGCGTGGCGGTAGGCATAGCGCATATCCGAATTAATATTGATCTTGGTCACGCCGATCTGAACCGCGTCTTTAAAGTAGTGGCCGGGCGTGTCGCTGCCGCCATGCAACGAGATGTTGCAGTCAATGGCGCCTCGAATTTCCCTCAATAGTTCGAGATCGAGTACCTTGGGCACCGGATATTTGCCGTGCAGGTTGCCCACTGCCGCCGCAAAGGTATCAATACCAGTGGCTTCGACAAATTTACGAGCGCCTTCCGGAGTACTAAAGGTCTTTTTAATTTCCTTGTAATCAATTTTTTCATTGTGAATGTTGGACGATCCACCGAAGTAATGCGGCTCGCTTTCAACCAAAGCACCGGTCAGTTTGGCATACTCAACAACTTCACGCGTGGCGTTGATAATGTCCTCATCTGTGGCATCGTGGTTGGCCTGGGATATATCGATGTGAATAAACTCAAAACCGGCCTCGATACCGTCTTTGGCCGCTTCCACGCTGGGGCTGTGGTCCAGGTTAACATACATTTCAACACCGTATTCAGCCTTAAAGTTGTCGACCAAGTCACGTACATTATCCAAACCAATATCATCGACTTCGCCCTGACTGACTTCAACCAAGACCGGCGCGTTGAGCTTGGCGGCCGCTTGGGCCACGGCACGTAAGGTAGCCTCGTCATCGAGGTTAAAGGCGCCAAAAGCCCAGTGTTGGGCGCGAGCTAGCGTCATACGGGCGCGGGCGCGGGCACAATTCATACGCATCTGTTCCAGTGTTTGCGACATATATATCCTAAATACTTATGGTTATAATAGCATGCGATGATAAAATTCGGTCATGGCAAAAATTGAGTTCGGCGGCGAGGCATTAACCGCCCTGGAAATTCGAGAACCGCTAGTGTCGGCCTGCGAAACTACTGCTGCCGAATTTGATCTGTTCGCCGACTTCGTTCAGGGCCAGCAAGCGGCTTTTACAGGCTATGCAAGGCATGCCAATCGCGAACGGATTGGCAACGGTAAACACAAAAGCTGGTCAATAAACTTTCAGCCCGAGCCACGGGGCACCAACCGACCGACTATCGTTGGCTTTATTGTTGTTAGAAGCCATTTCGACCCTGAGCAAAACCAGTACGGTGGCTTTGATTATGGTAAATATGGCCAGCCAAAACCGACTTATCGTTTTATAACTTTAGACCTTCCTAGTGAAGTGGAACACTGGCGACCTAAAGATCCAGACCCACGACTATTTGCAGCCTGCGTCGCTGCTGCCCGAACTGCCCTGACTGCTGGGCAAGAGTCGCTTTTTTAAGACTTTTTACTAATTACGGCCTGCGCCGCTAGACGGATGTGTTTAGCGTCCAAGCCAAAATACTCCAGCAGTTCATTGGGATCACCAGACTCGCCGAAACGATCGCGCATACCAACCCGGATCATTGGTGTCGGTAATTCTTCGCCAAGCAGTTCGGCAATCGCACTGCCTAAGCCCCCGTTAATCTGGCCCTCTTCGGCTGTGACCACAGCGCCAGTCTTCCGCACAGAGTGCAAAATTGTGGCATTATCCAGCGGCTTGATGGTCGGCACGTGCACCACTTCGGCATCAATTCCTTCTTTAAATAGCAGTTCGGCCGCGGCCAGTGCGTGGTAAGTCATGGTGCCGGTGGCAATCAGCGTAACGTCTTCGCCGGGATGAAAAACATAAGCCGGGCCGATGGAAAACGGCGTTTTGGCAGTCGTGATAATCGGCGTCGCTTCGCGGGCCAACCGCATATAGTTGGGCCGCGAGTCAGCGGCCATGGCTAATGTGGCTTTTTCAGCCTCAACACTGTCGCAAGGTGCAATCACCACCATGTTCGGCAATACCCGCATCAGACCGATGTCTTCCAGCATCTGGTGAGTCGCACCGTCTTTGCCGACAGAGACACCGGCGTGAGCACCAATAATCTTAACCGGTCGGTCATTGAGACAAATCGTGGTGCGGATTTGCTCCCAGTTACGACCTGGGCTAAAAGCGGCATAGCTGGACACAAATGGAACTTTACCCATCGCCGCCAGACCAGAACCGACAGTCACCAAGTTCTGCTCAGCAACACCAATTTCGATATAACGATCTGGAAACTCTTTGGCGAAGAGGCTAATTTGGGTGGAGTCGGTCAGATCGGCGCAAGCAGCCACAACGTTGGGATTGATTTTGCCAGCAGCCACCAAACCACGCCCGAAGCCTTTGCGGTTGGGCTCGCTTTCGAGCTTGCCGTCCAGATCAACTAAGTGCATGACGCTCATTTACGCCTCCGGCTAATGGTGTAAACGGCTGCTGTCCAGAAACTGACGGCAAGCACTGCAGCCAACACAAAAAAGACGAATAAGATTAAGTCACCAGCATTCAGCCCATGTTTACCACAACTCCGAACCACCAGGCCGTTACTGTTGGAATTGCAGGAACGAAAACTACCAATGTCCGACGCCAAAGTTCGGCCAGCGACTGCCAACAAAGGCAGGCTGACCAGAGCAATTAACCACACGCCCAAAATGTTGCGTGGTGAGCGTTGCTTACTCATGTTCGCTCCGAACTTTTCCGCGCAGGGTGCGTAGTTCATGCAGGGCTTTGCGCGCCAGTTCCGGGTCCGGCAACTTGCCCATACCGTGCCAGTTAAAGTCATTTTCCATAAAATCTACGCCCTTGCCTGGGATGGTGTGAGCAATAATCATCACTGGCTTATCTTCGATGGCGCGGCCCATGGCACAGGCATCAATCACGGCCTCGATGTTGTTGCCGTCAATTTCGGTCACAAACCAGCCAAATGATTCCCATTTAGCCTTCAGATCTTCAAGCGGCATAACTGACTCAGTTGGACCGTCAATTTGAATGTTATTGCGATCGGTTATGGCAATAATATTGCTGAGCTTGTACTTGCCGGCCAGCATGGCAGCTTCCCAGACATTGCCTTCGTCCTGCTCGCCGTCACCCAGCATGACGTAAATCCAGCGATGTTTTTGACCGTCCATGCGCATGGCTAGCGACATGCCACAAGCCTGGCTGAGACCGCTGCCCAGCGGCCCACTAGTGTTTTCCAGTCCGGGTAAACGCGTTCGCTCGGGGTGACCTTGCAAACGCGTGCCGAACTCGCGCAGCGTCATTAGCTCCTTGCGGTCGAAATAACCAGCGTGAGCCATCGTCACATAACGTACTGGCACGCAGTGGCCGTTGCTTTGCAGCAAAATGTCACGTTCCGCCCAATCCGGCTTCTTGGGATCGTGCTTCATAATGTCAAAATAAAGCGCCGCAAAGATATCGGCCTCACCCATTGGGCCAGCGACATGGCCGGAGCCGGCGTGTTCCAACATCCGGATGATGTCTTCGCGGATATCATTGGCAATCGTCTCTAGTCGTTCCAGAGGTAGTTTTGGCATTTATGAGCTCTTAATAACTTCTTCCAGTTTAGCATAAGCGTTGCTCGGGTTATCGGACTGCTGGATAAAGCCGCCGACATTCAAAATCTGCACGCCAGCCGTCACCAAAGCTCTGGCGTTATCGGCGTTAATGCCGCCGTCCCAGCCAATCTCGGCATCCGGGTGGTGTTCGCGGACATAACGGACCTTATCTAGCAAAGATAGATCGGCCGTACCCCCGTGACGGCCTAAATCGCCGCTGAAAATTAAAACGTGATCAAAAGAATGCATGATCTGGTGTGCCCACTCCACCGGCGTGTCTTGCAATAGCGCCAAGCCGACTTCGATGTCATGAGCATGCAATTTGGCGGCAAAGTCCATGTGATGCACTTCGGCCTCGTTGTGAATCACCACCAAACGCGGCTTGAGCTTAATCAGCTGGTCAATATAATCCATGGGCTTTTGATACATCAGATGAATATCGGCCACGAGCTCGTGCGGCCACCACACCTCGCTCAAAGGCGGCGACTGCGTTGGCGCAAACTGGCCGTCCATCAGATCAATGTGAATCTGTTTGGCAAAGCCGCGCACCTGCTCGATTTGCAGCTTGAAGGTCGCAGTGTCGAAAGCGGTAATTGTGGGGCAAATCATTGCCATAGCTAGGCTCGCAGCGCCCGAATTTTACGTCGCACTAAAAAGCCGTTAATGATTGGCACGCCGATCATGGCATAGAAATAAATAACAAATATGGCGATGCCGGCCTCATCTTCACCGGCAGAATTTGGTACAGCTGGATCAATACTTGTAGCAAAGTAAGCACTGAAGCAAGCTAATGCACCGGCCACAGCGATCGGCAATCCCCACACCATGTTCCGCACCCGCGCGTAAGCGACCTTGGCTTTCTGAGCTTCGCTCTTGGCAGCTTTAGCAATAAGCCAGGCAGGTAAAAGAAAAGGTATTGGTGTTAAAAAAAACGCGATGTTGGCACCAACCGCTAAGTCATAAGACAGCGATTGATAAAAAGTAAATGCACCTATAACGGCGGCGACAAAGCTGATAATCAGCAGGCTAATGGCCGGGTAACGCATGATCAACTTCATGGTTAGCCCAGTTCGTCGAGCTGTTTGATGCGGCGCACGAAGCGTTCGGCGCCAGCAAATGGCGTGTTTAGCCAGGCGCTGACAATGGCTTCCGCTTCTTCAAGGTTAGTGTGGCGAGAGCTGAGGCATAACACATTGCTGTCATCGTCGTTGCGCGCGGCGCGGGCTTCGCTTTGATTCCAGCAGAGACTGGCGCGAATACCCTTAAAACGATTGGCGGCCATGCACATCCCCTGGCCACTGCCACAGATTAAAATGCCGCGAGCCTGCTCGTCGTTGGTAGCCAGCATGGCGTTAACCACGCGGGCCGCGAATTGCGGAAAATCGTCAGCCGGATCGAGGCTGACATCTCCTTCATCAATTACTTCATACCCGGCGCGGGCCAGCATCGCAGCTAGGTCACGTTTATAGTTGATGCCGTTATGGTCGGCGCCGATGAAGATTTTCATCCTAGTCGTGCTTGTGATCCTGATCTTTCTTGTGCAGAATGCGTCCGGTATCGGCTACAACCTCTACCAAACGGTTGGAATAGCCCCATTCGTTGTCGTACCAGACCATGACTTTCACTAGGTTACCGTCAACGACTTTAGTCAGCAGCAAATCGACAATGCCGGAGTGACTATTACCTATGTAATCGGTGCTCACTAGCGGCTCTTCGGAGACATCCAAAATACCTTGGTAGTAAGGCTCTTTGGCGGCTTTTTTGAAAGCATTGTTAACTTCTTCAACGGTGACGCTGCGCTGCAAGAGCGCCGTGACGTCGCTAATCGAGACCACCGGCACTGGCACGCGAATGCTTAGGCCATCAAATTTGTCTTTAAGCTGCGGCAAAGTTAGCGTTACAGCAATTGCGGCGCCAGTAGTAGTGGGCACGATGTTCTGTGAAGCAGCGCGGCCTTCGCGCACATCTTTTTCCGGGGCGTCAGTCAGGGTTTGGCTGGCTGTATCAGCATGGACAGTGGTCAGCAGCGACTTCTCAACTCCAAATTCCGAGTCCAAAATCGCCATGACAGCACCCAACGAGTTGGTGGTACAGCTGGCATTGCTGATAACTTCCGTGGCGTTGTCTAACTTGTTATCATTGGCGCCCAGTACTATGGTGTCAGCGCCTTCACTCTTAGTCGGACCAGAGATCACCACCCTTTTAGCACCAGCCTTAATGTGCAACGAGGCGTCTTCAACTTTAGTAAAACGACCTGTCGACTCAATGACGACGTCGATCTTGTGCTCAGCCCAAGGCAATAGTGATGGGTCTTTTTCGGCCGTTACCAAAACTTTGTGATCATCGACGATTATGTGCGTGTCGTCGGCACTGACCTCTTTTTGATAGTTGCCGTAATTACTGTCATGTTTCAGCAAGTAAGCTAGAGTTTTGGTGTCGGTCAGGTCGTTGACCGCCACGATTTCAAGATCACTGCGCTCGAACGCAATTTTAAAAGCATTACGGCCAATTCGGCCAAAACCATTAATTGCCACCCTTGTTTTCATCTGTTAGATCTCCGTTTCTATTTTTATTTTAACGCTTATGCTTCTATTGTAAAAGCCGCTGAGCAACAGTGCAAGTTTAGCGATCGACGGTTTCGCCGGTCATCTCCGGGTGATTAACCAGCGCTGCCAGACTTTCAACGTGGTTAAAAAACGGCAGCAAGTAGACCATTGTCGGCTCATCACCGGCTAAAACTCGCTCTCGCACGGCAGTAAAATCTTGCCAGACCGGCTTAATCTTCTCGCCAGCCACATCAACCTGAGCCGCCACTTCAGAGGTTACGTTTTGGGCCAGGAAGATTGGTGTAAACCATTCGATTTTAATGGCTGGTTGCTGAACATCAATCAGGCGCCAATCAGCGCAGCTCAGACCAGTTTCCTCCAGTAATTCACGCTGAGCGGCAGCCAGCCAAGAATCGTCTTTATCATCTACACGACCGCCGGGAAAATGGAGTCGCACGCTGCGACCCGGCTGCTCATCTTCGACCAACAGTATCTGTTGGTCGCGCACCACAATCACTTGGACGGTGTCAGGGCGCCGCAGCATTTCAAATGTCTCTGTAGAACCGTCAAACATCTCTTGTGGCCACTGCCAAACATCAAAAATCTGCCCCTTAAACACCGGCTTGGCATTGGCGGGAATCAAGGCTGCGTTCGCAGGCAATGTCTTTTTCATACACCGGTAACTGGCGCAATCATTGGCAAATTGATGCTATCGATATCTTCAATTGGGAAGATAATGAGATCGCCGCCGCCGTTGCGCACGGTGAGTTCACCTTCGTTAATATTGACCAGCTCGCCGGTAATGTTCTGCGGGATGCGTTGTTTGTCACCTTTGGGATAGGCTGGCATATCGATATATAAGGGCTCTGGCCCCTTATTGTTGGTCACTATATGGAACCAAGATGGACGACCAACAACCGAAGCGGTTTCGCCAAGATTGCCTTCAATCTCGGCAGCTAAGTTGGCCACTAGTATGCGGTACTCTTCGTTGAGGGTCGTAAACATATCAAAATTGCGGTCTTCTGCTGCTCTGTCCAGACTGCGGGCGCCCAGACGCTTTACTTCACACCGCTCCGCCAGCTTTTCACTAGCTAAGTTTTTATCAGCCACCCTGACTTCAGGATTGCCCATAATTAACCTTTCGCGCGTTCGATTGATTCTTGAATGACTTTTTTAGCTGCAGCGGCGTCGCCCCAGCCCTTGAACTCAGCTTTCACACCGGTCCAGCCCTTCTTCCAGTCCTTGTAGTGGCTGTAGAAGTGCTCAATAACTTTCTTGAAGTTGTTGCCCAGCTGATCCACCTCTGTTAGGTGGTCTTTGCTGACATCATCAACCGGCACGACGATCAGCTTTTCGTCCATTTCGCCGTCGTCTTCAAAGTACAACACACCAATTGGTCGCGAAGGCACAACTACACCGTATGGCAGTGATTCGTCAATGATCACCAAGGCATCAACAGGGTCGCCGTCTTCGCAGAGAGTGTCAGGCACGTAGCCGTAGTCCGCCGGATAGCCTAACATGGTGGCATTAACCCGGTCTAAAAACAGGCGGTTGGTCTTCTTGTCGACCTCGTATTTGTTGCGGTCGCCTTTGCGAATTTCAATAATCACATTGACGGCATCTGGGGCGTTGTCGCCGTAG
This sequence comes from Saccharimonadales bacterium (SeqCode), assembly GCA_035546935.1. Lineage (GTDB taxonomy): Bacteria > Patescibacteriota > Saccharimonadia > Saccharimonadales > UBA4665 > DASZVP01. Next base: position 385,597 of record DASZVP010000002.1, on the reverse strand, counting down.
CTTACATCAGCCATACTTACTCCTTACTTAAAGTGATGAAGAAACTGAAAATATTGTACACTAACAGGAGTATGCCTGCATGCCTTTTGCGTTTGGATGCTGCCGCCAATTTCTTGACGAGCAACGGACTGAGCCGTACAGCCGGTACGGTGAAAGGAGTAGCGCAGGCAAAAATTGGCGGCAGCGCCAAAAGCGGCGGCGGTGTTGCTGGCTCCGCCAGCAAGCAGGCCGACGGGGCGCAAAAGGTATGAAAATCATCGGCCACCGCGGCGCCAAAGGCCTGGCCCCCGAAAATACCCTAGCCAGTTTTAAAAAAGCCCTGGAACACCATGTTGATGAAGTTGAGCTCGATGTTCAGATAACGGCCGATGGCCAGGTCGTAGTGATACACAATCTGGAGCTTATCGATGCCAGTGGTAATCAACTTAAAATCGCCGGCTCAACGCTGGCCGAATTACGAGCTCACAAACCAGATTTGCCTCTGTTAGAGGAAGCAATTGAACTCATCAACCGCAAGGTGCCACTAATTGTTGAGGTCAAACCTGGGGTACCCGTCAAGCCAGTTGTTAAAGTTATTAAAAGCTTCTTAAAAAAGGGCTGGACGAACAGCGATTTTTGCCTCGCCTCTCGTGATCAGCCAATCTTATTGGAGCTGCACCGGGAGCTACCTGACATTTCTACTATGGTAATCGACTTTTGGTCTGGCGTACGTGCCGTGCGTCATGCCAAACAAGTAGGCACCAAGCGCATTGGTATGCTGGAATACTGGATTTGGCCAGGATTTGTGCACGCCATGCGCCGTGGCGGCTATGAATTACTGATCGCCCCGCCCGGCACGCCACAAAAAGAACGTCTCTTCAGCTGTTTTGGACGAGCGGGCTATGCTAATCAACCGGCCAGAGCGCGCCGCTGGGAGCGACACGGCCTGGCCGGCGTTATTACTGACTATCCAGATCGTTTCGAGTCTAAAAAGTCTTAGAGACCCAGGTTCAAATTCAGTGTTGGCGTGTTGATCACCGGTGTCGATATGACAGGCGTGTTGATCAAAGGAGTGGTTACTTGAGGAATCGTTACCGGAGGTAAGTTGACGCCCGGAATGGTGATGGTGGTACTGCCCGGCACGTTAATGGTTGGGGCACCAATGCTAGGAATGGTAATTGAAGGCACATTAATGGCCGGGATGTTAACAATGCCCGTGTTAATGCCGGGCGTAGTGATGCCGGGAAGAGTTACACCCGGAACAGTTACGCCTGGGATGCTTACAATTGGACCGCCTTGCAAACCACCGCCGTTGCCGCCGTTGCCGCCGTTGCCGCCATTGGAACCGCCACTGTTTGAGCCGCCGCCCTGGGCAACATCACCTGTTTTACCGCCGACTACGACGAACAGCCCGCGAGAGCCGTGCGTAAAGGCGAAAATATTGCTGTTAGCCAAATTACTTTCATCGGTTGAAGCGCCCTTAACTGTGCCTGAACCGGGTTTGTGAGTTGTAGGTACATTCTTGGTTAAGTTAATGCTGTACAGAGCCGCGAACAGGGCCAGCAAAACACCGGCACCAACTTCTAAAACAACAGCTTTAGGACGATGTGCCTTCAGCCAGTCTTGAGTAGATTGTAAAGCTTTCATGGCGCTTATTTTAACACCTGTGTGCCTATTTGGCAAGAAGATTATTGTAGAATAACTGGGTTGGCTAGTGGCACTATATAATGTATACTATTGGCATGAATGTAACACTAGATCACACCCAAAACGAAGCGGCTAATATCCGCACTTTCTTTTTTCAGCCCGAGCATGAAATGCAATATACGGCTGGCCAATTTATAGAACTAACGCTGCATCACAAGAACGCTGACGACCGTGGCGAAAAACGCTGGTTTACCCTATCTTCCAGCCCAACCGACAAGTTTTTGACCATCACCACCAAGTACGCTGGTGACGACAAGAGCAGCACCTTTAAAAAGGCGCTGTTTAGTTTAGAGCCCGGCGCTGAACTAATTATGAGCGACCCGATGGGCGATTTTGTTTTACCCAAATTGGCCCAGACACCTCTGTTATTTGTGGCGGGTGGTATTGGCCTGACACCTTTTCACAGTATTTTCGAATGGCTGGCTGCCACCGGCGAAAAACGCAATATTCGTTTTATCTACGGTGTCCGCAACGAAGATGAAATCATTTTCCAAGACACCTTCGAGCGCGCTGGCGTCCATGCCACCATCGTCGTTTCCGACCCTTCCGAAGCTTGGGGTGGTGAGCGTGGCTCTTTGAGCGCTGATCTGATTATGAAACTTGGCGAACCCACCGAAGACACGCTGGTCTACGTCTCGGGCCCCGAACCAATGGTGGAAGCGCTGGAAAAAGATCTCAAAAACGGCCGCATCCGCGAAGATCAGTTCGTGGGCGACTACTTCCCGAATTACAAACCTGAATATTAGCCAACCGCGAACAGTTTGTCTTCGATTCGAGAGACGCGAACGTCTAAGGAGCGCAGGTCTTTATTCGTTTCGGTCATTGCGAATTTGAGCATGACAACGTCATCCGCTACCACTTTCATTTCATCTTTTGTGGCTAGAGTTTCGATCTTAGCTTGTATCATGCCTACCGCCTCTAGCACCGCCCGGTTTTGGTCGCGGATTTCCTCTAGTAGAATGCCTATATAGTCGCGCTTCATTACTTAAAATTGTAGACCCGCATGTGCGTAAAAGCCAGCAAAATGGGTTGTAATTTGTGCGGAATTTAATAATTGGCTAGTTCTGAACGGGATGTTCGCGGCCTTCGAGGTATTCGCGAATTTTTAGAGCGGCAGTGGCGCCTTCGCCGGCCGCGGAGGCAATTTGCATGGTGGCTCCACTGCGGATGTCGCCGGCCGCAAAGATGCCTTTTACAGAGGTCATAAGATTTTCATCGGTTTTTATCAAGTGAACGTGGTCTAGCTCAATACCGCTGTTTTCGACAAACTCGCTGTTAGGCTTCAGGCCGACAAAGACGAAGACGCCATCGGTCTTAAATTCGACTGGCTTGCCGTCTTTGGTAGCTTTAACTTTGGTGACGAGGTTGTTTTCGCCAACGATTTCTTCGGTGGCGGTGTTCAAATGAACGGTGATTTTGCCGGCATCGACCATTTTTTGCAGATCGTCCTGCAGAACGTCGCTAGCTTTGATGGTGGAGCGCACTAACAGATCAATATGAGTCGCGAATTTGGTCAAAAACAGACTTTCCTGAACGGCCGAGTTGCCACCACCGACCACCACCAACTTTTTGTCACGATAAAAGGCCCCGTCGCAAGTAGCGCAGTAGTGCACACCGCGGGCGTAGTACTCAGCTTCGCCAGGCACGCCGATTTTCTTGTAGTCAGAGCCTGTGCCGATTAACACGGCCCGGGCTAACATATCGCCGCTGGTAGTCTCTAGGCGCTTATATTCACCTTCGTCTTTGATAGACATAACTTCGCCAAGTTCTATAACTGCCCCGAAGCGCTCGGCCTGTAGACGCAGTTCGTCAGCCAGTTTGAGGCCTTCAATACCCTGGGCAAAGCCGGGATAGTTGTCGATTTGATCTGTTACGGCGGCCAAACCACCAACTACGCCGCGCTCAAACAGCAAGGTGTCAATATCTTCACGCGTGGTGTAAATGGCAGCGGTCAGGGCGGCAGGACCCGCACCCACCATAATCACATCATGCTTCGGTGTTTCGTCTTTTTTATCAGTCATAGATCCCTATTCTATCAGTTTCTAAAAGTTTCTTTCAGCCGGATGCGATGCAAGGAAGCGATGAAGAGCGGACTGAGCCGTACGGGAGTGTACGGCGAAGGAGCACTGGAGTCGCTGACACTGCAGCGCGCCGGATCAAAAAAACTAGGCTACTGCTGGAGCAAGCTTTGCTAGGTTATAACCAACAATGACTTCTTGGCTGTCATCACCCTTGGTAACAACGGTGACAGGCACGGTGTAGGCGCCGGATAGTGACAGAGCTTCAGCTTGACGGTGTGGGTGTTCATCGAGGTTGACCACATCATAAGACTGGCCTTTGGCGTCCAGATACTTTTTTACCATCTGGCAGTAGGCGCAGGTGTTAGTAGTGAAAATTGTGATGTTTTTGACCATTTTTGGTCCCCCTCTTGTTTAGTTTTTTTAAGACGAACTCTCCACCTCCCCAGGGGCGACGAATCCACCGCCGTGTCTCTCATTGACGGCTTTGGCAGTCCGGCTGATCTGGGTGTTTTTTATGTTCTTAGCAGAAAAGTTCTGACTGTGGAGCTAATTATAAATAGCGCTTTAGCTAAAATCAATACACTATATATTGTGCTTTTTACGCTATTTTTCCGCTTATTTACCTATGGAGTGAAGCGTGACGTCGAAGACTAGAGCAGCGTCGTCTGGAATGCCCGATCCAGCCGGCGGGTTATTGGCATAAGCCAAGCCTGCAGGAATGATCAAGCGGCGCGTACCGCCGACTTTCATGCCGGGAATCCCCTGCGACCAGCCAGCAATTACCTGGCTGAGACTGAAAGTGACGGGTTGGCCGGAGTCCTTAGAGCTCTGGAAAATGATGCCGTTAGCTGCCACCGCGCCAGTGTAGTCGACGGTAACGGTGTCGCCGGGCTTTACTTCCTCACCAGTGCCTGGCGTGGTGTCGATTTCCTGTAGCTGCGAAACGTCGCTAACAGGGGTAAAATTAGCTAATTTGGTGCCTTGAAGTTTAGATTGCGGGTTCGTAGTCTTGTCCTCCGTTTTACTGTTAGCCGCCTGGCTGGTCGCGCCATCGTCCGGCTTCTTATTTTGTTGAACTAAGGTGTAAATTACGGCTATGGTCAGCGCCGAGCTGGTAATTAAAAAGAGCAGTGCGCCGAACAACGCAAAAGCTCTGTCTCTTTTTCGGGCCATGTTTACTCCACTTATTTATGTCTAGTATAGCTGATTTAACGCTCGCGCTAAACCCTTTCAGCACCAACCTGAGTTTTGGCTGCCGCCGCCACTTCGTCGAGCAATTTGTTGACTTCGGTATCTGTTAGCGTGCGCTCGTAGCTGGCCAGTTCGATGCGAAAAGTCAGGTTTTTGTAGCCTTCTTGGTCCCTGGCCTGATAAATGCCCAGCGGCCGAACATTTAGGCGGGCGTTGCCCTTGCCTTTGCTCAATTCGACCTCCAGCGCATTGGCGACTTCGGCGTAGTCTTGGTCAGCGGCCACTTTTAAGGTTATATCCTGGCTGACCTTCGGGAAACGCGGCAGCGGCTGGTATTCGGTGCCAGCAACACTTAGAGCGTCTTTGAGGACCTCAAACCCGGCGGCGTATTTAGGCAGCTTAAGCGCGCGCTGGACGCTGGGCTTGAATTCGCCGACCACACCGTAAATCATGCCGCCGCGGGCAATTAGAGCCGAGCGGTTAGGTTCAAACGGCGCAGTTAGCTGGCGACCCCATTCATCGTCATCCAAATTGAATTTGGTCATCGGCATCAGCTCATTGGTCAGTGTTGGGTCGATCTGTTCCAGGTACTTGCGAGCTTGATAGTAAGCCGTACCGGCTGGCTTTTGCTTGTCATTAGCGGCCACAACTAACGCCAGATGATTATCCTCGTTGGGGATCTCCGGCTCGGCCTCGTCCCACTCATCGACGTAGTGGACCTTGCCCAGCTCAAATAGTGCGAACTGATCGAAGCCAGCCTTAAGATTCGGGTGGATTTTTTCAAGTAGGCTTGGAAGTAGACTGGTACGGTAATATTGCAGGTCAGGGCTCAGAGCGTTGCTCAGCTCGAAGGCATGTTCGCGCTTCTGGCCGACTTTGTCGAACAGATCGCCGTGCATAAAACTATAGGTCAGAACTTCGTTAGCGCCACTTTTCACGAGTTTTTCACGGATCTGTTGTTTGAGGGCTAATAGCTCATCTTGCGCTGCTGGCTTAATGTCGCGTCGCGGCAGGTTGAGTGGCAGGTGGTCATAGCCGTACAGGCGGCCGACTTCTTCAACAATATCTTCAGGCAGTTCAATATCGGTGCGCCAGAACGGTGCCGTTACAGTTAGGTCTTCGCCCTTGGTTTCGACAGCCATTTCGACATTGGTCAGTAGCTTTTGCATGTCGGCGGCGCTGAGTTCCAGGCCCAGACGCTCGTTAATAAATTGCGCGCTGACCTTAACCGGCTGCTCGGCATTTTTGACATGATTGTCGTCAATGACTGGACTTGCCAGCTTGCCGTTGGCCAGTTTTTGAAGGTCGTCAATAATTTTGGCGATAACCGCTAAGTTTTGCAGCGGACTTTGGCCCTTCGTGAAACGAGTCGAAGCGTCAGTGAACAAACCGTACTTCATACTGGCCCGGCGAACAGTGTTCATGTCGAAGTTGGCGCATTCCAGAGCGATGGTTTTAGTGCTGTCATCGACTTCAGTGTCCGCCCCGCCAATAACGCCAGCCAGGCCAACTGGCTGGCTTCCGTCGGTAATAATGATGTCTCCGTCTTCCAAGGTCAGCTGCTTGCCGCCCAAAAGTTTCAGCGCTTCACCCTTCTTGGACAAACGCACACCGAGAGTGGCAGTTTTCAGCTTGTCGTAGTCGTAAGCGTGCAACGGCTGACCAGTGACCAGCATGTAAAAGTTGGTCAGGTCGACGACATTGTTAATGGCCTTAACGCCAACTTTGCTCAGAGCAATCTGCAGCCAGACTGGGCTAGGCTTAACTTCAATACCGGTCATAACTGCAGCCGTGAAGCGCGGCGACAGCTCAGGCAGCTCGTTTTTGACGGTCAGCTTCAGACCATCGCCAGATGGCAGAGTCGGGTTGGCGACGTACCAGTCTGGGCTTTTGAAAGCATGGCCGGTGATGCCGGCGATTTCGCGGGCCACACCGAGCGCACCAAAACAGTCTGGACGATGCGTGAACATCTTGTTTTCGATGTCGATGATGTAGTCGTCAAGCTTGTAAACTTCGGCGAACGGTGTGCCTGGAACGACCTCTTTGTCGATTTCCAAGATGCCTTCGTGACTGTCGTAAAGTGCCAGTTCTTTTGGCGAGGCCAACATGCCATTGCTTTTTTGCCCCCGTATCTCGCGGGCTTCCAAAACAAATGGCTCGTCAGTGTCGACGCTAGCTGGCACAGTGGCACCAGGCGGCAACCAGGCAACAGTTAGGCCTTCGCGGCAGTTCGGTGCGCCGCACACAACTTGGACTAGGCCGTTGCTGTCACGTTCGACGTCTTTGGCTTTGCCACCGTCATCAATCTTACAAACGTTCAGGTGGTCAGAACCTTCCAATTTTGTGCATTCAACAACGCGCACCACGCTTACGCTTTGATAGCGCTTGCCTAGGTCCGTAACTTCTTCGACTGCACCAAGTTGAGCCCCAATTTTCTCCACCAATTCGTCGACTGGCGGCAGCTCAAAGTCCAAGAATTGCTTCAGCCAATTTACGGAAATTCTCATTAGAATTGCCTCAGGAAGTTTAGGTTGCCGGATTCGAAGTGGCGAACGTCTTCGATGCCATATTTCATCATCACCAGTCGATCGATGCCGCCGCCCCAAGCAAAACCGGTGTATTGCGTCGGGTCAATGCCTGCCTCGCGCAAAACGTTGGGATGAATCAGGCCGCAGCCTAGCAGCTCAATCCAGCCGGTTTGGGAACAGATGGAGCAACCTTGCTTATCACAGAACGGACAGCTTAAAGCGAACTCAAAAGATGGCTCGGTGAACGGGAAATAAAATGGCTGGGTACGAACTTCCAGCTCTTTGCCATAGTAGCTTTGCAGGAAGGTTTTTAGCGTGGCGATCAGATGGCCGGCATGGATGCCCTTGTCGACATAAACACCTTCAAGCTGGTAAAAGGTGTGCTCGTGACGGGCGTCGAGGTCCTCGTTACGGAAGACTCGGCCGGGGATGACTACGGCAATCGGCTCGCCTTGCTCCAGGTTTGCTTTGTGTTGCTTAAGCACACGGTTTTGCATGGTGCTGGTGTGAGCCGGCGCAATAAAGTGCTTGCCGTTTTTACCGGTCTGAGTGGTCATGAAGGTATCGTAGTCGTCGCGAGCCGGGTGGCCTTCCGGGAAATTCAGAGCGCCGAACATATGGTAGTCGTCATCAAGCTCGCGCGACTCTACCGCTGTAAAACCCATGCGATAAAAGATGTCGAGCACAGTTTGCAGTTCGGTTGTCAGCGGGTGGGCGCTGCCCTGTTCGCTCGGGAATAAAACCGGCGCGGGAGCATTAACATCCATGGGCGCTGTCACATCAATTGGCGGCAAGGCCTGGGCTTGGTCGGCGGCGGCATCGACAGCCGCCTGCAGTTCCTGGCGCAAAGCGTTGACTTCCTGGCCAAAGCTGGCGCGCTGTTCAGCCGGCAGAGTGCGCAGTTCATCAAACAACGCCTTGAGCTCCACCGCGCGCAAAATTTCGGCCGGATTGTCACTGGCGGCCAGTCGTTTTTTCAGTGTTTCGGCCACAGCCGCAATCTGGGAATTCTGATAAGCCATCTAGCAGCCAGTATAACCTATTTCGACAGAGGCGAAAATGCTAAGCTGCTGGCTGTTCGCCCTGAGCCAGGATTTGGGGCAAAATTTGGTAGCGCGCGCGGCATGGCGACCCGGTCTCAGGATCCTTGGCCCAAAAGGGCACCTGATTCAAGCCGACAGGAGAAGCGTTGGCATACTCATGGCCGATAGGCAAAGCCACGTCCGGCAAAATAGCCACCATTGACGGATCAGCGACAGCCCCGGCAACAACTGTGCCAGTAAATGTCAGGCAGTCTACAGGCACCCAGTGCGTTCTGTTTTGTTTATACTGAGCGATTTGGAGCTGCACAGTGACGCGGTCTTTAAAACCAAACTCATGCCACGCACCAGCTGTCTCGGCTGTTTGTTTTCCCATACTTAAGCCCAGTGTACGTCCGTGCTGAAAGGTTTGTCAAAGTGCTTTTTGTTACACTAAAGTTATGGCCCAATTTTCTTTTGATGCGGTGAGTGATTACGACAAAGCCGAGCTCAACAACGTCTTCGACCAGGTCCAGCGCGAGCTCCAAGCCCGCTATGATTTCAAAGGCACGCCGGCAGCCGTGGAATGGCTCAACAGCGACAAAACCGGTCTGAAAATCACCGGCAGCGGCGATTGGCAGATTGATACGATTATCGATATTGTTCGCAAGAAACTGGCCGCCCGCGGCCAGAGCCAGAAACTGCTGGATGTGTCGGGTACAGTAGTTGAAAGTAATTTGGGGGCTGTCAAAGAAGTGCCGTTTCAAAGTGGTCTGGATCAGACCAAGGCCAAGCAGATTACCACTCTGCTGCGCGACAAATTTCCCAAACTAAAAACCCAAATCCAAGGTGATTTAGTGCGCATTACAGGCAGCTCTAAAGATGATCTGCAGGCGGCCATGAGTGCCTTGCGCGCCGCCGACTTCGATTTCCCGCTCAGTTTCACGAATTACCGTTAAAGTCCTATACTTTTAGCATATGCACAAAGAGCAAAACGTGGATTTGCTGGAGCAAGCCAAAGCTGTGCTCAAAATGAACGATCGTGGCAGCTATACCCAGCCGGCACACGGTTTATACCCGCATCAATGGCTGTGGGACAGCTGTTTTATTGCCATTGGCCTGCGTCACTTGGATGTGGAACGGGCCAAGATGGAGCTTCTAAGTCTGCTCCGCGGCCAGTGGGCCAACGGCATGCTGCCCAACATTATTTTCCGCGACGACCCCGAATACCGCACCGACCGCAACATCTGGCGCTCCTGGCTCAGCCCTTCGGCACCGAACGATGTTATGACCACGGGCATTACGCAGCCTCCGATGCTGGCCGAGGCCGTCCTGCAGGTTGGCGCTGAAATGAAGTGGCCGGAGCGCCGCCAGTGGTACCGCATGATGTACCCTAGTCTGCTGGCCTATCATCAGTGGCTTTACAAGGAGCGCGATCCGCACGGTGAAGGTCTAGTACTGTTGATTCACCCCTGGGAAGTAGGCCTCGATAACACTCCGCCGTGGATGGATGAACTTCATGAGCACTTGCTGCCGTTCTGGATCCGCGTAGTGGAAAAAACGCGTCTGGATAAAGTAGTGAACCTGTTCCGGCGCGACACTCGGTCGGTGCCGCTCGACCAGCGCTTCTCCACCATTGGCGCACTGGCCATGTTCGACATTCAGCGCCGGCTGCGCCGCAAAAACTACGATATAGAAAAAATTCTCGATCACTCGCTGTTTGCGATCGAAGATCTGGCTTACAACAGCATTTTTATCCGCGCCAACTCGCACCTGCGTGACATTGCCAAAGCTATTCGCGAAGAATTGCCCAAAGAGCTGGAAAAACGCATGGCCAAAACCGAAAAAACCTTCGAAGAACTCTGGGATCCCTACTCCGGCCAGTATTACTCGCGCGACTTTATCACTCATCGCCTCTTAAAGCTGCCGACAATCGCCACACTGCTGCCGCTGTATGCCGGCTCGATCAGCCAGGAGCGAGCCGAGCAGCTGGTGCGTCTATTGGAAAACGAGCATCAATTTGGCCCGGCCTTCCCCGTTCCCAGCGTACCGACCGAATCGTTTTGGTTCCATCCCAAGCTCTATTGGCAGGGCCCGACATGGGTGAATATGAACTGGCTGATTATCGACGGCTTGAAACGTTACGGCTTCCACGACCACGCCGACGCCCTGCATGAAAGTACGCTAGAAATGGTCGCCAACGCCGGTTGCTATGAATATTTCGATCCGCTAACCGGCGAAGCTGCCGGCGCGGCCAACTTCTCCTGGACCGCCGCCCTGGCCATCGACCTATTAAAGCAAAAGTAATATTATCGGCTCAGTTTATTAAATAATGCTTAATAAGTGTAGTAAATCTTATTTGTAGTTATATATGCGTGTGTTAGTATACTGTTTGTGGCGTCGACCCGAGGGGTCCATGGCCACACTACGTTTATTTAGCCTTAAAAGTCCAAACATCAAAACGATTAGTCTTAAGATCAACAGCGAGGGTTTTTACTCCCGCTTTTTTAATTACATGCTTGAGCACTTCTTTTTTAGGCACACCAGGACCGGGTATCAAGCCTGCATTGAGCTTAAACTCATAGCAAACTGCACCCAGCAATAAATCCGTCAGCTGTATAATTTCCACTCCCTTGGAGTACGCCCGCATTACTCCCAAAGCTGGGTTGTGAGAAAATTTTTCATTTTGATTAATTTTTCTTTTTATATTGCGTTCAAAGTGAACATCTTTGGGTGTACTCAAATCATCCATTATAAGTATTGCCGAATCGGTCGGACTAAGATTAGCGCATACTTGCATGCTGGCGAATGATTGATAAGCGGCGTACAGGTTATTTTTAAAGTGCTTTTTCAAATCAAGATCTTTTTTCTCAAATATATAGCAGCTGAACTTTGCCTTCTCGCACTCAAAGAATAAATCGATGAACTGTTTAATGACTGGAGCATTTTTGCTATAGATTTTATTCCACTTAATTTCGTCGTAAAACTTGAGCTGGTCTCTAAGTGTTTTTACTGCTTCATAAAGAATTTCCGGTTTAGCAATTTTGATCATGGCCACACCGAAGAATTTATCGCGACGCGAATTTAAAAGTCCGGTTTCATCAAAATAACAAAAGTAAACAGACCCATTCATAATGGCTATATTTTAACAGCCGTAAGTAATTACTGGTTATTATTTTCAGAATTATTTAATAAACTAGTCGTCGCTCAGAGAAGGCTTGTCTAGCAAAACTGGCTCCACAGTTGGGTCAGTGTCGGCGATTTTGACGATGTCGCGGTCGATTTTACCGAGTTCTTTGTAGGTGGTGTTGTAATGTCCAACAGTAGTGCCAAGCGCCGCGCCGAGCTTTTGCATATAGCCGTTGTGGTTGATCAAATGCTTCTGCAGCTGCTCGATGTTTTTGCGGATCTTTTCGGTGTCTTTGTGAATTTCAATCGATCGCAGGCCTTGGGCGATGGTCTGCAAGATGGCGCTCAGCGTGGTTGGGCCGACGATGGTGACCTTTTTCTCGGCGGCGTAGGCCAGCAGGTTGCGGCCGCTGATGCCAACTTTCTCAGTTAAAATGTCGTAATATATCGTTTCGGACGGAATGAACATCAGGGCCTGGTCCAAAGTGTTTTTACCCGGCTTCATGTACTTGGACGTTTCGTCGATGCGCGCCTTAATGTCCGACTTGAACAGTTTTTCCAGAGCCGCTTTTTGATCGTCTTTAGCTTCAATCATGCGGTTGTAGTTCTCCAGAGAGAATTTGCTGTCTACCGGCAGCAGCTTGTCATCGTATTTAATAACTGCATCCACCACCAAGCCTTCGCCAAGTTTGTGCTGCAACGCAAACGAGCCCGGCGGCAAAGTGTTTTTGAGAATCTGCTCTAGATAATATTCGCCTATCACACCGCGCTGCTTGGGGTTTTGCAGCACGTTTTGCAGCGTCTTCAGCTCAGCCGCGATATCGCCGACGTTTTTGTTGGTGCCTTCCAGCTTGGTCAGCTTTTCGGTCACGTCTTGCAAGATACGAATGCTGGCTGCAGATTGCGTTTGCAGCTGCTTGGCGCTGATGTTGGCCTGATCTTGGAGCTGTTTTTGCAGACCGTCTTTGAGCGCACCCATCGATTTGGTCAGCTCGGCCATATCTGCTTTTAGCATTAGATTGCTATCACTAGATGGCGAGCGCAATAGAGTCCAGACAACCACTGCCGATAGAGCCAGAACCAATATCCCCAAGATAATCACGGCCACAATCATGACCCTATTTTAGCAGCTAGTCTACGATCGTAACAGTGGTGCCAACCGGCGCCCAGTCGTACAGCCATTTGGCGGCGGCTAGAGGTAGCTCTACGCAGCCGTGCGAAGCGTCGGAGGTGTTAGGGTCGACATTGCCGAATTCGCTGTCAGCGCGCCAAGTAGCGTCGTGGAAGCCGTAGGTTCCATATTGATTGTCCAGAAAAGGCATCCAATAAGAGACCGGATCGTTCCAGCTGCCGGTGCTGTCGCTGCCCCTGAGAACGGTGTCGGTGGTTTTGGCGTAGACGTGATAGGTACCGCGCGGTGTTAGGTCAGCCGCCAACTGCTCCATGCCAGTGATGACCGGTGAGTCGTAGACCTGTTGCTCGCCTTCACAGTCCCACATATGTCGCTGGCTGACACTGACCAGGGCCAGTTTATCTAAGGTGTTTCCGGCACAGTGATTGATGGGTGCTGAGTGAACGCCATCAGCAATCTTGGAGTTCGTGGTCTTCTTGGGGGTTTTGGCGACCGTTTTAGAATGTGGTGCAACGTTATTGGATTGGCTGTGAACGATAGCCATAAAGCCGTAGGCGGCGCCGACAATTAACACTAAGGTGGCGACAACCAGAGGCCAACGGCGGCGCTTGGGCGCTGGCAGTCGACTGGGGCGGTAGGTGTTATTGCTGGACATATTGAATTTCTTGGGTGTTAAAAGTGATATCAAAATGATATCACTTTTCGACCCCCTAGAAAAGGTACTAACAGGGGTGTTTAGGCAAAACGGGTGACGGCGAAAATGAAGGCGGCGCCGAAAATCGTTAAGGCAATAGTTTGATACGAAGAGTGTTTGCTGTGGGCCTCGGGCAAAATTTCGCTAGCGCCAATGTACAGCAAAAAGCCAGCAAAGAAGCCCAGGTACAGTGTGAGTTCGTTGTGTGAAACGTGGAACAGGCGTGTCGCCAAAACACCTAGAATGGGCGCGATGGCATCCAGCAAAAGCAAAATCAGTGTTTTACGAGAGCGATTGCGGTTGATTAGCATCAAATTAACCGTGTTGAGGCCGTCGCTAAAGTCGTGGGCAATAACGGCCATGGCCACGGCCAGACCAATGGTTGTGCCGGCTTGGAAGCCCAGACCGATGCCGACGCCATCCAGAAAGCTGTGACCCGACAGCGCCAACGCGCTGGCTAGGCCAACATCAGGGTGTTTGTGTACCTGATATTCGGACTCGTTGGTATGGTGAATCAAAATGCTTTTTTCAACGATATGGAAGAGCAAAAAGCCGACCACTAGCGCCACCATGGCACCGGTGAAATTGCCGCCATCAACAGACATAATTTTGAAGATTTCTGGCAGCAGATCGAAGGCTACGACGCCCAGTAGCACGCCGGCGGTCAGGCCAAGGAAGCGGTGCAAATGATCTTTATGCTTGAGGGCGGTCAGGCCGCCGGTCAGGGTTGAGAAAAAGGTTGCGACTGTCAGCAGGAAAGGTGTCATACCGCTAAAGTCTAGCGCGCTGAGCCGGCAAATTGCAAATCTGTCGCAATTTAGGCTAAAATTGCATTAAATGGACATTGCAACGCTGCAGCTGCAGCAACATCTCAAGCAACATCACGCCAGCTTAACAGCGGCCCGCAAGACGGTTTTTCATGCCTTGCTCGACCGCGAGGCCATGAACATGAGCGAACTGGTCGCGACTTGCCAGGGTCAGCTGGACCGCGCGACCGTTTATCGCACGGTTGAGCTTTTTGAACAGATTGGAATTGTGCAGCGCCTACCAATGGGCTGGAAATATAAGATTGAGCTAACCGACAAGTTCAATCATCACCATCATCACCTGACCTGCCTAAACTGCGGCAAGGTTACTGCCCTATCTGAGGATGACGTGCTGGAAGATCGGTTAAGTGCTCTGGCCAAAGCCCATCGTTTTAAGGCAGAGAGTCACCAGATTGAAATCCGAGGCCTCTGCAGCGACTGCCAAGGAACCTAAAGACCCGGCGCGATAGTTCGGCCGGGTCGGTTAGGAAGCCTCACACTTCCTAACCCCAGCTTATGCCCGGCCCGGTGCTTTTGCAATGTGATATCGCTCACGTTTTGGAGACAAACACATTGTCCTTGATATAGAAACGCCAGGGCACGTTTTGGGCGCGTGAAATACCTATGCGGGTGCTCTGAGCCACCTCTGTTTGCGGCAGTGCCGGTTGGATGAGCAGTTGCAGCGGCTCGCGGCGTAGGTCGTGACCGCTGAGACGCTTATCAATGCTCAAGGCCTGACAAAGCTTGGCCGGGCCGTTGGTGAGCTGTTCACCGCCGCGGCCGCCGCGGTTTTGGCGCATATGCTCTAGGCCCTCCAGCGGTTCGAGAGCACGGATTAAAACAGCGGCGCCGCGGCCGGGTGGCCCGACCACGATGTTGCAGCAATAATGCATGCCATAGGTGAAATAGACGTATAAAAAGCCGGGCGGACCGAACATAACTTCAGTGCGTGGCGTTTGGCCGCGGTAACTGTGGCTGGCGGCATCCTCTTGATCATAGGCTTCAACTTCGACAATGCGGCCGACCAACCGTTGACCACCCAGCTCACGCACCAGTTGGCAGCCCAGCAGCCTTGGCGCCACTTCTTCGACAGGTCCGTTCAAAAGCTCGTCCATAAAAACATTGTAGCTGGTCGACCCCAGTTGCCAAGCATGACCATTTTTCTTAAAATATATACGAATGAGTGATTCTGGGAACCTTGCCCTAATTATCGTCGAGGTCGTTATTTTGGTCGCCTTTTCGGCGGTTTGTTCCGGCTTGAATATCGCAATCATGTCGCTGGACAAGTCAGACTTGCGCCGCAAGGCCAAGCTGGGCGACAAGCAGGCCAAGCGCGTGTTGCCTCTTCGGCGCCGCACACACTTAACTCTTGCCAGTATCTTGCTGACCAACATCGCAGCCGTATCTGCCACCTCGCTGGTACTGGATGAACGCCTCAGCGGCTGGTTAGCCGGCGTACTTAGCACTCTGTTAATTGTGGTTTTTGGCGAGGTCATGCCGCAGGCGGTGTTCAGTAACGACCCCTTGAAATGGTCGTCCAGATTTGCGCCTTTACTGAAGGCTATGATGGTCGTAACTTATGTAGTCAGCAAGCCGCTGCAGCTGCTGCTGGATGAACTTTTTCCACGACACCGCGCGCCGCTACAAAGTCGCCATGAACTGGGTCTGATGCTCGGCGAACATGCCGGCGATGAGCGCAGCGAACTGGATGAAGATGAGGTCGAAATTATGCGCGGCGCGCTGAGCTTAAGCGAAAAACGCGTCCGTGACATTATGACCAACATCCGCCACACCTACTGGCTGACGCTTGAGGACACTTTGGACGGCGTTAAAATTGATGAAGTAAAGGCCAAGGGCTTTAGCCGTATCCCGATTTTTAACCGCGAGTTAACAAAGTGTTACGGCCTGCTGCTGATGAAAGAGCTGGTCGATATCGATTTTGATGAGCGCAGCTACCAGGTTCGTGAGTTGCACCTACACCCCACTGATGTAGTCGGCAGCATGACCGCGCTGGACACCATGTTCCGCAAGTTTATTGCGGCCGGTACGCATCTAATTCCCGTGGAGCGTGATGACGTCATTGTCGGTATTGTGACAATTGAAGATCTGATCGAAGAAATTATCGGTCATGAAATCGAAGACGAGAGCGACCGCAAGCGCAGCAGCTAGCTAGCTTGCCAGTCGGCACGGCGGCCAAACAGGCCGAGTAGGCGAGTTTGCAAATCAGCAGTGTTGGGCACATCAATCGGTGAAGCGAACAAGCCGCTGGCTTTCATGTTGGCCTGCTGCGGCAGAGTGTGCTCATAAATTTCTTGGGCGACAGCTGGATCAAATTGGATCGGAAAGCCAATGCCCTTGGCGAGGTCCCAAGCATGGATTAACAGATCGCCGCCGATTTGATATAGATAGTTTTCAATGCTGATGTCGCCGTAGCTGACATGGGCCACTTCTTCTAAGTCGGCCATTAGTACGGCTTGGTCGGCCTTTGACGCAGCGCGCTCCCAATTGGCGATTAGGTCGCCGCCGTCTTCATCAAATAACTCATCTTCGTATTTGTCACCAACTTCGTCGATGGTTAAGCCTTCGACCATTGCTGGCACCCAGCTAAGTTCATAAAGCATGTGGTGCGCGAGGTCTCGGACGTTCCAGTCTGTATCCGGTGTGGCATTAACTAGCTGGTCGGTGCGCACTTGTTTGACGATGGCCGTCGCTTGCTCCAGACATTTTGCAAACAGTTCTGATCCGTCCATTGCACCTCCTATAAGTTAATGCTTTTAATCATAAGCGTGCGTCCATGGACCTGACTGTGAATTTTTCCGCTGCAGGGCTCTAAAATTTAATCAATAAATACGGCTTTTCGAGGTTAATCTGAACATGAGCCTGTTTATCTGAGGTTTTTATAAGATGGGTGTGTTGGTGCTCAATTGTCCGCTGATGACTGGCAACGCCGCGGGCATAAACGTTATAACCCTTGGTTTCATATTCAGCCATTAGCTGGATGTGATCGAGCTGCTCTTCGTCTGTAAGTTCGCCCAAGCTGCGTACGTGACGCTTAGGAATAATCATTAAGTGATCGGTGACGCGGCGCATTTCCCATACATCATAAGGAATGTAGTTCGGCACAATCATGTGATGTTTGGTCTCATGAAGTGCCGGTTCGTGGCTGCCGCCGGGACAAAATGGACAGCGATCTGGCTTGGCAGTCCGGTCTTTACGCTTTTGATTTTTGCGATAATGAAACATAAGTCACTCTAAAATTAACATCGGTCAGTTTGAATTGCAAACAGCGCACGTATAATAGCAGCATGGACCAGAGACCAATGGCGGAACGGCGACGCCCGGAAAAACTCGATGATGTTGTCGGCCAGCAACACCTGACCGGCACTGGCCAGATTATCCGTGAGATTATTGAGCACAAGCAGCCGACCAGCCTGATTTTGTGGGGCCCGCCCGGCAGCGGCAAAACCACGCTGGCGCGAATTATTGCCCGCGAAACTGGGGCCGAGTTCGTTGAGCTTTCGGCCGTCACTGCTGGCAAGGCTGATGTGGTGCGCGTAATTGAGCGTGCTGAGCAAAATCAGCGACTGGGCATGACCACCATCCTGTTTGTCGATGAAATTCACCGTTTCAATAAGGCCCAGCAGGACGCCTTTTTGCCGCATGTGGAAGCCGGCACGATTATTTTGATCGGTGCCACCACCGAAAACCCCAGTTTTGAGGTGATTAACCCGCTGCTCAGCCGCAGCCGTGTTTTGGTGCTGGAGCCGCTGGCCAAAGAGGAAATTGTACAAATTATACAGCGCGCCGCCAAAGCCGAAGGCGTGAAGTTGCCAGCCAAGTCTGTGGACTTACTGGCCGAATTGTCAGGCGGCGACGCGCGGGTGGCATTGGGCAATCTGGAACTGGCACAGCAGCTGGCCGGCTCCAAGCAAATCTCGCCGCAAATTGTCGAAACCGCCGCCCAAACCCGCCTGCCCGGCTACGACAAAAAAGGCGAATACCATTACAACGTCATTAGTGCTTTTATTAAATCAATGCGCGGCTCGCAGCCGACCGCAACGCTATACTATCTGGCACGTATGCTGCAGGCCGGCGAAGACCCCAAGTTTATCGCCCGCCGGATGGTGATTTTTGCATCTGAAGATATCGGGCTGGCCGCTCCGGCAGCACTCAATTTGGCAGTTTCAACATTCTTGGCCGTGGAGCGCATTGGCTTGCCAGAAGCTCAGTACAATCTGTTCCACTGCGCGACTGTACTGGCTAAGGCGCCAAAATCGCGCGAAGTGGCTGACGCCATGAGCCGGGCCTTGGCCGCGGCGCACGATTTTCCGGAAGCGCCAGTGCCACTGCATCTGCGCAACGCCCCGACCAAACTTATGAAAGATCTCGGCTACAACAAAGACTACAAATGGGAAGCCGACTTTAAACATGCCAAAGGCTTCTTGCCCGAAGAGCTCCAAGACTTAGATTTTTTTAACGATTAAGATAGTCGCACAGCACCAGGGCGTGATTGACCTTGGGGTCGTGGGCGGCATAAAGCAAGGTAATATGCGGCTGGTCTAGCGCCCGCAGTTCGGCAACGGCCGGATTGCCATCAAGTTCGGTCTGATAGCGTGCAGCAAATTCTTCGAAAAGCGACGGATCGTGATTAAACCAGGTTCGTAACTCAGGTGAGGGCGCAATGTCTTTGCACCATAAATCGAGTGCCGCACGCTCTTTACTGACACCGCGCGGCCACAGCCGATCAACCAAAACCCGGTAGCCGTCCCCAACGGCCGGCTCGTCATAAATTCGCTTGATGGTGAAGGTTGGCATATGTAAAAGTATACGCTTATACTGAAAATGATGGCCGGGGCAGCAATCGATATCCAGAAACTCTCCAAGCGTTATGGGCGCAGCAAAGTTTACGCGCTCCAAGACCTGACTCTACAGGTGAAGCCCGGCGAAGTTTACGGCTTTCTAGGACCCAATGGTGCCGGCAAATCCACAACCATTCGCACGCTTATGAATTTTATCCAGCCGACATCTGGGGCGGCCACTATTCTTGGTTACGATATCGTACGCGACAGTGTGGCTATAAAGCAGCAAGTGGGTTATTTGTCGAGCGATATGGCTATGTACCCCAAGATGACCGGTGACCAATTTTTACGGTACATGGGCGAGCTGCGTGGCGGAGACAACCGCGCCTACCAACGTGAACTTATGAAGCGGCTGAAGGCCGATGGCCGCAAACGGCTCGGTGATTTAAGCCGGGGCAATCGTCAAAAATTTGCTATAGTCCAAGCTTTTATGAGCCAGCCCGACATCTTAATTTTAGATGAACCCAGCAGCGGCCTGGACCCGCTGATGCAAGAGACGTTTTATGCACTTCTACGTGAAGCCAAAGACCGCGGGGCTGCCGTGTTTATGAGCAGTCATATCTTGAGCGAGGTACAAAAAGTCTGTGACCGCGTCGGCATTATTCGTGATGGTCAGCTAATTGCTGAGCGCGACATTGCCGAGATGGTTCAAGAAGCTGCACATACCTTTGAAATAAGTTTCAAAGACCAGCCGCCTTTAGCTGAACTGAGAAAGCTGAAAGGCGTTAAAGTAACCGCGCATGACGACCACGAGGTCACTATTCAGTTGCACGGCAAGTTACCGCCGCTGTTAGCCACATTAGCCAAGCATGATGTCTTGCAGCTAGAAGTCCGTCAGCTTGATTTAGAGGAACTCTTTATGCATTTTTACAGTGGTCAGGAGCAGCAATAATATGTGGGCAATCATTCGATGGACACTGTGGCAACGACGCTGGAGCCGTTTATGGTGGTGCGTCGGCGTAGCCAGCTTGATTGTGCTGACCCTGGCCTTTTACCCAACCATTCACAGCCAAGCCGCACAGCTCAATAAAAGTTTTGGTAATCTGAATCAAAGCACTCTTTCACTCTTCGGCGGCACCGATTTCTTTTCGCCGGTCGGCTACTTGAACAGCCAGCTGATTTACTTCACCCTGCCCCTAGTTTTGGCCATTTTAGGCATTGGCATGGGTAATGGTTTGCTGGGCCGGGAGGAGGCCGACGGCACACTGGAATCACTTTTGGCACGCCCGATCACAAGGACGCGCCTGCTGGCCGCTAAAGCCTTGGCGGGCATGGCTGAGCTGTTGTTTGTAACGTTGGTGGCTGCGGTCGTCACCATTTTGCTGGCAAAACTGGTTAATATAGGTGTTCCGCTCGCCAATATTGGGGCAGCCTGCTTCGCAATGTTTATGCTGGTCCTGGCTTTTAGCTCTGTATCTTTCTTGCTGGCAGCCACCGGTCGCGGCCGCGCTGCAGCCCTAGGCATTGCCGTAGCTTACGCTTTCGGCGGCTACATCATTGGCTCGCTCGCCAGCAATGTGCACTGGCTCAAGAATCCAAGTTTACTTTTTACTTATCATTATTACCGCACGGCTGACATTTTAATTGGCAGCTTTGACTGGTCTTCGATTATTTTCTTTGCGGCTTTCACGGCCGGCTGTGGCCTGCTGGCATGGTTCAGCTTCCGTCGTCGAGACCTCGCCTAACTATTGACCGCTGGAGCCGCTGGTAGTGGGCACGCTCGGGCCAGAACTCGAGCTGGAGCTACTGGAACCGCCAAATAGCCCACGACCAAAAATTAGCAGCAAAATAATGACTATGATGACAATCACAGCGATAATCACGCCGTTATTACTGCCTCGATCGACCGCGTTATCATGATCATGTACAACTACGGTGTCTTTAGGTGCTGCTTCACGCTCAACAATTCTTTCTGCCATACGCCCTCCTTCGCTAATCAACTCATAGTAGCCCAGCCGGCAACAAAGTGCTGTAACAAATCTATCACTGACGAGGCCTGGCATCACCCGACTTTTTTTAGTATAATTTTCCCCTGTTACTGCGATGCATAACAAAATTGCAATCCAAGGAGCCTCAGGCGACTGAATGCAATTTTGAGAGGAGAAGCGTAGCTCTAGGCCGAAGCTTTTGGCCTAGGGCCAAAACGAGGCAGGAGCGTACGTTTCGACGATGGGGATTGGCCAAGCGGTAAGGCACTGGGTTCTGGTCCCAGGATCGGGGGTTCGAATCCCTCATCCCCAGCCATTGTGTACGAATAGGTTCAAGTTCAGGATTTTCTATCTGTAAATCTTGGGGTTGAACCTTTTTCAATTGTGCTTTGAGTTCCGGCAACCCCTTTTCGATAGGTACAAGCCATTCATAAGGCTCTAGTTCGATGATGCCTTGATATAGCGTAGGGTATGCTCCAAGGGCTAATAGGACATCACGCTTTGCTCCCATATCACCCTTTTCAAATCGCTCACGCCCATGCGCTATAACATCTAGAGTTTTGTGTAGTCCCTCGCGCCAGCTTTCAGCACGGTCTGTCGTTTTTGTAACAGCCTCCTCAGCATCTTTGATCTGAGACAGTAATTCTGCCGATTTCTCCTTGAATACTGAATCTTGGATCAAGTCTTTACTAGCCATATCAATTAGCTTGTCATGCTGCTTTCTGAGCTGCTGTAGAGCCTTGAATTGTGAATCTTCGATCACCTGTCGCTCTTTTGCTTCAGCGCCATTCATATCTTTGAGTGCTTCTAATGCCCATTCTTCAAATAATGGATGAATAGTGTACTTATCTAAGATGTCATACAGCTGTGAGGCTATTTTCTTTTCTTCTACGGTCTGCCTATTATCGCAGGGGCGCTTGTGTGTGCAGTGATAATAAACGTAGTGCAGGACATTTCCATTTTTCAGTTTCTTATACTTATCTTGAGCAGTAATTTTACAGCCACAGCCTTTGCAAAAAAGAAAACCTCGATATTCAAATTCTTTTGAAGCTGCCTTGCGCGGCTTGCCCTGTCTGCCTAAGATGACTTGAGCTTTATCAAACTCTTCTAGGCTAATCATTGCTGGAAACTGCGCATTTTCATAAATACCTGGCTTGCCAGGTACAGGTATTAGTCCGGTATACCGGATGTTGGTGAAGATCTTATATATAGTATTGCGGTGCAGTGGTGTGCCGCCGGTCTTACGACGTACAGGTGAACGATATTTCCATTGTTCATCAGCCAACTTTTCGATCATAGGGACGCTGTATGAACCAGTAAGGAGTAAGTCCCACATTTTTCGCACCAGCGCAAAGCGCTCTTCATCGATAACAATTATTCCTTGATCCGGATTATTCGGATTTCGTGCGTTAAGGTAGCCTGGCAATGCTCGATAGGTAAGCCAGCCATTTTTTCGCTGTTGTTCATTCCCACGCTTCACATCTACGCTGAGCTTAGCAGAGTAATACTGCGACTGGCTCATCATATTTTGTAGCATCATTATGCCGTCAGGAGAGTTGTTAAAATGGTATGAGCCAAATTTGAGGTCTTGAATAATACCGCGTCGGATTGCAAAAGTGATTCGAGCAGCATCCACTTCATTTCTAGATAAACGGTCTGGATGCCAAGAGAGTATGCTGTCAGCTTCTCCAGATTCTATCATTTCAATTACTTTGTTGAAGATAGGCCGCCCAGGCTCAAAAGCACTCCGGCTTTCTTCTAGAACCGCGACAATCTTAATATCTGGAAACATCTCTTTCAGCTTCCGCTTTTGGGCAGGGATTGAAAGACTCTGGCGTTCTGCATCTTCTGAAGACTTGCGGACGTATAGAATGTATCTTAGTGGGTTCATCGCTTTTATCTCCTAACTAAAAGGGCGACTCGGTTGTTCACACGTCCAGCTGCCAAAAGCAACTTTCCGATACCAAGCCGCCCTTACGGGTCGGAAATAAAAAACACTTTTGGCGTTTTTACTGGAGGTGTGAACGACCCTATTATACCACTTATTCTTCACTTTGATGTCCGCCGAAGAAAATATCTAACACTTCCTGGGGGAGGTCCACAGCCCCTTTTCCTATATTGTTTTCATTTTCATCTGGGTTTTGTCCGTCTGGGAACCATTTTGGGAAAATATGCTTAGTGCGCCGATCACCAAATGTGGGAGGTGCCAATTCAATGATTCCACTATTTTCTAGCTGTGGAAGTATCTGTTTTCGTAAATTTTCATCGTTCATAGTCGTTCCCTCAACTTCCGCATAATAGGCAGTAAGCTCCCTGTTACTCAGACCAACAAGACCATTACGAACATCTTCACCGTTTTCAGAATCCTCTCGCTTTTTAAGGTATGCTGGCAGGATATAGTTTTTATAAATTCCCTTAACAATTGGTGGTACATTCATATCTTGGCTTTCAATAATTGTTCCCCAAAGTCTGAAGGCCTGATCTATGTCGCCTTGATTGGCCACTATTGTTCCATCCTCTCGCCGCCTAAACCAGACATTTAGAAGGGCAATCGCTTTTATCAACTTCATCAAATGTCCCATATCGCGCATGTGGCGCGGCTTGAGTTTTGCGAACATTTCTTTGAAACGCTTCTCAATTGTCTCTGGATCTTCAATGATGATATCGTCCACTTTCTCGGCCTTTATTGCGATGATTCTTTCGCGTAGGCTGATTCGTGCCGGCTGAGATTCGAGCCAGTTATCAAACTCAACTTCATTAGCACCACGAACTGCCTGGAGGCGTACACCTTCCTTCAGTTTCTCTTCTGTTAATTCCGGACTTAGCAGCAAAGCTCTGGTGGCTTCTTGCTCATCGAGTAGTAAACCAGCCGAACAGAACAATGTAGCAGGAAAACCGCGAATGATAATCAGCTCGGCACGGTTCGCGCCTTTCTTGTTGGGATTTGTTATTCGGTAATTCAACTCCCTAGCATCATGAGATAATACCGCTCGCAGTTTTTCCTGTAATAAAGGATTGGGCTGTTCATACATAAGGAGTATCTTCCGTTCCAGAGATACGACTTTCGCTTTCCGGATTTTGTCATAGACACCTTCGCCATGATAAAAAGATGTCGGGCTAGCACCGCTCAATTCGATCTTGTCTTCAGCCGGAAAAAGTTTGGCGATTTCAGTCGTTAGGTAAGTTTTGCCTGAGGAACTTGGAGCATTGAAGCTGACATTTATTTGGCTGCTGTCAGTATAAGCCGATAACATACATAAGAATGTTATTAGCTTGTTATCGTCGTCAAAGCGTATCGTGAGCGATAGTGTTTCAGCTATATCGGTTAAGCTAATTTCTTCGAATTGACTAACATCTGCCGTCTGCTCGACCGCTTCCGGCTGCTTGTCAGCGTTTTCATACACATCAGGTGGTAGCTTTTCGATCCGATCTTGAGGTGTTTCCATATACATTCTCCTTCAAATTTGCTAATTCTTGTGTGCGCTGAGCCTTCACTTGCACGAACCTCATAATCGCCATTCCAGCCTCTTGAGCTTGTTCATCGGTGTAATCTAGGCCGTGAATCTCTTTCAGAAGTAGCTGAAGCTTTTTGATATGCTTACTGCTCAGTCGCATCTACTTTTATCTTTCAGCGTAAATCCGGCTTTTAAGCATCTTGATATTGTCGGAATATTTTCGTGCCTTGACGGTAAGAGCATCCGTCCAATAGGCGTTTAGCGCGTTGTCCAATTCATCTGACTGCAAAAAGATAAAATACGCTCTGCCGCTGCTGTCATAACTAGTTTGCTTCAACTCGAATCCAGCACTTACTAATGCCGCTGCTAGCCCCAGGTCTCGCACTCTCGATGTAATTTGATCCATCTCCATAATCACCACTCCTAAATTAAAAACACTCTCAGCTTATGTGAGAGCGTTCTGTCAGTTGTCAGTCAGTAAGTGTCAGTATCTAGAGTTCTAGTCGCCAGCCTTCACCTGCAACGTTAATGATGCAGTGGCGGCCTAAGGCAACGCGGAGCTTTTTATGTGTGGCAGCAATTAGCTTGCGAAGCGTAGTGTCAATATCCGGGTAGTTGTGAGCGGTTTTAAATATGCCCACATGAGGATCTTTGAAATCGTCCTTGGTACACAACTCGCCAGGCCGCTTCATCAGTACGCGCAATATATCGCGCTCTTGAGCCGTGAATGCTAATGTTTTGCCAGAATAGCTTACCAATCCGTCCCTGCCGATTAGAAGCCCTTTTGATTCCAGCTCATCAGGATCTTCATCATTAATCGGTTCTGAATTCTTTGAGGCCAATTCAATTGACCGCAGGAATTTCTGGTCAGTGATTTCAAAGTCAATATAAGGCTGCGGATTGTCTCCGTAAAGGCCGCTCATACTCCTGTCGTAACCAATATTTATGACTTTTGCTTTCAAATCAGTGAACTGCAATGAAAGTACAGTTTCCCAAAACGCTTTGCCATAAATCTGGCTCTTATCTGTGCTGAATACATCTTCATGCAACACCCGAACCTGATTGCTATCAGGCTTATAAGATTTTGCTAAAGCTAAAAATAATCGCCGATTAAGCTCGTCTGAGGTTTCAGGTTTATGAGCTTCTAAAAGACTGAGTTGATTATTCTTCCAGTAATCTATGTATTCGGTGAGATCATCAGTGGCCAGCAAACTATTAGTCTTAGTGATTTTGAATTCACCATTGCTCAACTTTTGAAATTCAATGTAGCCGATCTTTGCGTACTCCATAAGTGTTAGCTCGATCACTTCTGGATTATCGGCAGCAAAATAGGGTTTAAAAAATAGCACCGTAATGACGGTATCTAGGAGGCGCTCTGGAAAAAGCGACAAGGTCGCCAGGAAAAAGACTTTATGCTGCGGCCAATACTGTTCCATCTTCATATTCATAATTGCTTGGTATATTTTCCAACAAAACGTTCAGTCGGGCAACTCTTTAACTGTTGATTTATGGTACAATCAAACTGTCTTACACCAATAAGCGCAGTAGTTTTTAATTGCACATCGTTTGTGCGGTTTTACCCATAAATTGGGCACCGTACAAACAGTTTGGGTAAAACCTACTGCGAATGGCGTAAGACACCTGTACGGTGTCCATTTTTATTTAGAGGAAGTCATGAAAGAAATAGACAGAATACTCCACGAAACCAATGAAGTTGCCAATCAGGAAACTGCCCACCTCTCTAGTAAATATAGAGAAGCGGCCGTACATGGCAGAGCAACACGCCACATAAGCCTTGCTGAAAAGAGCGCAGCGGAAGATTATTACAAAAAAGCTGGGCGAAATTTTGATAACGACGAGAACGCTGAGCCTTATCAACGTATCATTGCCTTGATTTTTGTGTACGCCCTTATTGCTTGTCTAGTGAATCTAATCTTATATCTGCCGGTCTACTATCTGACAAAATCGTGGGGAAACGTTAGTAAACATGATGCCGTATACATCACTATCATAATCAATACTGCAGTTAGCGCTATACTGATTGGGATTAGTTCTGAAATAACCATGAAACGAAAAGCCTTTATAGCAGGAATGCGCGCGGAAGCTGATAATCATATAATCAGCAACTACCACGTAGCAAAAGACAAGCTTGATGAGCGTTACACTTCTAACGGAAACTTGCCTGATTATGATTTTGACTGGAAAGAGTAAAGTTATAGTTATGCTCAAGAGGACGATACAATGAAGATAGTGTCAGGCATGAATAGCTTTTATCGCCGTATATTACTCAGGCGGTTACGATTTGTAGGTTTAAGCGTACTGGAGGTATCGGTTTTAACTGCCGTACTAAGTGGCGGTGTATCAGCCTTGTACTTAACCCGGCACAACAACAACCAAACTGAAATGACTCCTACTACTCAAACCAGCAATAACACTGTCCCTGCCCAAACAACTGTTACCCCAGCCACTAGCAGCAATCAAGATACGAAACCAAATAATACCGCTACTCAGAATACACCAGCAAAAACACAACAGACCACTTCTGCTCCAATGCCGGATGAGTATGGCTGCATACCTCAAACTGCTGGTTATGATAATTGCGTGGTGATGGCCAAGAAAAATGCCTTATCAATCTGGTGTAGCGATCAAGACAAAAAAGCAAGCGATACTTACATTGCTCAGTCCGCCGGAGCTAAACCAGCATACGACGCGGTAATGGCTGAATGGAACGCAGTAAAAGACCAGCCGTACTACACGCATAGCCCTTATGATGAGTATGCTGCCGACGCAAAGACAAAGTTCAACGCGATAGAAAAGCCAGCCTATGCTACATACGTTAGCACTATAAACTCATTAAACGCGCAAGGCTGTAATCTAATTAAAACTTACTCTGATATTTCTTGGCCTGGCTACTAGACTTATACTTCTAGCTGCAGTCTTTTGGCCTCCTTCTTCAGCTTAGTGAGTTCATCGGGGTGTGTTTTAAAGAAGAGTTTAACGAGCCTTTCATCACCGCTAGATATTTTTCCTTGCTTAACGCTAATCTTGTTTAGGGTTTCGATACTAAACCTCGCATCAATATTTCGCTTTTTGGATATCAAATGAAAGTGCGCCGGACGATGGTCTTTTGGATAAATCTCAACACGGAATTCCTTTATTTTCGTGACCAGGTACTTATTGGTTCTAATCTGCCCATCGGGCATGACAATATGAGATTGCATAAACGATTCAAGCTTCTCTTCAAGGGACTGCTCTACTTCGACATACCCTTCCATCTTAATATCATGGGCTATCATTAGGGCATTAACATCAATGAGTTCTTGAAAATTCATAAAAACAGAATTGTTGCCACCGCTAGGAAAGCGTTGCGCAATCTCTTTATCGCTATGCTTGATGACCAGAGCCGCCAGAGCCGTCTCGCCATCGGGCATTACAAATAATTTGGCACTTACTATAACGCCAATTTTTGCACCGGAGTCATCATGATTGTATTGAAGTGGATAGTATTTCTTTCTGATTGATTTCTCAAAACCTTCGAGAGCTTGTCTTGCCATACGCATACCATGCAAGTCCTTGTGTGTGGTGCTTGCGATCATTAGCATGCACTGATAATCCTTGTAGTAGCAATCAAAGCCAACACAATGAGGGTTTGCCGCCGTGTTCATGATTTTGTCTTTTTGGCAGTTCTGGCCACTAGGTTTTTCAGTGCCTCTTCATCTTCGTAAGCTTTGATTCGACCGCTCATGTAGCCAAGCCTGTAGTGAATGCCATCACTCATTAACCGCCAGTTCGTATTCTCAAGCGCACGATTAACGGCTTGTTTGAGCTGCTTTTCACTATCGTGGTCGCTACGGCCACTCTGATTATCAAGGCAGCTAAAGCCAACGATTACGTCCTTGCCAATCTCAGGCTTATCTAATGTTACCTCGATAAAACCAGCCTTAGCCAACGCGGGCGTAAGAATACCGGACAGTTCGGCGATCTTGGGTTTCTTCATCTCTTTAATCGCGTCGTAGATGTGCCTGTTATCGCGTTTTTCCTGCATCTCTTTGCCAAGCTGGGCCATTCCCAAAAAGTCACGGCGCATACTGGCTAGTCTGTTACGAAATTCATCATTACGTAGACAGAAATGATCACGGTCGTTGGCATATTCAGGATCAGTCTTGGCGTTTTTATCTTTGAGGTCGATCTTGTCATTGTAAGCATTGCCGCATGCTGCGCATGAGTACTGAAAGATAATGGCCGCTTTTGTTTTGGTTGTTTTCTGAGTCATTTCGGAACCACAGCTAACGCAAAGAGTTGGTTTAGGAAGCCAGAGCTCGCCGTCTCCCCAGCATGCAGTGTACTTATCACAGCCTGGACATCTTAGTGTAAACAACACTTCTTCATTGTCGCTAAGACTGGCCGCCTGGCTTCTATTCATTAAATCCTTATCCGTAATCCGCAGACCCTGCGCACCACAGTGCCGACAGCGAGGCTCTTCGGTAAGCCTGGTGTCGGCGACATGTGCATCCTTAGCAGCGTCCCGCTCTCTCCATTCCGCAATTTTTTGGTCACGCTCGTTATACCGCTTCAGTAGTTCGTTGCCAACGGTTTCCATATAAAATACATTGATTACGAAGGCATTGCCTGGTCGATCGATTTCCTCGCCAGAAGGTAACTTAGCTTCAAATTCAGCATAGAATTTGTCGAAGTACACAATATTCCGACGGGCAAACTCTACGGTTATTTTGTCGTAAAGATCTTCGTAATACTGGTCTTCTTTAAGATGTGTGTGCACGTATTATGAGTCCTTAGCATAAAGCTGAGGGTAAATAGACTTCAGCTTTTCCAGTGCAGCCTGTGCACGAGGATTATTTATTTCAACTAAAATATTGTAGTTCACGTCTGGCCCAAGCATAGGCTGAAACTTTTCAGGATAGCCGAGCAGCACTTCAAGATTATCCAAGTACCGTTCGTCCCCATGCACTTCACGCATTTTGATCAAAAAGTCTGCGTTATGATGGTGTGTCCACCATTCATGAGGCTGCATATTCTTCGCATTAGCTATCAGCCAATCTCTCTCTTTGACAATGACTTTTTCCCACAATTCCAAGCACTCAGAAGTTTTTGTCTCGATATGATCTCGTATAAAGTACCCGATTCTCGAAAAAGCTTCGCGAGAATATTTTCCAGCAAGTAAGGTCATATAGTCGTAGGAAATCTGGAAGAGCTTTTCAAAATCTTGTGCATTCTTTTTAGGTAGCGTCCAAAAATACCATCCTATTTGAGTTCTGAGCTCGTCATCACCTTGGTCAATGCACTTTTTTAGTAGGTCGATGAAGGGCTTATCATCAAAATTGTTGATAGCCTCATACTTCTCATCACCGAACAACTTCCTGCATTTCTCATCGATAAAATCGTTCTTCCTCCAGAAGGCAAAGTATGGAAGCAGCAATACGATGTCGTCTGATACGGGCTTTAAGTCTGTTAAGCCATACTTTTCAAACATCATTAATGCCTGATCAGTAGTTAAAGTATGAAAATTTTGCATAACATGAACCATATGGCTCAAAATTACTGGGTTATCATTGTCTTCGAGAAAGTTTAGTGCCATAGTTTCTATCTTTTCGGCTAATTCTGTAGGTACGAATCTATCGTCAGTGCCAGGCATCACAGTGTGGCGATTTTTCATTAGCTCGATCATAGGGAACGTAGACATGGTTCTGACATAAAGATTTTCATCACATGCCAGCTGCCAGACCATATCGATTGTAGAATCAATTTTATCTCGATAGTTAGTGCCGCAATACTGTCTCAACGCCCATGCTGTCCATCCACGTACTGTATTGATGGTATTTACATCGTCACCCTTCTTTATTCGTTCGTGATAATTAAAAGTACCGTCCGGATCATCGGTTTTATTCGTAAGGGGCGGATCGCTGTCAGCAATGAAAACTGACAGAATTTGCATACCTTCATCCTTGTAGTTCAGTTCTGCTAGATGCTCTGCAAATTGAACTGCCAACTCTCGTCCATAAGGTTCGGTATACTTTGCCTCTACAGTGTCAGAGTCTGCATTTAGTTCATCAATTAGAGTTGGTTTTACAAAATCGTCGTATAGCTTCTTGATTAACTCTTTGTTCGTTTTATCTACCTGTTCAAGGCTCAGCCATACCAGCGTCTGCTGATTCCTTGTGAGCGTTGAGTTGCTATTAATTGCCTTAAGTATCGCTAAGCCGTCATCATAACTAACCTCGATAATGCGAGCAAGTGCTCTGCTGATATCATAGCTATCAAAGCTGTCTAACTTTGAGGTAAAGTCTTCACTGGCAATATATTCTTCAAAAATCTCTATACCTGTTTTGAAACTATCAGAATTTGGATCAGTGGCAAGCAGCTTAAACATGCTTTGGGCGATAAAAAAACTATGCCTACGTTGTTGCTCGCGATAATCCGGATCTGCAACCCATTCTTTTATCGTTGCAATAGCCTCTTTATGACCCTTTACGGCAAGATCACTTACAATCTGCTCGACGAATACTGTTATAGGCAATTTGTAATGATCCAGGAACGGCTTCACTAACGACCACTTCTGGTCATCTGACATATCCTCATAGTCTCGTACTTTTTGAAAGATAAGTTCAAACTTTGCAGGAACCCCCTTCATTAACGACAAGGCAATTAAATGCTTTTTCGCATCTTCACTATTCTCGCCTGACACATATTCTTTAAGGAGCACGGGTATAACCGCTCTGTTGAGATAGTCAGGATTCTTTGCTGTTATCTTTTCCGGATCCGTTGTGAGTAGATTTTCCTCAACAAGCTTCCATGTCTGAGCTGGCTTTTCCTCATATTCTTTTGATAACACCGGCATCAAAATCGCTTGTATGAAGTGCTTGTCATCAATACTGAATTCACTTCCAAACTGACTAAGTCCAGAGCCGGTAGCATCCCAACCTTTGTATTCTCCTTTAAAATATTTATGACCATTGAACTGATTAGTAACCAGTTCTGTTATCTCGCTAAGTCTAGTGTCTAATGATTCACCTAAATACTTTTGAAGCACGGCGAATATTGGAGCGGGAGTATAAATAAAGTACTTTCCGTCATCATCAATAAGACTAAAGTTCTGCGTAGCAAGCTCTATAACTTTTAATGCATTTTCATTGTCGCTATTTGAGTGAAACTGATCATATAATTTTTCCAAAAGATTTGCGATTTCAACCTTTTCTTGTTTAGAGTCGTGCTGATCAAGATCTTGGTAACTAATTTTTTTTCGTTTCAAGAATTCTTCTGCGAACTTTAGTGCAGTTGGTGCAAGATCGGGGTGCTTGTCTATTATCTCGATAATTATTTGAATTGAGTATTCGGATCGAAAGTCGTCAAGAGCAGGATTTATAAATGCGTCCACATGATCGTTGAACAGATCTAATATATACGACGCATTGTCCGCCGCATCAGTTCTACCTTTAAATTCATGTACTATCCTAAACCAGTACTGTCTATCTATTAGGTGCGACCAAATGACATCCCAGTCCCGTAATGTAGCATCGGGTGTTTTGAAAATAGTATCAATTGCTATGTACATTAATTGAGGCTGAGCGCTTAAAACAGTTAAATCCCTCTGGATAGCTTTAGTATTTTTTTCAGCGATATCTTTTAACAATGTCGCGTACTGTTCTTTCACCTCTGACTGCTCAGCATCATAAACGGGATTATTTTGGATTTTCTCATGGAAATAATCATCAATAATTTTTTGGAGCTCGGCACGTGTAAACGTAGTTCCGCTTTCAGACTTGGTATGCACCTCATCTACAAGAGTCTTTTTTAGCCAAGCATCGACTTCACTTTGAGGCAACCATGCATGCCCTACTTCATTAAGATTATAAAAGTACGAGATTGCTTCGTTATAAAGATACTCAGCGCTTGGAGCTTTAAAAAAGGATAACCTTGATACAAGTTTTATGGATTCCTCAGAGAATCCTTTTTCTTTAAACCATTTTCCAATTCTTTCTGGATCCCATTTGTAGTAGCGAACATTGGATTCAAGCTCTTCATCAACTTCAGGACAAATTATCAATATCTCATCAGTCTCTGTGATGTCACCTTCTCGTGCCGCAATATTCTGAAGGATTTCTTTTACCAAACTAGGCTTAATTTTTTCCGAACGGAATTTTGATTCGCAGATTATCTTTTTACCATTAGAGTACTTTAGTGTGAAATCCTCCCATTCAACATCTTCGAGTGTTATGGATTCAAAGGCAGAGTCGTTAGCTCTTAACAAAAATAGCAGCAAAGCCGCCCACGCCTGATAATTCACGCCCTTGTAATTGCTCATTCCCGCATTACTCATATTGTCGATTATAGGCCTACCTATATATGTTTCGGAAAAATTAAAAAAATTTCGGATGGGATGTATTAGTGAGGGTTGAGCGCACATTGATACCCACCCCCCCCTCTATCTTTTGCGGCTGGGAGTCTCCGGATCTCAGTCCACTAGCACACCGCCTGCGGAGCATTGGTGCGTGTAGCAGGACAATAAGAGGGTAATGCTACGAGAGGCCAATATTGGGGTTTGATTAACAGGGGTAGCTGCTGGAGTTACAAGCATGAAGCCGATAGCGAAACTATATAGGTTGAGCCCCTAGGAGGTATAAGTCAGTGCGTTTGGTGAGTTTATGAAAAGATGTTTAACTTGGGAGATAATGGCCAGCCAAACAAGGACCTCAGCGCAAGCTGGGGTTTTTGTTTGGCTCTGCGATTGGGATTCGAACGGGTCTGCCAGTGGCAGACCCCGGCACTTTGCGAGGGGCTTGCCCGAGCAAAGCGAATCCACATCCTGGCCAAGCATAAGCGTTTGCGATTTAAGATTAAGGCTGTCAGAATAGAACTATGACAAGCACAACTATTAAGCGAAAGAAAGCAACTGCAGAGCAGAAAGCTTTCATTGATATTGCCAACAAAAAAGTTATCAAAAAGTATGGCAAAACACTCAAACTTTTAGCTAAGGAGTAAAATGCATATTCAACCCCTCAGCGTAGGTGAGGTTGAATATATAGCACATAGTCTGGCAAAGGATTGGTTTGATCAAAGCGAGCCAATACCTGAGTTCGGAACTCGCTATCCTGATAAACTTGAGAGCTGCTTGCAACAACCCTTTCTGACATTTGAAGGTCTTGACCCATAGCCAGAGCTTACAGATAAAGCGGCAATTCTGTTCTATTTAATGACCAAGAACCATCCGTTCTTAAACGGTAATAAGCGTCTAGCCGTCACGACAATGCTTAACTTTCTTGCAAAGAACGGCAAATGGATAAAAGCCTCGCCGATTGCTCTCTATGAGATTGCAAAATTGGTTGCAAAATCAAAGCCCCATCAAAAAGACGACATGGTTGCTGCTTTTAAGATGTTCCTCGATGATAATCTGATACCCTTCCAGCCAAGTAGATAGTCCTGATGCAACGTGATTGCTTTACTGTTGACGAAAAGTTCAACGATTCGCATCCCTCATCTCAACAATATAGCCGCCCAACCGGTGTGGCCCGAGCGCATGGTAAGCTATAGGTAATGCAAAATATCTTTAAGGGGGTGCCTCACGTTATGAAAAAAATATTAATATTTCCTTTGCTGTTAGTGGGCGCGCTGACGCTTTCTCTGCAGACGGTTGCGGCATCAAGCTTCTATACTACCGGCTCAACTGGCGTCGATATTAGCTATCCGAACTGCACCACCAAAGTTCCGGTGGTTAACTTTGGTATCGTGGGTGTTACCAACGGTCTGGTTTACGGCCATAATGGCTGCATGGCAGCGGAAGCGCAGAATTTTACAGATGTGAGCCTGTATGTAAACACCGGCCTGAACGCCAGCAAGAGCTCGCAGTATTACATCCAAGCCCAAGTGGGCTGTAACGGTGATGTCTACTGTGCCGCCTACAATTACGGCTACAACGCTGCCAAGGACGCCATCAGTTATGCTAATTCCCAAGGGGTTAGCAGCTCAAAATGGTGGCTAGACGTGGAGACCAGCAACACCTGGAATAAAGATGTGCAGCAAAATCAGAAAAGTCTTCAGGGCGAATATGACGCCTTAGTCGCTAACGGCGCTGCGGTGGTTGGCGTTTACAGCACCACTGCACAATGGCAGAGCGTAACCGGCAGCTGGCAAAATAACTGGCCAAGCTGGGGCGCAACCACCTGGACTACTGCCGCTCAGGCTCAATCTTACTGTACCGGCCACCAATTCACTGGTGGACCAAGCCTGCTCATGCAATACGCCAGCAAGAGGAGCAAGGTCGACCAAGACGTCGCCTGCTAGTGCTTACATATTGCGCTCACGGGTAACCGTAAGCATAATATAGAGAGCATGAGTGGGAAATATAAAAAAGATGTCGGCGCCATCGTCCATAAAGAGGGCGTTTCTTTCCGGGTCTGGGCACCTTTTGCCGACAGTGTGGCGCTGATCGGTTCCTTTAATAACTGGTCAGAACAGCCCATGGACAAAGAACCGGATGGTTACTGGTACACCTTGTTGCCCGATGCTGTAGTTGGGCAGGAGTACAAATTCGTCATTCACCGCGGAGAAGAACGCTTTGTTCGAAACGATCCGCGTGCTCTGCACTACACCACAACCGCCGGCAGCTCGGTAATTGTCGACCCGGAGTTTGACTGGCAAGGCGATAACTTCACCGCTCCGCCTGTTGAGCAGCAAGTTATTTACGAACTGCATGTGGGCACATTTTATCGACCGGACCAGGCCATTACCGGCACTTTTCAAGATGTAATCGCCAAGTTGAATCATCTAGCCGAGCTGGGCGTAAACATGATTGAGCTGTTGCCAATTTGCAGCATGGTCATGGACCGCGGCTGGGGCTATGCGCCCGATTATATTTTTGCAATTGAAAGCTTGTACGGCGGCCGCTACGCCTTTCTGAAATTCGTGGCCGAAGCCCACAGGCGCGGCATTGGTGTTATCGTAGACGTTGTCTATAACCACCTTGGCCCAGACTCTAACTTGGATCTCTGGTGTTTTGACGGCTGGAACACCGACAATTACGGTGGCATCTACTTCTATAATGACTGGCGTGCCGAAACGCCGTGGGGCAACACTCGTCCCGATTATGGCCGGCAGGAAGTCCGCCAGTACATCTTGGACAACATCAAAATGTGGGCCATTGATTGCCACGTTGACGGCCTGCGCGTGGACTCCACGATCTTTATTCGCAATGTTAAAGGCCATAATGACGACCCCAGCACTGACCTGCCCGAGGGCTGGTACATGCTGCAGGAAATCAACAACCTGGTCGACAAAATGAAGCCCTCGCTAATAACTATCGCTGAAGATGTCGGGGACAATGAGTATCTGGTGAAACCGGTTCAAGATGGCGGCGCTGGTTTTTCGGCCCAGTGGGAGCTGGGCTTCCCGTTTAGTCTGCGCAGCGCTTTAAATAAAGATTCGATCGATCTTACCGGCGTTTGCAGCGAGCTGACTCGCCGCTTTGATGGTAACGTCTTCAAGCGAGTGGTCTTTGCTGATTCGCATGACAGCGCCGCCAATGGTTCGGCGCGACTCAATGAGGTTATCGCACCCGGCAAAGCCGACGGCCTGTTCGCGCGCCAACAATCGCTA
Organism: Saccharimonadales bacterium (SeqCode); assembly: GCA_035546935.1. Taxonomy (GTDB): domain Bacteria; phylum Patescibacteriota; class Saccharimonadia; order Saccharimonadales; family UBA4665; genus DASZVP01. The sequence continues at coordinate 349,542 of DASZVP010000002.1, read as the reverse complement.
TTGGCTGCTGCCATTATCTTAACGGCACCCGGCATACCGATGTTATTCCAAGGCCAGGAATTTATGCAGGCTGGGGCTTTCAATGACTGGCAAGCGCTCGATTGGCAAAATGCCGAAGATCATCACGGCATTGTCGAGGCCTACAAACACCTGATTGCTCTGCGCAAAAATAGTGATGGCAACGCCAACGGGCTAACTGGCCACAATATTAATCTCATTCACGTTGACGAAGAGAACAAGGTGCTGGCCTATCATCGCTGGATCAACGGCGGCCCTCAAGATGACGTGGTGGTGGTCATAAACTTTAACAATCATCTCCACAAAGAGTATGTCATGGGCCTGCCCCGCAATGGCACCTGGAAAGTCCGTTTCAACAGCACCTGGCGAGGCTACAGCGCCGACTTTAAAAATATCGATACGCCTGACGTAGTAGTCGACAACGGTAATGGCACCTTGGTCATCCCCCCCAACTCAGCACTGATTCTATCGCAGGATAGCTAGATTATTTACGTAGCCCTCGGACGAAGGCCTGTACTTCTTCAATACGTTCTTCAGTGTTTTTGAACAGGCCAACTAGTGCGATGTATTTAGGGTCCTGCTTGATGGCTTCAAGCTTGCGAGGACTAGCGTAGAAATGGGCAAACATCCACAGATCTTTGGCACTTAAGATAACTGGATCATTCTCCAGTACTGCAAAACAAAAATCGTCAATTTGATTGCCAAAGGTAGTTGGCGTGCCGTCGGGGTTTTCGGTAGTCGTGGGGTCAATCAAGCCATCTTCAACTTCTCGACGCATGCCATTATAGGCGGCGTACGCCAAACCATCCTGCAAATGCCGACCTACATCACCCCAGCCGTACGGCAGTTCTTCTTCCTCAGGAATAAACCCATTGGCCTGCAAGCTCTTCATAGCGGTAGTCGCAGTAATGGCGAATCCGTCATGCAAAACTAACCGCACCGCACGCAATAGTTGCAGCTGTAGCTTGCCGGTGTGAAAATCGAATTCGCTGTGACGGTTTTCGAAACGGTCGGCAAAACCCTCATGCTCCTCAGACTCAGGATCAACAGCAGCGCCAGAGCTTAGTAGTCGCTCAATAACAGCTTCACGGTCTTCTTCGGGCACAGTTAACGCCTCTACGACAGCTGCCGCCCAAGCGATATACGGTTTTTCGGCCTCGGGCCGTACCCAGCCTTCGACATCAGACGCGACAAGATTTTCTAAATGATCAATCTCTTCGTAGCCAAGAGGTTCAGGGTCAGCCAAGCGGGTGCGGTCTAGTTCGAAGTAATCTAGGCAATCGTCAACATCTTTAAAATAGCCAGTTTCAAGGGCAGTAGAAACTAAGTGGCCAGCAGTAATGGGAAACCGCTCTTCACCCGCCAGTGCGGCCTGAATAGCCGGATCAGATTCATGAAAATCTTGGACACGGCGCGAAAGAAGGCGGCGCGGGTCATCAACACCGTAAGACATTCGAATTATTATACATCTTATCCTTGCTTTAAGCAATATGACTGCTCTGGCTGTTATATAAGTTACTGCGGCTTGGCTCCATAGCTTTTATAGTGTTTCTGTGTTCTTGTAATTCGGCTTTACGGAGATGGGAGTAATGACAGCGCATGGAAAGACGGCTACGGCTGCTAGGCCTCTTCGGAATTATTATTGTGATGCTTGTCGCCGGCTTTTTGATCCGCGCCAACCGACCAACTGCGCCTGTCAGCAAGCAAACGCTGCTCAACGCACTTTGGCAGACTTATAATAATGATGACTGGCGCGCCGGCCGAACAATTGATCCACACGGCAATGTCACAACTTCCGAAGGCCAAGGCTACACTATGTTGCGAGCGGTGTGGAGCAATGACCCGAAAATCTTTGCCGAGACCTGGCGCTGGACGGCGCAACACCTGCAGCGTCCGGATAAGTTGTTTAAATGGCGCTTCAGCCAAGAGTCAGGCTCAAACAATACCGCCAGCGATGCCGACACCGACATTGCTCTGGCACTGGTCATGGCCGGCTCCCGTTGGCATAATGCTGCCTACCTAGCCCAAGCAAAATTAATTATTCCGGCTATCTGGCAGCAAGAGGTGGTGACCATCAATGGACAACCCTATATGACTGCAGACCAACTCGAAAAGGACGCTTCGGAGCCAATATTAAATCCTTCATACTGGGCGCCCTACGCCTATCGCATTTTTGGGCAACTGGATGCCGGCGACGATTGGCGAGAACTGGCCGACCAGAGCTATAACGAGCTACGCGACGCCAGCCAGCAGCAACTCGATACCGACAGCAGTGCTAATTTGCCGCCTGACTGGCTAAAAATTGATGCTCAAACTGGCCGTTTAAGCGCCGATAACAGCAATGGTCACGATACTAATTTTGGCTATGACGCCTTCCGCGCAGTTTGGCGGGTGGCCCTAGATTACCAATGGAATCACGACACCGCTGCCAAAAACATGTTGGCCTCCTTTAGCAAGCTAGCTGAGTTTTGGAATCATAACCACCGCCTCAACGCCATTTACAGTCATGATGGGCAAGTGGTCGTACAGTACGAATCACCTGCTATGTATGGAGGTGCGCTTGGTTATTTTACGGTGATTCATCCTGATTTGGCAGAAGCAATTGTCACGCACAAAATGCAGCTGCTATATAACGATCACACTCATAGTTTTGATCAAACGGTTGGCTATTACGAAAATAACTGGCTGTGGTTTGGTCTGGCGCTTTATTCCGACCGATTGCCCAAATTTGCTCCTGGAGGCGCACAGTGATCGCTCCATTTCTCAAACCAATTGTCGCCAAGCGGCTGCTGGTCATTAATATGTTGTTGGCGGTGCTGTATTTCGTTGGATTATTTGTGTTTTTCCAGCGCGGCAATATTTATCTGTATCTGGGCCTTATATTAGGTGAAGTTTTCCATCTCTGGCAACTGTTGACTCTGATTCACGTCGCCTGGGAACCTCGCATTAAACACTATTTTGACCGCACTTTTCAGCCGGCTGTCGACGTTTACATTACCGTTGCCGGTGAGCCGATCGATGTCGTTGCCAAAACTGTGGCAGCCGCGGCACGTATGGACTACCCAAATTTCCGCGTTTATATCCTTAATGACGGCTTTGTCGCCAATAAAGATAACTGGGAAGCCATTGAGTCGATTGCCCGCCGCTACGACCACCGCGTACAGTGCATCACCCGCAAAAAACCGGGTGGGGCGAAGGCCGGCAATATTAACCACGCCCTGAAACTCACCAAGGCACCCTTTGTGGCTATTTTAGACTGCGACCATGTGCCGCGCCGTTATTTCTTAAAACGCTTGGTTGGCTTTTTTGGCGATGAACGGGTCGCTTTCGTGCAAGCACCGCAGTATTATGCCAACCACGGTGAAAGTTATGTAGCAAATGCTGCCTGGCAGCAACAAACGCTTTTTTTCGGACCAATTTGCCGCGGTAAAGATCATACTAACGCGCTATTCATGTGCGGCACCAATATGATTCTCCGCCGTAAAGCATTAAATGAGGTTGGCGGCATGAACGCCGGCAGCATCACCGAAGACCTGCTGACTTCACTCTTGCTGCACTCCCGGGGCTGGCGCTCGGTGTATGTGCCGCTGATTGTCGCGCACGGTATGGCGCCAGAGGATCTCGGTGAATTTTGGAAACAGCAGTATCGCTGGGCCCGCGGCAGCCTGGAGGTTTTGTGGCGTTTTAATCCGATTTTTATCAAAGGACTGACCCAAAATCAGCGAATACAGTATCTGGCTTCAGTAACCTACTACTTGACCGGCCTGGTGGTTCTCATTGAAGGCGCTCTGCCGCTGTTCTATTTTTACTTTAACCAGATCCCGATTACTTCAGCTACCATGACTATTGGTTTAGTCTTTGTGCCATATATTTTCCTGACGCTGTACTGTCTGCAGATCTTTAGCAATTTTGCGTTTTCTTTCCGGGCTATCGCTTTTTCGATTGCCTCGTGGCCAATTTTCGTGAGCGCCTTTTTGGCGACTATGTTCCGGCGCGATGGCGGCTTTCAGGTCACCAGCAAAGAGCGCATCGATGCCAACTACCTGCATTTAGTTAGCCTGCACGTGCTTTACATGTTTGCTGTGGCCATAGGCGTGGTGTACGCAGCCATACATACCGGCATAAATAGCTCGCTTATTACCAACGCCTCATGGGCCATTTTGTACATTGTAATGTTTGTCCCCTTTATTCGCGCCGCTATGTCAGAGCGCCTGGCTGAAAAATTGCCTGGTACTGATGTAGAGCTGCCCGCCGAGGAGGTTGTCAATGAAACAGGAAGGTGAACGAACATTTGTCACCCTAGTACTTGCTTTGGCCGCAGCAACCGTTTTATGGCTAGTGCTTTTGCACAGCGGTCAAAATTATCAGGAACAATATAACTTGCATTTAGCCGCCCAGCCTGTCCATCTGGCCGCCGAAGGCTCGCCCGACGATCCCATGCCGCTATATTATCTGTTACTGCATGGTTATACGGCCATGCTTGGAAACATCAGCCTGTATGCGGCGCGCTCGCTGTCGTTAATATTTTTGCTGCTGTCTGTGCTGGCCGCTTTTGTTGTGGGCCGACGAATGTCGGGTGAGCCTGCCGTAGGCCGGTTAGCGGCAATATTGTTAGCAGTTTCGCCGTTCATTATCTGGTATAACAGCCGCGCCACGATGTACGGACTGCTGCTGCTTGTGGGCCTGATCAATCAGTACTTTTTCGACGCCATACTGCAACGGGCCCGCTCGCGGGACTGGGTTGGTTACGCGCTAACAGGGCTGCTCGGACTAGGAGTGCACTACTTTTTCGCCGTGATCTTGCTGCTGCAGCTGATTTTCTTCCTTGTCAAATTTCATCAGTATGAATCGGAACGGTTGTGGCTGCTTGTGGGTTGCCAGGTGCTTTTTGCCGTGGCCTTTCTGCTCTGGCTGCACTATAGTCTGGCCCACAGCATTTTTTGGCATTACCTGCCCTTCACGGGCAAGCCGTCAGCTACCAACGCCTTTATATTGTACGTACAGTTTATATTTGGCTTTCAATCTGTTTTGACCACTACTTTGATTATTGCCTTCTGGCCGCTCCTGGTAGTTTTGGGCCTGTTGGCAATTCAAAAATACGTCAGGCCTAACGTGGGCGTTCAGTATGCACTTTGGGCCGGCCTAACACCTATGATCACCATGTTCATCGCCGCTTGGATCGGTATTAAGCCGTTATTCTTAACAAGTTATCTATCCGTTGCAGCGGCACCCTTTTTGCTGTTTATTGCCTGGTATCTGGTGGCCTTTCAGCTTAAGACCCTGGCCATAGCCCGCGCCTTTCTGATTGCGGTCATGATCGGCGCCTTCTTTGTGCAGCTCAACAACCAGCCGCTGGCGCTACAGCAGGACTACTTGGGCCAGGCGACCAACCAGTAAGATATAATAAGACAAAAGGAGTGTAAACAATGAAACCTAAAAGCGTCTCTGCACTGGTTTATAAAGTCGTAGATTTAGAAAGGACAGTCAAATGGTACGAAGGCCTGGGCTTCCGCATCGACAGCAATGACGGACGGATGGCGATCGCTTACCTCAACTGGTTTTCAATCGAATTTCATGTTGCCAATGACATTGATGAAAGTCAAAAAGATGGCCCGTTAGTACTCGTCAGTGTTGAACTTGATGCTTTTTACGAGGCAGCGGTTAAGGCGGGCTATGAAATTGAGAGCGAACCCCAAAAAACCGTTAACAAGCGCCGCGAATTCAGCATGCGCGATCCTAACGGCTATCTGATGGTTTTCTTTGAAAAGAAATAAATCATACAGCCGGCGCGTTTAAAATCTCACTGCGCCGTCGCCGACTCCTTGGTAAGGTTAAAGAACATTAATTAACGAGGAGGGCTTATGGCAGGAAATCAAGGTTTTGCCAGTATGGACGACGAAAAGCAACGTAAGATCGCCAGCAAAGGTGGTAAAGCAAGTGGCGGCGGTAACCGCTCCAGCTCAAGCTCGAGCAACAGCAACACCAGCGGCGCCGCTGGCTCGACTGAGGCCGCAAAACGCGGTGGTCAGCACAGCAGCCGCAGCGATAGTGACAGCGATAGCGACACCACCAGCTAGCCTGTCTCCCCCACATCCCATGCGGAGGCTTTAAGCGGCCTCCGCTTTTTTTATTATGCTTTAGCTAGCGGTTGGCGCGTTTGCGTTTGGTGGGATCGAGCTCACGTTTACGCAGGCGCAAGTTTTTGGGCGTCACTTCAAGCAGCTCGTCATTTTCAATAAAGTCCAGGCATTGTTCCAGACTAAAGATAGTTGCCGGTGTCAGTTGAACCGTGCCGTCAGACGATTTGCTGCGCATGTTGGTTAGATGCTTGGCTTTGCAGACGTTCATTTCCAGGTCGTCACCTCGACTATTGAGGCCGACAATTTGGCCGGCATAAACATTCTCGGCCGGGCCGACAAACAGCGTGCCGCGTTCTTCGGCCATTTCCAGCGCATATGGCGTGGTCACGCCTGTCTCAAAGGATATCAATACACCGTTGCGCAGCTGCTCGAGCGGTTGGCCAACCGGTTGATAGCCCGTTACCAGGCTATTCATGACAATCGTGCCCTTGGTGTTGGTCAATAAAATGTTGCGCATACCGAGTAAGGCACGAGTTGGCATTTCGTAAATAAGTTTGGTGACACCTTTAGGACTGGCAAACTGCTCCTTGAGCGTGGCCCGGCGCTGGCCGAGCTCCATCTGGACAGTGCCGACATGTTCGGCCGGAACTTCGATAATAACTTCCTCAAGCGGCTCAACTTCGGCACCATTTTCTTCGTGGGTAACAACTTGCGGACGACCGACTTCAAATTCAAAACCTTCGCGGCGCATGGTTTCAATTAAAACGCCCAGGTGGAGCTCGCCACGGCCGGCAACAGTAAAACCGATGCCGTCGTCTTCGACGCGCAAGCCGACGTTGGTCTCCAGTTCTTTGTGCAGACGCTCAGCGATTTGGCGCGAAGTGTTAAATTCGCCTTCTTTGCCCTTAAATGGGCTGGTGTTGGGGCCTAAATAAACGCGCAAGGTTGGGGCTTCAACTTCGATAGTCGGTAAAACTTCAGGATTTTCAGCATCACAAACAGTCTCCCCAATTTGAGCGTCGGCAATGCCGGTCAGCTGCACAATATCACCGGCCACACCGCCGGGAACTTCAAATTTTGACACGCCGTGGCTCATGAAAACCAGCTCAACTTTGGCTTTCGTCTGAAGGCCGTCTTTTTTGCATAGAACCACTTGATCGCCTGGCTTCACTGTGCCGCGGCTGATGCGGCCAATAGCGTACTTGCCTTTAAAGCTGTCCCAGCCCAGCGCCGTCACCAGCATTTGAAATGGCTTGTCTGATTCCACCTGCGGTGCCGGGATCTTATTGATGATGGCGTCGAAAATTGGCTCTAGGTTGGCCACTGCGGCCGTATCCGGCTGTGGATTTTCCCAGGCCTTGCCTTCACGGCCAATAGCGTAGTAAACCGGGTAATGCAGCTGATCTTCATGTACGGCGAGCTCCAAAAACAGATCAGCCAGCTCGTCTTCGACTTCGGCAATGCGACTGCCGGGCTTGTCGATTTTGTTAACGATCACAATCGGTTTAAGTTCAGCTTCCAAAGCTTTTTCCAGCACGAACTTAGTTTGCGGCATTGGACCCTCTTGGGCGTCGACAATCAAAAGGCAGCCATCAGCCATATTGAGCGTACGCTCCACTTCGCCAGAGAAATCGGCATGGCCCGGTGTATCGATAATGTTGATGCGGTAATCGCCGTGTTGAACGGCTGTAACTTTGGCCGTAATCGTGATGCCGCGCTCGCGCTCCTGGTCGCCGCTGTCCATGATCAACTCTTGGCTCATCTCCGCTTGATTTTCACGAAAGGTTTTGGATTGTTTCAAGAGGCCATCAACCAATGTCGTCTTGCCGTGGTCGACGTGGGCAATAATAGCAATATTACGAATTTTCGCTGGATCTTGGCTCATAAATAGTCAAGTAACTTTAGCATAATTACCTCTGTTAAGCAATACCGGTGTGCCTGTCTTCGCACTACAGACTTAATAGCCGGCAAAGTGGTCAGTTTTGATCTGTTTTACGCCCAGATCAGTCAGCTGAGCACGCGTGGCGTCGACCATGGCGTTCGGCCCGGAGACATAAAACAGCCTCTCGGCGTAGTCGGGAATCTTTTCAGTGATCATCGTTTTATCCAGACGGCCCGTTAAAGGAATAGCCTTTACACCATGCTCACGCGCCGCCGCAAAAACTTCTGCAAAGGCCAGCTCCGTTTTGTCCGCAACTTTATAAAGCAGCACAACATCGGCTTGCAGATTTTGGTCAACCAGACTTTGGGCCATGCTGCGAAACGGCGTGACGCCAATGCCGCCCGCGATCCAGGCAATTTTTTTGTTTTCATTTCCGCTCAAAGTGAAGTCACCACCGATTTGGCTGCCATAAATTTTGTCGCCTGGCTTGAGATGGCGCAGCCGCGCCTTAAAGGCGCTCGACGGCTCATAAAACTTAACACCTAAATGAACATCAGCTTCGCTCGGTGCTGAGGCAATTGTGAAACTTCGACGATTACCGCGACTATCAAACTTAACGCCCGGCAGAGTCCATTGCATGTATTGGCCCGCCATAAACTGCAATCTCCGCTCGGGGCGAAAAACATAATCTGCGACACGATCTGAGATCTTATCAATACGCAGCAATTCCAACTGTAAGCCAGCTTTAGATGAGACGGCAAAGGCATAGAGATTGCCCAGCAGCAGCGCCACTTCCGGATAAACATACAGCCTGCCAACGTGCCAGGCCGTCGCATATAAAACAGCTACAATCGCCCCGAACAGCAGCTGCTGCTGGCGCCGCGGCGGCATTGTAGCCGGTTCGGTCAACATGATCGTGCCCAGAAAAATCAGTGGCGATGAGATCAAATCATTGTGCAACGTGCTGATTAATGGCGCTTGATGGTGAACAATCAGCAATGTTTGGACAAGCAAGCCAACTGCAGCAAAAATTAAAACCAGCGAAAAACGGCGTTGTTTGCGAACAACCGCCAAACCAAAAAGCAGCGTTAATGGCCAAAATTTGCTGCTGCCCAACCACCAAATTGTCGGCTGTATGGCTGTTAAGCTGAGAACCGCAGCCGCCAAAGCTGCCGGGTTGAAAATATGCCGTCCTCGCACAGCCAAAAGGAATTTGCTCGAGACGGCAACCACACCGGCAACGACGAGCATCAGATAGCCGCTTGCGTTTAGTGCCGGCTCTAAAATTAAAAATAAAATCAGCGCCGTTATCAGCCACGACTCGGAATTGGTCGGTACGCGCCACAGCCCGCCAAAGACCCGGTTAGTGATATAGGTCACGACCAATAAGACTGCTAAAGATCCGACAAGCTCGCCCAAACTAAAAGGCAGGCGGTTAGCGAACGCCCAAAAGAAGCCTAAAATAACATAGGAAATAAGCGCATAAAGCACCAAACGGTACATAGTGAAGCGGTTTAATAATCGGTCGATGGCGTTCATACGGCAGTAAAGACCATGGCGGGAAAATTAGATGATTGCTCAAGGCTCATATCAGCGCTCAGCACGGCGTAACCAAATTTCAACTCATCGAGCGCAACCGGCGGCACCAAGAACAGTGCGGTGGCAAGACCGTCAGCCGTCATGCAGTCGTCAGCCAGAACCCACGTAGACAATATACCCCGAGGCGAAGCGAGGGTTTCAGGGTTGATGATATGGTGATATTTGCCCCAATCACGGCGGCTTACTGATGAGGCGCACAGACTCTGGTTGGCCACCTTAATTGTACCGATCGCTTCCGTCGTATTCTGAGGGTTTTCCAAGCCAACGGTAATTGGTCCGCCGGAACGGAAAATGTCGCCGCCAGCATTAATCGTAAAGTTGTCAACACCGGCGGCGCGAATTATTTCAACCAATAAATCTACCAGGTAGCCCTTGCCGGCCGCACCGAAGTCGAGAAGCACCGGGCGACTCAGCGTAAGTGATTGCGCATCGTATTGAATTACGTCCTCCCACTTCGGTGCGGCGGCAGGCTGTTGAGGTCGCAATGAATACTCCGCGTCGTAGCCGGCGTCGACCAGAGTCTGGCCAATAAGCGGAGTGATTAAGCCGTTAGTCGCCCGATAAAGCCGTTCGAAAAATTGCAGCATTTTAAAGGCGTTGGGCGGCAATTCATACCGGCCGGCTCGATGAGCCATTTGACTGACGAGCGAGTCCTTCCGAAAACGGGAGTAATTGCGGTCAAATGCGTCAATGCGTTTGTGAATTGCGGCTAGCAGAACTGTGGAGTCACTTGAGTTCAAGCGATCGAAGTCAATGATCCAACGGGTGCCAATGGCCTCGAATTCGTCCCGCCACGCACCCATGAGCATTAAGTCTCCGCCTCGTGCCGAATTTGGTCGAGCGCGTCATTAAATGCCCGGGTAGTATCTGAAGCACCTGAGATTGAAGATATGTTCAACGCGCTAATGGCCCTGCCGACAACTTGATTCTTGTAGGCAGAGGCAAATTCCTGCTGGAAAATGGCAGATTCGCGGTCATTTTCGCTGTTGGCTACCGATGAGTCGGTCACCACCCCATTGGTAATTGTCAGATTAACCTGAATGCTTTCCTGCCCAGGCGGCACAAAGTAACTTTCACTGGCTGTGTAGCTGCCGTCTTTATACGAGGCGCTGCTGGTGGCTTGTTCATCACTGATTGAATTGCTGGGCGAGGTGGCAATAGTTTGCGCGCTTGGTGAGGCTGCGACCGCAGATGATTGGGTTTTCAAATGATCTGCCAGCACCACCAAACCGGCAATTACGACTAATGTAATGACAGTGGTGGCTAATTTGCGCCTTAGTGATAATTGATGCCTCTCAGCCATATCTACCTATCTTACCTTAATGCTTAAACAGTGTAGAGACCAAATCTGAAAACTAGCTTAGACATCTCTTTTGATCTATAATCATCACGTACAATAGAGCAATATGCAGCAACCACAGTTTGAATTTTATGGCGGCAGCTATAAGCACCGGCGCAAAGGACATGATCGAGTTTACGTCGACCCTGAGCGGCGAGCAATTGCCGCAATTGACGGTTCCCACACCGCACGCTTAAGCCGTCCTGTGCGCCGTTTTCTGCCGCAAATCCTGGACGCCTATGATGACGTTCGCAAATCGTCAACTGAAAATGCGGTCAGAGGTGTAGTTCACCAGTTAGACAATCTGAAAAGCTGGCCTTTTTTCCCAGAACCACACGCCACACTAAGCCTAGTTTGTTTTGACTTACGACCGCAGGGCATTGAAATTGCCCATGCCGTCGTTGGAGACGCCAGCGCCCACATTGATTACCGTGTCTTTCCGAGCGAAAACGATCCTCAGCGACTCATCATTCACAATCCAACTAAGTTTTGGCCGCAGGGCAATCGCCGGCACGTCGACACCACCCAGTTTTTGGGCAGACACCGCACCATGCAGCAAATTCGCACTCAAGAATTAGTTGGCAGCCTGGTTGTACCTTATAGCGCCGCCTGGCTGGCTGTAGTGGCCAGCGATGGAGCCCCACCCGTAATGATTGAAGGTATTATGGACCAGGCTCAAACAATTGCCGAAGTGGGTCCCACTATTATGGAACAAGCACCGCGCCGAGACGATATTGCGGTTGCCGTTGTCGGCCTTGCCGGAGAAAATGTATCGCACCAAATTGCGATCACACCACAATATAGTAGGCCAATCGGTCAAGCAGCCTTGTCGACTTGACGTTGTCGGTGATGAAAGCCAACTGCCACCAGGAAGAACAGTACATCAACCACCACCGACCACAAGCGACTGAGCACGGTTACGGCCAGCGCAGTTTCTTTAGGCATAATCAGCGCCAACAGCACCAATTGTATTCCGTCTCGGACTCCAATGCCGCTGGGCAAAAACGGCGTCGCGATACCAATGGCGCCAGCTAAGCCAAAAACACCTACCATGTACAAATAATGATCACCGCCTAGATGCGGCATAATTGATTTAGCTACAAAGTAGTTAGCAGTACCCGCGATTAAGGTGCCGATACAAAACAGCAAAAATGACCGGCTGACAGCCTTGCCGTTAACCCGCAGTTCGTCACTGGCTTTGCGGCGTTTTACTGCCAAGTGGGCAACATGCAGAATGCGGTTGAAGATCGGCGGCAAGAGCGCCAGCATAGACAGCAGCGCCACTACCACCGCAAACACCTTCACAGGCATGGAAATATCGCTAACATTGCCGCCGAGCGCAATTAAGATCAGACTCAGCACAATACCGGCAACAATTTGCATTCCGCCTTCCAGCAACGACGAAACGGTGAGTCGGCTCACACTAATGCCGTACTGGCTGGCCAGATAAATGCGGCCGGCTACCCACGCTACTGTGCCCGGGATATAGCGTGCCATCCAGGCTTTAGCAAAAACCTGGGCCATTGCACCATATGGCGGCAGTTTCTCGACCCCTAAGCAGCTCAAGATCACTCGCCAGACGTTCACTGCCCAGTATCGCCCAGCCATGGCCAGCACGCTAGCCAAGACCAGCCAGTACCAGTTGACGCTAAGTTGAGCGATCTTATGCCAGTCGATACTTTTTAAATATAGTAAGAGGAAAAACAGTATGGCTAAAAGTAACACCGGGCCAATTAAGCGGCGCCACATTGGTTTAGCTTTGGCTGCGTCGCTCATGACTTGATCCAGCTGGCTGGTCGGCCTAATACTTTGGCCAGGACTTTTTCATCTGCGGCGTACGCATCCTGCAGCTTGAGCGCCGTCTCTTCGTCCAGCGGCGCTTTGTCACTACCCTTTTTGAGCAGAATATTGTTGCGGACAAAACGCAGCAGTGGCCGAGGCACAAGCTTTAAGCCGACTTTCATAATTTGCCGGTTATTAGCCAGTCGGGCCAGGGTCTGGCTGCGCGGCACTTGATGCTGATTTTGGGCGGCAGCCTCAGCCAGCCGGCCGGCTGGCGATGGGTCAACTCCCAAGAAGTTTAATATTTTAGCCAGGGTTTCTACTGGCTGCTTAGTCAGGTCATCAAACATCACCACGAGCAGCTGTTTCTTTGGAAAATGCTGATAGTAACGCTGCAGTTGTTCGCCGTAGCGGCCGAGCATTACCAGGTCATAAATCGGTGACTCGCCCGGTTCAGCTAAAAGCAGCTCAATGGTTTCGGCAAAAGTTTTAGTTTGCTTACCACGGCGTTCGTACTGCAAATACTGCGAATAGGCACGGTCAACCGGGTCACGCAGAATCGCAATCAGCTTCATATCCGGGTTATAAGCTTTGATTTTGGCCGGCGCCTCAGGATCGGCCAGATAATAGGTGCTCGATTCGCCCGCCAGCCTGTTGCCGGCATCTTCAAATAGTCGCCCGTAGACATCTGGATTATGAGTCACGTGATGAATTTCGTTCTCGGGAAACGGGAAATCAAAACTTGAGAAAAAGTGCGGCTCTTTTATATTCGACATAAAAATTTCAGGATGACGGCTAAGCTTGTCGTGCAGGGATGTCGTGCCGCAGCGCGGTGCGCCAATTATCAGGAAGTTTGGTTTTTTATCAGATATAGCCATTTAGTCCTCGGTGGCGGCGATGTAACCCTGTTGCTCTAAATAGAGTAACAGCTGTTGAGCCAGCTCGTCGACACCGTACTGGACGGTGTCGAGCACCACGTTGGCATCCTCCGGCTCTTCGTACGGGTCGGAAATGCCCGTGAACTCTTTTATTTTGCCAGCCCGCGCTTTGGCATATAAGCCTTTTCGGTCGCGCTCTTCGCAGACTTCCAGTGGCGTGTTGACATAGGCCATTACAAAACCGCCGCCAGCACCTTCTACATCAGCCTTAACTGCAGTGCGGGTATTGGCGTACGGAGCAATCGGCGCGCAAATGGCTACGCCGCCGTGCTTGGAGATTTCGCTGGCTACAAAGCCAATGCGGCGGATATTAGTGTCACGGTCCTCTTTAGAGAAACCCAGTTCCGATGACAGATTTTTGCGTACAATGTCGCCGTCCAGGAGCGTAACGCGCCGGCCACCCAGTTCCTGGAGCTTAATAGCCAGAGCGTTGGCAATAGTGGACTTGCCAGAACCGCTTAAGCCCGTGAAAAATACCGTGAAACCCTGCTTAGCGGCCGGCGGATAAGCCTGATGCAGCTCGGCTGCCACCTCCGGATAAGTGAACCATTCCGGCAAAGGCCGGCCATCACGCAAACGGGCGCGCTGCTCAGTACCCGAAATTGCTGCGTGCTCCACACCCTCCGGCACCTCGTCCACCGGCATATACTTATCCTGCGATGGCACAAAGACCATCATCTTGAATGGTACGACGCCCATTCCCAGCTCTTCGGCATACTTTTCGACCAGTTGCTGGGCGTCGTAGGGGCCATAGAAGTCTTTGCCGTTACTGTCCTGGCCAGGTCCAGCGTGATCGCGACCAATAATAAAGTGTGTCGCGCCGTAGTTCTTGCGGATAATGGCGTGCCACATTGCCTCGCGCGGGCCGCCCATGCGCATGGCCAGCGGCAGCAAGCTAATCATGGTAGTACTGGCGGGGAATTTTCGACTGAGCGCCTTGTAGACACGCACACGCGTGAAGTGATCGACATCGCCCGGCTTGGTCATGCCCACAGTCGGCTGAATTAACAGGTTGGCGCCGGTCTCGCGGGCGGCCCGCATGGTCAGCTCAACATGAGCACGGTGCATGGGATTGCGAGTTTGAAAAGCTACGATTTTCGTCCAGCCGCGCTTAACAAACATTTCTCTCAGTTCCCGCGGAGTGAGGCGCATTTCTTCAAAATCGTAGTGCGTAGGCAGCTGTAGGCCTTCCAGCTCGCCGCTCACATAAACTGGCTGGACACGGCTCTGCAGATAGGCCACGCCGGGGTGGGCGTCGTCGGTGGTGCCGAAAACGCCCCGTGCCTCGCGTTCCAGATCCGGTCGGTACATCTCGCTGACTTTTAGAGCGGCCAGCACCACACCTTCCGGATCGCGCAGCGCCAAGTAATCGCCGGTTTTTAGTTGGCTGGCTAGCTCCTCACTCATATCGAGGGCTATGGGCATCGGCCACAAAGTGCCGTCACTCAAACGCATTTCAGCTACAACACGATTATAATCAGCCTGGTTCATAAAAGTTTGTAAGGGCGAGAAGCCGCCGTTCAACAATAATTCGAGATCGCACAACTGACGTTGGGTCAGGTCGAGACTAGGCCAATCAGCCGATTGAGCTTTCAACTCCTCGGCTCGCTCAGGAGCAACAATTAAGTCTACTAGCTTGCCGCCATGCGGCTTCTGACTGTGTTCAGAAACTTTGGACACGATATTCCTTAAACTGTGCTAACAAATATACCTCCAGTATACTTGATATAGACATGCAAGACTATGACTGGCCCAAAGTTTTAGAAGAAGTCGTCACTTTGGCGAGAGCTGCTGGCGCGGCCATCAAGGCCGTCGCCACATCTGGCGACCTACAAACACAAGCCAAAGCCGACACCTCGCCCGTAACTGCTGCCGATCTGGCCGCCAACGAGGTAATTATCAAGGGTTTGCAGCAGTTGACTCCGGACATACCGATTGTGTCAGAGGAGTCTCCCAAGCTGGCCGAGGGCCGCGAAAAGAGCCGCGTGATTTGGCTGGTCGACCCCTTGGACGGCACGGCCGCCTTCGTTGATAACGGCGACGACTACACGGTTAATATTGGGCTTATTGTTGACACTCAACCTCTGCTGGGCGCCGTTTATGTGCCGGCCCAAGATATGACATATTGGGGCTTAATCGGCGAGGGCGCCTGGCGCCAAAAAGGCAGCGAATCGCCAATTGCACTGCAAACAAAGCCCAGCCGTAAGCCGCCTGTCGTGGCCTCCAGCCGGCGCCATCTGGACCCGGACACGTCGGCGCTCTTAAAAGGCCTAGGCGAGTATATCGAATTTAGATCCAGTTCATCTATTAAGTTGTGTTACGTGGCTGACGGGCAAGTAGACCTCTACCCTCGTCTTGGCAACAACATGGAATGGGATACCGCCGCAGCTGACGCCGTAATCCGGGCCGCCGGCGGGCAAGTCCTCTGCCCTGATGATTGGCAGCCGCTGCGCTATAACAAACCTGATCTATACAGTTTGCCGTTTGTCGCTTTTGCCGATCCAGCGCTGCTTAAACAGCTTAAAAACGTTTCGTAGAAAATACATACAATAAAAAGTACTTGCTTTTTTCACAAATTTAATGTTTATTTAATTTAATGGTGGTATTTGTAGGGTTATGCAAGGTGGTAGCATGATGAAGATCCTGCTGATTGAGGATGACCGCGAAATCGCCGCGGCGCTTCGGCAGGCCACGGCGCTAGAATACCAAATTACTCTTGCCTCGACCGGTCAAATTGGGCTGCGTTACGCCACGGCCGGCGAGTTTGATGTTGTCCTGCTGGACCTTAACTTGCCGGACATGCCCGGGCTACAAGTTTGCGAGCGGCTGCGCGAGGCCGGCTGTACTTTGCCCATACTGATTTTATCTGCCGAATCACAGGTATTAAGTAAAATTAAGCTTTTGGATGCTGGAGCCGACGATTATCTAACTAAGCCGTTTAGTTTGGGCGAGCTCAAAGCTCGGATCCGCGTCTTAAATCGAGGGGATCGAGCCGGCCGGGTCGACCATAAGCTGCTAAGGCTGGGCGACTTGCAACTTAATACCATTAATCGCGAAGTTACGCGGGCCGGTCAGCCCATCCGACTGCGGCGCAAGGAGTTTGCGTTGTTAGAGTGTTTAATGCGCCATCCTGGCGTGCCTGTCAGCCGCCAGATGCTGAGCAATGCTGCCTGGCCAGATGGTGGGGGCCCCTGGACAAATACCATTGACGTGCACATTAAATACTTACGTGACAAGATCGATAAACCATTCGACGAACATTTAATCCAGACTGTGCACGGAATCGGCTATCGCTTGGCTATAGTTTCCAAACCTGGTGGGAGAAACAGGCGTGACGCTTGATACCGACGCCCTGGAAGAACTGCAACGTTTCGCCGAATTCGGGCGCCTTAGTGCTGGCCTGCTGCATGAAATTAGCAACCCCCTGGCAGCAGCCAGTTTATACCTGGATGCAAAACCCAATTTACACCGTGTACGTCGGCATTTGCAGACATTGCAGCGTTATGTGGAAGCGGCCCGGCAACAACTGCGTCAGGAAAGCCAGCGCGAGCAGTTTCACCTGCAAAGCGAGCTTAATCAAGTCTTGCGCGTTCTGGTGCCCCAAGCGCGTCGGGCCAAAGTTAGGCTTGAGCTGGACAATAAAGCCAGCTATAGGCTTTGGGGTGACCCGGTCAAATTCCAGCAAATTATTGCCAATTTAGTGGTCAACGCCATCGACGCCTACTCCGGCATGCAAACAGACGGCAAACGCGTGACAATTACTCTGCGTCAAAACGGCAAATGGCTGGTAGTCTGTGTCCGCGATTGGGGATGCGGCATTAACTCCCAGCAATTGCCACATATCTTTGAGACATTTTATTCCACTAAGTCTAAAGCTGGCCATGGCTTAGGGCTGGGCCTGGCTGTCGTGAAGCAATTTGTCGAGCAAGATTTTCACGGCCACATATCAGTCAGCAGTTCTAAGCGCCACGGCACCTGTTTTCAAATAAAATTACGGCTTACTGATTAGGTGCAACACCCGTGCTGGCTGGCGCGATAGTCACAATTTGATTAGTGCTGGGCCGGTACAGTATGGCTTCCTTTTCATTGGCGTAAATTAAGACCTTGTCGCCGTTCCTGGCGTTAGCAAAAAAGGTCTGGGAGCGCAGTTTGCTGGCATCCTGAACAGTGGCCACGGTAGGCTTTTCATTGGCTGGCAAAACAACCAGCTTGCGCACTCGACTAATCACGCCCGCAGCCTGTTGACTGGCACCGCTTTGGTGCTGCAACTTATCTTTGGCTTCACGATATTGCTGGAATAAAAACAAGCTCACCGCAATTAAGACAATAACCAGCAGCCAGGGCCAAACACTTTTTTTACCGGTAATTTTTGGCAGTTTAGGTTTAACTCGCGGCAGCTTAAACTGCCGGCGTGGCGGCTGCTTGGGCTGAGTTGACGAAGTTTGAAAAGTCCGCGTCGAATTGGTAGTGGACTGCATATTACCCCTTTGGCTTAATGCCTATTGTAGCAGATTGCCTAGTTGCCAGGTGGTGGGTTAGTGGCGGTTTGCGGACTGTTGACGCCGATCGCCATCCAACTTAAGGTTGTCGGTGCCGCAGCCGGAACGCTCAAACTTATATCAAAGCCTTGGTTGGTGATGTTATTAACAGCGCTCAAACCGAATTGACCATCAACAATGTTGACCGTGACCACTGGCGGATTGTCATACGGCTTGGTGAAAGTGACATGGACTGTTGATTCGCCCGTCCTTAGAGAGGCATATCCGGCCGTATCGCTGGCCACGGTGATGTGGCCATCAAACTCAACGTCCTGGCGGAAGATGGTTTTGGCCAAGAAAGTTGCAAGCTTTTGGAAAGTGCTCAGACCAGCAACATTCAAATCGCCACCAACCGTTAAGCCTCCGCTTAAGGAGGCGCTGGCTAGGTTGAGGTTGCCGTTAAAATTGGCGTTACCGCTATTATCAAAGCTAATAACTGTTGCACCGGTAGGCCCAACCAAGTTGAATGCACCATTTAGCTTCAGGCTGCCGCCGACGTTTACGTCGCCGCTGAAGTCGCCGGTCTGATCAACACGGAGGCCACCGTTGACGGTAGTTGTTTGGCCGGCCCGCGAAAGGCTGACGGCGGCTGCTCGATCGGTACCAATATTGATTGTGGCCGGCGAGCCTGTGTCGATGGACACATTGCCCACCGAGCCGGAATCTATACTCAGGGCGCCGCTACTGGTGAGGCTTGGAGCGAGAATGGTTGCAAAGTCGGCATTACCGGCCGAATCAATGTGCTTCGCAAGTTCACTGACGCCTTTAAGCACTTCCACTGACAGGCCCTGGTAGTCGACGTGCAGGTATCCCCATTCGTCAGCGCTCACCAGTTGCGGTAAAAACTGCTGCAGCTGCTGAGCAATGACACCAGTTTGCAGGTTAGTGTCGCAAGCTGTATTGCTCTGGGCAAAATAAGCATTGCCGCAATCAAAGTAAAAGTTGACAGGGTTGACTTGCGCAAGCGTATCCAAGGTGTTGCTGCTCAATGACGTAATGTTTGTTTTCAGACGTTGGTCAGACAAACCGACACTACGACAGCCACCGTCACCGGTAACAAGACCTTTGTTCACCTCCGGTGCTGACAGATATTGTGTGCCCGTACACGTCACATTATCGCCAGGCGTGCCATTGGCCTGGAAGTTTGATGTGGCGTTAATAGTTGCACCGGTAATAGTGCCGCTGGCTGTAATGCTGGTGGCACCAGAAATTGCGCCGGCTGTACTTATGTCCAAGCCCGTTGAATTTAAGGCAAAAGTGTTGCTACCGCTCCCGATTGAAACCGCGCCGCTACTCCCCGTACCTATATTTGTTGCGGCTGTACCGCTGGCATTAATGTTTGTAGCTCCAACAACGGTTAATCCGCCATTCGCAGTTACTAGACCGCTGAATGTCGGGTTATTCACTACTGCCAAAGCCGTACAGGTGCCGCCGGTTCCCTCAGTAATGGTATTGCCGCCGCCGCTTAAATTGCTGCCGGCGCTCGGACAGGCAAAAGTAACGTTGCCCTGAACGGCGGTGTTGGCGGCCGAGCCATACTGCACAGACAAGGTCGGCGTGCTGCCGGCGCCAGAGTTGCCCGATGTACTCAGACCAGTCAAAGTACCAAGGTTGGCAACATAGCTACCGGAAGTATCAGTGCCTAAAACCACCGCTGAGCTAGATAATACCCCGGCAGCGCTGCTGTGCACTACCCCTGTCGTAAAGGTTCCAATTGTGATTTGGCCGTCGTCACGCACACTCAATATGCTGTTTGGTGTGGAGTTGGTCACATTTAGGGCAAAGTTTGAGCTGGTGGCGTCAGCACCGGCAATGACTACCCTGGCGCTGGCTGCGGCCGTTGTCCCGACTTCCAAGTTACCGTTGGCGTCGATACGGGCATTTTCAGTGTATGTTGTGCCGTCAGATGTACTTACGTGGCCAAAAGAGAAAATCGCACCAGTACTGGTAAACAATCTAAAAACATTGGTTTGGATGCCCAACCCCGTTCGGAAGTTTCCTCCGTGGTATACCAAGAGGTTTTGCCCCGTTGCAGGAATGTTTGCACCCAAATCAATTAGGTTTGCCAAGGCGCCACCAGCACCATTAAAGGTCAGGGTGCCGGAAATTGTGCTATTGCCTGTACCTTGGACGTCCAGAGTCCCGCCTAAGGTAGTGTTGCCGCTGGTATCGATAGTTAGCTTAGAGGAAGTGATGCCCAGGGTGTTGCTGCCAAAGTTCCAGGTCGATGCTGCCCCGGCCGTAACATTAATCGCAGCGCCACTCTGCAAAGTAATAATGCCGCTGCTGGCACCGCCAAGATTGAGCGTACCGCTGGAGCCGCCAATACTGGTGTTATTGCTGCCGGTGTTATTGATAAGAGTGTCGCCACCGGCAAGGTTAATGAATCCGGTTTGGGCGCTATTTGGACTCAGCTGGACATAGCCGCTGGCTGCTCGGCCACCGAGATTGGTCGCGTTACCGGCACTATCGGCATAAAACGAGTAAGGCACAGACTGCAATTGAACGCGCGGTGACATTTCCCCGGCAGGGTCACTATTGAAAGTTATGCCCAGGTATAAACTATTGCTTGTACTAAAGTTAAGTGGCGTGCTGCTGTTGCAGGCGTTGGCGGTGAAAAATGGACAGTTAGCGCCTAAATTAACCTGGAAGACTCCCGCTGCAACACTTAAAGAGTCAGTTTCTGTCCAAACCGCTGAACCGCCGCTGCTAACGCTGTACAGCCTGAAAACAAAAGTGTAAGTTCCGTCACTAACATTAGTGCCATTGGCGTTTACAACTTTACCCTGGAAACTGATGGTTGTGGGGTTGCTGGCGTTGGCCGCTGGCAGGCGCAAACCGGCCACCAGAAAAATGGCCAGAAGTGCCAAAACACTGATTTTCCAGAGACGCTTGGTCACTGAATCTTCACCTCTCGTGTTTCTTTTTTAAACTTCTGACTAAATCGTAGCAAAATTAACGACTAAACGCAAGCGCTTTAACGGGGGTTGGCGTGAGTTTTGAACCAACGCAGAATTGGCCGGCGACAAAGCCACAGAATAGACAGAATCACCGCCAGCACTAGATACAGCCCGAGGTTAATAAAGCGCAGCCGATAGGTGTTAACAGCGAAGTTGGTGATGCCATCGTACCGATAATCGACTTCCAAGTGATAAAGGCCTGGCCACGGCAAAGAACTGCGAATTTTTGTCAGCGGCACATCAAGTTGTCGAAATGTTTCCGGCAGCACAAAGGCCGAACCAGTATTGATAATGCCCTGCGCTATCACGGTGCCTGCCGGGCTTACCAACTTGACCACACCTCTAGGCACCACCTGGACATTGCCAGGGTTTTGAAAGGTCAAGCGGACATTTTTGGGCAGCGAAAACCAGCCGCCGCTGTGGCTCACACTTGTCAGCTTGAGGTTGTAGTGCTCGCCGCCGCGCTTATTAACCAGTACGAGTGACACTAACTGCTGCTTCAAAACCACATTATTGTCGGCAGCCTGATTTAGGCTGTTAACGCTGGCAATAATTGCTCCGTAATGGCCGCCCGGAGTCAAGGATGACTGATTGTTAACTGTTATCAGGACTTGGCTGGTCTCGCCAGGGTTCAGATCCACTACGTCTTTTTCCAGGCTTAGCCAGGCGGACAACCCATACTTTTGGGTGTATGGGTTGCTGCCTTCCAGGATGATTCCACCGGTGTTATTTAGCGTACCGAAGTCGCGTACCGATAGGGTCAATTCCTGCAGACTGCTGGTGTGATTGGTCAGGCTGAGGTTGAAGCTCTGGCTGCTGTCGCCCGGATTCAAGCTGAGCGATTTTTCAAACGGGCTCAGGCTGATGCCGCCCGGCGCCGCACCAGCGGAGGCCGGCAGGCACACGGTCACCAGCACGGCAAAAGCCGCGATAAGCCGTCTAGCTTTGAGGCTTGTCATTTTTCGAGCCACGGTTCGAGCGCAGTTGCTGAACTCGCGCGGCGCCTTTTCGAGTTTTAGCAACACCGGATCGCAGCAAAGACCAAATGCCATAACCAACAACAGCTAAAATGATCAAAATCAGTAGCATAAGTTTCCAGGGCAAGACCCAAAAACTGACGCTGGCTTGCAAGGGCACATCCTCTTGACCATTGTTGTAAACCACCAGCAGTTTGGCCGTGTAGTGTCCGAAGCGGAACTTATTGAGGTCGGCAAAATTCCATTTTAGCGACATCTTGGGCTTGCCTTTGCCGTCAGTAATCGGCTTGTGATTGACGCTAATTGGTTTGAAGACCGGGAACCCATCGCTCCAGGGTTGAGTGTATAGACGATTCGAGGCCGGCAGGACACTGCCGCCAGCCGGGTTGAAAACTAGGACCGCTACTTGCTTGCCGCCACGATTTATAAAGATGTTGCCGGCCGGCGCAATGTAGATGTTGCCAGGGTTATGCAAACGAATATTGAAGTTCACCGGCAGGTACTCAAACAAGTTATGGTCGGCCGTAAAGCTAACAATTTGCAGTTGACGTTTTTCGTTAGCAGACTCGACATTGAGCAGCACTAGCGTGGCCACGCTGCCGTTCAAATTAGTAGCCCCTTTTTGATCAAGTGTGGCGTCCCGTGAAAAAGTAACGGCCAAGTAGTAGCCGAGGCCGGCGTCGGCAGGCACATTGATAGTCATTTTGACGGTTTGCCAGACGCCCGGCTGGGCGACGAAACGGCTGGGCGAAAAACTTACCCAACTGGCGTAAGTATCTTTGGGGCTCAGGTTAAACAGATCCGGCACGCCGTTTTCGCCAGTGGCACCAAACTTCATCAGGCCAACTTTAATTCCCTCAGCTGACGTACCCTGATTTTTCATGCGCAGCTCAGTCGTCACCGTACGACCAGGAGGCGTCGATAACTTGATCGGTAAAGGCGAAGTGATAATGTTGAAACCGCCACGTGGCGCGGCTGCGTGCGCCTGCCCACCGAATAGCAAACCAGCAACTAGCCCAATTAGAGCCAAGCTCCCCCAAGCAAGACGTTTCATTAACCTCAGTATAACAGACTAATAATTGCCGGCCGCGACGATTGTCAAAGTGTCGGCGTAATCATTGGCGTAAGCGGTGGTGGTGGCAACCGTTACCCGCTCTTTCAGACTGACTGTGTCGGCATTCGTGTAACCACTGCGCGACACGAAAGCGGCAAAGCTGGTGCCGTTGAAAGCACCGGCGTGAGTGCCATCGGCGATCAAATATTCACTGTTGTAGGACAAAGTGCCGGTACAGCTGGAGCAGCTGGCGCCCGTGCTCGGCACGAACCCGTAATTTGTGGCGCCGGCCGACAAGGCGTCCGGTGTGCCGTCAAAAGTTCCAGTTGTGATCGGCGTCCCAGGGTTGCTGGCTGATGCCAGCGCGCCATTGGCCGATTTTACGTATGCCGTGTAGCCCAGAGGTGAGTTTGTGCCTACGACCATATTTACGCCTGCAGATGTCTGGATGCTGCTCGGGTCGGCCGTCGGCACGGTGTCGCTGTTCGAGCTCAAGCTAAATATAAAGGTTGGCGCCACCGAAGCATTAACACTAATCTGGTCCTGGTTGGTGCTGGCGCCATAGATATAGACAGGGGTAAGAGTCGTATCAATTGCAGCATTGCTGCCATTTTCGCTCACTACAGTCAGATTATACTGACCTGCGCTAGCCGGGTTGGTCACTGTACCGCCGGCGATGTCAAAACCGTAGAGAGTGGTGGCATTTAAGCTGGCCGAGGTTAGGCCGCTGACCGTGATTGTACCACCGAGACCAGCGCCGCCCGATACCGCCGTAGCACTTAGCACCCCTGGCGGTGCCGTAATGCCGGCGGGCGTAGACGGGAATCCAGTGGTCGCAACGGCCGGTGATCCGGCAGTTACACTAAAGCCGGTGGGCAACGTCACAGCGATTTTGGCCACACTATTTGGCGCGGTCTTCAGCTTAAATGTTACTAACAGATCATTATTAGCGCTGGCACTGATGCCTAAACGGCCCAATCGGACGCCGGCTTGATTCAGCTGCGTGGCATCAGCAAAGGCTGGCATCAGCAGTGCGACGACTAGCATTGTCGCTACCAACAGATATCGTTTGGCTTTGAACATGGGTTTTTAGCTAATGTTTGTTTTTGACTAGCTACGCTTATGGTAACTTATTGGTCACCAAAGTCAACCCCTGTTGCCCGCCAGCCACAAATAGGGAGTGCAGCTTGCCATGAAATGGGAGTAGCACAGCGGAGACGTACGGCTCGTACGGCGCAGCGAGCAACGCAAAGATTTCGCCCAAGATGTACCGCTGTTTGTGGTTGGGCTAGAAGTTGCCGGCCGCGACGATAGTCAGGATGTCAGAGTAATCGTTAGCGTACGGAACTGTGGCGTCAACGCGGACGCGTTCTTTCAGGGTGAAGTTGTCACCACCGCTGTAACCACTGCGGGCAACGAAGGAGGCAAAATTAGTGCCATTAAAGGCGCCGCCATGAGTACCGTCGGCGACGTTGTATTCACCATCGTAGGCAACAGAACCGCTACAGCTGGTAGTGCAGAGCGAGCCGCTGCTGGGCACAAAAGTATAATCTGTCACACCGTTGCCCAAGGAGTCAGGAGAGCCGTCAAACGTGCCTGTGGCGATGGTATGGCTAGCAGATGAAGATAGCAAGCCGCCGTTAGCCGACCTTACGTAGGCAGTGTATCCTAGAGGCGAGTTGGTGCTAATTAACATATTCACACCAGATGAAGTCTGAGGAGCCGATGGGTCAGCCGTCGGCACGGTGTCGGAATTAGCGCCCAGAGAGAAGCTGAAATTTGGTGCCACTGAGGCGTTAACAGTAACTTGATCGTACTCAGCCGAACCATCGACAATACTCACCGGAACTGTGGTGCTGTCTATGGCGGCACCGCCGGAATCTTCACTTTCGACATCTATTGAATATTGTCCAGCGCTCGACGGATTAGTTATCGAGCCGGCAGGTATGTTAAAGCCGAACAACGTACTGTTGTCCAGGCTGGCTGAAGTTATACCGGTCACCAGAATGGTGTGCGATGAATCAGTAACGGTAGAAGCCAGGGTGCCCGGCAGAGCGGTGATGCTAGCCGGCGTATCAGGAAAGTCCGTAGTCGTTGGCGTTGGTGTGCCGTCTGTCAATGTAAAGTTCGAATCGAAGGTAAGTTTAAGTTTGGCCACACTGGTGGGGTTAGTATGAAACTTAACCGTTACCAATAAATCGTTACCATCGCCAGCGCCACCGGAACCGGCACTAACCAGTAAACGACCAAGTCGCAGACCAGCCTGGTTCAATGAAGTTGCACCAGCTAAAGCCGGCATAAATAGACTCGTTCCCAAGATAGCGGCAACCGCCAAAAACCGTTTGTTTTTCCACATATTTTTTTCCGTTCTCACACGTTTTTAAAGGTGTATACCCCTTATGTTAAAGAATGTTATTAAAAAGTCAATAACTTATTTTTGTGGATAACTTTTGGCTAGAAATTACCTGCGGCCACAAAAGTCAAAATTTCCTGATAATCGCTGGCGGCCACATCTTTGCTGGCGGCTTTAGCCTTCAGATTGAGCGTGCCGGTGCCGCCACTGACTGGTGCCGTGCTGGTGTATAAGCTTTGCAGCGTTGTCGAGATCAAACCAACGATGTTGCTGCTGCCATTAAAGGGGCTGACAACGCTTAACGGGCCGCCGCTGGTTTGCGTTAAGCTAGTGTTTTGGGCGCCAAAACCTTCGTTGACGCTAGCAAGATCGCTGCTCACAGCATTAATCTTATAGCCCGTGCTGGCGCTAAGCAGCCCGCCATTTTTGCCGCCAACGTAAACATTGGCACCGCTGGCGGCGTTGGTGGTTAATGAAGTGTTGATGGTTTGGCTGCTGCTGTTAATGGAGCCGGCTTGTAGCGTTCCCAAATCAATGCTGAATGGCGGCGTTGACTGATTGCTGGTACTTAAACCAAAAGTAATGCTCGGCGCCACAGTCGCCAGATTGACCACTGGCCCGTAAGCCGATTCGGTGAACTTGCCTTGGGTAGAACGCGCCGCCACGTAGTAAGTTGTGCTGGGCGTTAAGCCAATAATGTAATTATTGCTGGCCCACGTCGCAGCCGTTTGATAATCACTTAGACTTAAACTACTGCTAAGAGTACCGTCCGATTGCACATATTTGATGCCGCTTGCTGAGTCCATGTTTGAAGTGCTAGTCGTGGTAACAGCCACCAGATATTTAGCATCGCTCGGGTCGTGACTGTCTGGAGACAGTGTGAGGCGCAATTTGTTGTAGTCCAAGCCGCCGTCTGTACTCAAGGAAACTGTCGGTACATGCGCTTGCTGTGTTTGAACAAAACCGGATTTGACGCTATAGGTCGCTGTACTGTTTGGGGTGCCGTTTAGATCACCGGCCTGCCCCTCTAAAGAGTAGGTTGCCGTGCCGGAGTTCGCTGTACCGCCACTGCCAAAACCATAACTGTTCAGCTTGTAGGTGCTGGTAGCGGGCAGAGCCGCAAATAGCGTGCCAACTGCCAAGAGAGTCCCTCGCCACAAGCCATGATTCATGTCTTAACAGTAGCATTTTGGGTTGATCAGCGCCACTGCCACAGCTGCAGTAGCTGCGACAAAACCGCTTGATTGCCGGCCGTATCACCACCGCCCACAGCCTGAACACCGCTCGTAATTCCGATTGTGGCGAGGTAGCTGCCATGCGGCAAAAAAGCCACCACCTCACCGCCAGCGCCATCATTGCGGGCGGCAACGGTGACGTTAGCTCCATTAATTGTCTGCTCGGTTAGCTTGTAAGTTTGCGTCTGTTGAGCCCGCAACCGGTATGACGAGCTCTCTTTTAGCCCGCCAGCCGGCAAGTTGCTGATGCCAATACTTATAATCAAGCTGCCGCCGGCGCCTGGCTTAATAATAGTCTGGCTGTATAGCAGTCCTGCGCTAGGGCTTTGGCTGCTCTGCGGCACAAAGCCTGCCGGCAGAGCTAAGCTGAAGTAACTGTTGTCCAGGTCGCTGGCTGGCGCCTGGCTGGTGGCAGGATGGGCGGCAGTTTTAGCATGCATCGGCAAGCTCACTTTTTCTTGGTGACCAATGGCAGGCTGTAAAAACCACTGCCAAACCAGCAATAGCAAAATCGCCCCCATTGCCAGGGCGCTCAAATGGCCAACTCGACGCTCATTCATAGCTTGATTGTACTAAATCCCACAGTGCCGAGCTTGTGTCACGGTGCTATAATAACGTCGTTATGCCAAAAAAGGAGGCGGGAGTTTACTCTTTTGACGTTCCAGTCAACGCACGTAAAGTTGCGCTGCAGCGGCAGCTACTTTTAATATTCCTCCCTCTGTTGATTATTGCCGCTTATTGCGCTGGCTATATCCAGTACCGGGTGGATCACCAGCCCAATCTAAGTACTAATAAGCATCAAAACGATACCAGCCAGGGCATGCAGCAAATCAAGGACTCGGACTTGCAGCCCCAGTCGGGCGCTTCGACTGTCCCATTGCCTGAGAGCAGCAATGACAGTGCCGCCCAGGCAGGTAATTCTTCGGGCAAGTATTTGCAAAACTCCAGTACACATACCAACGGCAAACACGGGAAACTGCACGTTAGCGGCAGCGACAGTCAGGGTAGCGACTGGTACACCGATTTTCACTATTAAATGTTTACTTATAAAGAGTAATCATTTATGCTAATGGCCGAACATGCTGGCAGCCAGCCGGCCGACTATCAAACATAAAGGAGAGTTAATGCAAGAACGCAGCCACAGTGAGATTATGATTATTATTAGTGCCTTGATGCTGGCCATGCTGCTGGCCGCGCTGGACCAGACCATTGTTTCGACCGCCTTGCCGCGAATCGCCAGCGACCTACAAGGCCTCAGCAAATACTCCTGGGTGGCCACTGCTTATCTGTTAACTAGCGCTGTCGCAACGCCGTTGTACGGCAAAATTTCCGACATGTTCGGCCGCAAGAAAATCTTTCAGTCAGCGATTGTGCTGTTTTTGATCGGCTCCGCCCTGTGTGGTTTGGCGCACAGCATGAACCAGCTGATTATTTTCCGCGGCCTGCAAGGCATTGGTGCCGGCGGTTTGATGACGCTGGTCTTTGCCATTATTGGCGATATCGTACCGCCGCGGCAGCGTGGCCGATATCAAGGCTATTTTGGCGCCGTTTTTGCTACCTCCAGCGTGATCGGCCCCTTGCTCGGCGGCTTCTTTGCCGACGCCAATTCCATCCTCGGTGTTGCCGGCTGGCGCTGGATCTTTTACATTAACCTGCCGGTTGGCGCCCTGGCTTTGAGCGCCATTGCCGCTCGCCTGCACCTGCCGGTGCATCGCACCGAGCACAAAGTTGACTACCTGGGCGCCGTCCTGATGGCAATTAGCGTCGTGACTCTGTTGCTGGCCACCGTCTGGGGCGGTGTTACCTATCCGTGGGCTTCATCAGAAATCATCGGCCTGTTTGCTGCCGCAGCCGTTTCAGCTCTGCTCTTTATTTGGCGCGAGCAAAATGCGGCCGAGCCAATTCTGCCGCTGCGCCTCTTTAAAAACGACATCTTCCGTGTCACCACGCTGCTCAGTCTGGTAATTGGTATTGTGATGTTTGGCGCGTTGATTTTCCTGCCGCAGTACCAGCAAATTGTCCGCGGCGATTCCGCGACTAAATCTGGCCTGATGCTGCTGCCACTTATTGTAGGCTTAATGTCGGCCTCGCTGACATCTGGTCGTATCATATCCAAAATTGGCCGCTACCGCTTCTTTCCTATTTTAGGTACCGTTTTTGTAAGCGTAGCTTTCTGGCTGTTCAGCCACATCACTGCCACCACCAGCCGCGTCGAGCTCGGTATATGGATGGTGGTCCTCGGTATGGGTATCGGTCAAGTTATGCCGGTACTGACGCTGGCCGTTCAGAATGCCGTGGACCGCAGAGATCTGGGCACCGCAACATCATCGGTGGTTTTCTTCCGAACTATTGGTAGCGCCCTGGGCGCTGCCGTTTTTGGCGCTATTTTAACCAACCGTTTAGTGGCTCATATTACCCAGGTTTTGCCTGGTCCAGCTGGAGCAAAAGCTGCTGACGGCCTTAAATCTAGTGCCGCCAGTCTGGCGCACCTGCCGGCTCAAGTTCAGCACACAGTTCTCAATGCCTTTGCGGAATCTTTTCACGACGTCTTTTTGATTGGCATTCCATTTGCCGTTGTCGCGCTATTGATTGCCTTACTGCTGAAAGAAGCTCCCTTGCGCGGCTCAGCCCGCGAGGAAGCGGCTGGCGAAGGCCTAGAAACACACGGCATCTAGTTACTTAGCTAAATTCGGTCGAAAGACCCGGGCCACAACTTCGTCGCGTTTTAGCCAACCGAAATCGCGGCTGTCAGTGCTGGCCCCCAGGTTGTCGCCGATAACGAACACCCGGTCATCATCGACTTGCTCGATGCGCTTAATTTGTTCGCGGTTATTCTTGCGGAAAATTATGACCTGGCCTGGGTGCAGGTGCCGGAACAAAGGCGTAGCCATAATTAACTGGCCTGGCCGCAGCTTTGGCGCCATGCTGATGCCTACTACTCGTCGTAACAAGATTGGACGTTTCATGAAACCTCCGTTCTTAATACTTAACATGTTAACTTTTCTTGGTAGCCCAGAAAATCTCGGCAATTTCGTCGATCTGATCTAGCAACTTCTGCCCCTCTTCTGGCTCGAGATGGTGCTTGCACTCGCTGGCCTGCTTGATGGCCTTCCAAAACTTATCATGCAAATCAGGATATTTCTCCAGATGTTCAGGTTTAAAATAGTCGGCCCACAAAACTAGCAAGTGGTGTTTTACAAGCTCGGCGCGTTCTTCTTTAATGATCACGGCGCGCACCTTGTTGTGCTCGTCCAACCCATCGTACTTCTCCATGATAGCTTTAATACTTTTGGCCTCGATCTGGGCTTGGGCCGGATCGTAAACACCGCACGGCAGGTCGCAGTGGGCGTAAACAGGCTTGATAGAAAACAACTTCATAGAACCCTCCGTTAGTAACTTATATTATACAACTACTCTGAGCGCCGGCTGTGAGATTTCCGCCACTTTTCAATCTCGCCGTGATGGCCACTCAGCAGCACATCCGGCACCTTGCGACCACGAAACTCTTCCGGCCGCGTGTACTGCGGGAACTCAATGTTCTCGTCGTCGACTTGGAACGATTCAATTTCGGCGCTGTTTTCGCCCCCCAGTACGCCTGGCAGCAGCCGGACCACGCTGTCGATCAGCACCATAGCTGGCAGTTCGCCACCTGTTAAGACGAAGTTGCCAAGGCAAAATTGCTCGTCCACCCATTCGGTAACGCGCTCATCGTAGCCCTCGTAACGGGGACAAATGATAATCAGGTCCTGGTCGGCTGCTGCCAGCCGCTTGGCGTCAGACTGCTTGTAGAGCTGGCCACGTGGCGTGGGCAGCAAAACGCGGGCATCGGGGCTCTTCGTCTTGGCCGCTTCAATGGCCGCTACCAGCGTGTCGACGCGCAATAGCATGCCGTCGCCACCGCCGTATGGCGTATCATCAACAGCTTTGCGCGGGCCCAGACCAAACTCTCGCAGGTTAACAAACTCATATTCGACCGCGCCGCGGTCTTTGGCCTTCCAGAGCATGCTGGCGTTCAAATAAGGCTCAAAAACCTCGGGAAACAGCGTGATTATTTGAATTTTCATCTACTCACTGCGCCCAATGTAGGTTCGTTCAGTGTCGCCTGCGGGGTGATAAATGATTACGTCATCACTATAACCATAAAGGTATATGGTCGCCTCCTGTTGACGGGCCCGGGCATCGGCTAGCTTGCGGGCTAATTTTTCGCTTCGTACATCCACAGCCAGCGGGTAGGGACGCACCCCATCGACAGCACCAAAAACCGAATAAAGACCAATATAATTAGGTACGATCGGATAAGCCTCAACATGTGGTGGGACTTTTAAATCTCCAAACTCAAAGCTTGCTTCTTGAAAAACCGGTAACACCTTGCTCATATGCTTATTATGACATAAGCCGATGTTTCTTATAACCAAAAAGAGCCCCTAAGGGCTCGTTTTGACACATAAAGCTCTCATCTTTTAGGTGAAGATGCTCGCAGGGAGCTTTTAAATGTTGGTTTTAGAAAGAACTAGTCTTTTTAGACTAGGCTTGATTATACGATAGGGCCGCAGCGGGCGCAACTAAATGTCGAGGTCGTCGAGGTCGGCCAGTTCGGCGCGGGCTTTGGCCAGGCGATCGCTGGTTTCTTCGGTTTCCTCTTCAGGCTCTGCAGGAGCCACAGGCACTTCTGGTTCCGCCGGCTCTTCCACATCCGGCTCGTCGCCAGTAGCCTGGGCGTCGTCGGCAGCCTTGGTAGGTTTCTTGCTCTTAGCGGCTGGCTCGGCGTCAGTATCATGTGTCGGGCGGTCGGCCGGTGCTGGGCCGTTATCGACAATTTTCAAGTTGTAGCGGGCTTCATTTTTGGTACCCAGAGCACGTAATAGAGTGCGCAGAGACTGGGCAGTGGCGCCGCGCTTACCAATCACCCGGCCAAGATCTTCAGGGTCGACGGTCAGCTCCAGCAGCACGCCTTTTTCATCGACCCGGCGGTCGATTTTGACGGCATCAGGCTTGCTTACCAGGGATTTTACGACA
This sequence comes from Saccharimonadales bacterium (SeqCode), assembly GCA_035546935.1. GTDB lineage: Bacteria > Patescibacteriota > Saccharimonadia > Saccharimonadales > UBA4665 > DASZVP01. The sequence goes on along the minus strand of DASZVP010000002.1, from coordinate 317,771 downwards.
AATTCTACAAACTGCTGGTCAATCGTACTCATTGACGGTCTCCTCTTTCCGGTACTTCTAGTATAGCAAACAGGCAAAGCCTTGTTTGTGGGAATTTTTGCTGAGGTTAGCCTTCGGTTGAAGCTTCGTCAGCAGGCTCTTCAGCCGGAGCTTCAGGTTCGGCAGCCGGTTCAGCTTCGGTTTCACCTGCAGGTTCTTCGGCAGCTGGGACTTCTTCTGTGGAAGCCTCGGCAATTTCTTCAGCTGGAGCCTCAGTGTTCTCTGCCGGCGCTTCGTCAGCAGAAGCTTCGGCCTCGGCGGCTGGCGCTTCCGGCTCGGCCGGAGCTTCCGGTTCGTCTGGGCGGGTGCTGCGGCGCTTTTCTGGGTTGCGGACAGCGCGTTCACCCTTAACGGGTTCGGCAACCCACTTGGGCAGTTTGACGCCTTCAGCTTTTAAGAGCGTGACGACGCGGTCTGACGGCTGAGCACCGTGGTCCAGATAGAACTGAGCTTTTTCTTTGTTGAGAATTACGGCCTTGCTGTGAGGGTCGTAGCTCCCGAGGGCGGCGACGATTTTGCCGCTGGTCGGGGTCCTGCGTGAGTCTTGAACGACGACGCGGAACATGGCGTGGCCTTTGCGGCCGGTACGCTGCATGCGAATAACTAACATTTAATCTCCTTTGTCTCTACGTTATTAAAGAGTTTATAAAGACAATGCGGTCTATTTTACAGATCAGCGCCCCTGTTGTCAATTCTTCGCAAGGATTTCATTATTAGTTAAGATCGGTTTGCTATACTCCAGGAATGAAGGTATATCAGTCGCGCTACGCAAAGCTGCCGGGCTCAGATTTCACAGAGGTCAAGGTGCGCGCCCAAGCAATATATGCTCAATATGTAGCCCGAACCAAACGCCAGCCATATATTCGTAGCAAGTATTTCAGCAACGAGAAAATTTTCTTGAGCTATTTCTGGGTCCACCTTTGGAAAAAGAATTGGCGTGACCGCATGCGTCGCCTGCAGTACTTGCCTGCAGCGCTCGATCTTATTAAGAATTCATCTTTTGGACCGTCAGTCAGAGATCACAAAGATGACAAAACTGCAGTGCTCCACCGCTTTTACGGGCTTACCAGGTAGAACGAACTATTCTACATCCACATTAAGGAAGACAAGAAAACCGGTCGCAAACATTTAGTTTCTGTTTTTCCGTCAGCAAAATAAAAAGGACTCCCGCTAGGTGTAGTATGTAAACTACGGCCGGAGATCCTAGTTATATCCTAGCAAATCCTAATGGTTAGGTCAATCGGCTGTAATTCTGGTGTTGAAACTTCGCTACTGTTTCGCTATTGAGAAGGTAGCCGGGTTATGACGAGCGCCACTGTAGCTGCCCCACGGGACCGAAACTGCAGCATAGGAAACCAAGCCTTCGTCAGGTGCATGATGAATTTCTGCGGCAATGACCGAAGTGGCACCTACATCAGATAAACGTTTAGTAGCCCATGTCTGCAGACTGGAGTCTACATCAACAACTGCTAAATTCCCTAGCCATCCTGATACTTCTTCTACCAACTCATCAGGACAGGCATTGATGCCACGGAGGAAGCCTGGTCGAGGACGTATGATACTAACGACTTTTTGCCCCGACACTGTGGTTCGAAGATTTTTACGCTGAGCTAGCTCATTAAGTGGCCCACGAACACCACACCAGCTGTCATCTAGTGGCCCCTCACCGATCTGCGCTGCCACATCTTGCTTGGTTAAAACGTTTGATACCAACAACTGATTTACGCGAACTATATTACGGGGGGCTGTACCCCGACGCGGCAGACGCTCTTCGTAACTTTTCACATGACTATATTACAATATAAGCTGTGTAATTGTCAAACTCTGGGTTTCTACTGGCTTTTCTGATAAAACGCCAGCGCTGCTTCGGCTGCAGCTTGCTGACCAGCCTGCTTGCTGGGGCCGCTGCCCTGGCCGCGCATTTGGCCGCCGACGAATACGCCAACGCTGAAAGTTTTGTCGTGATCGGGACCAGTTTCGCTGAGGACTTTGTAGACTGGCGTGGCGTTTTCGCGGCTTTGAGCCAATTCTTGAAGGTGTGATTTGGGGTCCATCCAGGAGCCGCTGCTTAAGATATCTTGGAAGGTACTCAAAATGGTGTCGGTGATAAAGCGTTTGGCAGCCTCGTAGCCTTGGTCAAGATACAGAGCACCGATGACGGCCTCGAAGCTATTGGCCAAAATTTGGGCGCGGGCGCGGTCGGTGCCACGCTTTTCACCGCGGCTGAGGCGCAGCAGCGGCTCAAAGCCAGCTTTGGCAGCGGCAGCGCTAATCGATTCGGTGCGCACCAGGCTGGAGCGCCAGTTGGTCAAAATGCCTTCCGGTTCGCTGTAGTTGGCATACAGATATTCAGTAACGACCAGCTCCAGCACGGCGTCGCCCAGGAATTCCAGGCGCTCGTTATGCTCACGCACGGTTTTGCGGTGCTCATTTAAATATGAGCGATGCGTAAACGCGGTAATCAACAGCTCTAGGTTATTGAATTCAGTTTGTAGAACTTGGGCCGCAAATTGTTGATACGGAGCGCTGTCCATGTGAGGCTATAACTTCCCTTCGCGAATCTTCTTCAGACCCAGTAAAATAAGCTTGCCGATGTCGTCATAAGCAATTTTATCAACAGCTTCCAGTGCGGGCAGCCACTTAATGTCATTCAGCCAGTCTTCGGGCTTCAGTTTGTCGCTGTCGCCTTGAGCTTCAACCAGCCAAATGTGCATGGTCATCAGTACCAGCGTGTGCTGCCGGCGGTAGCGAAAGTTAACCTTGCCCAGCCAGCTGTGCGCTTCCATGTCCTGCAAGCCGGTTTCTTCACGAATCTCGCGCTCGGCCGTGGCTCCCGGTTCTTCGCCCGGCTCGACGTGTCCCTTAGGAATTGTCCAGCGGTTCTTGGCATCCTGAATAAGCAAGATTTCGACTTTGCCGTTTCGATCCCGGCGAAAAACAATGCCACCGGCGGTGGTTTCACTGACAACTTCGTCGATCACTGGTCGGCGGACCAGCTTGCGAATGCCGCGGATGGGTTTAGGTCGTTGCACTGATTATTTCTTCTTAGTTGGTGCCTTAGCGGGCTTAGCTTTGGTAACTTTTTTGGCGGCCGGCTTCTTGACTGCGGCCTTCTTTGCAGGTGCTTTCTTGGAAGCCTCGGCTGGCGCTTCGGTCTGGCGTAACAGCGTGCCCAGCACGCCGTTGACGAACTTCGAGGAGTTGTCACCACCGAAGGCTTTGGCTAGCTCGACAGCTTCGTTGATGACCACTTTGGGCGGCACATCGGCCTCGTCATTTAATTCGTAAAGGCCAATTCTGAGAACTATCCGATCCATGCGAGCGATCTGATCAATGGGCCATTCCGGAGCCACCGGCTGCAGCTGCTTGTCTAGCAGCTCAGCCTTCTCGCTAACACCTTTGACCAACTGTTCAATAAAGGCGACATCGTCCACCTGATCGCGGTAGCGATCGATGTTGCGAGCCAAAACAGCCGTAGCATCGTAATCATTGTCACCAGCCTCACTGCGAACTTCCTGCTCATACAGCGTTTGCAGCGCAATGATGCGGCCCAGGTGACGATTTGATGCCATGTTGTTAACCTCTTATCGAGAAGTACTACTTAGCCTTGGACACAGGACCACTTTCGCGGACTGTGGTGCGGACCTTGACTGGTGACTTTCCGTTGACTTTGCGGGCCAATTTCAGCACCAAGTGACTGCGGCGAGCGCCGGTCCGGCGCGGGCTAGTTCGTTTTTTGGGTGGTTGACCACCTGCCATCTGATATCCTTTTCGCTTCTCGTTAGCTGATCTTAAGTTCTAGAGTAGCGAATTTTCGCAATTTTCTCAAGCGGAGATACGTAAATTTACAGTTTGCTTTATTATTAACTCATGTCTGCTTATACCGAAAAACGAATTTTGATCATCACCACCGGTGGCACAATTAGTGGTAATGTGGCCGAGAGCATTGTTTCGAGCAAAGTCCACACTGATATCAGCAGCTTTGAGGCGATTATAGCCAATGCTATCGCCGTGATTGAAGATGTCTGGAATATCGAGGTCAAGCCCGATGTGAAAGACCTACTGAATATTGACAGCTCAGACTTCCTGCCTGAGCATTGGACTCTATTGGCCAAAACCATCCAGGAGGCTTATGACGACTATGATGCCTTTATTGTTTTGCACGGCACTAACACTATGGGCTATACAGCCGCGGCGTTGTCCTTCGCTTTTGAAAACATTAACAAGCCGATCATTTTGACGGGCGCACAGGTGCCGCTGGGCTACCTTGGCAGTGACGCAGTCACCAATTTAGTGAACTCCCTTCGCTTAGCGATTTGGACCTACCATCAGATCAAGGGGGTCATCGCTGTTTTTGGTAGCAAAATTATATCTGGCGTGCGCGTAAAGAAGGGTACCGACTTTGATTATGACCCCTTCAAGTCGTTCATTACCGGTTCACTTGGTCAGATTGGTCGTGTGATTCGCATCGAAGAAGCGGCACTGGAAAAACACGTTATGTATCTGTCGAAGTCGAGTGCATTGGCCCATAATTCGGGCAATCTGGTAGTAAAAAGGGACTTTGACGCCTCACATATTGCGTCGCTGACTGAATTTCCGGGCATGGAAGCATCGATTTTTGAGCATCTTGTTGAAACTCAAGGCACAAAGGCCTTTATTCTGCGCGCTTTTGGTGCTGGCGATCCTAATAAGGCGCTCTTCCCAGCTTTCGAGTTCTTAAAAAAGAAGCACATCCCCATTATCGTCACTACCCAAGCGCCTAATGGTGTGGCCAGTTTTCAAGTCAATGAGAATGGTCAGCGCCTGAAGAAGGAAGACCTTGCCATCCCGGCCTTTGATATGAGTATTGAAGCTATGACAACCAAGCTAGCTTGGCTACTGGCTCAGAAAATGTCGTATGAACAGATCAAAATGCACATGCTGCAAGACCTGCATGGCGAGATCAATATCGAAAACGATCTGATCTAGACTACGAAGTTAACCAGTTTGCCGGGAACGTAGATGGTTTTTTTGATGGTCTGGCCCTGCAAATAACTGGCGACATGCACGTCGGCCTGAGCGGCGGCGACTATGGTTGCCTCGTCGGCATCCGGGGCCACGCTTAATTCGGCGCGAAGCTTACCGTTGACCTGTACGACCACTGTAATTTGGTCTTCGACTAAGTATTTTTCATCATAAGTTGGCCATGTGCTGAGGTGAATTGATTCCTTGTGGCCGAGTTCTTGCCAAAGTTCTTCCGTAATGTGTGGCGCAAACGGCGCCAGCAGCTGCAGCAAAGCACTGAGCGCCACGTGCCAATCTTCGGCCTCGAACCCTTTTTCGGCCTTAGCTTTGTACAGCTCGTTGACAGCCTCCATAAGTGCAGAGATCGCAGTGTTGAAATTCATGTTCTGCAGATCTTCAGTGACCTTTTTGATCGTCTTGTGCATGGTGCGGCAAGTCAGTGGCACGTCCTCCGCGCCGTCAGGCTTGGCTTCCAAATATTCATGGACCAGCGTCCAGATACGCTGCAGGAAGCGGAAAGCTCCGCCCATGCCTTCGACACTCCAGTTGGCCATTTGGTTCCAAGGACCAATAAACAATTCCATAATACGAATACTGTCGGCACCGTAGCCTTGGTCGAGCAATTCGTCAGGCTCGATGGTGTTGCCCTTGCTCTTGCTCATTTTGACGCCGTCCGGTGCCAAAATCATGCCTTGGTTGCGTAAGCTGCTGAACGGCTCCTGGAAGTCGATCAGTTTTTCGGCGTACATAACTTTGGTCCAAAAACGGGCATACAACAGATGCATCACGGCGTGTTCGGCACCGCCGATGTAGTCATCAACTGGCAGCCAGAATTTGGCTTTGTCTTTGTCAAAGGCGGCTTTGTCGTTGTGCGGATCGGCAAAGCGCAGGAAGTACCAGGAGCTGCAGGCAAAGCCGTCCATGGTGTCAGTTTCGCGCTCGGCCGGACCGCCACATTTTGGACAGGTGGTATTTACAAATTCCGGCACGGTAGCCAGTGGGCTGCGGCCATCGCCACTCGGTTCGTAGCTGTCGATTTCCGGCAAACGTACTGGCAGTTGATCGTCGGGCACGGCCACAGCGCCGTCGGTTGGACAGTGAATAATCGGAATTGGCGCGCCCCAGTAACGCTGACGGCTGATCAGCCAGTCGCGGATTTTGTAGTTCACAACTTCTTCACCCGCTTGCAGCTCCAGCAGTTTGTTCATGATTCGCTGGCGGCCGTCTTCAAAGTCCAGGCCGTTAAATTCTTCGGAGTTGGCCAGGTGGTAGGCTTTGCGGTTGAGCTTTATTTCGGTCTGGTAGTTCACAAATTCTTGCCGGTCAGTGGTGTAAATAATTGGCAGCTCGTACTTTTTGGCGAATTCGTAGTCACGCTCATCCTCGCCTGGTACCGCCATAATGGCGCCAGTGCCGTAGCCAGCCAGGACGTAGTCGGCGATCCAGATCGGAATTTTGGCCCCATTTACGGGGTTAATGGCATGTGCGCCGGTGAAAACACCGGTTTTGGCGCGGTTTTCCTCTTGGCGCTCGATATCGCTTTTAGACTGAGTTTGTTTGATGTAGCCGTTGACATTGGCCCGGTGCTCATCGGTGGTAATTTTGCCAACCAACGGATGCTCCGGTGCTAAAACCATAAAAGTTGCGCCATAAATGGTGTCGTGGGCGGTAGTGAAAGCTTCCAGTACGTCATCGTGGCCATCGACTGCGAATTTAACGGACGCGCCGTTACTCTTGCCGATCCAGTTGCGCTGCATGGCCTTGACGGCATCCGACCAGTCCAGATTGTCCAGGTCGTCCAGCAGGCGATCAGCGTAGGCGGTGATTTTGAAGAACCACTGTTTCAGGGCCTTCTTTTCGACGTCATTGCCACAGCGCCAACATTTGCCGTTTTCAACTTGTTCGTTAGCGAGAACAGTTTTATCGAACGGACACCACCACTGCAGACTTTCCTGCTGATAGGCCAGACCTTTTTTGAACAGCAGCAGGAAAAACCACTGCGTCCAGCGGTAATAATCGGGGTCAGTACTGTCGATTTCGCGCGACCAGTCGTAGCTGAAACCCATCTGCATCAGCTGCTGCTTGAAGCGCTGGGTGTTTTCGTCGATGGCTTTGCGCGGGCTGATCTTGTTCTTGATGGCGTAGTTTTCCGCCGGCAAGCCGAAAGCGTCCCAGCCCATTGGGTGCAGCACATTGAAGCCGTTCATGCGGTTAAAGCGAGCCACAGCATCACCGATGGTGTAATTGCGGACATGGCCAACATGCATGGCCGCACCGCTGGGATATGGGAAGTATTCCAGGATGTACTTTTTAGGCTTGGCCGGATCTTCCGAGGCCTGGTATATCTTGTCGTCTTCCCATTTGGCCTGCCATTTAGGCTCAATTTCTTTCGGGTTATAGCGCTTCATGTCTTAAGAGTATAACAAGAAAACAGGGGTGATAACAGATCTAATAATGACCGTAGTACAGGCCGCGAGAAGCTGGAGTCAGTTTAAGTAGTTCGCTAACTGTCACAAAGTGATAACCTTGTGCTTGCAGATCGCTCAAAATCTGCGGCAAGGCGTTGGCGGTCAGATCGTAAATGTCGTGCATATCAACGATCCCGCCGGGGTGAGCGGAAGCTTCCACAGCGCGCACAACTTGCGCCGGAGTGCGGGCCGCCCAATCTTCGGGGTCTTCATTCCAGAGCAAAATGGTCATAGGTATATTAGCCTCAATTGTCGGGTTCACGGCACCGTACGGCGGACGGAACAGAGTTGGCGGCGGCACACCGGCGGCCATGATTGCTTCCTGGGTCAGTTTCACTTGTTGGCGAATTTGGTCTACTGGCAACTTGGTCAGATCGGGATGCGACCAGCTGTGATTGCCGATTTCATCGCCATCGTTATACATCTGCTGCAGCAAGCCGTCATTGCCGGCCACACGGGAGCCAACCATGAAGAACGTGGCTTTAACGTTAGCCTGCTCGAGCTCGCTGACAATCTGCGGTGTAGTCAAAGGGTTAGGCCCGTCATCGAAGGTTAGCGCTAGGCAGGCAACCTGCATGCAGTTAATGCCCGGCTGCACCGGCTCGGAGATTTTGATATGTTTTGGCTTCACAATTGTCGGCGCATTATGTTCGACGCGTGCCGGCTGAATGAAGTTGTCGAGGCCAAACAGGTCAGAGCTCAACGCCAAAGCCAAAACCAGGCAACACAGCAGGACTAACGGAAAGGCTAAAGCCGTGGGCGGCTGGTGGTCAGAGTGTTTCAGCCACTTTTTGATCGGCTTCAGCTGCTTGGCATAACGCCTGGTGATTTTGCGCCACTGCCTGCGCCAGCGTTTAACAGACTTCTTAACTCGTTTGCTCACTTTCATGCCGGTGTATTATGCCATACTTTGATGTGATAAACACAAGCGTGAAACGTGATGGCTTACAGATGACGCAGCTTGCGGCGCAGGGTTTCAAAAAAGTAGGTAAAAACGTATTTAAATGGCTGAACTTTTAGGTCGTGCGCCGGCAGATAAGCTACATCCTGGCCACCGAAGCCACGCTTGAAAACTGAAACGCCATAAAAACGGTGTTTGGTGGCGCCATGTTCAGCCACGCCCCAGAAATTGTAGCGCTGGCAGTCGCGGCGACGGGCTTCCTGAATTGCCTCCCACTGTATGGCATAAGCCCCGGGAATTTTGCGTGCCAAATCGGTGCTGGCCCCGTAGTGATAAGCCGCTTCTTGGCCATAAAAAATAATAAATGCCATGGCCAGCAAATCGCCATCCAGGCTAGCACGGTACATGATAACTTTGCCTGCTTCAGCAAAAGTTCTAAATTGTTCGCTTAAGAATTTTTCCGAAAATGGCACAAACTTCTGGCGCCTTGCCGTGGCCATTTGCAGATCACAAAATTCTTTTAAGAAGCGGTCGTCGGTTGCGGCCTCCACTTTAATGCCCAGTTTGGCGGCCCGATTAATTTCATAACGTGTGCCTTTGCGCATCATTCTACGCAGTTCATCGTCGGGTTTGGATACATCCAACTGGCTGGTCAGGTCAGCGGTGACATGCATCGGCGCTTTGCGAAAACCCAATTTATGGAAAAGTTGGCGATGCGCCGGTGTGTCGAGCAGTTGGGGCCGCATTCGAATAAAGATGCAGCCTTGTCGTTTGGTAAACTCGCGCAGTGCACTCATGATTTCCGTCACCACACCCTGGTCTTGCCAGTCAATTAAGGGGCCGCCAACTACAACCACGTGTTTGCCGCGGCGAGCCGGCTCGACAATGGCCTGAACTACCCCCACAAGCTGACCATTTTTATAAGCACCGTAGCGCACAATATCTTTGCCGAGGCGTTTGTGAAAAACTCCCCAAAGCCACGAGTGCAAAAAATTTGCCTCTGGCTGCGTGCTGACAAAATCTTCCCAGATTTTCTGGTCAGTTACTGCGCGGATAGCTGGTTTTGCCATTGCTCGATTCTAGCACAAATTTGCTGCGCTACCTCTGTTGTTACCTGTCGGTGGGTTGGTAAATTAACGATGTGTTCGGCCAGTTCTTCAGCGTTCGGACAATCACCAGCTTGGTAGTTAGTTTTGGGCAGATAGCGCGCCGGCGCGAGCGGCGCATCGTACCAAGTATCACCGACATAAATATGAAATTGCTTAAGAAACTTAACTAATTCCGCCCTGTCTTCTATCCAAATTGGAAAGCGCAAACACGCTGCATCTTTGTCCGTGACCAACTGCAACTTCGACGCAATACCCTTTTGATAAATGGCCGTGATTTTCTGTCGGTGGGCCACTTCGCTGTCGATATTTTTTAAGCGCCTGAGCAAGAGCCGGGCTGCTGCTGAGCTCATAGTGTGCAGGCCCTGGATGTTATCGCTCATTGGTGTGGCCAGCCAGTGCAAGCGCTTCAAAACCGCGTGCAGATAACGCCCGAGGCCCACCGGGTATAGACCGCGAATTAAACCGGTCCAAAATGGATAGGCCCGGTTTTTGGCTCGTTGCCAAGGGCTGACTTTGGTGGCGCTAAAGTTTTCAGTTGTCGGTTTTGAGCGGCGATCAAGCAGCGCGCCGCCGGCCACCACATCGAGAGGTTTGTCTTGGCTGAAGGACAGCATGGTCAGGTCGCCCACCGTGCCGGCGGCACGGCCGTCATCGTAAATTAGGCCCAGACTGTGGGCTAGATCTTCCACCATAAGTAAGTTGTTTTGGCGACAATATTTGGCTATAGCCGGCACTTCGGCCGCCACGCCCAGAGTATTTTGCACCACCACCGCTTTAAGATCCGGGTGCAATTGATGCGTTTTTTTCAGACCTTTGAGGTCAAAATTAAGCTGCTGAGGTGGGACATCAATTAATACGGGCTGGTAGCCAGCGTTCACAATGGCTTGGTAAACCACATAGCAAGTGAAGCCGTTGATGGCCACAGTGCTACCAGCCGGTAAACCGCTGCGCTGAAAGGCCAGCTCCAGGGCGTCGCGGCCTTTATAAGTTAGCGTTGCTTGGCCGCCAAAACGTTTTTCTAGGGCTGCCGCTAGCTTTTGGTGCGAGCCAGGCCCCCCGAGCAGACTTTGCCACACAAAAGACCACGAATAATTTGAACCGAGTGAGTTAAAAATTGCCATTAGTTTTGGGCCGCGTCAGCAATCAATTTGGCAACTTCTTCGGCATTGGTAGACTGCGGCGCGTGGCGAGCACCATTAATGATTTCCAGATGAGCATTCGGTAATAATTGAGCCAATTTACGACCGTCTTTGAGCGGCGTCACGCTATCTTCGCTGCCCCAAATTAACGTCACAGGCAGATTGATTTCGCGGTAATCAATCTGGCTGTCGGATTTCAGCATGTTGCGCATGGTTTGTTTCATGTTGTCCGGAGCCTCGAGGTAATCACGAGCACCGATAAGGCGATAATAAGTGCGTTTGAGCCCTGGAATGAAAGCAAAAACTTTGCCAATATGGGCGATCAAACGGAAAATTGCCCGTTTGGTTTTGGGACCAAATTCGTTATGCGGGATACCGGCGCTGTCGATTAAAACTAGAGATTGCAAGCTGCCGGGATGCTGCAACGCATAATTTAAAGCAATGCGACCGCCATTAGAATGGCCGACCACAATCGGGTTATCGACCTTAGCCAGCTGCTTGTCCAGCCAGTCAACGTAATCATCAATGTCCCAAACTTTGTCGCTGGGCTCGGCCAGGCCCGGAACCTTTAGAAAAATTGGCTCGATGTCTAAGGCTTTTAAGTAAGGCCTAATGGCCTGCCACTTGTCGAGGTTGTAGCTCCAGCCGTGAATGACGTAAATCTTTTTCATCGCGGCAGCCCCCAGGCTTGGCGCTTTTTGATCCAAGCACGGCCGCGGCGCACCAGCTTATCGGCATCTTTGGGGTCCGCCAGCAGCTGTTCGATCACGCCTTCCAAATAGCGCACGCCCTTAAACAAAATCGTTTCGCCGCCCTTGAGATTGGCATTCAAATATTCCAGCACATCAAGCGGCTTTTCAAAGGCCACAACAGAGGCGTCACGCAGCTCACGCTCTAAAATTGGCAAAGTAAATTCTTTGGAACGGGGGCCTAGCAACACCACGCGCTCGGGATTAACTTTAATAACTTCATGGGCCAGCTTTTCGTGTTCTTCTTTTTCCAGGCTGCCCTGCTCCAAGATGTCACCCACCACCAGCCACTTATGTTGCGCCGGATATTCGCTGAACAGTTTCAGAATGGCTGTCATGGCCCCCATGCCGCTGTTGTAGGTGCTGTCAACAATCGTAATATCTTTCTTACCCTTAAAAATACTGCTGCGGCCCGGTGGCATGTGCAGATGTTTGAAACTTGAGTCAAACGGCAGCTCTAAATAGTTCATGAGCAGCTGGGTCATTTGCAGACTTTGGCCTAATTCGCGCGGGTGCAGACCTGGCAGGCTAATCGTTTGGTCAGCAAACTTAAAGTCGGTGGCTTGGTCCTTAATGCTGTATTGAAGCAGGTCGTTATCAGATACAGTTTGGGTTTTGGTGCCTACCGGCACGCGTGACAGCTCATTGGTGATAAGTTCTTGGTCTCCGTTAGCGATAACTAATTTCTGGGCTCGTTCCGCAAACCAGCCAAAATCGTAAGCGATGGCTTCTTCATGAGTTTTAAATTTGCCGGCCCGCACCAAACGGTCAAAATTCATGCTGTGGGTACGATACACACTGACCCACATCGAAACTTCGGGCTGCAGGAATTTAGAAATGAAGTCGCCTTCGTGGGGACGGTCAGTATCGGCTTCGGCCACAAAAATTTTCTGAGCCGGTGGACGGCGCCAAGCGCGCAAAGGCGCCGTCAAAGTGCGGGTTAGCCAATCTGTTGGACGGGCAATGTTTGGATCAAGCCCCAGCACCAAAAATGGCAGGCCGATAGAGCTGTTAGCGTGGTGGCTAAACACGGCTTGGTCGCCAAGTTGAGCTTCAATCAGATGAAAGAGCGTGGTTTTACCGCTAGAGCCGGTAACCACAATGACTCGTGGACGCCAGCGGCGCAGCACAATTTTCGCCCAAAAAGCGAAGTAGCCGGAAACTAAAAAATAGAGGTGCTTCTTTAAACTGGAAAGCATATTGTACCAAGGTTTATGGTGGAGCAAAGACAGGTTGCCCTGTCCTGCCCCATGGCGCGAAGACAGGTCGTCTTCACTCCTTATATTATAGCTTAATTGAGGCTGTTTTTGGTGTAGGTAGACTGGCCATTCACCCGACCGTCGAAAGTAGCGGTTAAGGTGTATTTAGCGCAGGTCTTGTCGTTCGACTCACAGCTGCCACCGTTCGCATTGGTCACCTGGTAGGAGTAAACACCTTTGCCAGGCGCAGCCGACAGTGTCTGGCTGGTGCCGCTGGGATCTTGCAGCGCGCTCGAATCTAGGCTGGGCATATTATCGGCACGCCATTTGGCGTTATTCATGTCAGTCAGGCTTGGATAGTAGCCGTTTTCGGCGAAGAAGGCTTCCATTTGAACCTGTAGTGACTGAATGTCGGCCTGACGCTTGCTGTCATCAGCTCTGGCTTGGGTACCACCCAAATCGCCACTGAACAGCGAGATCGGGTCAAAGCCTGAGCCGCCAAAAGCTTTAGACAGGCTGGCTACTAGCTCAGTGTAGTTGTGGGCGCCAGCTGGTGCGGTGATAGTCGGCAAGGTGTGGTTCAGGGTGATTGTGACAGTGGTTTTCACAGTTTTACTGTCTTTAGGTGTCGAGCCACCGCTAATTTGAACGATTTGCTTGGAGCCCTTGTCGATCCAAAGTGTCAAAGGTGTTTTGTCGTGATCGGCGACGTCTTTGTAATCGTTCTTGGGGGTCAGAGCTTTATTGCAGTCATGAAGCTGCTTGAATAGCGACAACTGATCGAATTTCAGGTTCTTCAGATAGGTAGACAGCTTATCGTCGTCAATACTCAGCACCATTTTTTCGGCTTTTTTACCGTTAATAGTGTCGCGGCTGGTGCTGGTAATAGTTGTGAACGGATGGTCTTTGTAATTCGATTCAATTAGCTTGGCGTCAGCGGTGCTTAGGCTCCAGTTGGCGTTGGTGAAACAGCCCACACCGGCTGAGTCGAGAGCGGTGCTGTCGACCTTAAACCATTTTTTAGAAACTTGCCCGCTTAACTCCTGGACCAAACTGCCCGCACTGGGGTTAAAGCTTTGGGCCAGGCTGCCAAGTTGGCTGAGATCGCCCAGCTTGAAATAAAAGTCACCGCTAACCAGGCGCGTTTCAACCGGAAACGATACACCAGAAACGTCAGCATTAACCTTAAAGGCCGCGGTTTTGGCAGTTGTGTTGGCGCCGCCATTAAATTCAACTTTGGCCGCCACGCCCGCGCCAGAAGTTGGCTTCACAGAGACGACGCCCGCAAATTGCCCGCCCTTGGAATTCAAAGTATTGTCGATGGCCGATTTCAACAGGTTTTCCGGCTTGTTAGGCACAATGATGCCGACGTAGGCCGCGGCCGAGCCGATGGCCAGCACCAAAACTGCGACTACCGCGACGAACGCACCTTTCATCGAGCGCTTTGCACCGGGCGCAGCTGCTGCGGCATCCGAGCTCACCGTGGGTTGAGCTGACGGAGCTGCTGACGCTTCCGGCAGCGCTGGACTCTCCGGCGCTGTGGTGGCTGCCGGCTCGGCTGAGGCCGATGGCCGGGCTGTGGCCGATGAAGCTGCGGGGACCGATGGCGTCACATTAACAGGAATTGAAGTTTCGTCTGATGGCTCAGGAGCAGATTCAGGCTCCGTCGATTCATTAGGGTTAGTTGGCGGAGTTTCGTTGGGGTCCATAACCTGTCCTTACGCCGTAGTCGGCACGCACCTTAAAGTAGTTATGGTTAGATTATAAGACAAAAATTCAAAATGGTGGAGACGAGGCGACTTGAACGCCCTACCTCAGCAATGCGAATGCTGCGCTCTACCAGGTGAGCTACGTCCCCAAAAATGTCCGGGGGACATTTTTGTCGAGAAGCGCCGATACTTCGGCGCCGTTAGTGCAACTATATCTCAACTTATGTTTCCTGCAATGTGCGAACGTGCCGGGGCACGTTTTGTCGAGAAGCGCCGATACTTCGGCGCCGTTACCTGAAGGATGGTGGGCGAGGTGGGACTTGAACCCACAAGGCTGTTAAGGCCAGCGGATTTTAAGTCCGCCGCGTATACCAATTCCGCCACTCGCCCCTAATTCTGGAGGCGCCGACCGGAATTGAACCGGCATAAAAGGTTTTGCAGACCTCTGCGTAACCACTCCGCCACGGCGCCATTATGTGAATAACAGCGCCTATTATAACTTATGGCTACCTAACTAACGAAGACGAATTAAATCAGCGTGTCTGCCTGATTACTGTTGACATGCACCACAAACGGCCGCGTTTTTTGGAATTTCTCAATAAGATGTTCGCGCTTTAATTGTTCTACGCGTGCGCTGCTGGCCAGCGGTCCGCGACTTAAGATTTTGTGTCCGATTCGTTTAGCGTGACGCGGCATGTTCATAAATCTCATCAAGCCGTTAATGCCCAGCTCGCCCATTTTCTCAACCGCGGCCAGTCCGACGCCCACGCCCTGCCAAACGCGTTCGGGCAGCTCAATTGTTGAGTCGGCTGACGGCGCCGGTTTGGCGCCAACGATTTGTGCGGCCCGATACTCACCGGCGCCCCAGTCAGCAGCGGGCTGTGAGTAAATATCATCATATAGGTCCATGGATGTAGCAGGCGCAGTCAGCTGCGTTGGCACCTCGACATGCGCCTCGACAAGATGTTCAGTGGTGGGAGTGTAGCCTTCGGCGGTTAGCGTAGGATTGCCCGCAACTAAATGCTGCATATTGACGTGAGCTTGGAGGTTGCCCCGGGTGGCCTCATCGCGTTCTTGCAAAGCTGCGGCCTCAGCCTCACCCCCGGCCTCTGGTATTGTGATAACTCTTGTGCGTTCTATAGTGTCTATTCCCACCTAAATCTCCTTATTAACAGCATGTAATATAGGCCTGAGAATCGGCTTTGTATGTTGGAATTTCTATTGCTTTGATATTTTCTTGGCCAGCGCTTAGTATAAAAATATGCCTAAAGCCATTTCCGGCGGCACCGCACATCCGCTGCCCGCCGATATGAAAAAAGCCCTTGCCGCCTCGCCGGAGGCGCTGGCCAAGTGGGAAGATATCACGCCTCTGGCTCGCAACGAGTGGATCTGCTGGACCATTTCAGTGAAGGGCGAGACCACCCGCAAAAAACACGTCGAACGCACCGTTTCTGAACTTATCGAAGGAATGCGCCGCCCCTGTTGCTGGCTGGGCTGCATCCACCGCACCGACAAGGCTATGAGCGCCTCACAAAAGTGGGTGCTGAGCAGGCAGTCTAAGACTTAGGCGCCGACGGTGCCTGTCTTGACGTCGCCGGCGCGCTGATAGCTGGCGAAAATCACGCCGTTTTTTGTCACCAAGCTTTCACCAATCGTGAAGGCTGCGGGAATCGTGCCCTCTTCGAATAGGCGCTTGCCCGTACCCAGCGTCACCGGAAATGTCATTAGCCGAAGCTCATCCACCAGATCATGCTTGAGCAGCGTTTGTACTAGATTGCCGCTGCCAATCACCTGCAAGTCGCCGTCGCCCGACTCCTTTAGTTTTTTGATGTCGTCCAGACTTTTCAAGAAGACGGTATTACTCCAGCCTGATTGGTCCTTGCTGGCGCTGACGCAGTATTTGGTGACGTCCATGATGCCAGGCCACATGTCAGCGTGCTTTGGCCAATAGGCTTCAAAAATATCAAAGGTTTTGCGGCCCAACAATAGATCCGCGGGCTGCATCCATTTTTGCATCAACTCGCCGCCTTCATCATCTGCACCGTTAAAATATGGCGCTGTCCAGCCGCCCCATTGGAAGCCGCTCTCGGTGTCTTCGTCCGGACCGCCGGGCGCCTGCATGACACCGTCTAAAGTGATAAATTCTTGAACGATGATTGTTCGCATGACTACTTATCTTTTAGGTATTTGCCGGCAACGCTCAGGGCAAAAGACGGCAGAATGATAAAAACAGTGGCCATCAAAAGCCGCATGATCACCACATTGAAGTCAGACATGTTGTTGTCGTTCTTGGGCATGCTGATGACCTGAATCAAGCCCAGAATGCCAAAAGTGATCGAAGCACCGATGAAGATACGCGTAGCTATTTTTTGCATATATATATTTTAGCAAACTTGAACTTGCTAATGCTTTGCCGCATATTGCAAGATGACGCCGCCACTATTCAGGCGTCGATCTTCGAGCAGCTGCAGCTTTTGATACGGGATGTTCTCAGTGAACAGCCGTCTGCCCTGGCCCAAAAATACCGGCGCGGCGCACAGGCGGTATTCGTCGAACAGGCCGGCTTTCATAAGCGATTCGGATAACTTGCCGCTGCCGAACACCAACATATTGCCGTCGCCGGCTTGTTTCAATTTGGGGATTTCGGCTAGCGGGTCTTTTACGATCGTGGTGTTTTTCCAGTCGGCGGCCTGGAGGCTGGTAGAGCAGACAATTTTCGGCAAGTCGTTCATGTACGGCGTGACGGGGTCACCCTCGGCTTGGTCGGAGGTCCAGTAATCAAACATGCCCTGGTAGGTTTTGCTGCCGAACACCAGCATCTCGGCGGACTCTAGCTGCTCCACGCTGAACGCTTCGAGCTCTTCGTCGAAGACGGTTCGGTGATAATCCAAGTCCCAGGCCTGCTTGCCCTCGAAGCAACCATCGAGCGAGATGACGTTCCACATGATGAGTTTTCTCATGGTTCTATTGTATAGTGTTCGACTAGTAAGTGACTCAGTTGTCGCTGTGTTGCAGCTACTACTCGACAACCTTTTCGTAATAGGCCGGCTCAGCCGGTGAATCAACAACAGTTTTATTCGTAGTGACCGGAACATTTTCATATTCTGGAGCATTCCACTCCGCTACGCCACCGTGATATGAACAAGCACCGCGGCCAGTAGCGCATGTGGGCGAATAGGTGCCGTCGTTACACAATGTGCAATATCCTATCACTTTCTTTTGATAAGTAGTGGTTTTTTCAGTATGCGTTTTCTCTGGTGTTTCCTGATGATAGATGTATGTGCTGTAATTGACTCCGTCGACAGTGCAGTCAGATATTACTGTTGTGCCGTCGCAAATCTTCTTAACTTTTGGCTTTGTTTGAGTATGTCTTTCCGCTGAGCGAGCTTTGGACACTGATCCACCAGTATTGAGCTGGGAGAGTGGTTGATTATTACTTGCTGCGCCCGCAACAGCAAGCAGTAAAATTCCCGCCGATATAATACCCGTTACGATCCGCTTACTCATTTGAGTGCATATTACGCCAAAGTAGTTATGCTTACAATGATATAAAAATCACAAAAACTCCCGAACAAGGGAGCTTTTCTAGGTGTCATCCTAGTGCGGGTGAAGAGGCCAAGGGCACTCTCGGCCTGTTATTGATTTTGAAGAGGCCGAGAATTTGGGCATCATCGTCCAGGCCAAAGAAAAAGGCCCAGATTTGCTGGGCCTTTTTCTTTGGTGCGGGTGAAGAGACTCTAACTCTCGGCCTCTTCCTTGGCAAGGAAGCGCTCTAAACAACTGAGCTACACCCGCAAATTCTGGATACCAAACTATAGTACTTTAACAGATTGAGAAAATCAATTGTGTTCTAGAAACCTTTGCGCAAGCGCAGGCCAATACTGGCATAGTGACCAAGGCGAGTGACGCGTTCGTCCAGCACGGCGCCTGCGGTCCGGAGCTCATCGGCGTAGGCTTTCTGTGACTGAGGGGGCACATTGCGATCGCTCAAAGAACGAAAAAACTGCACCGGCTTGCTCTGAAATGTCGGTGAGGCATGGCGGGTGGCCAGCGGATCCCATAGTTCTGCCAGTTCTTCGTACTTCCAGCCCTGCCGTACCAGAACCTCGCGCAGTAAGCGAGTACGGGCGCCAAACCAGACCGAATCAGTCAGGCTGTGGCCACCGGCGATTATGGTCGCAGAGTTAACTTGATCGGGCATTTGACCGGCAACCGACGACAGCGCAACGATGCCGGAGCTGGCCCCAAGAAAGTGAACCGTGTCAAAATCTTTGGCAGCCGTATCAATTGCTGCGCAGGCCGCTTCGGTTAGGAACTTGTACGACTTTAGGACACGATGGGGATTTGGCTCGATGACCTGAGGGTCAGAAATTAATGTCAGCACTGTGGTACCCAGCGCTGCCTGGCGGTTAGCTTCATAACCATAATATGTCGGGCTGTGATGCCAGGCGCTGAACATCACTTCAAGTTTGCCGTTTGATTCTGCTGAGGGGTGCAGGACTTCAGTCGAGGCCAGGGCTAAATTAGGATGATAGCTGTGATTAGGCTGCAAGGGGTCGCTCATAGCGCGACGGTTCATCAGCTGGTCTATCATAGTAGGATATTTATATACTAAATCAGCTTTTTGATCAATGACTGCGGGACGTGATCTTTCAATAAAAATACCTCAGACGCGCTGAGGTAGTTTTCCTGGTGGCTCCTCCCAGACTCGAACTGGGGACACAAGGCTCTTCAGGCCTCTGCTCTACCAACTGAGCTAAAGAGCCACGCTCGGCCTATTTTACGGCAAATAACAGATGGACACAAGCATCAAGCCGCTTGTGCGAGCTCGCGTGCATGGACGAACATGCCGTGCAGTCCAGCGTGCGCGCCCATAGTGGCGGTATCGAAAGCTGGCGCCGCCGTGCCCATCTCGGAACGTACTTCTTGAGCGACACTCTGCATAAGGAACTGCTGGTTGAGCGCTACACTCCCGGTCCAGCGCCATTCTTCTGGCCAAAAGCCCTTGTTGCGTTCGTGTCTTAATAACGAAGAGATGACAGCAGTTGCCAGGTCTTTTACAAACTCTTGGGCGTTCGCCGGATGTTTGAGCCAATCCTGCATATCTTGGCCGGTGTTCAGCTTTTTGCCGCCGCCGGCAATCCAGGCTTCGGCATGACCGTCCTCGCCGCAGGGGCAAGTTGCTCCTTCGCGCAAAAACTCATGCCCGGGTTCATCCGGGAAAATGCCGCTGTCTTCCTCATACCGGGCGCCGCCCCAGCCGCTGCTCAGCGTACTGGCGATACCAGGTACAGCCAGGCCATTTCGGGCATTTATATACTGCTGGCTGGCGGCAATGGCTGCCACGTCATTTCTTACGCCAACCGGTCGGTTTAATAAACGGCTGATATCTTGGGCCGGGTTGCGGCCGATCCATCCATGCAGACCGCCTGATTTTGTGAGAACACCGGAAACCGGATCGACTTCAGCCGCTACAGCAAGGGAGGCAGCGACAATCTCTCGTTTACCAGCCATGTGGCTCCATTGCCCCACCCAGAAGTCAACGCTACCCGTGTAGTTGCCAGGGATGGTCATGCCATGCATCTCGTCGATAGTTAAACCATTCAAGTCCTTAACGACGAGCCGGGTATTGGTGGCGCCGATGTCTCCGAGGGCGACTACTTCGTGGGCCATGCTAGCTTCCTTTCAGCCCGCCCCCTTGAATTAATCTACTTACCTTCTTTGGCCATGAACTGCTTAACGCTTTGGACAGTGTCAAGGAACTGGCTTGGGAAAACGATGGTGCTGTTCTTCTCAACCGCGATGTCGTTAAGCACCTGCAGATTGCGCAGCTGCAAAGCGATTGGATGTTGACCGATGACATCAGCGGCGTCGGCGAGCTTCTGAGCACTCAGGGCTTCACCTTCGGCGGCGATGATTTTGGCGCGCTTCTCGCGCTCGGCCTCGGCCTGCTTGGCCATGGCGCGTTGCATGGTGTCGGGCAGCTGAATATCCTTGACTTCGACCGTGCTGACATCGACGCCCCATTTAGCGGTAGCGGTTTCCAGGATGCCGCGAATTTTGTCGTTAATAGCGGAGGTTTTGCCTAGCACATCATCCAGATTGCTCTGGCCGATGACGTTACGGATGGTGGTCTGCGCTATCTGGTAAATGGCGTCGACAACGTTTTCGATGGCCACAATCGACTTGATGGGGTCGTTAACCTGGTAATAGGCCACGGCTGAGACGTCGATGGAGACGTTATCGCTGGTGATGATTTTCTGTGACTCCACCGGCAGCGTGACGATGCGCAGCGATACTTTGCGCATCTGGTCGACGATTGGAATGATCACCCGGAAACCGGGCTCTTTAACATTTGGCCGCACCCGACCCAGACGGAAGACGACGCCGCGCTCGTATTGATTGATAATCCGCGCACCCATCATCAAGATGATGACCAAAATTATAATGACGATAATCAAGCCGCCCATCAGACCCTCCTTGTTTGTAGCCTAATTGTACGATTGCGCCGCTTAAAAAAGCAAACTATAGCCGCTCCGTAAGATGTATGGTCACTTCGTCGCCGGCTTCTTTGCCGATGGTTTTGCGAATATCTGCTTTAACTGGCAGCATCTGCACACCATTACCCATGGCCATGAATGAAGTCTGGAAAGGTTCGCCATCAACCGTACCCTTAACCTTCACGGCGCCGTGTGTGCCAAAGAATTCGTAGGCATCATCCATGACCACGTAAGTCCAGCCGCCGGTGTGTGGGCTTTTCTGCATTTTGGCTTTAAATGTCTTGTCGATTTTCATACCCGTATCATAGCACTCTGGACGATTGAATCACCGCGCCATCTCTGTTATACTTGGCCGGTTCGTATACAATTTTGCAAACCAAGCGAAGCTGTTTGCAAAATTGAGAGGACGACCGTAGCACTAAGTCGAAGCTTTTGCCGTTTACGGCAAAACGAGACAGGTGCGTACGGGAGGACGAGGGGATATAGCTCAGTTGGCTAGAGCGCTTGCATGGCATGCAAGAGGTCCGGGGTTCAAGTCCCCGTATCTCCACCAAACGCAATCAAATCGATCTACTTACTACACTTCAAACAGAGGTCCGGGTTCTTACCCGAGACCTCTTTTTGTTGTCGTGCGCTCAACGGGCGACTTCGGCTCGTCACCTCTGTAAATGGGGTTCAAGTCCCCGAAGGTGTCTACAACATTTGACAATACGCGCTTATGCTTGCAAAGCTGAGCTATTCCCAGCATAATTCCAACAGTATATGGAACAGAGGGTCATCGATCTTGCAAACTTTGACGAAACGATCGTAGTAAATCCAGACGATCGTTATTACCCTTATCGCGAGATCGCCGCTCGGCTAAACCTCTTAAAGCAGAGCGCTCAAGGTGTTATCGATAATCCTGGATTCTGGGACGAGCAGCCTGAGTCGATCAGAAGCAACATGGTGCAGTGGCTTGACGGGCTGATGACAACTTTAGGCAGCATTGTTGAGCATCGATCAGACCCAGCATGGCTTGGGCAGAACTACCAACAGACACAGAGCTCTATCACGTCCTACTACGACAGCCTGTACCAGCCATTCATTGTTGGCATTCGCGAGTTCATGAGCACGTCGGGCATGACACGCCAGGAACTCAACGAAACCATCCGACGCGTCCGTACGGTTGCGAAGGAGATCGAAGCAAAGTCCAAAGTTGTTGAGGACGCGACATCACTTATTACCGATCTTGCCGCAGAGACATCAAGTGGCAAGCTTTCCGAATATTTCAGGTATCAGGTAACGGGATTCCCGCGCACAGTCTATGACCGTAAGCCTTGGTACAAGGTTCCTTTTCGCTGGGCAAAAAGTCAGCTGCGCACTTCGTGGTATGCCGAGCGAGGTTATGTTGCATCGGTACGCTTTTGGTTCCTGATGGTAATCGCGAGTGTTGTGGTTACTGCCTTGGTCGCTTCTCATGCTCTGAATGGCGTCGATCTTTCCAAGATCACACTCAATGAGGTGTTTGCTCGTGCATTGTTAGTGGCAGCACCTGCGTATGCCATTAGGTTCAGCACCCGGAACTTCAACGCCTCAAAACACCAAGTCACACTCAATCGTGACAAGGAAATCATCCTAGACACAGTCATAGCCTTCCTGTCCCGAGAAGAGATCGAAGCTGAAACACGTCAGAAGATTATTGTTGAAGCCGCCAAGCAGGTCTTTGATCCCGGAGATAGTGGATACTTGAGTCGACGTGATACGTCAGGTGTTTCTGATTCCGTATTCGAATTCCCGACACCGACATTACCCAAGTCTTGAAAAAGCGGGGGGGGTAATATTTGAGAGCGTCTTTGGGCGCTCCTATGAAAGATCGCATTATCGTTCGCAGCCAGCGCAAAGATCCCATCAATGAGGATCTGCTGCTTGAGGCCATCCTCCTGATCGCCCAGCAGCAGCTCCTGCAGCAGGAAGCCGAGGACTTTGCGCGCTTACTGGCTGAGGACGAAGAGCTAGACGAAGCGAGCTAGCCGGCTTTGGCTATTCTCTCGTCAGTCGGGCCGACGAAATGCCACTTGCCGGCCTTACGCTCTAGTTCAGAACTCACTTGTTTTGGTGGATGTGCATCTTCTGAACTCAGCATGTAGGTGCATGCTGAAGCCCAATAACTTTCTTTTGTCCACTTAACATCTGAGATTGTGTAGGTTTTGCCGTCGGGCTGACCTAGGCTTCGGGCGTATGCCTCCAGAAAGGTCTCTAGTTCATTGCGCAGTTCAAGTCTGTCATTTATGGTGACCGCTTCACCCTTTTTGATGTCGCGCAAAGCGTAGTCGCCTTGCCGTTCAAGATCGGGGAAGGTTGACGGGTCGTCGGAGTGATTGACGTACCGTGCAGGCTCAGGGAAAAGGAATATCTTGTCATAAAACGTATGCGTCCACTCCCATTCGCCATCTGGCAAGGAGTCAAACTCTGCCTGGGTCAGTTCTCTCAGGTTGTAAGGGACAACGCACTCGCCCTTTTTGAAATCTCGCGCGGCATACACACCTTTGCCGGCCAGCTTGCCATCGCCAATTGTCACATCCGCCATAAATAAATGATAACAAATATACAGTTATGGCTAACTCCTTCTCGTCGGCAAGCCTCTGACCTTGAGCTGGTGATAGAGCGTCCGCTTGTTGATGCCGAGCTGCTCGGCGGCCTGGATGACCGAACTCCCTGCAGCTATCAGCTCACACGCCTTACTAATTAGGGCGTCGTCAGTCTGGATTCTGGGTCGGAGCACACCTTCCTGATCGAGCAGCCGTAGAACCGAGCTTCGTGGCATCTCGTACTTGGCCGCAAGTGTCCGGCTGGAGCTGCCGGCCTGGTAATCAGCGACTAGCTTTGAGACAATTGATCTTGGTAACCGAGCCCGCAGCTTGCGGGGTGGTGAGGTGACAACAGGCTCATCTGCCACAGTCGGAAGATCACCCAAGGACCTCAGCGTCTCGGCAACCTCTACAGAGGTGTTCGAGTAAGCGTGAAGAAGGTCCACCAGATTTGCAATCAAAAACCGCCGCGATAACGGCGGTTTTTTCGTGCGCGCCCACCCGAGCGGCGTTCGCAAAATTTGGATTGTAGTTTTTGTTTTGGCCAGCGCCGCTAGCGGCGCACGAGCTATTTAAAGCATAACCGACTTCGGTTATTTGTCAAGGTCGGTGACGCTGTAAAGCTGGCCGCTAGACATGTTTGTGCCCAACGTGTAGTGCAGGCAGGGGTTGAGCGGCGTGTTATCGCACAGGCCCTTATTGCCATCCGATGACGGGTGATAACTATAATTTGTTGGTGATGGCTTATCAGCCAGTAAACTGTTGTTGGCCAGCGGGTTGTGCAGGCTATCGGTATCAAAACCGGGCATATTGGCGGCGATCCATACCTGATCGTTTAGATCGGTCAGCAACGGATAAAACCCGTTGAGCTTGAAATACGTTTTTAGATAAGCGCGGATGGTAGCGAAATCGGCTTGGCGCTGGGCATCGATCTGGCTGGCTGTTTCCCGAGCCGCGGTTTGGGCTTCGATTTGTAGCTGTGTCAGCTGGAACTGCGACCAGCTCAAATTCGTGACCGGTTCGTCAGGAAACTTTGTTGGATCAAAATCGCTGTAATCAATTGCGGTCACAATGTTACCGGAGGTGGCCGTCAGCCGTACTACGCGGTGCGTTGAAGCGTTAATTGCAATTTGAATGTCGGCGTCAGCGTACTTGCCGAGCGCGTCGATGGCCACTTGAATATCGGTTGGTGCGATTCCTTCGCTGCTCGCAGCACTTTGATTCAAGATCTTGAGATAGCTGACATTAATTTTAACCGGGTAAACCAGCACTTTCTGATCATCGATTGTGGCCTTGGTAATGGCCGCCGGCTTGTAGCTATACACCTTGTTAGCCAGCGCATAATTAACCAGCTTTTGACGGGCGCTTTCTGAAAAGTTGCCAAAAATTACAGGCCCAAAGGCTTGGTAATGCGGGTCGGACAGCTTTTGCAGCAACCCCGGCACACCGGTGCCCTCCAGACCGTTTGCGCGTAGTTTCAGCCAGCGACCTTGCACGGCCGACACGATATCTTTTGAAACGGCTGGCGGCAAGTCCTGGTAGCTGATGTAGTTGGTTTTAAGGTCGCCATAGCCCTTAAATTGGAACTGCGAACCGTAAAAATTAATGGTTGCACTGGTGCTAACCTTGGGGTTGGTCGTCACCGATAGATCGAGGCTTGCCCGTACAGTGTTGGTCGGCCCTTGACTCAGGCTGGCTGGGCCAACGCTGGCGTTGGTTGCCAGACCAGTCGTGGCCAACATGTTGAGTAAAGTATCCTGAAAAATGACCTCTGGAGTTTGAGCTTTGTAGTGTTTGTCCAATAACCAGCCGCCGGCACCTAAAATTCCGATAATTGCCAGCCCGATCGCCAGTTTGGGTGCTACTTTTTTGAGCCCATGGCCTGCTTTTTTGGCTTGGTGGGCGGCACGTTTATGTAGTTTGGGCTTTGCCGGCTGGTCTTCGGGCTTTGGCTGCGTCACTATCGGCTGCCTCAGCTGAGCCGGGCGAAAATCGAGGTGTTCGGGCTCATGGGCTGGGTTTGGCGGTGGTGCCGCCGGCTGCGGCTGGGCCGCCACTTGCCTATGTGCCGGGTGCGTCCATGGCCGAGGTGCCGGCGCAGGTTTCGATACTGGCGCGAGCGCCGGAGACGACATCGGGGCCGGATGTACCCAAGGCGTGGGTGCTGGAGCGGGCACCTGCTCGGTGACTTCTTGAATTGGTTGTGTTGCGGTATGGTGGGCGTGGTCGCGCAAATAATCACCGCCACGCTGAGCAAAAACAGGCTGACTGGCATCGCGGCGCAGCGGCTGCGGCGCTACGGGACGCCGCGGCGCCGGCGCAAAACCATCAATCGCCGGCCGGTGCCGCGGATGTGGTGCCCTCCCAAGAGGCGGCGTGGTTGGCTCTTGCCCAAACTCCATGTTTTTCCGTTTATGCTTTTACAGCTACAGTATACAGGAGTTGGGCCGCTTTGGTCTAAGCCTTGGCGGCCTTCAGGGCCGATTCGATATAGAACTTAATAGACGGTGATAGATTGTACGCAGGATCGGCAGCGTCATCTAGAGAAAACCATTTATAGTTGAGGTGTTCGCCCGACAAAATCATGCTGTCGTTCTTGGCGCGCCCAAAATATATAAAGCTAATGTGTTTGTGCGGCAGATTGGCCTCATGAACATCGACATAGCTAGGCGTTAATATAAATTTAGTACCCGACGATTCAATATCTGGTTTAGAGGCCAAGACTTCGACCTCCAGCCCAGTTTCTTCAGCAATTTCACGGTACAGCGCTTCTTCCGGGTCTTCATTAAGCTCGATATGCCCCCCGATGGGCAGCCACTTTTGGTAGCGTGGGTGTTCAACCAGCAGCACGCGGTCACCGTAAACAATAAAAGCGGTTACGCTAAAGTCGTATTGGTCGTGAATGTGCGGCATTTAGCTACCGATCAGTTTTAGGAAGGCGGCTTCGTCAATCTGTTGGGTGCCGAGTTTGGCAGCTTTTGCCAGCTTTGACGCGCCGACGTTGGCGCCGACCACCAGATAGTCAGTGTCCTTGACGACCGAGCTCTGGAAAGTGCCGCCAAGCGCGCGAATTTTTTCGGCTGCTTCTTCCCTGCCCATACTGTCCAGCGTGCCGGTGACGACAAAGTTTTTGCCGTTCAGCGGGCCGCCGACTTTTTTAACTTCCTGCGGCCAAACGCCAAACTCGCGGAACTTGGCCAGTAGTTTTTGGCTGCGCGGCTCCGCAAAATACTCCACTACCGATTCGGCAACAATCTCGCCAATGCCTTCAATGTCGGCGAGCTCGTCGATGGTGGCTGCACTGAGAGCCTCCAGGCTGCGAAAATGATTTGCCAGATCAATAGCTGTTTGCGCACCAATATGACGAATGCCCAGCCCGTAAATAAAGCGGCTGAGCGGCGGCTCTTTCTTGGCTTGAATCGCGTTAACTAATTTGTTGGCCGAAATCTCTGCAAAGCGATCCAGCTTGACGACTTGGTCGGCTTTCAGGGTGTAGATGTCGGCGGCATCTTTGATTAATTCTGCCTCCAACAGGGCGATAACATTCTTTTCGCCCAGGCCTTCAATGTCCAGCGCCGCCTTGCTGGCGAAGTGCTCTATCCGCTTCCAGCTACGTGACGGACAGGACTCGTTTGGGCAGCGCCAGGCGGCGTCTTCGGCCTTATACTTAACAAGTTTAGTATTACACTCCGGGCAGTGAGTCGGCATCTTAAACGGTTGTTCTGAACCATTGCGGAGCTTGACTAGCGGCTCAACGACTTCGGGAATAATGTCACCGGCCTTGTGCACGATAACCGTGTCGCCAACGCGGATGTCCTTGCGCAGGACTTCACTTTCGTTGTGCAGCGTAGCCATTTGGACGGTGCTGCCCGCCACCACAACGGCTTCTAACATCGCCACGGGTGTGGCGGCGCCGGTGCGGCCAATGGAGATAAAGATGTCTTTCACTTTGGTAGTCGCCTGCTCGGCGGCATATTTGATCGCAACGGCGCCGCGCGGGGCTTTGCCGACCACCCCAAGCCGGGAGTACAGAGAACGGTCATTGACCTTTACCACCAGACCGTCGGTGTTAAATGGCAGTTTTTTGCGGTCTTCTTCCCATTTGCTGGCATACTGCAAAACAGCATTGACGGAATCGAGCACAGTGGCGTCATTATTGGCTAAGAAGCCCAGGTCACGCAGTGTTTGATAGGCGAAGGCGTAAGATGGCACATCAGCCGCATTGTCGCGCAATAGATCGTAGGCTCTGAAATACAGTTTTCGCTGCGCCACAAGCTGCGGATCCAGCTGACGAACTGTACCGGCGGCTGTATTGCGCGGGTTGGCGTACAATGGTTTGCCAGCTGCGGCCTGGGCGGCGTTCAATGCCTCAAAGTCTTTTTTATACATGACAATCTCACCGCGCACTTCAGTCCGGCCCTGCAGGAATTTTTCCAAGCCTTGAGCTCGACGCAGTCTTAGCGGCACCGATTCAATGGTACGGACATTGGCGGTAATATCTTCACCGACAAAACCGTCTCCACGGGTTATGCCGGTCGTGAGTCGCCCATCTTGATAGACGAGAGCGCAGGCAAAACCGTCCATTTTGATATCGGCAAAATATTCCAGTTTTACGCCTGCCGGCAATAATTTAATGATGCGTTCTTCCCAGGCCCGAATTTCGGCCTCGTCAAAAACATCGTTCAGACTGAGCATGCGCTGGCTGTGAGTGACCTGGCTGAAGCCGGGCAGCGGCGCGCCGGCCACCCGCTGGGTTGGCGAATCAGGTGTAATCAATTCCGGGTAAGCGGTTTCCAGTTCGGTCAGCTCGTGCTTTAAGCTGTCGGCAGCGGCCTCGCTCATTATGGACTCGTCGAGCACGTGGTAGTGATAGCGATAGTCGTTGATTAACTCGCGCAGCTTGGCGACACGGTCGGCGGCAGCAGCTTTATCGAGCTTACTCATTCAGCAGCTCACGATAAAGGTTGTACAAGTACGCATTGGCCACCGGAATAACTAGCAGCGTCAAAAGGAAAAACAACCATGGCGCTAGGGGCGTTATCCACGTGATAACCGGTAACATAACCACTGCCGCAACAATCAGCAATGCGACAGGCAGCCACAGAAGCTTACGAAATACCAAAAGGCGGCGATGGCGCACTAACTCGCGGGCCGAGCGCAACGCCTTCATCGGCGTCATATCTGGTAAGGTCACTATATACAGAGCAAATATGGAGGCAGTCACGAAATAGAGACTAGCCCACGCCAAGCCCAAAAAGACCATTAGCCAAATGGCGCTTTCAAGAGCGGTCGACGCAATACCGGCACCAATAACCACGCTGTAGACCGCACCACCAATGGCTAGGGGCACCAGCTGCACACCGATCACAAGCAGAACCAATAAGAAAGGTATTAACGGATAAATTCCCTGGTAAAAGCTGTCTCGAGTTCTCGGCCACTTGCCAGCTTGCACCTGACGCAGCGACCAAATTACAGCCAGGCTGGTGATTAATATGAGAAATAACTGATAGGCAGCTGCGCTGTTGTTATTACCCCCGCCACCGGAACCGATCAAAATTACGAAAACTGTGAATCCGGACGCCAGGCTTGCCAGATGACCGCTAAAAATTTGGTCGAGCGCGACTTTCAGGTTGCCTATATCGGCATTGCTTGATAAGCCCTGGACTAAGACAAAATTCAAAACGCCATAGATTAGGCTAATGCCAAGAAACAATGTTTTGTGCAGCCACAACAGGCGCATCGCCCCCACTGTCAACTTCCAGACGTTCGGCAAAGCAGCCCTATCGTTCGTTACCCGCGGTTTAGACTTGGCAGATTTTACTTTTGACTGGGCACGCTTCTTCGTCAGTCTCCCCTGTGCTTTTGCCATATCTATATTTTAAGCGTGGGTGTTCATGGAGCGCAAGCGCGCAATACGCTCATCGATAGGTGGGTGAGTGCTGAACAGATTGGCCAGCGAGTGGCCCTTCAGGGGGTTAACGAAAAACAGGTGTGCTGTAGCGGTGTTTTGATGCAGCGCCACGCTACCCCTATCTTTGATTTTTTCCAGGGCACTGGCCAAACCTTCCGGGTAGCGGGTGGTCAGTGCGCCTGTGGCGTCGGCCAGGTATTCGCGCTGACGCGAAACGGCCAGCTGAATCATGGTCGCCGCAATTGGTGCCAGAATCGCCGCGACAATGCCCAATACCACAAACACCTGGTTATTCTCACGCTCACGATTGCCACCGCCAAACCAGGTTAGGCGCAAAATGATGTCAGCAATCAACGAAATAACTGAGGTCAGGGCAAAAGCCACCAAACTCACGCGAATATCATAATTTTTAACATGCCCCAGTTCGTGAGCGATGACGCCGGTCAACTCATCGTCAGTTAATAAATCTAAAATGCCAGAGGTGGCACACACTGCAGCATGTTTCGGATCACGGCCCGTAGCAAAAGCATTGGGGGCCGGATCGTTCATGATGTAAACACGCGGCATCGGCAGACCGTCCGTAATCGACAGATTTTCAACTATGCGCCACAGGCGGGGGTTATCTTTTTTCTTAATTTCCCGGGCACGGTTGACTGCCAGGGCCATTTTTGCGCCGCTGTAATAGGTGATGATGACGTAAATCAGCGAGCCGATCAGGCCGCCATAAAAGACGCCGACACCACCACCTAGGTATTTATCAAAGATCCAGACAATCAGAGCCACAAAAACCATGAATAATGCCATGATTATGACGGTCTTGCGCTTGTTTTCTGCTATATCAGAATACATATTCGGAGCTAGAATTTGACGTTCACTGGCTCTTGTATGGCTGCGCCCTCCGCACCGTCAACCTCAAAGTACTCTTTGTCCTGATTGAATCCGAGCATCCCGGCAAATATGTTGGTCGGGAAAGTCTTGCGCTTGGTGTTGAAGTCACGCACAACGCCATTGTAAAAACGGCGTGAAGCTTGGATTTTGTCCTCAGTGTCAGTCAGCTCGCTCTGCAGCTCCTTGAAATTCTCTGAAGCCTTCAAGTCCGGGTAATTTTCGGCGACGGCGAACAGGCTTTTCATGGTCTTTTGGAAATCGCCCTCGGCTTTGGCTGCATCACCTGGAGTTTGTGCGCTCAGGGTTTTAGCCCGAGCTTCAGTAACATCTTCGAAAATTGATTTTTCGTGCTTGGCATAGCCTTGAACCGTGCTAACCAAATTAGGGATAAGATCGGCGCGACGCTTCAGCTGAACAGTAATATCGCTCCAAGCTTCGGTGGCTTGCTGATTGAGGCGTACCAAGCCGTTGTACATTGCAGTCAGAACTAAACCAATGACAACAATAACGGCAATCACGATGATTAATACGGTCACTTAAGCCTCCTTATCGTTTACGTTTTTATTATACAACAGCTGCGAGCTGGCTGTATCATAGATTTATGCGCTTAAAAGCTAAAAATGCCGATGCCGGCCACGCCACTCGGGCCAAGTTGGGTTTGCCGCCACCGCCGCGTAAAAAACGCAGCCGCTGGCAGGCTTTCTGGCTGACTTTGGCTCTGCTAATTTTAGCGGCCGCAGGTTATTCATGGTGGGCACTCAAACAGCCTCTACCCGCATTGCTGCCAGCTAAGGCCGAAATCAGCCTGCAGATCGGCACGCCCAGCGGCAATTTTAGTTGGCCCGCCAAGGGCCAGGCCGCCGTTGGCGTGATGGGTGATGCCAATATACAAACCAACGGCCCGGCTCAGCCCGTGGCCATGGCAAGCACGGCTAAACTCATAACCGCGCTGTGCGTCTTGCAACAGAAACCTCTAACATCTGATTTGAGCGGTCCCGTTTTAACTTTGCACGCCGATGACTTGGCTTATTATCAGAGTTATGTCGCCGTGGGCGGTTCAGTGGTGCCGGTCGCCGTAGGCGAGCAAATCAGCGAGTACCAAGCTCTGCAGGCCATGCTATTGCCTTCGGCCAATAATATTGCTGATAGCCTCGCTAAATGGGCTTTTGGCTCACTTGATGCTTACAGCAATTACGCCAACAGTTATCTTAAGCACCACGGTTTATCGCAAACGCACGTCGGAGCTGACGCCAGCGGCTTACTACCTGACAGCACCAGCACAGCCACTGATCTGGTAAAAATTGGCCAGCTCGTGATGCAAAACCCAACTCTCAAACAGATTGTCGGCCAAGCTTCGGCAGACAGCATTCCCAATGTGGGCACTATTGGCAATGTTAATCAGCTGCTGGGCGTCGACAGTATAATCGGCATTAAAACCGGCAATAACGATCAGGATCCCGGCGTCTTTCTCGGTGCCGCGCAGCCGCAGGTCAGCGGCCACCAACCGGTTATCATTACTGCTATCCTCGGCTCTTCCAGTCTGTTCCAGGCCTTGCACGACAGCAAAATCTTAATTGAATCTGCTGAGCACAACTTCGCCACCATCACAGCCGTGCAGGGCGGAGACATTGTCGGCCAATACCGCCAACCTTGGGGCGGACAGCTGTCCGCCAGCCTCAGCAGCGGCTTGAACACCACTGTCTGGAATGGCAGCGACTTGCGTGCTGTCGTTAAGCTACAGCCGATTCAGGCCACAGCCAAGTCTGGCGAGCCGGTTGGCAATTTAACCATCAAGCCTTCATTGGTCAGCAATCAACAACAGGTTTCGATTAAGCTGGACGGTACACCGACTAAACCAACCGTTTGGTGGCGATTAACACACCCATTAAAGTAATCAGAATGGTGGGTGATGAGGGATTCGAACCCCCGACCCCCTCGGTGTAAACGAGGTGCTCTAGCCAACTGAGCTAATCACCCAAAATTTCACGGGGTGAAATTTTGCCACGGAAGCGCCGATGCTTCGGCGCCCTTACACTACTGTGGTGGGGACGAGAGGACTTGAACCTCCACAGGATTGCTCCCACTACCACCTCAAGGTAGCGCGTCTACCAATTCCGCCACGTCCCCGGAATAACCGTCTAATCTTATCTGTTTTGGGCCGAAAACTCAAGATTAGCTGCGGGGCAAGTGGTCGTAAATGTGGTTCAGGCCAAAATCGGTGCGAATTTGGGCCTTGAGATCATCGATTGAGCTGCCAAACTTAACGCCCGGGTTGAGCGTGCCATAAGGGTCAAATATTTGCTTCACTTTTTGCAAAATAGCGTAAATTTCAGGGCCGTATAACGCTTCCAGGTAAGGCGCATTCATGCGGCCATCACCAGCTTCGGCAGCAATCGTACCGCCCAAGCCAACCACCATGCGGTAATATTCTTCAATTAAGCGGAAGGCCTTTTGGCGATCGCCTACCTGCCCCAAATTGAGCTGCGGCTGCACGTGGAAGTTGCCGTCTCCGGCATGACCCCAAATTGCGACTGGCAGTCCGGCAGCCTGCATCAGCTTTTGGGTATTTTCCATGTATGGGCGCAGCTGATCCGGCGGCACTGCCACATCATTAATCACCGGCACAGCCTTGACCAGGCCCTCGTTGTGAGCCAACACAGCGCTGGAAGCCTGTCGAACCTTCCAAAGCAGCTGTTGCCCGTCGGGCTCGGTGGCGGTTTGCTGGCTGCTGGCATATTGCTGCAGGATTTTTTCTGCCCGCTTGACGGCCTTTTTCTGATCTTTTGCCGCATTATCAAACTCAATTAATAGAACCGTTTGCGGGAACGGCGGCTTTAAAACTTCAGACAAAAAGTTCGGGTTTTGAGCTTGCACGCGCTCCAATAAATTACCGTCGATTAATTCCAAAACACTGGGGCTGTCGCTGAGTTCCCGCAGGTTCAGGACTGCAGCTTGAGTGTGCTCTAAGCTGTCAAAAGTGGCCAGCATCAGCGTGGTTTGCGGGTTATGTGCCTCTGTTTCCATGACGGCCTCTGTCACAATGCCCAGCGTGCCCTGGCTGCCAACAATCAGCGGCGTCAGGTCAAAGCTGCCGTCTTTTTTGCGGATGTCTAACAAATCATAGCCGGCGTTGTTTTTGGTTACAGGCAGCCGTGTGCGCTCGATGAGTTCGCGCTGCTCTTCCAGCAAAGTGTCAATTGAACGATAAATTTCACCTTCAAAGGTGGCCAGACCAAGCTTTTTGCTGAGCTCACGCTTGTTGAGTCGCTTGGTTTCAATGACTTCGCCGTTGGCCAGCACCACGCGCAAGCTTTGAACATAAGGTCGGGTGTCGCCGTATTTAATTGTTTTTTCGCCGCTGGCATTGTTGCCAATGGCGCCGCCAATAGTCGAATATTCGGCCGAGGCCGGATACGGCGGCAAGAAGCGCCCGTGTGTGTGTAGCGTTTGCTGCAGCTTGGCATAATTAATGCCCGGCTCAACAGTTACGGTGTTATTTTTGGTGTCGAGCTCCAAGATACGGTTCATGTGAGCCGGAAAAACCAGCATTATGCCTTCGCCAATGGCTGCGCCGGTCTGGTCAGTACCTGAACCGCGCGACGTAATTGGAATAACCCGGCCGCGCTCAGCCAGCTGCCAGCTAAAACGGGCAGTCTTGCGAACGTCATTTTCGTTGCGTGGATAAACCACCAGTGCTGGCGGCTTTACAAAAATACTGGCATCCGTAGCAAAATAACGGCGGGCGTCGGTTCCCGTCATCACTTCGCCAACTAAATGCTCCTGCAAATAATGCGCAACTTTACTCATTTATCTCTGTATTACCCTAGCAGCTATGATACCACAAACGACCTAGCGCCGCTTATGGTTGGCTAGTAAAGAGTAGTCGAGGTTGGCGAAGGCGCTGGTGTCGCACACTCAGGACTTTGTGGGCCGCAGGCAGTCAGAGGCTGAGGTGCTGGTGTGTAGTTGTTGTTAGGCACTTGAATGCTGGTATCGTTCCCCGGCTTTGTAGCTTCGTGCACTACGGCCAAAGGGCCAACAACTGCAGCCACAACAGTCGCAACTAAGGCTGCTTCACCAAATGTGCTTCGCTTTTCAACTGACATAATCTTGAGTATTATAACCTATTATCCTAATAATGTCAATGGTGGGGATGAGAGGACTTGAACCTCCACGAACCGAAGCTCACTAGCTCCTGAAGCTAGCGCGTCTACCAATTCCGCCACATCCCCGCTTCAAAAGACCATCATATGGTATCTGTTTTACGCCAAAAACTCAAGCGTTAGTAGGTAACTTTGGCTTGGCGAATTTCCCAGTTGACGACATTGTCAAAACGGTCGGTGGCAGTATTAATAGCATGGTCATGCAGACCGGCGACCGATCCGTTAGTAAGGTAAAGCAGTCGCGGTTGATACAGACCGAGGGCTGGATTATCTTGTGACCAGGCCTGCAGCAGCGGTTGATATTTGATCACGCGCAGCGCCGGATCGATACGAGTGCGGCCACCTTCAACCGCCACATCCACTCCGGGGTTCTTGTAGGCAGACAGATTAAGGTAATTTGTGGAACGCGGGTCGGCTTGCGAGCTGTCCCAATAAACAAAGACGTCTGGGTCGACGCCGATGGAGATGCCATACAAGATGGCGTCAAATTGATGCGAGGTCAGTGCCGACTGAAAATCATCCGCGTTCAGCAAATTTAGCTGCATGTTAACACCCAGGGCGTGCCAGTCGCGCTGCAGCTGCTTGGTTACTTGGCGTGCTTCGGGTGTGTCGGCCGCGGTTAAAGTAAACTTCAACTGTTGGCCGGCCTTGGCGCGCGGCCCGTGGGCTGTAACTGTCCAGCCGTCCTGGTCTAGAGTCTGTTTAGCGGCAGCGAGGTTGTAACCGGCCTGTTTGTAGGCCGGGTTGTAACCCAACTGGTTGGTAAGTAGCGGCTCGTTAACAGCGTGCGTCGAGTAGTCCAGCGAATTAATGATGGCTGGGACGTTAGCTCCCTGCACCAGTGCTTGTCGAACCTTAGCATCGCTTAGTACCCCGGTGCTGGTTTTGAAAAACACCATATTGGCGGCCGTCAGTAGCGGGCTGTGAACCTGCATCGCCTTGTCGCCGCGGAGGCTGGCGGGCACGCCATTCAAGCCCTCCAATCCGTCGAGCTGACGGCTTTTAAAGGCGCGTTCCAGCTCGTTTTGGTCAGCATAAGCGTGTACCACCATTGCCTGCAATTTGGGCGGTCCAGCCTGATAGCCTTTAAAAGCCGTCAGCGAGACCTGTTCCTGGGCATTTGAAGGATCTGTGCCCGCGACTTGCAGGGCCTGCCAGGCAAAAGGACCCGCACCGACAGGGTTGACGGTATTAAAGTCTGCTGAACGCAAATCTGACGGCAGAATTTTATCAAGCAGGTGCTTGGGTACAATGCCGGTGGTCAAGTTGTACGGGAAAGATGCTAAGGGGTCTGTGAGCGCAAAAACCACTGTTTGCGAGTCAGGTGCAGTAATGGTTACGCCGCTCCAACTGTTTTGCAGCGGCGATTTAGCATCAGGGTTTTGAATCGTTTGGAATGTAAAGACCACATCCGCGCTGGTCAGCGGCTGGCCGTCCTGCCAAGTTAAGCCAGGCTTAAGATGCACCGTATAGACGTTGCCGGTTGAGTTAGTCTGCCAACTGCTAGCCAGATCGCCAACCAGCTGGTTTTGTTCGTTATATGTCAATAGTCCGGCAAACATCAGGCGGGCCACGCTGCTGTCGACATCGTTGGTGGCATACAGTGGATTAGCCGTGGTAAAGGTACCCAAGATGCCTTCGTTGTAAATACCGCCCGGTACAGGTTGCAGCTTTTGGAAGTAGCCACTTAGCCTAATGGTTTGAAGCAGCACGGCCGCAATAAGCAGTATCAGCAGCCCCATCCAGCCTAAAACAAAGCGTCGAACAGGCGCCAACCGGCTGAAGCGCTTGAACAGATGGCGCTCAATGCCCTCTTCGGTTAGTTGGCTGAGATCTTCGACCTGGCGTTGACCTTTACGCAGACGCCGGTGCCACCGCAGCCGCAAAAGTCGCAGTCGCATATTGTCCGATGACCTACTTGGCAATCACACTGAGTAACAGCGACAGAACAAAGACTAGGGCGGTAATAATTGTCAGCTGAAAAATCGTTTTATCAGTTCCGCGGCGGGTAGTGTTAACTTCTCCGGCACCGCCCAGGCCTGCGCCCAAAGATGCGCCACGGGTTTGCACCAAAATCAACAAGGTCAACAGAAGCATCGAGAAAATTGTGACGTAGTTATAAATGCTCATGACTTTTTCTTAACATCCTCCAAAATGGCTGTCACTAAATAGTTTACCAAACCGATGACCATGCCGGCAAAAACTGCCGCCCAAAAGTTGGTAATGTGCAGCGGATGATACAGTTTGCTGGCCAAAAACACTGTCAAACCATTAACGATGATCATGAATAAACCAAGCGTAAATAAGATAGCCGGCAGGGAAAACACAATTAAAATTGGCTTAAGTACGACGTTAATCACAGCCAGAACCAGGCCGGCAACGATGATTACGCGCAGCTTATTGTCGTAACTAATGCTCGAGCTTAAGAAGCTGGCAGCTATCCAGAGACCCAGGGAGCAGACCACCCAGCGCAGCAGAAAACGGTAGATCGGACGATTCGGTCGGTACATAAGCTTTATTTTAATTTAGACGAGGCGGCGCGGCAACTTGCCTGTTAATAATTTGTTGCCGTTAGGCGTAATCAGCACGTCATCTTCAATACGCACGCCCAGCCTCTCTTTACGGATATAAATGCCGGGCTCTACCGTCAATACCATGCCCGGCTCCAGCAGTAAGGTCCGGTCGTGCGTGCCGACATCGTGAACATTAAGCCCCAGGAAATGTGAGGTGGCGTGCGGGAAGTACTTGCGTACGGTAGCGTGCTCGATGGTGCGGATCAAACCCAGCTCGCGCAGCTTTTCGCCAACAAATTTTTCCATTTCCAGTTCGTAGTCATACTGATTGACGCCAGGTTTCAACAGCGAAATGGCATGTTCCTGAGCTTCTAGAACAGCGTCAAAAACCTGTTGCTGGCGCTTGGTCGGCGGATTTATCGCATAAGTCCGGCTAATATCGGCAGAATAATGGTTAACTTCGGCCCCGACATCCAACATGATCAGGTCATCGGGCGAGACAGGCGCGCCCTCAAAAGGATGAACCTGGCAGGCGCTTTCGCCGCTGGCAATAATCGGGTCAAAACCATGCTTGACGCCACGCCTGCGAAACGCGCGGGTCAGTTCGGCCTCAACCTCATATTCGTGCCTGTATTTTTTAAGCTTGGCCGTAGTCACTGTTTCCTTAATGCCTTTAATGGTAACGTCGATGGCCTGCTGCAGCGCCGCCAGCTCCACCGGCTGCTTGATGACTCGCATTTTGACAATGTGCTGACTTAAATCGAGCAGCTCAATCTCTGGGTTGGCATCTTTCAGGCGTTGCGCCAACGCGGCCCGCGCCGGGTTGGTGTACATGTCATAAACTTCCACGTAAGCTGGCGGCGCGGCTACGGTGGCCACATGTTTAACCTTTTTTAGCCGCTTGCCTAGCTCCTCCCAGCCCTTCACGCCATCGTAAATTGTCTGAATTCCCGACTGCTGACTGAGTTCTGTCGGATCCAGGGCACCGTCAAAGGCTTCACGACTGGCGCTGCGTGCTGGCACGATTAAATATTCCCGGTCGCGGTCCATGACCAAAATTAAATCTGGTTCGTCAATACCGGTTAGGTACCAAAAGTTGGCGTCCTGGTTAAACGGAAAGGGGTTGTCGCCGCTGCGCTGCAGCTGCCCGGCGGCAGTAATCACAATCGGTGCCGTGCCCCTGAAAAGCGCGCGTAGGCGCTGCCGGTTAGCGGCAAAAAACTGGCTGGTAAAAGATAACTCCATAATCAGCCTCCTAGTATAGCAAATTTAGGCGTCTTTAGCCGCCAGCTGAGCGTGCAAAACCGCTGCTTTACTGGCACCAATAACTGCCGCCAGCTCTGTTTGGCTGGCCGCTGCCACGCCGCGCTTGCTGCCAAAATTCTTAAGCAACTTCTTGCGTGTGGCTGGCCCAATGCCGGGAATCTCATCAAGACTGGAAGCCGTTTGTCGTTTAACTTTAAGTACAGAATGATAGCTGACCGCAAATCGATGCGATTCATCACGAATCCGCTGCAATAGCTTCACAAGGTTAGTGTTATGTGGCAGGTTTACCAGCACAAAATCATCACTTTCAGATACAAATCCACCTAATTTTTGAATACTTAGCATGTTAAGTGTTACACCGGACAGCTCCTTGTGAATTACAACTTGCTCTTCGCGTTTGGCTAACCCGATAAATGGAATCTTCTTTTGGCCTTGCTCTTCGCGCGCTTCCAGCGCCGCCCCCAACTGCCCCTTCCCGCCATCAATCAAAACCAGGTCTGGTTTACCCCAAGCCTTAATATTCTTGTCGCTAAGACGGCGTTTAATGGTTTCGTTCATGTTGTAAAAATCATTGTTGTGGTTAATCTTAGTCTTAAATTTGCGATATTCGGCCTTGTCGCTGACACCGTTAGTAAAGACCACCATACTGGCTACCACGTCTGTTCCAGACATGTGACTAATGTCGTAGCCTTCAATTCGCCGCGGATATTGGGGCAAACTTAACATGTTAACTAATTCATTTAGGGCGTGGTCTTTACTGATATCCCAAAACTCTTTGTCGCTAAAAATCACCTGTTTATCGAGACCCTTTAGAGCGAATAACTGATTGCGCACCCGCGCGGCAGCTTCAAAGTCCTGCCGGCGAGCCGCCCGCTTCATATCTCGTTCCAGCTCAGAAATAATTTTGGCGCGGCGGCCCTGAATGA
Organism: Saccharimonadales bacterium (SeqCode); assembly: GCA_035546935.1. Taxonomy (GTDB): domain Bacteria; phylum Patescibacteriota; class Saccharimonadia; order Saccharimonadales; family UBA4665; genus DASZVP01. Next base: position 278,720 of record DASZVP010000002.1, on the reverse strand, counting down.
CAGCCATCAGCTTACGCAAGTTGGCCCGGTATGCACTCAGGGTAGTTTTGCCTTCTTCGAGCCCGGGGTCCAGCCCCAGATGATAATGCAGGCTGGCTCGCTTTTGGCCCAGCGGACGGCGGGTGGCAAAGGGAAAGATCTTGCGCAACAGCTTCAGCGATTGGCGAACGGCCAGAGTGCTGAAGTACGGGCCAAAATAGCGGGCGCCGTCATCCAGCGGCCGGCGCGTGGTAGAAACGGTCGGATAATCGCTATCGTAATCTATACGTATATAGCTCATAGCCTTATCGTCGCGCAGCAAAATGTTGTAACGCGGCATGTAACGGCGGATCATTTCCGCCTCAAGGAACAGCGCTTCAAGTTCGCTATCGACAACCATCCAGTCGACATCGGCGATTTCCGCTACCAGGGCTTCGGTTTTGGGATCGCGGCTGCGGCTGGCCTGAAAATATTGCCGTACGCGATTGCGCAGCACGGCCGCTTTGCCAACATAAATAATCTGCCCGCTGGCATCTTTGTGAAAATAAACGCCGGGTTCATTTGGCAGCTGCTTTAGCTTAGACTCCAGCATTGAACTTTTGGTCATTTAATTATTATAGCTATAAAAACTAGCGTGTGATCAGTAAAAAGATAACTAGGCCGAGCAGCGTACAGATAATTGCCGCCACTGTCAGATCAGCTGCACGGCGCCGTTCTTTTTCTTTTTGAGCGGCCGCTTTTTGGCGTTCGGCACGAGCTTCCAGGATTGCTTGATGGTGATCTTCGTCATTATTGGTCATCGCTTCAGCATGGGCCAGCATCTGCTGCAACTTTAGATTATCGCCCCCGCTGGTTGGAGTATCCAAAGCCCCGATGTCACGCATGGCGGGATCACGTTCAAAATCAATCTGTCGTTCGACCATTTCACGGCGCAACGAACGACGAATATCGCCGCCGCGAAGATGTTCCGCCACCAGACGCCTTAAGCCTTTTTCGCCCAGTAAATTGTTTTCATAAATCGCGCGCAGGCTGGAGCCGTCGATGATAATTTTTTGGCTGGCTGCCAGCAAGTCGGCGCGCGTCATGGTGGCGACACTACGTTCAATTTTGAGCTGTTCTGTCGAAGATGGTCGAGCCGCTGCCTCGGCACCAATAAGAACTTTACCAATGCGTTCGTGCGATTGCTTCTTGTGGAGATGGCGAGCTTCAGGTGCAATGACTCGTTCCGGGTGGCGGACAGTGGTTTCTGGCTTGGCGCGACGCAGGCGTTCGGCTAAAACCAGGCCTTCTAAATGGGCCTGTCTTTTTGCGACTTGGCGTAGCCGGGCTTCTTTGTCGAGCAGCTCGGAATGAATGTTTTTTACCTGTTTTTCAAGCTTGGCTTGAACCGGTTTCAGGCGTCTTTCCGTTTTAATACGTCCACGGCGGCGGCCAATTAAGTAGCCGACAATGCCGCCGACCACAGCTGCGCCTAAACTGTTGTCACGAGTTTCTTGACGATTCTTCTCCGGCGCCTGCACAGGAATTGGTGCTGCAGCCGGCGCTGTCGGCATAACCAAGGCGTTGGCTCGTGTACGGCGACGGTCATTATTGTCTTCTGGCTCTTCTTCGGCCTCGTCGGCCACTGGCGGCGGCGGAGCGGTTTCGGGTGTCCGCAAATCAAGCGGTTCTTCGGTAATTTCTTGTGGTGCCTCCTCAGCCGGTTCCTTAGCCTGTGCTTCCATAGCCGGTTCAGCTTCAACGCCTACAACTGCCAGGGTTTCGGCCAAAGCTTGGTTAGAATCAAGGCCTTCTTCAACAATTTTGGCGCGAAATACATCAACGGCTTCGGCGGCGGCCACTTCATCGGGCTGGGCAGCAGCAAGTTCGGCAGAAGGCGTTTCGACAGCCGGTAATTGCCGGACCAGCTCGGACTCCACCTGTTGAGTTTCGCCGGCGCTCAATACCTCCAACGGCGCTTCGGCCGCTGACACTTCTTCGTTATCCGCAGATTCAGCTTTCTCGCCGCGCAGCCAATCAATTAACGAGAGCTCTTTTTTATTGTCATCTGCTCTTTTGACGGTTTCAGTTTTAGGCTCAACAGAGATGCCGCCAAGCAAGGCGGCGCGCTTCTTTTTGCGATCCTTGCCTTCAGAGCTGTTGTCGTCATCATCTTCGGGTAATGCGGGAGCGTTTTCCATATCTTATGTATATCTTAGCAAATACTTGCAATCACAAACGCTTTAGTATACGATTGTCATTACCATTTAGCAATGCGCCCATGCGGCGTTTAACCAGGAGGCGGCAAAAATGTACACATTATCCAACGGCAAAGTCGCCTTCTTGGCGTGCTAGCTCTTAACAGACAAATACTTTTACAAACTATTTATAAAAAATTAACCGCATCGCAGGAGGCGATGTGCTATGAAAAAACGAAGACTTACTAATCCAGTCTTGGCTTTCTACTGGCGCCATATGCGTCGCTACCCATGGCTACTCATTGGAGCAGCTATTAGTTCGCCATTGGCTATTCTATTTAACAACTACCTGCCGACCTTGATATTGGCGACGGTCTTGAGTCGTTTGAGCCAGCATAAATTTGTTGGTAACGATATTTGGCACAGCTTTGGGCCTCTTTTATTGCTATATGTTGGGACGCTTTTCTTGAGCTTACTTATGTGGAGAGTGCTCGATTTTATGTGGTGGCGCATGGAAGCAAGAGTCCAGCAAGATTTGTCAGAAGAGGTTTTTGACCATATGCTCAAAGAAAGCGCCGACTTTCATGCCAACAACTTTACCGGTTCGTTGGTCTCCCAGACGAATAAGATACTTGGCGGTTACATACGTACGGCCGACACGACACTGTTTATGGCCTACCCGCTTGTTTCCGGTATTGTCATCATTTCGGTGATCATTTTTAAGCGCTCGCCGATTTACGTGTTGGGACTAATTGTCTTTGCGCTGCTATTTATTTTGGTTGCTGCTAAAATTTCGCGACCAGTACGAGATCTAGGCGCCAAGCATGCCGCAGCCGAAAGTCGTCAGACTGGCTACTTAGCTGATGCCATAACAAACATCATGGTCATTAAAAGCTTTGCCCGGGGAGACTACGAACGAGAGCGTTTCCGCAAAGCTACTACATCGACCCGCCAGCATTTGCACAACTTTGCCCGTATTCACCAAGTTCAAATGAATTCCTTGGGTAGCCTGAGCCGCGCTATGTCCAGTCTGGCGCTGTTTGCAGCTGTCACTGCGGTAATGATATTTCATGCCAACATAGCAACTGTTTTCTTGATGTTTAGCTACACGGCTTCTGTTGTTGACCAATTGTTCCAGTTCAGCAATAACGGTATGCGTAACTACAACCGTGCCATTGGCGATGCCGCCGAAATGGTAGAGATATTGGCTCAAACGCCAGTCGTCTTAGATCCTGAGAAGCCAGAAAAGGTACGCATCAGCAGAGGCGCCATTGACTTTAAAAAAGTTGGCTTCACTCATGCCGGATCTGAAGATGCACTGTTCAATAACTTTTCCCTGCGTATCAAACCAGGCGAAAAAGTTGGTCTAGTCGGTCACTCGGGCTCCGGAAAAACTACTTTTACGCGTCTGCTATTACGCTTTTCCGACATTCAGTCTGGAAGCATTGAGATTGACGGTCAAAACATTGCCCGTATTACTCAGGACGATTTGCACAGCACAATTGCTTACGTTCCCCAGGAACCGCTGCTATTCCACCGCACCATTGCTGAAAACATCGGTTATGGCGAGCTTGATGCGCCAATCGAAGCCATCAAGGGAGTAGCCAAGTTATCGCATGCTGCTGAATTTATTGAGCAGCTGCCCCAGGGCTACGACACCCTCGTTGGTGAACGCGGCGTTAAGTTGTCAGGCGGTCAGCGACAACGTGTGGCGATTGCCCGTGCCATGCTAAAAAACGCACCGATATTAGTGTTGGATGAAGCAACTTCGGCCCTCGACTCCGAGAGCGAAGTGTTAATTCAAGATGCACTTTGGAAGCTGATGGAAGGCCGCACTGCCATAGTGATTGCTCACCGTCTGAGCACCATTCAAAAAATGGATCGCATTGTGGTATTGGAAAACGGTGAGATTGTCGAGCAGGGCTCACACAAAGAATTGCTGGCCGCCAACGGCCGCTACGCCACCCTTTGGGCGCACCAAAGCGGCGGTTTTATAGAAGACTAAGCAGCGTCTTCTTTAGCGGCTTCAACTGAGGAAGGCTTGGGTTCGTCTTGACCCTTACCGCCGGGCTTGCTTTCGCCGGCCTGGGTGCCTTCTTCAGCGGTGCTTTCATTTTCAGATTCAACTTCTGAGACATCTTCGGCGTCACCGGCAGCGGCTTCGTTAGCAGCCTGCAGGGCGCTTGGCTCGTAAACTGTGGCAATGGAGTGCTCTGGCTCGGTCAAAAGTTCGACGTCAGCCGGAACAACGATGTCGGCCACGGTGACGTTGTCACCAATCTCAACTAGTTTTTCGGCGTCGTATTCCAGGAAGTCCGGCAGTTTAGCTGGCACAGCCTTAACTTGAACGGTTTCCAGGTGGCTCAAAACAATCAAGCCGGAACGCTCGGCCGGGCTAGACTCGTTGCCTTCAGCGTAGCGAGCGTGGATCGGTACTTCGGCCTCAACTTTCTCGTTAGCATTAACGGCATTGAAGACCACGTGGGTCAGACGGTGTTTGCGCGGGTCAAAATCAGCAGTTTTGATCAGAGCGGTAAAGGTTTTGTCGCCGGCCTTAAGCTGTACGGGGTGGTGCTTGCCTGCCTGCAGCCATACTTTATTTAACGTTACATAATCAGCCTGAACCACAATTGATGGCTGGCCGTGATCGTGGATTACTGCCGGAACCGTGCCTTCACGACGCAGGTGTTTGACGGCCTTGCCGGTCACTTCGCGCGGTTCTAAAGTCAAGCTAATAGTGTCTTGGGACATAGGTTGATGATCTCCTCTTGCTCAGCTATCTGCTGCGCTATCTAATCGCTCAATTATAACAGATAGTAACTGGACGGTGAAGACTAAACCCGGTAGGCTGTAAGGACATGCTTTTTGCCCTAACACTAAATGTCACAGATTTGATACACAGCGGCGGCTTAATCTTATTGGCCGCTTTCCTGTTCGCGGAAGTCGGCTTGTTCATGGGCTTTTTCCTGCCTGGCGACACCCTGCTGATTGCCGCCGGCATTTACGCGAAGCAGGGACATCTCGATATCGCGGCCGTGATTTTAGTCGCAGCCGTCTCGGCAATTGCCGGCGACAATGTTGCCTACCGCGTCGGCAAACACTTCGGCCGCCGGCTGTTCGAGAAGGACACCTTGTTTTTCAGGCACGATCATCTTATGAAAGCAGAAGCTTTTTACAAAAAACATGGCTCCCGAACTTTGCTAGTTGCTCATTTTTTGCCGGTTGTCCGCACATTCTCACCCTTGTTAGCTGGCGTATCGCACATGCATTATCCACGGTTTGCCAGCTTTAATGTGCTGGGTGATAGCTTTTGGGCCATTGGCGTTGCGCTTGTCGGCTACTATCTGGGCAGCCGCATTCCGAATGTTGATCGCTACATTCTATTGGCGCTCGGCTTGGCTGTTTTGGGGTCGTTGATCCCTACACTCTTCCAAGTAACTCGTCATGTCATTCGCCGCCGACACAAACCGGAAGATCAATCAACTTAGTCTGTTTGGCCAGCAGCTAAAAGCCGGGCAATAAATTTTTCAAGCGGGAAGCAGCGCCTAATATTGCGCACGTTCCAGGCATTGTGCATGGCCCGTATAATCTCCGCCGGCGGCAAGATGTCGCGGGCTTGCAAACGCTGGCCATCATTGCCTGCCAGAAGATCTTCCGTGCCTTTTTTGTAATACCGGCGTTTTTGCCATTGACAGTAATTTTGCAGCATCTTAGCGATATCTTCGCCTTGGTACGTGCGCGATAAAAACTCAAGTACCGGCCGCGCCGGATCCATAATTTTGCCGGCCGCCGCATTGGCTGTTCGACCGGGTGCGATTAAAGCCAGTTCTGGTTTTTCAAATTGTTCACCGGGACCGCATGGCGACGATTTGAAAGCCAGATCATCAATGTCTGTAGGCGCAACACCTAAGATCGGATTATTCTGGTATTGATCAGGGAAACGCAGGGCATGAAAATCATGCAAAATGCTCAGGGCATAAAGCTGAGACAATTCGCAATCTTTCTCAAAACGAAGCGCCGGGTTCAAAGCCTGCATAAGTATATTTTACAATACTACGGCAAGTTTGGCTAGAGTTAAAGCAGCTGCTTAAGGTATTGGCCGGTGTAACTCTTGGCCACTTTGGCCACCTGTTCCGGCGTGCCGCTGGCCACCACCTGGCCGCCGGCATTGCCGCCTTCCGGGCCCATATCAATGAGATGATCGGCGTTTTTAATGACGTCCAGGTTATGCTCGATGACAACCATGCTGTTGCCGGCATCAACCAGAGCGTGCAGCATTTTCAGGAGCTTGTCGACGTCAGCCATGTGCAGACCGGTGGTCGGCTCGTCCAAAATGTACAGGGTGCGGCCAGTCGGACGACGACCGAGCTCGCTCGACAACTTAATGCGCTGCGCTTCCCCGCCAGACAAGGTCGTCGCCGACTGGCCCAGCGTAATGTAGCCCAGGCCGACATCGACCAGCGTTTGCAGCTTGCGAGCGATAGCTGGAATATTGGCAAAGAACTCCAGTGCCTGCTCACAGGTCATGCTCAGCACGTCAGCAATGGTCTTGCCTTTGTAGTGGATCTCCAGCGCTTCGCGGTTGTAACGCTGGCCATGGCAGACTTCACAAGGCACATAAACGTCCGGCAGGAAGTGCATTTCAATCTTGATAATGCCATCACCGGCACAGTTTTCGCAGCGGCCGCCTTTGACGTTGAAGCTGAAGCGACCGGCGGTATAGCCGCGCAGACGAGCTTCGGGCAGGCTGGCAAACAGTTCGCGAATTGGCGTAAACAGTCCGGTGTAGGTTGCCGGGTTGGATCGCGGTGTGCGGCCGATCGGGCTTTGGTCAATAATGATGGCTTTATCCAATTGTTTAATGCCCTCGATGTCGTCGTGCCTGCCCGGTACGGTCGAGGCCCGGTGCAATCGTGCCAATAACTCTTTGGACAAAATGTCATTAATCAAGCTTGATTTCCCGGAGCCGGATACGCCGGACACCACCACCAGCTGGCCAAGAGGAATTTCGACATCGAGATTCTTCAGATTGTTTTCGCGGGCGCCTTTAATTATCAGCGACTTGCCGTTGCCGGCACGCCTTTTCTTAGGCGTAGCAATAGATTTTTTACCAGACAAATACTCAGCCGTGATACTGCCAGCAGCTTTAGCGACGGCTGCCGGCGCGCCGTTAGCAACGATCTTACCGCCATGAATACCGGCGCCCGGACCAATGTCCAGCAGCCAGTCGGCAGTACGGATTGTTTCTTCATCGTGCTCGACGACAATCACTGTATTTCCCAAGTCGCGCAAATGTTTCAGCGTCGTTAGCAAACGGCCGTTGTCACGCTGGTGCAAACCAATGCTTGGCTCATCTAAAACATATAAAACACCCTGCAAGCCAGAGCCAATTTGCGTCGCCAAACGAATACGCTGCGCTTCTCCACCCGACAAAGTGGTGGCACTGCGCAGCAGTGTCAGGTAGCTCAAGCCGACATCTTTCAGAAACTGCAGGCGGGAGCAGACTTCCTTCAAAATCAGATGGGCGATCTTAGTTTGTTTTTCGTCCAATTTAAGATGGCTAAACCAGTCCAGGGCGTCATCGATCGACAGTTCGCAAATGTCCATAATTGATTGGCCGCCAAGCGTGATAGCCAGCACTTCGGGCTTCAAACGGCGGCCGCCACAGGCTGAGCAAGGCTTTTCCTGCATAAACCGCTCGATGTCGCGACGGATAAAATCACTGTCGGTTTCACGGTGACGGCGCTCCAGATTTGGCACCACCCCTTCGTAGGTCGTATCAAAGCTGCGGCCCATGCCCAACGACACTCTATAAGTCTCTTTGCCCGTGCCGTACATGACCAGCTTCATTTGCTCAGGTGTTAGCTCGCCGGTCGGTACCTGCAGGCTAAATCCGTGCGCATCAGCTACAGCCTGGAGCTTCTTCATATACCAGTTGTCGACATTAATGCGGTTATAGGGGCGGATCGCACCTTCGGCAATTGTCAACCGGCCGTTAGGAATTACCAGCTCCGGGTCGACTTCCAGACGCGATCCCAGACCAGTACACACCGGGCAGGCACCGTGCGGCGAGTTAAAACTAAAGGTTCGTGGCTCCAGTTCGGGAATGGTAATTTCGGGGTGCTGCGGGCAGGCGTACATCAGGCTGTAAGTCCACGTTTCGTCGCTGTCACCGTCCAGAATCACGACTTTGCCTTCGGCGACGTCCAGCGCCTGCTCCACAGACTGGACCAAACGGCCGCGGCTTTCTTCGTTGTTAACTAAGCGGTCAACGACAATTTCGATGCGGTGACGATAGGCTTTGTCCAAAGTCGGAAACTCGTCCAGCGCGTAAACCACGCCGTCAACGCGCACTCGGGCGAAACCGGCTCGCTGGTATTGCTCAGGTATGTGCTCAAAGGCGCCTTTTTTGTCGATAACCACCGGCGCCAGCACCAGCAAGCGCTTGTCAGCAGTCGTGGCTACGATCTGGTCGACAATGCCATTGGTTGTCTGGCGCACCACCGGGCTGCCGTCGACCGGACAGTGCGGGACACCGATACGCGCAAACAGCAGGCGCAGATAATCATAAATCTCGGTAACTGTTGCCACTGTCGATCGCGGGTTGCGGCTGGTCGATTTTTGGTCAATAGAGATAGCCGGCGACAGGCCGTCAATCTGATCAACATCAGGCTTTTCCATCAGTCCCAGGAATTGCCGGGCGTAGGATGACAGCGACTCCACATAGCGGCGCTGACCTTCGGCATAAATTGTGTCAAAGGCCAATGAGGACTTGCCGGAACCACTCAATCCGGTGATCACCACTAGCTTATTGCGCGGCAAACTGACATCAACATTTTGCAAGTTGTGCTCGCGCGCACCCTTAACGACTATTTCGTCGGCCATAATCCTCCCTGTTAGCCGATCCGCTGACGCGTGGACGGTCGATCAATTATACAGAGAAAACGGGCTCTAGTCGAGTCTGCCGATTTTAGCTGGCCATAGCATCTGCCAGCTGCTGAGCGACTTCAGCGCTAACTGGCGGCACTCTCGGCTCATACTGGCCAGAGTGAATCCGGCCAAGAAAAACTTCTAAGCCATTCAGCGTCACCGACGCCGGTACGGCCAGATCTTCCGGCAGCAACAAACTTGGGTCGTTTTTAATCTCGCGAGTCAGCAAAACGCGGTTGATCTTGCCTATGGTTATGTGCGGCGTAAACGGCGTCAGATCAGGCAGCACGCCCAACTGATTGATCAAAAAAGCTTCTGTCCGACCGCGCGCATCTATTAGCTGCTCAGACGGCTGAATATTGACTGCCAGCTTACCTATGCGGCTGAAGCCCACCCAAAGCAAAGGGGCATCGGAGTCGGTTTGTACTTTGAGGGCCTCGCGGGCGTGTCCGCCCTTAGTCAGGTGGCGCTCCAAGCCCGTCTTAAAAGCCTGTACCTCTCGGGGTGTATAGCCATAAGCGTGAAATTTGTCTTTTACCCCTCTTGATTCGAGAAATGTCAGGTGCATACTGGCTGTACTTTTAATCGCTGCCAGGCCGCCTAAATGCTTACCGAAAAGCCTAACAAAGGTGTTGAACTTCTTTTGGCTGGTCTCAACCGTACGTGCTACATAAACAGACTTAAGTCCTGTGCCCTGTTCTGCGGCTGCACTCATTTTGCACCTCTATTTATTTTGGTTTGCGGTTTTTGGCTGACAAACCTAATTTCATTGTAATGCCAACCAACAAGAAGTGAAGCCATAGCACGTAGTAGAATATTCGACGATTTTATAGTGTAAAGTGCCAAGTTATCTCTTATATGCTTAACATGTTAACTTTCTCACATAGTCATATATCTATGCTATATGATTGACAATTTAGCAATTAAGTTTATACTCTGCTTTAAATTTCAGCGTGACACGGGGGTGTCCATGTATTCATTCATAGTGCTCGGGATCATTCCGGGAACCAACATCGTAATATCATTCGAGACCTGGCTGGTAACTCTGGTAGTTGCTCTGTTTATTGCCGTGCGGTATCGCCGCTATGTTCAGGCCTGGGGACGAGCAGCCGACTTATTGCCCGTGCGTGTGCCGCTGCACGCTAGCCAGCTGCATCAACGGGTGCAATAGACTGGCCGTACAAGGTTAGCTCTTCCAGCAAATACTTCTGCTGACCAGTTAGCTTGCCCGCCGCTAACTCTTCGAGACGTTTAAAGTACAGCCCCAAACGGCTCTCCGCACCGCCGCTAAACAGCCTTGTGGCTACAAATTTATCCCAGGCCTGCCGTTCTTCGTCGCTTAATGACTTTGGATAATTGCGCGCTTTGTAGAGCGGTAACAGATTGCGCAGGCGTTCATCATGAAAGCTGCCGGCGATTTTAGTCAACTCACCGGGGTCGGCAGCGATCACCGCCCTACAGGTATTGCGGTCGGCATCATCAAGGAAGTTGTCGTACAGGCGTTCATCAACGGTTAGCTGATTATCGACCAGGCTGGTTTGGGCGCTGGCCTGCTCCTCGTCCATTTCGGCAACCACTTTGGCGAGTTTTTGAGCGAATTCGGCCGCTTGCGGCTTTAGCAGCTCCAGATGTTTTCCAACGGTTTCCAGATCCAGCCCGATGCGCTCCTGCGAGGCCTTATCCTTTATCACGCCCAAAGGCGCAACCGTCGGGCAGCGGTTGTATTTAACTGTTTTCACCGGCAAGCGTATAGCCTCCGGGTCGGGGTTGTATTTCCAAGCGGCCTTAAGCTCAGAGGGAGACATTTTCAGAAATGGCGTGGGGTCAAAACGCAAGTCATAAACTAAGGCTGCGTCTTGTTGCGCGCGACGGCCCAGCATGACCGCCACACTGGTGTGCTGGAATTCGCTGCTGTAGCGGCCGGTGGTGTAAACAAAGGGTTGGCCGCCTTCAATCAACGCACCAACCGTTTTTTTGTCACGGTGCGTGGCCAAATAGTGCCACAGCTCGGGCTGCTTTTTTTGAATTAACTGGGCCACGGCGATTGTTGCCTGCACATCGCTTAAAGCATCGTGAACACTTTCATGACTTAACTTGTTAACTTTAGTTAAAAACTCCAGGCGGTTGGTTGGTTTTCCATCTGTTGCGTAGGGCCATTCAATACCATCCGGTCGCAGCGCACGGGTCATGCGCACCACATCTAACAGATCCCAGCGTGAGCAGCCGTCTTTCCACTGCCACTCGTAGGCATCGTAGAAGTTGCGATAAAGCAGAAAGCGCATGAATTCATCATCGAAACGAATACTGTTAAAGCCCAAGAAAGTGGTGTCAGGCTGCACCGCCTGCTCGTAAAACAGCTTCAGGAACTCGGCTTCGGTCAAGCCCTCGGCAAGTGTCTGTTGCGGTGTAATGCCGGTTACCAGGATGGCATCCGGCTCGGGCAAGACATCTGGCGTCAATTTAATTAAATAGTTAAGTGGCTCGCCGACTGGCATTAAGTTGGCGTCGGTGCGCTGGCCCGCAAACTGCATAATACGTGCTGAACGCGGGTTAAAGCCCGAGGTTTCTAGATCATAAAAGAAAAAACTGGAGGCCATAGGCCTCCAGTTTATCACTACGCCTACTGGTTAGTCACAACAACTGGCTTACAAGTTAATTTTCCTGAAACCGCTGCCATGGCTTCCCGCACCAGGTAGTCGCCGGTGCATCGCTCGGCCTGGCCGTCGATGTGAGTCTGAAACTGGAAGGTTTCTTTATCCATGTTGACGGTGAGATCTGTGACAGGCTGGTAGTCATCTCCGAGATCGGTTTGCAGCTGCGATATCACCTGTTCTTGAGCTTTTTGCTGGTCTCGCGAATGTGCAATATCTGTTGCTAGGGTAGCTACAACTACACCTATGCCAAACCACATGGCCATGTTGGATCTAGCCTTTTCCGGGCCGTATTGTTGGCTATAGTACGAGGAAGGTCTGTGATAGTTGCGATTGTATGCCATATTAGTTGGCCTCCTGGCCGCCAACAACCACCACCTGCGTACAGGTCAGATTGCCACTAATTAGAGCTTTAGCCTGCTTAACTGCATACTCACCGCTGCAGCGTTCGGCAGTACCGTCTTTGGTGACAGTCTCGAACTGAAACTGGTCGTTGTCGTCGAGCACTAGATTGTTGACCGGCTGAGTGATTTCAGACAATTGAGTTTCAAGCTGTTGATTGTAATGCTGTGTTTGTTTCACATAGTCTTCGGTGTGGTGACCGTCGTGAGCAATGCTGATCCCGAACAACATACCTACACCATAGCCAAATAAATAACCTGGCAGGAAAGCGGTCACTCGACCACTATCATCTTTTAGATTACGTTTAAGTTTTTCCATATTAAAAGCGCCTCCTATGCGCTGGAGATTAAACATTCGCCTTAGTCTGCGATTGCTTAGCTCTAACGCGGAGGCGCCTAGAAAATCTAGATACCGTTTCGTCTTGGGCAATGCTGTTTCGGTAACCGCTTAAGTCACTGGATGCTTACTGCGGTTAGAACTGTTACCTCAGTTCCGTAATTACATTATACCACATTGTCAATAGTATTACTAGCCTAGTAGGTGAATTCGGTGCGGCCTATCTTAATCGCCTGGCCGGCTTCAATTCCCTGCCGCTGCAGTTCGTGCATGATTCCCTGACGTCGCATGATATCGCGCAAACGCTGTACGGCTTCGTCATTGCTCACATCGGTACGCTGGGCAAACTTTTCGATCTTGGCGCCGCTGACTATAAAATCATCACCGTCGCGGCTGACTTGCCATTCGCGCGCTGTATCACTCAGCGTGATTACCGGCAGTTCGTTCTCATCAGTTTCCGGAGCGGGCGTCGAGCGGGCTGTTTGTACAGCGTCTTTAAGCGCAAACAACAGGGGCTGCAGGCCTTCGCCCGACTGGGCCGAGATGGCAAATAGCGGCGTGCCTTCCAGCGTTACGCGGCTGAGCTGGCTCATTAAATCGTCAATAATTTCGTTGTCGAGGCCTTCAACTTTGTTTAGAGCCACGATTTCCGGCCGCTTTATAAGCTCGGGCTGGTAGGCTTCCAGCTCCGACTGGATAGTCTGATAGGCTTCCGCGACATTTTCTTGATAGGCGTCAATGAGATGCAAAATGACTGCGGTACGCTCAATGTGTCGCAAGAAATCGTGACCCAGCCCCTTGCCGTCGGCCGCACCTTCAATGAGACCAGGAATGTCCGCCAGCAGCAAACTGGTTTGCTTATCAATGTCGACTACACCCAGATTAGGAGTCAGGGTGGTGAAAGGATAATCGGCTACCTCTGGGCGAGCATTACTTAACTTGCTAAGCAAGGTCGACTTGCCGGCGTTGGGCAAGCCCACCAAGCCGATGTCGGCAATCATTTTCAGCTCAAAGGTGGCTGATAGCTGTTCGCCTGGCTCGCCTTTTTCAGCGAAGTTGGGGGCCTGGCGCTTGGAAGATATAAAGTGCGCGTTACCAAAGCCACCGCGACCGCCGCGGGCTATGACCTGACGCTGCCCGTCCTCTGTTAAATCGGCCAACACACTGCCGTCGTCGCCAAGCGCCACCGTACCGACTGGCACGGCCACAATTAAATCAGAGGCACTTTTGCCGTGCTTGCGGTTAGGGCCGCCGGGCTGACCGGGCTCGGCCTTCAGCTCCTTTTGATAGCGAAAGGCTGCCAGAGTGTTCTGGTTGCGGCTGGCCAGTAAAACCACGTCGCCACCATCGCCACCATCGCCGCCGTCTGGTCCGCCCTTAGCAATAAATTTTTCATGACGGAAACTTAAGCGGCCGTTACCGCCGTTGCCGGCGATGACGCTGACGGCTACTTTATCAACAAACATGATTAATAAATGTAGGTAAAGGTACCCGAATAAGTTGCCGTGTCGACGCGATTCCAGCCGCTAACGTTCATTTCGGTAACCGTAATGCTGCCGTCAGCATTAACACCGGTAACGTAGGCCACATGACCTTCACCTCGGGTGCTGGTGACCACTGCAGCGCCCACAGCGGGCGTAGTCCCGGTTGGCAGGCCGTAAGCACGGGCCCGAATTCCCCAGGTAGAGGCGTTGCCTAAGTTTGAAGGCAGAGGATTGCCGGCGTTGGCCCGCTGTTGCGCCACCCACCAGGTACAGTAACCGTAGTCATAACCGTTGTACGGGCCGTAAGTTGCCGAACCCCAACTTGCCGTAATAGCACTAACAACCGGTGCCGGTTGCGTAGCATCCGGGATAATAATCTGTTCGCCTACCTGTAGGCCGCCAGTTTGATCATAGGCGTCGTTATAGGCAATGATTTGATCTTGAGAAACGTTATAGCGGGATGCCAGGCTGGCAGCTGTATCACCTGCTTTAACTGTATAAACCAGACCGTTAACCGGTGGGATAATCAGCTTGACGCCAGCCTTTAGGGCATCGGTTGATGGCAAACCGTTTGACCAGCGGATGCTCTCCGAAGTCACACCAAACTTAACTGCCAATCCGGATAGCGTGTCACCCGCAACAGTGGTGTAATTCTGGATATTGGCACGAGATTTGAGGGCCGTGGCTATCACCTGAGGCTTGGCAATGACGTTGTCTTGGGTGGCGGCGGTGGCCAATTCTGTGGCCTGTGAGTCCGCCTGGTTATTAACAGCGATGCTTTCCGGTAAATTGCTCATTCGGGCCACTGTCAGGGCAATTTGAGCTGAAGACAATTGGTCCAACGGGTTAACCACGCTGGCGGTTACAGGCGCGTCACTGACAGGGTTTGACTTATTAGAGCCAGTCGCCGAGGAATTCTGCAGCACGAACAGCACAATTACCCCTAAAATGGCCAGGTTGCCGGCCATTAAACCATAGCGAACAACACGACGGCGCACAGCTTGGCGGCGCAGTTTAAGTTGTAATCGTTTGTATAGCCGATTAGACCGTACCACGCTGGGAACGGTTAAGGACGAGGCTACTGAATGGGTGGGGTTTGTACTAATACAAGCTCCGAAAAAATTCTAAAAAAGTAACGGTTTAATTATAGCAAATGAGGCAACATTTTCAAGGGTTAACCGTCCGTCCCGCCTCTGTTAGTAATTACTCGCTGGCGCAGAGTTTATGACAATATTTGGCCGTATTGTCCTGATGCTGCTGTAAGGTGTTAGAAAAGTAGGTCGTACCGTCATCACCTGTCACAAAATACAACCAGTCAGTGCTGGCCGGGTGGATTGCCGCACTTAAGGCATGGGCATCGATGGTACTAATCGGAGTTGGCGGCAAACCGGGGTGTATTAGCGTGTTCCAAGGCGAATCATAGTAAAGGTTTGGTGCCCTGCCGGCTTCAACCGCACCATAAGTTGCAGTGACGTCTGAGCCCAAAGTGCCGCCGTTGTGATAACGCGTCAAGAAGACCTGCGCCACCTGCGGTTGGTCGCTGACCTTGTTGACTTCCTGTTCAACTATCGAAGTTAAGATCAGTCCTTGGTAGGTGCTCAAGCCTTCGCGGGCGAAAGCCGCCTGCACACCCGGAGTGAGCTTTTGGCCCATTTCGATCAGTGACTCGCGAATAATGTATGACGGCGGCGTGCTGGCGTCTTTTTCAAAGGAATCGGGCCACAGCAACCCCTCAAGGCTGTCAATATTGGCGGGTTTGAAGGCCATGACCGGCAAATCGCTGTATTGGCTGAGGTCGTTCAGCGCAGCGTCAACATCTGCCGGTTTAAAGCCGTAGTTAATCAGGTCGGCGCGTACTTGGTCAATGCGGCGCCCCGGCAGAATGGTCACCAGCTCGGTGGCTACCCTGCCTTTGGTCATAATTGTCACGATTTCAGGGGTAGTCTCATTCGGAGATAAGGCATAAGTTCCGGCTTGAAGCGATAGGCTGAGGTTTTTGCTGTGCACATACAGTTGCATAGCCCAGGCGCTGCGAATCAGATTTTGGCTGTCCAGCGCGTCGGCAATTTCTTTAACTGAGGCGCCTTGTTTGACGGTAAAAATCTGGGTTTTGGGATTATTGCTGACGGCCGCCAGATCAGCATTGTAGACATGATGTACAGCGATAATGCCACCGCCAATCAACACCACCAAAACGCCAACCAGCCACCAGACGCGCAGTGGTAATGTCCGTTTGCCTTTGCGGTGATGTGGTAACTGATATCTCATCCAACTCCTAGTTTGGGGTGTCCGGCGAGCCAGTCCTCGAGAATGTAGGTAGCGGCCAGAGCATCAATATCTTCCTTTGTATATAGCTTACCACGGGCTCGCAGCTCCTCTTCGGCGTGTTTAGAGGTCAGAGCCTCATCCTGGAGCTGGATCGGCAAGGCAAAGTGCGCCTTGAGCTGCTGAACAAAAGCTTCAATAGCCTCTGTTTGCTTGGTGTGCTGTCCCTGCAGCCCACGGGGAAAGCCGACCACAATCACCCGCACATCTTCGACTTCAACAATATTTTGAAGAGCCGGCCAGAGAGTGTCGTCAGCCTGCAAGGTAATCAGCGGTCGCGGCAGGCGCGCCACAAGAGTCGTCACGGACACGCCGATACGAACCGCACCCACGTCCAGTCCTAAAATTGAGCCTGAGATTGCCACTAGTGTGAATTACTATTAACTGTTTGCGTGGGTTTGGCAACATTAACGGTGATCTTGGAGGTGTTTTTCGGCACCACAGTCACCCAGAACGGACTTAACTTAACTTTAACCTCGGTAACGTCGGGGTTGCTGGAGATCTGGCTCTTGATGGTGCCGGCTTTTTCGCCGGCAGAGTTGCTCTTAATGGCCTCTGTATCGAGCTGAGGACCGACTTCAGCTGTCGTTGACATGGCCAGCTGGGCACCGGTATCGGTGGCACTGTTCACGTTAAAGATGGCATGGTCGACGCCCGTGCTTAAAATACTCTGTTGGCTGGTGTCGATTTGGTCCTTAACATTATTTTTTATCAAGGTGTTCAAATCATCGCGCTGGACGCCAAACATCGTGTAATTCACGACCTCTGTGACGGTCACGCTGCTGGCCTCATCACCGACTTTGGCGCTAGTGTTTATGGTCGGCGTTCCGGCGCTGAATGTCTCCGTAATCGCGAAGTAATTGCCTTGCTCCAGCCCTGTTTCCAGAGCCTGCTTAACGCTGGGGTCGTTGGTATTAATTTTGCCTTTGGCGTTATCAATATCAGCCTGACTGACTACTTGAACATTGTTGTCTGTTCCACCACTGGCCGATCCAGTGGCCGAGAGGCTGCTGGCGTTATAGTGAGAACTCGAATTCAGCGTAAATTTTGATCCAGCAGGTACGTTAGAAGAAGTGCCGCCGCTTTGAGCCGTGATATCGACATTAGCTTTTCCATCATTCTTACAAACACTACCTGAGCCCGGCGAAGTAAAGTTGCTATCTGGAACTGTTACAGATTTTTGCGTGATATAGGTGTTGCCTCCGGAGGTCAGTCCCGACCCGGCCGGGATGGTTACGTCAGATGAGTCACAGTTAACAATGGTCACCGTACCGGTAGCCTTGTTGCCTAGATTCTTGGTACCGGTGGCGGTTACTTGCTGCGTGTAGGTCTTGGACTGGGTTTGCTGCTTGGCGGGCAGAGTACTGGAAGTGGGGTCCAAGGTTTTAGCAGTTGTCGACAGATTCAGACTGAGGTTGACGTTAACGTTGGAGGCGTCAGTTTTAATGTCAATTTCGGCCTTCGGCAAAACTTTCATGGCCACGATAATACCAATGATGAGCAGAATCAAAACGAGCGCACCAACGGCTAGCAGTACGCGGAATCGCTCAAAGTTGGGCACGTGCAGCTTGTGATCTTTTTTGATCTTATCCGGTGGCGGCGTAAAATCGCGGCTTTTTGGTTTGCCGATATCCGTTCCGCCTTCGGCGTCGGTCTCATCTTCGGCATTGTCCAGTTCCAGCGTTTCGACTTCTTCGCCGGCCGCGGCGGCTCCGGCCATACCGGCCAGGTCGCCAATTGGCTTGTCACCATCGGTGTCGGCAGTAACTTCTGTGTCGCCAGCAGTTTCCTCAACTTCTTCTTCGTGGCCGTCATCGGCGTCAGGTGGCTTAGGAACCGAAGGTTTAGAAGTCAGGCTCGGCGCGACATGCACACCAGCAGCTCCGGCTAAGGGCAGCAAGCCGGCTTCGGTGGTGATCAGGACCAGGTTTTTTTGGGCTTGGTCTGCCGCGCGCTTCAAAAGCTTCATATTAACAATGCTTTGGAACGCCGTGGCTCGTTTGGGCAGCACCAAAGCCACGACTTTAGATGGCGAGCCGCTCAGCTTGTCGATGATGCCGGTGATCTCGTCGTCGATGTCGATGTAAATGGTGTCTTTATCAGCCGCTGCCATGAAAACCCTTTTTAGGTACTTAACATTTTATCAAGTTTGTCGCGAATACTGTTGCCGCCACCACTGAACTGCATGGTGTCGGTGCCGACGCGCAGCAGGCCCATAGCCGTAATAAAGGTGTGGTCCGTGACATCACCGGTGTTATCGACAATGCCGGCTACCTGCCCCGGTTTAATGTGGTGCACGCTCGGCTTGCGCGTAAAGGGCAGTTGTTTGTACCACTCAGTCTCCAAGCGCTCCATTAAAAGATCAAGGGATGAGCCGCCGCCACACAGGAACAGGCGGTGCGGCAAGTGATCCAGCTTGGTAAATTCAGCTAAAGCCAGTTCAATGCCACCGATCCATACGTCAGCAGTTTTACTTAAAGCTTTCTCAATGGCTGGGCGTTTTTGAGTCGGCACTTTATTGGTGCTGAGGCCCACTTTGAGCTCTTCGGCCTGATCAAAATCAACATTTAAGTCGCGCTCCACGGAGCGGGTGTAGGCGCGGCCGCCAATACCAAACATCTTGGTTCCCTGTACGCCGCCGTCATTTACAACAGCGATGTCGGTGGTGCCACCGCCGACGTCCATTAAGATGGCGTTCAAAGACTGGTTGGGGTTGTTGCCAATCACGGCCCGGGCCACAGCAAACGGCTCGGCCGCCACCGCTAACAGATCGAGATCCAGCTCCTGAGCTGTCTTTTCCAGAGCGCCAATATGGATCATCGGTGCAAAAGCGGTATACAGCTGGACCACCACGTCCTTGCCCTGGAAACCAATCGGGTTGGTCACCGGGTAGCCATCAATTTCGATACTCACTAGGGCGCTGTTAACCAGGCGCACTTCGACTTCTTTACCGCCGAGCTCCCAAGCCAGCTGCTGCTTGGCCCGATTTTCGGCCCGGTCCTGGACCAAATTAATAATTTTCTCCATTTCAGCAATGTCGATCGGCTTTTGACTCTGCTTGCGGGCTACCCGCACAGTGGTCGTGGTGCCCTTCACCAGCTCACCGGCAATACCAATAATGGCCGTACGGACACTGACATTGGCCTCGGCTTCAGCGGCATTTAAGGCTTTGTCGCAGTTATCGACCACCGCCGCAATGTCGGCAATGGCACCGGCCTGCATATCTGTCAAACCTTGGTGCTGACGGCCCACACCGATAATTTCAATGCTGCCGTCGCTGGGGTTAACTTTGCCGATCAGAGCCTTAACAAATTCAGTGCCAATATCCAACGCGACCAGATAATTGTCGCCCTTGGCCTTGCCGCCAGTGCGGCTGCGCACCCGCTCCGAAGCTTTTTCAGCCCCTTTGCGGGCCAAACCGGCAGCATTGACCGAAGCGGTCTTTAATTTTTCAAGCATATGCATTAATTCTAGCACAGCCTACTAGAGTAAACTGAGAACTTTCTGACAAGTCTTAAGCGGCCGTGACCAGTTCCGCCGCTGGCTGCATTATGAAAGCGACCGCGCCCAGTTCGCTGAGGACATCGCCGGATACACGAGCGCTTAAAGGCACGCTGTCGCTAACCTGTACGGCTTCAGGAAATGCTCGACTCCTGGCGGTTAGGCAGCTCCTCAAGATATCCAGGCTGAGATCCTCGTCGCCAGTTTCGCTAACAGCAGTAATTGTCACTTCATAGGAGTCCACAGCAGCGGGCCGGTGTTCAACCTGCAGCAAAGCGCGGGCAATTACGTAATTAACGTCGTGCCCGCGCTTGTAGGCTTCAACAAGTGAGTTGTGAGGTGATTTCATAGAGTTGGTGAGGTGGTTGTTTTTGTGAGCCTGGGACTAATTATAGCACAAGCAGTTAGCGGCGTGCCAGCAAATGTCGGGCCTTAAGATGGTGGAATTCACGCCGTTCGCCGAGCCAAAAACTTATTAACATCAGCAGCACCACGCCGTAACTTGGCCAGATGTAATGGGCCACCTGACGCAGCCAGTCCGGCGTACTGCCGTGGGCGATGGTTGGCTTGGCAGTTGCCGCGCCAGCGGGCGGGTTGTTAATAATCGACAGAAGTTGCAGATAGGTTTTGCTGCCGCCGGTATCGCTGGCGGAGAAAACCACCGGATAGCTGCCTTTGTAGCCACCGGCCTTTTGATAGGTATGCGTCAGGTTAAACGTGCCGGCCTGCAGTCGGCTAATGACGTCGTGATTACCATCACCCCAATCTACAGCGATGGCGTACGGTGGCTGGCCGCCTTCAATATCAACTGCCCACGGCGTGTTTTGGCCGTGATAATAGCCCTGGAATTTAAAATTGGTCTTTAAAACCAGCGGTTCAGCCGGGTTAACGGTGACGGTGCTGGTTGAACCAACAGTCGCCGGCGGGCTGGGCGGACTGTAGGTCACATTGACCAGGTTCGACAGTGGTCCGGGCACATCAGTGAAGCTAAAATCTTGAACCTGCAGCTGATTATTGGCCGGGAAGAGACCGGTTTCTATTTCGTAAGCACCGCTGGCCGAACACAGCACTACACCGCTGAAAACATTATTGCGGAAGAGCTTTTCATAAGTGTTAACCGGACAGCTACCACTAACCTTTACGGGTTGCGCCGTGACCGCCATCTGCGCAGCTATCGGCCTGTCATTAACGGCATCGATGGTTGCAGGCTGGGTCGGTGCCGGGCCCGGCACGCTCAGGCTGACCGCATAGCTGCCACCAGCGGGGCCATATGTTGGGTCGGCTGTGACTACCCGCGTCCAGCCGGCCAGCAAAACTCCTACGCATAGCATAATCATCACCAGGGTCGGATACGAAGTGTGACGCCGCGGCAAAACATGCCCGGTATGTTTGTGAGCCGCTACGTGCAAGTGCGGGCTGGACTGAATTTTTGCTGGCGTCTGACGACGCTTCACGGCCTGTTTCATAACTGTTTTTTGTTTTAGTTTAACCAGTTACATTATAGCATAAACACCTTAGAAAAGTGTCAATGCCTAGACTAAAACGGCTTTGATGCGCCGCACACCTGCCGAGCTCGATTCTTCCTTGGTTATCTTGAAGACTTTGCCGCCCTCGGCCAGTTGGGCCGTGTGATCAACGTGCGGACCGCCGCAAATCTCAAAGCTGAATGGCTTGTCGGCGCCATCGGCGATCATTGAATAAACTTTGACGGTGTCACCGTAGCGGTCGCCGAACTGGCCGAGCGCGCCCTTTTCTTCAATCGCCACCTTGGTCGGGTACTCGGCAAAGCTGACTTTTAGATCTTTGGCGATCTGTTCGTTGACAATATCTTCGACTTTCTTGATCTCTTCCGGCGTCATTTTGGCGTCATGGCTGAAGTCAAAGCGCAGTCGCTCCTCGGTAATGTTGCTGCCGCGCTGCACCACATGCTCGCCCAGCACATCGCGCAACGCCTGATACATCAGGTGCGTGGCGGTGTGGTATTTTTTGTGCTGCTCAGTTTGGCCACCCAGTCCCCCTTTGAAAACTCCTTTGCTGGCGGTTTGGCTACGAACCCGCTGCTCGGCCATCAATCGCTCGAATTCTTTGTCGGCGTCCTCAGCCAATTTAACGTTTTGCTTAAAGGCTTCTTCTTTACTGAGCTCCACCGGGAAGCCGTAGGTATCGTAAAGCTTAAAAATGACCTCGCCCGTAAGACTGTCGCCTGCCAGTTTGTCAAATTCTTGGATGCCCTTACGCAGCGTCTGGCGGAAGACTTTTTCTTCTTTACTTAACACGTTAAGTATTGTTTCTTCGCTGGCCTCTACCTCTGGATAATCGGCCTTGTAGAGTTCGGCAATAACTGGCACTACTGCTTCCATAAAGTTCTGCTCGATGCCCAAGTCGAAGGCGAAGCGGATGGCTCTGCGGACCAGCCGGCGCATAACGTAACCCTGCTCTTTATTGCTGGGCACGATGCCGTCGACGGCCAGAAAAGCGGCGGCCCGCAGGTGGTCGGCAATGACGCGCATGCTCTCGGTGTGGCTATCGTAAGATTTGCCGGAAATTTGTTCCAGCTTCTCGATAATCGGCCACAAAATACTGATTTTGAATACGTCCGGGCTGTCTATAGCGGCCATGGACAAGCGCTCAAGGCCACATCCACAATCGACATTCTGCTTCGGGAGTTTCTCGAAGCCTTTTTCGGTGCGCACATACTCCATAAACACACTGTTGCCGATCTCGATAAAGCGCCCGCAGTCACAGTTTGGGTGACAATTTTCGCCGTATTTCAAGTCGTGCTCGACAAAGTCAAACTCATAAAATACCTCGCTGTCACCGCCGCCGGGTTCGCCAACCGGCATATCAGCAAGCTTTCCGGCACGACACCACCAGTTCTTGGCGGCGTCATAGTAGAATATCCGCTCACCCGGCTTCATGCCCCGCTTGGCAGCATCGACTTCGCTGCCCATGTCAGCCTCTTTAGCTTCAATACCTAGTTCGTCGAATAATTGCTTCCAAATTCCGCCACTCTCGGTATCCTTTGGAATACCGTTCTCCTCATCCCCCATAAAGCAGGTTACATACAGTTTCTTGGGGTCCAGACCGACAACTTTAATGAAGAACTCGCTGATCCACGGCAACTGCTCAGCCTTGAAATAATCACCGAGCGACCAGTTGCCAAGCATCTCAAAGAGGGTGTCATGACGGTTATCGCCGACTTCTTCGATATCCTGCGCGCGAAACACCGGTTGAGAGTCCACTAGGCGCGTGCCGGCCTGATGCTTTTCACCCAGCAAATACGGAATCAGCGGCTGCATGCCGGAGCCCGTGAATAGTGTGGTGGGGTCGTTTTGCGGCACCAGCAGTGCCCGCGGAATCACGGCGTGGCCGCGTTTAGCGAAAAAATCCAGATAAGCGCGGCGAATTTCTTGGGCGTTCATAGCGTCTATTGTAACAGAGGAGACATGATGCCGCCGCCAAGCACCAGCTCGCCGTCATAAATGACAGCCGATTGGCCGGCGGCCAGGCCGCGCTGAGCCTCATCAAGCAGCAATTTATTACCATCAATGCGGCAGCTGACCAGCGGGCCGTGATAGCGCAAGCGGGCCTGGTAGGTCTGGCCGCCGGCCGGCCCGGAATTGATCCAGTGCAAGTCTTCCAGGTTGACTTCTTTGTGCCATAGGTTGGCATCGTCCAGATTGGTGGTAACGTAAACCGTGTTGGTAGCCATATCTTTGCGGCTGACGTAATACGGCAGGCCGCCGCCGACGTTCAGACCGTGGCGCTGGCCGATTGTATAGAAAATGGCGCCTTCGTGCTGGCCGATTTCTTTGCCGTTCTGGTCAATAATCGGCCCGGGTGGCTGCGGACCCAGTTCATGCTCCAGAAAGTCTTTAATGCCAACCTGGCCAACAAAACAAATGCCCTGACTATCAGGCTTGGCAGCCGTCGAAAGGCCCAGCTCGGCGGCCTTTTTACGAACTTCAGTTTTGTGCATTTCGCCGATCGGCATTAGAGAATGTCGCAAGGCATCTTCAGTCACGCGGTACAAAAAGTAGGACTGGTCTTTGGCTGGATCTATCCCTGTTAATAACTGTCCGCCGTGAATGCGGGCGTAGTGCCCGGTGGCAATCAGGTCGGCGCCATCAGCCAAGGCGGTTCCCAAAAACAGCTTAAACTTAACCTCCTGGTTACACATCACGTCTGGGTTGGGCGTGCGGCCGGCCTGATATTCCCGGACCATATAGTCGACAACCTTTTGGCGATATTCAGTTTCAAAGTCGTACATTTTGAAAGGAATGTCGAGTTGAACGGCCACGCGCTTGGCGTCCTGATAGTCTTCTTTCCAGGGGCAAATCATGCCCGGCAAGTCCTGGCTCCAGTTCTTCATGTAAACGCCCGTGACGTCATAGCCCTGCTCTTTGAGCAAGGCAGCAGTCAGCGAACTATCAACGCCGCCGGACATGCCGACGTAAACTTTTTCAGACATATATCTATATTTTAGGCGTTATCGCGCTCTTTTTCGAGCTGTTTACGCAGAACGTACAATTCATAGCGGCGCCCGACCCAAAATGTTGCCAGAATCAGCGGCACCATTAATAGGGCTGGCCACCACAAAATTTTAACTTTCGTCAGCGAGCTGGCAGTACCGCCTTTGGCATTGCTTTGCTTGGCGCCGCTGGCCACGGCAATTAGCTGCAAGAAGGCGGTACCGTTATTTTTGTCGGTCGCCTTAACAATTACCGTATATATACCTGATGATTTATAGGTATGTCTGATGGTAAAGGTGCCGCTGGCTGCTTGGCTGAAAAGTGTAGTCGGACTGCCGTCGCCCCAATCTACGCTGATGGCGTAAGGCCCGTTACCGCCACTCAAAATTATTGGCCAGTCCAGCTCCTGGTTCGGCGGGGCACCGCGCTCTGCAAAATTGCTGGTCAGCTGAACATGAGTGCCAAATTCAGCAAACTGGACATCATTAAAGGTCACATTGACGGTGTTGGAGTCCGGCCCGGCCTGATCAAGCGAGTCGTAATCACGGGCCACCAGCTGGTTTTGGCCATTAAACAGGTCGACCTTGAGCGAATAGCTGCCGTTGCTGCAAAAAGTCGAACCCACAAAGACATTGTTCGAGAAAATCTTAATCAGCAAATTTGACGGGCACAGACCGCTGACTGTAATCGGCAGGCTGCTAAAGGTGGCGCCGTTGCTGGGCACGGTAATGGTGGCGCCTTGGGTGGGCGCGGCTTGCGAGATTTCTCCTTGTAAACCAATCGAGCCGCCAGACGTTTGGTCGGGAAAATTATTAGCCGCTCCGGCCTGCCCAACGCCGGCCAAAACAGCAAGCATTAGGCTTAAACCAGCCGCCGCCAAAAAGCCCCGTTTCATACTATTAAGCATAACGGTTTTTGCCTAGGAACAACAGCTTGTTTTAGCTTAGCGGCGGCCAGCTCGGCTCAGGACGCGCTGGTTGTAAGCTCTAAGGGCTTTCGGACCACCGAATATCAGTAAGACAACTAACGCAATGATGACAATGATCAGCAAGATCAACCAAACCGGGATGACATAAAACGTAGTGCTGGCACTGAGGAGCTGTCCCGAACTGCCGTAGCCAAAGTTCCCTTCCAGCTTAAACTGACCGATGTTACCAACCTTATTGCCAAGTGGAATTGCAAACTTACGCACGCTATCGGGCAGAACATTGCCAGGTGGCGTCGCAGCGTTAATTTCATACGTGGCCAGAACCTTGCCGCTGCGGTTCTTGAGCAGGATCTTGCCGAAAGGTGCTTCTTGAATGTTACCCTCGTTCTGCATACGGAGTACGGCATTGATGCCATGCCTATTAGTAAAGAAGCTGTTAGGACGATCGTTAACCCGGGCGTCAAAGCTGGCAATGCTCAACTTTTCAACCAGTTTGCCGGGGACGGTCAGCAAGATCAGCGAGCCTACGCTGCCAGCTACGTTAACTTGAGACTTGTTACTTGTGCTGGCACTCGCAAAGCGAACAACGCCGTAATAGCCGCCTCCAGCGGTACCCTTAGGCACATTGATGCTCACCGGAATAGTCGTAGACTGATTGGGCTGCAGAGTAAAGTTGCTGATTGGCTGGATAAAACGCTTCAAACTGTGGTTGGGCGCAAATTGGTTGTTCAGCAGAAGCGTTGGTGCGCCACTTTCATCTGGGTTGGCGATAAAGTCGTTAACAATTGCCTGCAAAGTAGCCGGGCTGTTGGTGACATTGGTAACCGTAATACTTACAGTGGTGTGATCACCCGGTTTGACAGTAATATCATTGCGCACTTTAGAGACGCGTAGGCCGTTGCCGCCGGTAGCAGAATTGGCGGCAGCCTGAACTACAGGTAAAGCACTCATGGTCAGCAGAGCTGCCATGCCTGTGATGGCAAATGTTAAGCGTCGCCCGAAATGTCGCATATGTGTTTTCCCTCTTCTTTAAAATCTATATTAGCAAATTGCGCGCATGTCAACAACTAGCGCCTCGCTAAAAATCGGCTAAACAGATATAGGTTAAGGTGCTGACATAAATGCCTGCAGCTTGGGTCGGTGGTATGTTGGCAATATAGCTGGCGGTGTACAAACGGACCGTGTCCGGCACGCTGTTTGTGATAATTACGTCCCCGTCCGCAAAGCGGTAACTATTTGGCTGGTTGTAGTTAGGAGTGGGCTGGCCTACTCCCGGCCCGGTGGGGTCGGCTCCCTGCGGCGGTGTGGTATTTGACCTTAAATTAAAGCCGAATTGTGGGGTGCCCGGTCGGGAAACATCGTTTGCGGCTAGATTAGCAATTGAGTTTGTACCACTGGACAATGTGGCGCCGGTCACTGTGACATTGTAGCCGCCGGCTGCATTGGTAGCCACCAGCATTTGCGAGGTTCCCTTACCGGTACGGCTGGCTCCGAGTTCGCCAAAATCAATAAAGTTACCTTGGGCATTGGCGCAATTCAGGCCTGTAATTGTCAAGCCGGTGCAAAAGGTCAGATAAGGCGGAACTTCAGCACTGATGGACAATTGATTGCTGATATAAAAGGCGATGCCGCCATAATCGACTTCCGGGCCGGTACCGTCTGCGGCAGCAAAGGTTCTTAGGCGTACATAGTAGGCGCCAGGAGTGTCAGGGTTTGTAACATTATTGAATTCCACGCTAACGGCTTGCGGGGCAACGGCGCTGGGCGTGCGAGTCAGCAGCACATCTGTTGCTGTGCTGCTGGGGTCAATGCTGAAGTCTCCAGGACCGCTTTGTTGACTAATAACAGCTTGACTTAAATCTAAGCCCGTTGGCAGCGTACAAGGTGAAGTCAGCAATGGGTCGTTGGAACAAAACTGCACCTCAACTGAGCCTAAAGTACCGGGCGTGATCAGATTAAAAGACACTTGATAGTTGGTAACTGCACTGGCCTGGTTATCAGCCACTTGCAAAGCACGGTTACCTAGTGACACGCTGTACGCAGGCGGTCGACCGATCCAATAGCCGATACCACTGACAAGCAGCAAGGCAATGGCCCAGAGCAGCCAGCGGCGCTTATTCATTTAGACCCCTAGAATGTGCCAGTGGCAATCAAACTCAAGTTCGCAGTGTAGATACCAGCTGGGGTGGTCAAGGCAGCGGTAGCTGCAAATTCAAATTCATTATCGAAGTGGTAGACGGGGCCTGTCGAACTGGCCACTGTACTACCGTAAGTTGTCTTTACATTACCGACGTTCGTGGCAGGCGTACCGCCGTTTACAGCAGTAGTGGTAGAGTCCATACCGAACCAGGTGCTACCGTCACCAGATGGACATGGAGTGTTGGCGGTATCAGCGCCACAGTGCAGGTTGTTGAAATAGGTTGCGCTAGGCGTGATCGTGCCGATAGTACCGATCGAACTCGTGGGTATGTACTGGTTTATGAACAGACCGAAGGCAGCAGTGCCAGCTGTCATGGCACAGGCAGTTTCAGCTGATTGACAAGTGCTACCAACGTTCTGGTCGATGGCCGGAATGGCACAGGTAGAACCACTGTCAGCGCTCAGACCACCACAGGAGGTGTTGCTGTTGCGCAGGTTAATAACTGCCCCGTGGGTGGCATTGGTCGAAAGCTGGCTGAAGATTGGGTTATCGGCTGAAGCGCCACTACTGTTACCGATATCGACAGTATTGGCATCCAAAACCGCAGTCGGACTTCCGTGACCTAAGATCACTGATGGGGCGTTAGCCGCAGCCCCCACTTCTCCGGCAGAACAGTCACCAGCCGAACCACTGGGGTTGTTGGGTGTAGTGTTTAGCCAGTTGTTAGGGTCGGCTTTTGTCAGACAGAAAGTCAAGGTTTCCTGGACACGAGCGGTAATTGTAATGGCCTGAGTGGTGCTCAGCGCAAAACCACCGTAGTCCTGATAGTTACCGGGACCAGTGCCGTTCGGAGCGGTATAGGTGCCCCAGGTGTTGTCGGCATAGGTGTACATGCGGGCGTAAAAACTCCCTAAAGCTGAGGGGTTGGCGGCGATGGCGCTAACTTCGAAAGACTGTGTACCGGCTGTGGCATCATCACCACCGCCCACGGCGGCGTCGTTTGCAAATTTCAGCCTTTCTGTCGTACCGACGGTGGAGACAGGGGTTATAGTCCAGTTATGGGCCTGGTCGACTTGTCCGGCAACAGCTGTCGCCCCGAGCGTCGCACCAGTGACATCCATACCCGCAGGTGCCGTACAAGTGTCACCAATAATTGGGTCATTGCTACAAAAGTCGATAACAAAGCTCTGAGTCGTGGCAGTAATCACCACGGAAACGTCATAAGTGACATTGGTACCGCTACCAACACCGGAAGTAATCGATGTACCACTTACTGCCGAGTCGCTCATCTGGATACTGCGCGTGCCAAGCTGGGTAGTAGCAAAAGCCTTGCCGCTGTCTAGTAGCGGCAGACCAGTCGCAAACAATAATGCGGCAGCCATTGCATAAACTACGCGCTTCAGGGCTCGGAGATTAAGCGAAAATTTAGGTGTTTCCATCGATGTTAAATTGGCTTTTTGTTTAGATTATCCGAGGTCATCGTAACATGCTAATGGCTAGAGAGCAAGACCTTTAGTAATAAATTTCACAAAGTTATCCACAGTTTGTCTGATCTGTTAGTAGCTGGCAGTTGCAACCATCACATGATTAAAGGTGTAGGTGCCGCCCGGCGTGATGTGAGAAACGTTAAATATATATGAGATGGTGTAGGTCGTATAGCTTGAGCTCGAACTAGAATAGGCGACTTCGCTATCGGCGCCGCTGTAAGCATACATGTACTGGTTAGGCGTGGCATACTTTGAAGCAACCTGGCCAAAACTAAAGGTGCTGTCGGGTATGTAACTGGGGTCGGCACTAGTGCCGCTTAATGATGACGGGCTGGTGTTGGCCACCAGGTTCATGCCGAACTGCTCGGTGCCGGCAGCTGAAGGTGCCGGGCTGCCGGTAATGGCCGCCAGCTGATAACTGCCGTTAGTTGGCGGCGGCGAAACGTTCTGGACCACAAAACCGTGCGATAAGTAGGCCTCAATTGTGAAGCTGGCGGTCGCAGTGGACGTGTTGCTGGCCGTTAAGGTGCCAACATCAATACTGGTGTTATTAATGGTGAACTGGATAAATGGCGTGCGGTCGGTGTTGAAACCGCCTTGCGCTTGGAAATTAGCACTTTTTGTATTGCCGACAGCTGTTTCGCCAGCCGCCTGCTTGGAACAATAATGTGCCGAGCAGTTATTAAGCGCCCCGCCGGCGCCAAAGAAAGCCTCATTTACTTGATAGCTATTTGAACAAGTCTGTGCGCCACTGGTACAGGCGGCCTGGACATGAGTGTTTCCAACCAAAATCAGCAAACAGGCAGTTAAAATAGCCGTTAATAATTTCCTACTGCTGGTTTTCATTTTCCGCCTCGTTGTCCTATATATATTTTGCCGCAAATACCCGACTAAGGCAAACCGTTTACGCTTACGCTTCCGTCTTGTACTATAGAGATAAGAATAGGATGAGTTTAAATGGATGAACCCAAGACCGGAGACGCGGCCCAGTCGCCCCCAGCTGAGCCGGAAAAGCCGGCAGCTGCTGAGCAGCCGGCGCCAAGCCAGCCGCAGGACGATGAAGATGCGCTCGAAAAATCGGAAAGCGAACTAAAGTCCGGCGACGGCTCGACTATAGATACCACTGGGAACAGTCCGAATAGCGCCGGCCAAGGCAAAGAGCCGGACGGCAAGTCTGGCGGTCTAAAGCAAACGCTGCGTCGCTTTAACATTTACCTGTTAATGTTCCTGTTTATATTGGTCATTGCAGCCGCCATCATTTTGGTAGCTTATTTCCAGAGCAAAAAAGGCTCGGTGGAGCACATCAAGACTGAGTCATTAACTCAGCAAACACTTGAGCAAGTGGCCGCGAGCGACGCCACGGTTGGCAACAATGGGCAAATCTTAAATGTCCAATCTAACGCTGTCTTCGCCGGCCAGGTGCTAGTACGCAACGGCCTGGAGGTTGCCGGCAACTTAAAAATTGGCGGTACGGTTGCGCTAACCAATTTAACTGTTAACGGCACTACTCAGCTAGGCCAGCTGCAGGTTAACCAGAACCTGTCTGTCAATGGCGATACCGGCATTCAGGGCGCGCTAACCGTCGCAAAAAGTCTGCAAGTAAATGGTGGCGGCACATTTAGCGGCAACGTCACTGCCCCTCAAATAACAGCTGGCAGCCTGCAAATTAATAGCGATCTGACTTTGACGCACCACCTGATTTCCGGCGGCGCCAATCCGGATCGTACTGGTGGCCCGGCCCTGGGCAGCGGCGGAACGGCCGCAGTTAGCGGCAGCGATACCAGTGGCGCCATTACAATTAACACCGGTAGCAGCCCGGCCGCCGGCTGTTTCCTGACAGTCACTTTTGCGCATAGGTACTCCAGTCCGCCGCACATTATAATTACGCCCGTCGAGGCGGCGGCCGGTGGCCTCGATTACTACGTGACACGCACCAGCAGCAGCTTCAGCATCTGCGACTCCAGCGCACCGCCATCGGCCGCCTCATTCGGATTCGACTATTTTGTTATTGATTAGACGTCGAGGAAGACGACCACTTTGTCGGCTTTGACGTGCATAATACCACCGCCGATACGAATTCTTTGTTCGCCTTTATCAACTGTTCGCAATACCATTTCACAGGGGTTAAGCAGCGAAATAAAGGTGTGGTGTTTGGGTAAAATGTCAAACGGGCCGGTAGCGTTTTCGGCGCTAATCGAAAAAGCCGGACCGTCATAATAATCATTAAACGGCGAGTAAACTTTGACGTTCATGACTGGCTTGCCGTCGACAACTTTGGCGTAATCGGCAACGGCTGCAGTCTTTTCAGCATCGTCAGCAGTTTGCGGCGTCTGCTCGGCGCCCAGAACTTTTTGCTCATCCACGGCCGACGAATCAGTCGGCTGCGCCTGGCTCATACGATAATTTCCTCAATGCTTTTCAGCGTTTGCTCGCGGGTGAAGAAGTCACCGGGGATACCGTTGTGTTTGGTCATAACGTTCATGTTTTGCGTAAAGTTGGCAATCAGTTTCTTAGCCTTGGCGTAGTCGGCACGATCGGCCGGGCTAAGCTCGTTTTCGCCAATAATAGCGATAATGCCTTTTAGCGATTCGTACTTTTGTAACAGCGCCTGAACCTGGACAGTCAGCAGATAGTGGCGTTCACCAACAATTTCGGGTGTCAGCAGTGACGAGTTGGTCAGGTTAAGGTCAACGGCCGGGCGAATGCCCTGCTCGGCCACCTTACGGGACAGAACGATAATCGAGTCCATTTCGTGCTGAATAAACTGTACGGCCGGGTCAGAAATGTCGTCAGCCGGCACGTAAATGGTCTGAACAGAGGTAATGGACCCGTTTTCGTTGGAACTCAAACGGTCCTGCAATGTTTTAACGTCCGAGAAAATGGTTGGCTCGTAACCACCTTCGTTAGGAATTTGATCCAAAATCGTGGCCAGCTCGTTGCGAGCCTGAATGTAACGGTACATGTTGTCGGCAAAGAACAGGATATTCTTACGCTGCTCGTCACGGAAATATTCCGCCAGAGCCGTGGCTGAAATACCAATCAGTGAGCGCTGCACCGGGTTCTCATTCATCTGCGCGAAGAACATACAGGTGTTTTTGAGCAGATCGTTTTCCTTCAGGGTATCCCAAAGTTCGTGACCTTCGCGAATACGCTCACCAATACCTGAGAAGAAGGACAAACCACCGCCCGATTTGGCGATATTGTTGATCAGCTCCATCGTCAGCACGGTTTTGCCGACACCGGCACCACCAATAATGCCGATCTTGCGGCCCTTAACAAATGGCGTGAAGAAGTCGATAACTTTAATGCCGGTCTCCAAAATTTCCGGCTTGCTGACCGAAAAGTCCGTTGTGCGCGGCGGCAATTTTAGGATGTCTTTGGTTTTAATGTCGCCGCCCTCAATTTTTGGCTGGCCGTCCAGCGGATCGCCCAGGGCATTCAAGATACGGCCAATGGTGATGTCGCCAACAGGAATTTCAATGCCTTTGTGGGTACGTTCCACAGCCATGCCCTTTGTCAGGCGGAGGTCGCTGCGCACGTTCAAACAAAAAGCCACGCCGCCCGGTTCCAGGTGGTCTACCAGCAGCTGCGTATCATGACCGTTTTGAACGGCGATCAGCTCGTTAACGCTTGGCGGGTCATCATCAAACTGCGCCCGGATAACCAAGTCTTTTATCATGACAATTGTGCCTGCCATTTACTTGGCCCCCACCTTGGCCTTCTTCAGGCCGTTAATGATTTCTTTCAGGCGTTCGTCTTTGACATTACGCCGGGCTCGGTTAAAGGCCAGGTGCAGTTCAGCCTTCGATTCATCGGCACGCTGGTGTGACGCACTCATGGCCCGAAAACGTGAAGCATACTGAGCCAGTTTGGAGTCCAAAATTAACTGGCTGACTGCAATCTGCATCATGGAGCGCTCCAAGTGAGCGGCCACGGCGTAGGCACTGGGCTCAAAAATGTAGGTCAGTTCGCTAATGACGTCGTCAGCTTTTTCCTGAGTTGAACCACGTTCGCGAACAGCGGCCGACAGCTCAATTTCTTTGACGTCCTGGACCATTAACGAAATGTATTCTTGGTAAAAAACAGTGGTGGAACGGTACTGCTGCACCTCGCGAATGATTGGCATGACATTAATGTTTTGGTCCTTGTTGGGCAGCTTAAAGTACTTTTTGTAGGGGATGCCACGCTGAGTCAGCTGCACAGCACCGTGGTGGCCAATGACAATAATGTCATTTTTCTCGGGCGTGTACGTTTTCAGCATCGCCGCCATAAGTTTTTGGTCGATGTCGCCACTAAAACCACCTTCAGCGGTGATGATAATGTACAGATCTTTTTGAATAATTTCGACATTGGGCTGATCGCGGCCAAAACGGAACAGGCTGTCGACACGCAGCTGCGAATAAATGTGCCACAGCTCATCGAAAAATTTGGTCGACTGCAGCACCTGGTTTTTAATCTGAGCGATGCGCATGCTGGCAATACCCTCAAAGGCGCTGGTCAGTTCCACCAGCGTGGCCATCGCGGCCTCGTCTTTGGCTATCTCGTTGGGCCGCTTCACGCCTTGGCCTCCGCCGGCTCTTTATCCTCAGTCTTGGCGTCGGCTGATGCTTCGCCCTCTTTTGGCGCCTCAGCCGGTGCCGGTTGGGCCGTTAAGCACTTGGCCTTCAGTTGATCCCGTATCAGTTCGTAATTGTCGTCGCCGGTAACTTGAGTGGCAAATTCTTTAACATTTAATTTCAGGGCATTGATATCGAGTTTTTCGCCGTCCGGCAGATTCAGCACGATATCCATCATCAGCTGCTGGGCCATCAGCGAAAAGGTATCGCTAGGACCTTGGGTTAAGACTTCAAAAATGTTTTTACCAACGTTTAAGGCGTGTTTGGCATCCACGGCCAGCTCGGTGCCGAAGTGCGAAAATTCCTCTGCCTGGCGGTAGTCTGCTAGCAGCTTCAGAGTTTGTGCGGCCAGGGCTTTTTGGCGCTTGTTGTGGCCGACACCACCGGCACGAGTAACGGATAGTCCCATGCTGACAGCCGGCCGGATGCCGTTGCGGAAAATCTCCATATCCAGAATCCACTGACCGTCGGTAATGGACATAATGTTAGTCGGCAGATAGGCGGTAATGTCGCCATTGGCGGCGTGCACCACCGGGATGCAGGTTAAACTTTTGCCGTTGCGGTCCAATCGCCCTGCCCGTTCCAGCAAGCTGGAGTGAGCATAGAACATGTCACCCGGGTAAGAGTCGCGGCCCGGGCTCACGCCAGAGAGTAGGGCCACCTCACGGTAGGCGTGAGCGTGCGAGGTCAGGTCGTCGTAAATAATAATTGTGTCCTGATCACACTTTTGCCAGAGGTATTCGGCAAACGAGCAAGCCACATACGGTGCCAGGTAGCTCATAATCAGCGATTCGAACATCGTCGACACCACCACGATGGCCTTCTCCATAGCGCCATTTTCGTTGAGGCGGGTCAGCAACGTGTCGACGTCGCTACGACGCTTAGCAATTAAGCAATACACGACGATTTGGTCAGTGTTTTTCTGGTTAATTGTCATCTGCGTCACAAGTGTTGATTTGCCGGATTTGCTGTCACCCAACAGCGCCATACGCTGGCCGCGCACGATTGGGAACAGAGCGTCCACAGCGGTCACGCCCGATTCCACCTGGTCTTCAACCAGTTTGCGCTCGTACAATGGCGGCGCAGTATTGAATACCGGCCAGACATCACTGGCGGCAATTGGACCTTTACCGTCCAGCGGATCACCGGTAACAGATACAACCCGGCCCACAAAGTCTTTACCGACCTTGGCCACCAGCTCTTGATACTGCAGGACCGCCATCATGCCAGTACGCAGCGCCTCGGAGCCCAAGTGCAGAATCAGGACATGATCCGCTTGCACTTGGTGTACCACGCCCTTACTGCCATCTTCGAACATCACCAAAGCATGCACGGCGCAAGGCTGCAAGCCCCGGACTTTGATCAAGAATTTCTCAACCGACACAACTTCGCCGACCGGGTTACCGGCCTTAACCAGCGATTCAAAGTGGCGATTACCACTGCTCATGCAACCACCTTTGGCGCGGCATCAGCCGCATCTGACGGCAGCGCCACGGCAAGTTCGTCGGCCAGTAGCTGACGCTTATTAGCGAAGTCTTCACGAAGCGAAAAATCAAAATATTTGTTAGTGGTGCGCACCACGCAACCGGCGCCCAAAGTTGGCTGCAACCCAATAGTGATTAGGACCTCCGGATGAATCTCCAGCCGCAACCACGCCATGAGTTTTTCGATAAAAGCAGTTTGAGGGTCCACACTAAAACTAATGTGCAGCACCGGGGCGTTCGCCTTGATATCGGTCAAAAAATTAGTCAGCTTCTGTCGATCTTCGGCTTTTAACAGATGTAGTTTGTTGAGTTGTGCCAGCTGATCCAGCAGGCTGCTGGTCCGCGGCAGCTTCATGGTTTGGCCTGGCTGGCGGAGCTCCAGCTGGCGTAAATAGTCATCCAGCATTTCCAGCTCGCGTTGCAAACGGCCAATGTCAATTGTGCTGGCTACTAGGATCGGTAGGCGCAACCGATCTGTTTTGTGCTCGCTGGGCGCAGGTTTAGGCGCCATGGGTGAGGTCCTCGATAATAGCTTTTTTGTTGGCTTCCAGTTCAGCCAAGATGTATTCCAGCTGATCGCTCAAGTCGATTTGGTTGCCAATAGCTGCCAAAACATAGTGGTTAACGATGTCGGCCATATTGTCCTCAAAGTGCTGCAGCAACTGACGCTTCTCGCTGGACATCTCGCTTTTAACCTGTTCGCCCAGCAATTGACGCTGTTCATCGATGGCCGCGTTGGTCTTTTGTATCGATTCCACAGCCAGCTGTTTGGCGTCAGCAATCGATTGCTCGTACTTGTTAAATTCCTCTTTTAGCTTGGTGGTGATCTCAGTCTTCATGTAGTCATTGAGCTGCGAGGTAGTCAAGCGCAGGTCTTGCTGCAGGAACATGGCGTTTTCACCGATGATTTTTTCAAAGTGCAAGCGGCCGCGGTTGCGCAGCTCTTCACGAAAATCTTCGTTAAAGATGTGCTCGACATCTTCTAGGGCCTTGCCCTCAATAGAGGTGGCGCCCGTTGGCTTCTTGGTGCCGGCGCCAATACGAACAGCCAGCCAGATAAAAGCCACGCCGGCTGCCGCTAAAAACGCCAGAATTAGGACTAGCCACCAGATTGTCATGTTTATTTACCCACCATATTCGTGCTCATGATTCGGCTCTCTTTAGCATTTGACAGTTGTCAAAGTGCTAAAGCTTCAAAATTAAGTATACCGCAAGAACCCCTGCAACAAAAACAATTAAACCGGCAATCACAGTCTGAAGCAGGCTTTTAATAATTGACTTCTTGGACAAGGGGTTACGACCGACGGCCATCATTCCGCTGCGCACGCCGCTATAAAGCATATTGGCCGTTAAAAAGCCGGCAATTGCCAGCAGAACTACTGACAGATAAATGCGCGCCACGCTTACTGGGTGGCTGGCTACAGTCGCCGCGGCCTTGGCGAGAAAGCCCGGCACAAAATCGGCCGGCTGCTGAAAGAGCGGATTATGGGTTATGTACATGTCCACTGGCACACTGCCAATAGCCACAGAAGTTGTCTTGCCGGAGCTGCCGGTCAACTTGACTGAACTCAAGACATTGGACGTGCCGCTAAAATTGCCTGCCGCCTTGCCAATAACTTCGGTCTGGTGGAGGTCAGCTTTCATGCCCACGCCCGCAATTGCCGAGATCGTAATGTAGTCGCCGATCTGGATCGGACCGTTTTGGGTGCTGACCAAAACTTTATTCTTGCCAGAGGTCGCCACCAGCACTTGCTGCTGCTT
Organism: Saccharimonadales bacterium (SeqCode); assembly: GCA_035546935.1. Taxonomy (GTDB): domain Bacteria; phylum Patescibacteriota; class Saccharimonadia; order Saccharimonadales; family UBA4665; genus DASZVP01. The sequence goes on along the minus strand of DASZVP010000002.1, from coordinate 242,047 downwards.
CACCTCAGAAGGCGTCAGTACAATTGTGGCGTCGCCCTGCGGCACCACCACGCCGAACATGGCAGCAATATTGTCAGGGTTCAGCGGCACAACCGTCCCGGAATCCTTAGGCTTTAACATCACGATCATGCCGTTTTGCACAGAGGAGTCGGCATTATAAGTCTGTGTTACTGCCTGAGTTACCACACCTTTGGAAGGCGTTTGGCTGGAACTTTTGTTGTTTTTAGTGGCCGCACTGGCTGGCGCGCCCAGAGCTAAAACCGCTACCAAGGCCACGCTTAAGCTAAGCCAGCGAAAATGTTTCATACTGGCCTTAGTATATAACGCTTTTGTTTACTGTGTAATCTGTTTCAGCGCCGCGACAGTTTTCTCAATTTGCAGTTGAGTCGTGCCCCGTCCCATCGTAAAGCGCAAACTGGCTTGAGCCTCAGCATCGCTCAGGCCCAGGGCTTTTAAAACATGCGACGGTTCTTCGTCGCTGGCGCTGCAGGCCGAGCCGGCCGCAGCCAAGATGCCCATTTCGTCCAGCTTAAACAGCACACGTTCATTGTCCTGCCCGGGCAGGGTCAGATGAATATTGTTGGGCAGGCGATGTTTGAGCGAACCGTTGATCACAGCGTCGGGCAACTGCTCTGCGAGGAGTTTAATAAATTGCTGCTGTAAGCCGGCCAAACGACGGCTTTCGTCGCCGCGTTGGTCATGGGCTAGCTGCATCGCAGCAGCAAAACCGGCGGCGGCGGCGACATTTTCCGTACCGCTGCGCAGCCCTTGCTCCTGCCCGCCGCCGTCAATCAGCGGTAGCACTTTCACGCCAGCCCTCACGTACAGCGCACCGCTCTGCTTCGGTCCATAAATTTTGCCGCCATTCAGCGTCAGCAAATCAACGCCCAAACGAGCCACGTGCAGGTCAAGATAGTTGGCCGCCTGGCAGGCGTCGCTGTGCAAATACAGAGGCAACTGATTGCCTTTAGCCAAGCGCTCGCGGCGTAAGTCGGCCACCAGGCGGCCAACGTCGTTCAGCGGCTGAACTGTACCGACTTCATTGTTAGCGTACATGACGCTAACGAGTACGGTTTGGTCGTCGATATTGGCTCGTAAATCGTCCAGATTGAGGCGCCCGTCAGTCGAAACGGCCACCTGTCGACAATCATAGCGCCCGGCCGGTTTCAAAACTGATTCATGCTCCACGACACTGACCGCCAAATTGGCATCCGGAAACTGGCGCATCACGCCGTGGATAGCAAGATTGTTAGCCTCTGTGCCGCCAGCGGTAAAAATAATTTCCGCTGGCCGGGCGCCTAAAAGTTGTGCCACGTTGGAGCGGGCCGTGTGCAAGGCCTGACGAACCTGCACGGCCGGCAAGTAGGTCGCCGACGGGTTATAAAACTCGGTCTGCCAATAGGGCTGCATGGCCGCTAACACGGACGGATCCAGCGGCGTGGCCGCGGCATGGTCTAAATAAATCTGCTTGCTCGCCATCTTGGTTTTAGTATAGCGCGCAGGCGATTAGCGAGCGACTTGCATGCGTTGGCGCAGAGCCGCTGGAATGCGCTCAACATACAAACGCACGGCGTGACGGAAGTTGCGCTCTTCGTCCACCGTCAAACGATGATAATTCTGGTTATCCTGAGTCTTCAAAATACCGTCAGGACGCACCTGATAGTGCGTAGCAACGGCGTGTTTTTGACCCAGTTGATCGATCCACTCTTCGTGCCAGACCCAAGTACGGCGGTCCAGGCAGAAAAATTCGCGGCGGCGCCCACTTGGCACTGGGCCAAACAGCTGGCCACCAAGGCGAGCTGAATAACGCAGCAGGTCGTTGTAGGCGTGCTGGAAACGCTGATCGTTGTTACGCGGGGCAATTTTAGGCAGCATCTGGGTACACCCTTCGAATTTCATCGCGGCTCTCTTCAGCCATATCACGCATAGCGATCTTCTCGGTTACGGGCACTTTCTTGCCACGCCAATAGTCTATTTCGGTAGCCCTAGCAGCAGTTACCTGCTCTGGGATAAAACCGGCTTGCGGGGCAGCTTCAACAGCCTGCCCAGCAGCCAAGACTTCAGTAATAAGGGCATAAGCCGCCAAGTCTTCTGGGCGGTTAAGCTGTTCACCTGTGGTGTCGGGTAATTGAAATAGTCCCATGGTGTTTTAGATGCCAAACAGTTCTCGGGCGTTTCGCGTCGTGGCCGCAGCTAAATGTTCGAGATTTTCATCTCGGAGACCTGCTACGAATTCGGCGATAGTTCCCACACGTTTTGGCTCATTTATACTACCACGATAAGGGGTTGGTGTCAAGAAGGGAGCGTCAGTTTCAAGAAGTAATTTTGACAGCGGGATGGCTTTATAAACCTTAAGGTTATCTGGGTCTTTGGCAAAGGTAGCAATGCCGTTTACTCCCAAATAAAGGCCTCTTTCCAAGGCTTTTTCGAGGTTCACTGCGTTGTCCGTATAACTGTGTAAAACTCCGCGCACGCCGCCGGCAGCGTCAAAAATCGGCCAAAAGTCATCGAAGGCTTTGCGAACATGAAAAATCAGGGGTAAATCACGCTTTTTAGCTAGTTCGAGCTGAAATTCCAGCAGCTTAATTTGTGCCGCACGCGGGCTGTGTTCGTAGTAATAGTCCAGGCCGCACTCGCCCACCGCCACCACTTTTTCGGCCGTAGCTAGCGCCGCAAACTCATCTAATTTGGCTGGCTGACCGATGTAATGTTGCGCCTCGTGAGGATGAATCCCAATTGAAGCCCAACAGTTTTCACGAGTTTTCACGAAATCGACCGCCAGCCGGCTGTCGGCCAGATCACAGCCCACGCATATTAGCTGCGTTACACCCTCGGCAACGGCGTTAGCCACCAGCTGGTCCCCTATTAATTCGGGCGCTTTAGACCATAGTTCTCTGGTAACGCGTTCACCGTCAGGCAAACCAGCGGACTGGATGTGACAATGCGTATCTACCAAGTTCATTTGTCTGCGTCTTCTTTGGGGAATAAAGTGCCGTCCAGAGGCCGGACGATGCCTTCTTTGAACACGCCCTGAATTTTGGCGGCTGTATCTGGCAAAAAGGGTACTAAAAGTTCAGCAATCTGCAGCAGCGCGCCGGCCTGGTAGGCCAGCACCTCACGCAAGTGGTCGTCATCTTTGGCTTTGGCTAATTCCCAAGGCTTCTCTTCGTCAATGTACTGGTTAAGGCCTCTGGTTTGCTCCCAAACTTCGTCGAGGGCGCGGTCGAAGCGGCAAGCCGCTAAGGCTTCTTCGTACTGAGCGACATCGTGTTCGGCCTCGGGAATGTCACCGATTAAGCCGTTTTGATATTTGGTGATCATGGCAGCGGTGCGCGAAACAGCGTTACCTAGCTCGTTGGCCAGCTCGTTGTTGTAGGCGGCGGTCAGACGCTCCCAGCTGAAATCGCCATCTTCGTAAGACGGAATGTGCCGCAAAAAGAAATAGCGAAAAGCGTCGACGCCGTACTTGTCGATAATCTCCTTCGGCGCGATGACATTGCCCAATGATTTGCTGATTTTTTTGCCCTCCACTGTGATGAAGCCGTGAACGTAAAGTTGCTTAGGCAAAGGCAGGCCCAAGCCCAGCAAAATTGCCGGCCAAATGGCCGCATGGAAACGAATAATATCCTTGCCGATAACCTGCGCACTGGCCGGCCAGAACTCCTTGAAATCTTTGTATTCTGGATAGCCAAGTACGGTGATGTAGTTGAGCAGCGCTTCAAACCAGACATACATAACTTGCTTGCTGTCACCCGGCACGGGGATACCCCAAGAAATCTTGTCTTTAGGGCGCGAGACACTAATATCGTCCAGGCCTTTTTTAATTACCGCTAGAATCTCGTTGCGGCGGGTTTCGGGTACAATCTCAAACTCGCCCGACTCGATGGCGGCCTGAATTTTCGGGCCGTAGGCGCTCAGCTTAAAGAAGTAATTTTCCTCTTCAATTTGTTCGTAAGGACGCTCGTGGTAAGGACAGACACCATTGTTGGCCTTAACTTCGGTTTCGGTGAAAAAAGTCTCCTCGCCGGTGCAGTACCAGCCGGTGTACTTTCCTTTATAGATATCTTTTTTGAGCGCTTTCCAGACAACTTGGGCCCGCTGCTCGTGACCCTTATCTGTTGTACGAATAAAACGATCGTTACTTATGTTAAGTTCTTCGGTCAGCTCGGCAAACTTGGCGCTGATCTGATCGGAATAGGCCTTGGGTGTCAGCTTCAGCTCGGCGGCTTTTTCGGCGATTTTGCCGCCGTGCTCGTCAGTGCCAGTGCTGAAAATTACGTCGTCGCCCCGCTGCCGTGCGGCGCGCGCCAAAACGTCGGCATATAAAAGTTCCATAGCAAAGCCGATGTGCGGGTCGGCGTTGACGTAGGGAATCGAGGTCGTGACGTAGTACTTGCTCATGTTTCTAGTCTACCGGTTTAACAGGGAGAAGTGAAGGCTTAAGCAGCCAAGGCCGCGTCAATCGCGTAAGGTAAATCTGCCAGGATGTCGTATGTTTCGAGTTCCGGCCGCTTGAGCCAGGCAAAATCGGTGTTCTCTTCGTTGAGTTTAATTACTGGCTTTGCTGCCAGCGCCACTAGGCACGGGAACACAATATAACTGCGCTTTTCAGCCGGATTTTTCAGCGTGTACGACGGCGCCACTTTAATTTGCTGCAGGTCCACCCGCAGGTCCAACTCTTCGTGAATTTCTTGCTGCGCCTGTTCGGCAACCGGCTTAACTTCATCTATAAAACCGTTGACTGTCGACCAGACGCCGTTAGCATCGGCCAAACCGTGGCCACGTTTAACTAATAGTAGTTCGTCGCCACACACCACGGTACACATCACGATCGGCGCCAGATCGGCTTGGCTGTAGTCCACACGGCCGTCGTCAAAGGCGCCATATTTTTGCTTGGCATCACTCAACCATTTGGCCAACTGATTTTCGGGCAAACCTGGATCAATCTTGAAATTCATAAATCATGGTGGGGCTGGAGGGGCTCGAACCCCCGACTTCAGCAATGTGAATGCTGCGCTCTAGCCAACTGAGCTACAACCCCAAAAAGTGCCGGTCCGCACTTATTGTAGACTCGAGCGAAACGTCGTCGACACTTATTCTCGAGTTTAACAGATAGATTATAGCACTTTAATTGAGCTCGGCAGCGGCTTTAAACCGATCGTCAAGGTCTTCGAGTAATACGGCCGTCCGATGAATTTCACGGCTATGGCCTCGCAAGGTATTTTTGATACCACCGAGTGTGGCATTGATTTCGCCCAGTTGCAGACTATGCTGCCCCTGGACTTTTTTGATGGCAGCTATGTCAGCACGCATGTCAGCCGTTTCTTCGCGGATGATTGGCCGTACTTCCTCACGGATGATTGGTCGTACTTCCTCACGAATGATTGGCCGCACTTCCTCGCGAACAATGGTGCCCACTTCCTCACGGATGATTTTCCGCAAGCTTTGCTGAAAAGAATCATCTGTCACACTTGTCATATGTTGATTGTAGCCCTGTTGTGGCGACCAGGCCAAGGAAATTGCCAACTTTTCTGCCAAATTTAAGAATATTTTAAGTTTTAGCTATTCAAGTCGATCGACGTAATCGCGGCAAAAGCGCTCGAAGACGGCATTGGTCCAGCCGAAGCCGGTTTGCATAGGGTAGACGCCTTTAACCGGCGGTTTCTCCGGCGAGACGACATTGTATTTTTCCAGAAACATGTGTTCTTTTTCAAACCAGTGCAAATTGGTTTTCAGCCACTTCATGGCGATGCGCCGGGCATCTTTGTGGTAGCCGTAGCGCTCAAGGCCTTTAACGACAATAAAGTGCAACGGTGCCCAACCGTTGGGATAAGCCCACTGAGTTGGCATTGAGCCGAAAACAAATTGACCGACCGGCAGCACGTCAGTGGTCGCCAGACCGCCTTTATTTTCAAAGCGGCGCAGCGCTTTAACCAGGCTGGCAGCCTGTTTGTCGGTAACCATGCCGGCCCACATCGGATAAAAAGTCGCCAGGCTGCTAACATTGCCGCGCTTTTGCTTGACGTAGTTGTAGTCGTAGTACAGCCCGCGCAAGCCGTCCCACATCAGCTTGTCCATGTTTCTTTTGCGCACGGCCGCGGCGTCGTCCCACTTGGCGGCTTCCCGTTTGTCGCCAAAAATGCGGGCCGCGCGGGCAAAGTCGGCTTCGTATTTGTAGAGCAGCGCGTTCAAATCGACCGGCAAAAAATTGAGTGCTCGGCGGTTAAAGCGCGGTGTCATGTCCCAGCCGCTTTCTGCCTCAGCCAAATCGTGCAGATAATTAATGTCATAGTAGCGGCTTAATCCCTTGTAGACCTGTCGCTCATTGGGTTTTTTAACGCCCATCCATACGACCTCATATTCCTTTTTGGCAATTTCAATTGCCTCTTTCAGCCACTTATCACCCGGCTCGTAAGCCTGATAAACATCAAAGATAAAAGTGCTGAGAAAGGGTGGTTGTGAGCGACCCATAAGATAAGTGCGGGAGGCGTTGGGTATGACGCCGAACCGCTTAAACAGAGCGATGAGGTCTTCCAAAATGCCTTCGACAAGTTCCCGGTGGTCGGCATCAAGCATGCCCTGGACCATAAAGTAGCTGTCCCAGTAATAAAGTTCGTTGTAGTCAAACCCGGTTTTGGCGCGGTAGGATGGCACTAAATACGGTTTGGGCAAACCCAGCAAACTCTCGTCGTCTTTAGGGTGAAAGCGTTCAACTTTTTTCCAATAATCATCGATGTAAGCTCGGGCGGCGGCCACGTCAGCAGGTGCCAGCTCCTTATCTGGGCGAAAAGACCAGCGGAAGGTTTGCGACATTAATTGCCGGGCTTTTTGAAATGGTGACATCAGTTTCAGACTAGCGTTTTGACAGATAGCGGTCAAGCGGCCAGCTTACTTGCCTGACCTGCCTGGCAGGCGTAAAGTAAAGCTTAAGCTTAACATTAAGGAGAAATTTATGTCGCATAAACGACATCAGGAACAAGGCTACAGCGCGATCGAAACCGTTTTGGTAATCGTCATTATCGCCCTAGTCGCCTTTGTGGGCTGGTATGTTTACCACAGCAGTAAAGCCAGCAATAAGGTACTCAACGCCGCCACATCAAGTTCAAGCAATAAGGCTGGCTCAGCCGCTACTAAATCTGCATCAGGCGGCGAGACCAGCAGCCTGCAAAGTGAGCTCAATGACATCAACAGCTCCAGTGCAAGCAGCAGCCAGTACTTAAGTGGCGTGAACAGCAGTTTTAAAGATCAGTCGACATTCACGTCGGTGCCTGAATAAACATAAGGAGCCACCTATGAAAAGAATTATTTCTCGCCTAAGCCTGACCAGCGGCCTGCTGGTAGGAAGCTTGGCACTAAGCTTTGCGCCAGCTTACGCAGTGACACGCCCAGCCGCAGCCAGCGCCAACGCCAACTCCACGACACGCTTGCAGCGAATTATTAGCCGCGGCGATAAGGAAATTGAGCGGCGCCTCAAAACCTTGAACCGTCTGAGTTCAAAGGTGCCTTCCGGCTCTAAACTTTCAGACGCCGACAAAAGCAACTTGACCGCAGCAGTCCAAGCCGAGATCACCGACCTGACTAATCTAAAAACTAAACTCGATGCAGATACTGACGTCAACACGGCCGCCAGCGATGCTCTGAGCATCATCACTGAATACCGGGTTTACGCCTTAATCGTGCCGAAGATTCAGCTGGTGCGTGCTGCAGATGCTCAGCAAGTAGCCGAGGCTAAACTGACCGTACTGGCGGGCAAATTGCAGACCAGCCTGTCTACGGCCCAGAGCAAAGGCCAGGACATCAGCACTGAGCAAGCACTGTTAACAGACATGAACGCTAAAATTGCTGCTGCCCAGGCAATTTCCAGCCAGGTCGGAAGCACAGTTCTTGGTTTTCAGCCAAATGACCGTAATAGCAACCCCTCACTGTTGAGCGGTTACCGCGACCAACTGCAAACTGCGCAGGCCGACATTCGGGTCGCCAGCAATGATGCCCAGAGCATCATAAACTTCCTGAAATAGCCGGCGAGTCATAAAAAAACAGCCCCGGTCATCCGGGGCTGTTTTCGTTTCCAACTGCTGAATTAGCGGTCGGTGCGCGGGCGAGCTTCGCTCACGGTGATGGTGCGGCCATCGAGTTCGCTGTTGTTCAGCTTTTCGACAGCAGCCTTAGCCTCTTCGTCGCTGCTCATTTCCACGAAACCGAAACCGCGGCTGCGGCCAGTTTCCCGGTCCATGATGACGTTGGCTGAGACAACGGTACCGGCAGCTTCGAAAGCAGCTTTCAGACCGTCGTCAGTGGTTGCCCAAGCTAGGGAACCCACAAAGAGTTTGGTTGCCATTAGATAGCACTCCTGTTTTATTGTCGTGGAGGTAACTTGGCAATCAACCGCGTTAGCTGCCCCTCGGAACACGTACCTTAGATCTAGAACTTACTATTAATTTGGCAGCTTTTCGTCTAGCCCCGCTAGTGTAACAGATGTGACCCCAGATGACAAGAAGATTATGGTTGGTCGTCCGGGGGTGTGTAGCCCACTACATCACTGCCGGCATTGGGCTCAATCTCACCGCTCGCCTCGGCTAGGCCAGCGTCATACATTTCATCTTGATCGATATCGGTGTCTGTTACAGGGTGGGTGTCATCGACTCGGGTTTCCTCGAGCTGTCGATCGTCGTCAGCTTCGGCATCTGGATCGCGCGGTGGATCGGCCGGCGAAAAGGGCGTGTCATTGTCTTCGGGCAGCTGTTCAATCTGCTCTTCGCTGCTCGGTTCGTCTGGCGGCATCTTTACTCTCCCTTCGTAGCCACAGTATGGCAAAGCCGGTCCGCAATAGCAGTAAAATTGCTCACGCGAACGCTTATGGTTTGACAGATCGTATACAATAAAAGTATGAACATTAAAACAAAGAAAGGGGGTAATCCATTGCCAAGTCCTAGATCTAACGGGCAGACGATGATGCTAATCGCGCGGGAGGTACGCGCCTAGCCGCCCCTTGCTTGGGTCTTCGTTTGTCTACGTAGGCCGAATATCTTAAGCCGCTCGCCAAGTCGTGAGCGGCTTTTCGTTTGTGCTGTGCGCGCTGTTTTTTGTCGTGCTGCTTGTGCCACTCGGGAGGGTGATAAACGCTGTGGAATGGCGCTGGACAGGCCACGCTAAGGTCCAGGTCTTCGGTCACCCATTTGTTGGGATGTTTGGGCTTTTGGACGCGCAGATCATCAACTACATATTGGACAGCTACCAACGGTCCGCCGCTGTGCGTGTGATAGGTCTCGTCTTGATCGTCGCAAGCCGCGCGAGCAACATCTTTACTGACATGGCCATGCGCCAGCCAGACCGGGATGTGCTTAAACTGAGAGTTACCCGCAATAGCATTCCAGCCGTAGGGCGCGTAATAGAACTCGATCATGGGCTCAATTAGTCCGGCCCGTCGAGCACCGGCTTTTAAGCCGGCGATCTCGCCTTTTAGGCTGGCCGTGTTCGCTGTTTTATTGTGCGACCAAGCCGGGATTTGGCCTTCCACATCTATAGCGATGTTGGGCTCGTACACATGGTTATCAATCGCCAGCTGAATATCGAAAAGTCCGGCTAGGTAACCCCAATGTTTAGCCACACAGGCAGCACTCTGGTGTGGGCAGTCTTCTTTAATTTGCGGCTTCTGCTTCAGGGCGTAGTTTTTGCTGTGAAAGCCGCTATTAACATACAGGCTGGTAGGTAGCACACCAAATTTGCGAACTTCTCTCTTTAAACAGCTGTTTTCTTCGAAATTATTACCACCGTTGAGCCCGACTCGGCCAAACTCCACAAAGTCGGGGATCAAAGCTTTGCAGTTATTTTTTGGCCAGGATATATCGGCAGAGATGCCATTGCCAAATAAATGTTCGAGATCGAAAGCCTTGCCGTGATGAGGGTGGTTTGTCTTGTGCCAGTGTTTGGAGTGATGTGGTTGAACATGAGCCTGTTCAACGGCGGCGGTTTTGCCACGGCCAACATGCTCGGTGGGCTGTGGCGGCAGAGCTGGAACGGCCGTTGGCACCGTTTTAATATCTGCGGTTTTGTGGGCCGGCTTGGGATGTGATTTGTGATGATGGTGATGATGCTTATGCGCCGTCAGGTGGTGCGGTTGGGGCTCGGCTATTTGAACCACGGACGGCTTTTCGTCCAGCCGTTCATGAGTCAGCTGGCGGATGCCTAAGGCTAAAACACCCAGTTCGACGACGGCTAAAGCGCCCACGGCAAGACGCCGTTGTGAGGCTGTTTCAAAATGCAAACGCTGGCTCACTTCCTCAATGCCGCGTTGCTCAGGCAGCTGTTCTACCCTTTCCATTGCGACCATTGTACGGCTACCGGGTCGGTCGCGATAGGGTCAAATAGACCACAGTTTAACAGGGGTCAGAGGCTGAGCATATGCTGGTAGTCTGCGTCGCTAAGTTCGATCGAAGCGGCTCGCAAATTGTCTTCCAAATGCTCAATCGACAGCGTGCCCGGAATTGGCAACATTGTTGGTGAGCGCTTCAAAAGCCAGGCCAGCGAAAGCTGCTGCGGAGTTGCCTGATATTTTACCGATAGGTTCGCCAGCAAGTTTTCGACCCTGGCGGCATCACCGCCCAGACCGCCGAGCGGGAACCACGGAATAAAGACAGTTCCGTGGTCGGCACAAAAATCGACCAGCTCGTCGTATTGGCGCTGCACCAAGTTGTACTGGTTTTGCACGCTGACAATCGGCACAACTTCCAGCGCCTCCTTCAGCTGTTCCAAGCTGACTTCGCTCAAACCAATGTGGCGAATTTTGTCTTCATCTTGAAACTCCCTAAACAACTCCATGGTGTCGCGCAAACGCACATTGGGGTTGATGCGGTGCAGCTGATAAAGATCGATGTGGTCGGTTTTGAGACGCTGCAGGCTCTGAGTCAGCTGCAGACGAATATCGTCCAGGCTGTCGTTGTCCCAGCCGCCTTTTGTAGCCACCACTAGCCCATCCGCAAACGGTGCTAGCGCGTTACCGATAGTGGTTTCGCTGGCACCGTTTTGATAGCGGTGAGCGGTATCGATAAAATTCACGCCTAGCTCCAAAGCCCGCTGCAACAATTTGTGGTTATCCGGGGTATCAGTTAGGCGATTTGTACCCAGACCGAGTCGGTTCACGGTCAGCTCACCAAGTTTTAAACTACCTGCTTGTGCCGCAGAAATTTCGGCCATGTCTTCTCCTGTTTTGTCTCTACGAGTATAGCGGACTACTCCGTCAGGGCAGTGAGATATCTTCCTGCAAGCTTCACGCTTTTTGCTGGCGCCGAATTGTTATGGAAGCCAAAACCAAAGCTGCCACAGTGTAAGCGCCGACCACGATCAGATCGTGGCTATGTGAAGTGGTCCAGCCGGCGTGAACCGTGACCTGTTTCATGGCGTCCACGCTGTAAGTCAACGGCATGATGTCGGCAAACCACTGAAGCAGTTTGGCCATCTGATCACGGGCCACAAACAGGCCGCAGGTCAGCAATTGCGGGAACAGAAACGCCGGCATAAATTGCACGGCCTGGAACTCGCTGGCCGCAAAAGCGCTGGCAAACAGGCCCAGTGCGGTTCCCAGCAAAGCTGCCAACACGGCGCCAATCAGCGTCGCCAAGGTGCCCCCTAAAACCGTAACTCCCAGCAAACCCAGCATCACTGCTGAAGCAATACTGGCCTGCACTATAGCCAGCAAAGCAAACGCCAGCGCATAGCCAAAAATGAAATCGGCCTTGGCCATCGGCATAGTCATCAGGCGATCGAGCGTGCCGCTAGTACGTTCGCGTAAAGTCGCAATAGAAGTTACCAAAAACATCATCACCATCGGGAAAATGCCCAGCAGCATGGGGGCCAACGCATTAAATTCGCGGACTTGGTGCTCAAACACATATTTTAAAAGTGCAATTAACAGAGGCGGAACAACAAATAGCAGTCCCAATGTGCGGTGATCGTGAGCCAGCTGGTTGAGCACCCGTCGAGCCACTGCGAATGTGCGGGTTAGGCTCATTTTTTGTCTCCCACTAATTTCAGAAAGGCATCTTCTACATCGCGGGCGCCCGTGCGTTTTAATAATTCTTTTGGTGCCTCATGGGCGATCACTTGGCCGTCGCGGATTAATACCAGGTCGTCGCAGCGGGTCGCTTCGTCCATGGAATGGCTGGAAATAATCAGTGTTGTACCCTGCTTGGCCAGCTGATTAAACAGTTGCCAAAGTTTGTCGCGTAAAACTGGGTCGAGGCCAACCGTCGGCTCATCTAAAACCAACAGCGGCGGCTTGGTCAGCAATGCCACGCCCAGACTAACTCTTTGCTTTTGACCGCCAGACAGTGTAGACACCAGCTGGTTGGCCTGCTTGGCGAGCTCAACTGTATGCAGCACTTCATTTGCTGCAGCCTTTGCCTCGCGGCGACGAGTCTTACCGGCCATAACCGCAAAATATTCCAGGTTTTGATGGACAGTCAGATCGTTGTACACAGACAATTCCTGGGTCATGTAACTGAGCTGGGAGCGCAAGTTGGCCGACCCGGCAGGCTGCCCAAAAACTTCAACGCTACCCGGCTTGGTTTGTAGTCGCCCGACAATTGCCCTAATTAGCGTGGTTTTGCCGGCGCCACTCGGCCCAATAAAACCAATCGTCTGCCCTTTCGGCAACTCCAGAGTTACGTCGCGCAGCGCCTTAACTGACCCGCCAAGCGTTACGGACAGATTCTTGATACTGACGGACGGGTCCATGCCAACATCATAGCAAACACAAGCGGAAAGTTATCGAAGGTTAGTAGTTTTCGATCGTTGGCTCTTCGCCTCGAAGGTAAAGACCATGGTTATATAGTGTTCCCCGCACAGCAACCAAACCATCAGGACTTAAAACCGTAGCAAGATCTTTTGCACTCAAACGAGTTAAATCACCGAGATTCCGGGCTCTAAAACGAATTAGTAAATGTTGTTTTACACGCCCGTTATCCTCTCCAAATGTACAAGCGTCTATTTGTATATCTCGGTTATCCTCTTCGGCGGCAACCTCCTGAGCAATGCCCGACTCAACGGCTAACCGATGTGCTTTCACTAGTAAGTCGCGCTGTCTGGATCCGAAGCCTCGATATCCACCCTCGGCCGCGTTCACCATACTTTCCAAGGCTTCCGCAACAATAAACATGTGCAGTCGGGAGCCGGTTTCTTTTTGTAATTTGTCTGAAGTAAAGATGGTGCGAGCGTATTGGTGAGGACGGCCGGAGTATTCCCTTGTCAGCAAATAAAGCATGCGGCTAGCAATGCTTTTGCGGCCTTCATCCAACGCCTCGAAGGATTCGACGTTCATCACATGATAATCGCCGTTTTCCTCATCTTTTATGAGATGGAAAATGCTTGGATCAATTTCCTTTTCTACTTTGTCACCAAGGTAAACATCTGTAACTGCCGCATAACGTCGGTCCGCCAGATCAACAATCTTATCAACAGCTCTTAATGCAATGTTAGGGTTGGGGCACTCATCGCAACTAGCTTTTACTGAAAGGCTGCCAGCACTAATTCTTAAATCTACTTGATCCATGGCCATACGAAGCCTGCAGGCTTCTCGGCCCAGCGCACAGATATCCTGACACTGAGAAATTACATCTTTGGTTGTATCTTCTTGTGACTGGCCAATGCCGAGCAAAACTGCTCGCTCTCGTTCTATTACGATCGGGTCGGTTTCTACGCTTGCGAAAATCTGAGGCTTGCCGGAAGACATGAAATGCGCCTTATTTATCTTGTAATAATAACCACAAAGTGCGCTTTTGTCAATTTACTTTTACAAAATAAAATGACCTCTCTAACAGAGGTCACAATATACATGGAGGAGCTGGCGGGTACCGCCCCCGCGTCCGTCGGTTTATCTTGGTTAGTCATCTACAGGTATAGTTCGTTTTCAAATCTTGAGCCTGGGGTATCGAAACGAACAAACATTCCCAAGCAGCAGTCCTGGTCTTAGCGCCGGGGTCAGACAATCCCGTCGAGCATCCAGAAAATATGAAACGCATTAACGTTATCTGAAGTCACGTCAGGCGTTGATTTAGCAATTAAGCTAAAACTGGTGCTAGCTTAGGCTGAAAAGCCTGAGCAAAGCGTTCTCGTAGATTTGCATCTATTGAGGTTTGCCTATAACGCTGACAAGCGACCTGCTGATCTAACCGATAAAGTCCAACGTCGAGCTTAAAATTCAGCCCCAAAATTGTCCCAGGGACAATTTTGTCGAGTACACGCCGATACTTCGGCGCCCCGTAAAAAAGTCACCTGGCCCGCTGGCTTGTCTACCAGTGAGATCTGTTATTATAGCAGCTTTGGTCAAGAAATGCTAGTGGTTAGCAGTCGGGCACATATTCCTGGGTACGACGCAATGCCTGGCCATTCGCTGCAAACGACCAGGCTGGCCAGGTACATAAAAAGACTGTCCTGAGCGTGGTATAAGTAGTCCCTCATGAGGCGCAGGCTCATCATACATATTTTCAAAGACAGTAGCCGCTACATCACCAAGAAAGTTTCTAAATTCTGCTGTGTGCCTGCCATTAAAATCGGGGTGACGGTAACTGAAAGGCATGGGGCGGATCTTTTCCACTCCTACGACAGCCCGAGCAGCTTGTTTATGGGCGGGCTCGGAGGGTGGACCTCCCAAATAAATGTATGGCTCGTTCAACACATATTTGTGAGTATAGACACCTGGTATTTTTTCAAAGGTATCTTTGAGGTTTTTAATTGTTTCTTCAGTGGCTATATATTCCGTTATCAACGCCACAATTTTGGCATTACTTGCGATAATTATCTTCTTGGCTGCTTTGTCGAGGTTTTCTTGCCAAATCTCGCGTGTAAATTTGCCGACGGCTCTTTGCTGGCCGGAGGCCATGAAATAAACAGGTGGCACCGTGTCGCAATAGCCGGCAGCCGCAGCCATTTTTAGAACATAGTGCGTAAGTAGGGTGGGTATGCGACCAGACACATCGTCACCCACAATAACGTCAAAGGGCTCAGTGTTGTGTGCCGCAACAAATTTTTTACCAAAGTTAACCAGCTGTGGCACTGAACCAGCTAAAAGCACAGCACAGCCAAGAGTATAGTTAGCGGCAACAAAAGGGTGCTGTCCTATTGGCACTCTCATAGCATGTGCTTCCGGTGCAGCTAACTGTGTCATCTTGATCTGTAAATTCCCTTATCCGACCGCCATCGAAACAGTCGCTGCAGGCCACCAAGTCTCTTGATATCTGGCGTACGGAGCGGAGTAATTGGAGCACTAGGCTGCCTGGTCCTGCCGGTGGGTGCTGGCTCATTAAAAATATCTTGATAGATTACCGCGGCATAATCCGCTAAGAAGTGCCTGAGCCGTGATGCTTTTTCGCCACTAAAGCTGGGGTGTCGGCGGCTAAATGGTTCGGGTATATACTTCTCTACGCCCAAAGCTACTCGGGTACGGTTGTCGTCACCTGGGCCGCCAAGATAGGTTGCGCTCTGCATGTTATAAGCATGGGCAGTAACTCCACGCTGGGAGTCAAAACTTTCTACAAGACGCGCCATGGACCTACCGCTGGAAACCGTTTCGGTCATTATTGCAATTCGGCTAGCATGATTGGCGGCAACAATAGCACGAGCTGCCATGCCTAAGTTATGTTTCCAAAGGGCTACCTGCTCGTCAGAGTAATCACGGGTCATACCTGAGGTTAAAAAATAGGTATGCGGCATTGTCTCGGTATGCCCACCAGCTTGGGCTAAACGCAAGAAATGGTGCGTGATAAGAGTAGGCAAGCGTCCGGACACGTCATCACCAACCAACACATCATAGGGGTTATGATTATGGTCAGTTAGTACCTCTTTGTTGGTCTTTATCACCCACTCAAGCGTACTTGTGCTACCTAACGTGCGGACGCTAACAGTATCACTCCCACTTAAATATGGATGATTATGTATTTGTCCATCAAAAAATGGTGCTTCTGTAGCTGTTGCAGACATATATATATTATAGCACTTTTCTAGCTATTATTCAATGGCTTGGCCTTTGTTTACAGGCCTAGCGGATGGTCGCAGGCGCCAGCTTTTCCCGGCCGGCAAACAATATTGTGCAAACGGAGCAAGCTATTAATAAGTTGCATTAACTGATCTTCGCCGAGACTACCAAATTCTGGGCCGAAATTGCGCCGCAAGATGTTGCTGGCCGCCTCTGTTACTTGCATACCCAAGGTGGTCGGCACGGCAATATGGCGTCGCTTATTATTTGGATCCTGGCGGACGGAAATCAGACGTTTTGTCTGCAAAACTTTAATCTGACGACTGATGCTAGCTTCAGTTTGGCCGAGACCCTCAGCTAGAGCCTGCTGCTGCACACGCGGATTCCACTCCAACAACATTAAAATTCGATATTGGCTGACACCGATGCCGAGCTGCTCCTGCAAAACTTGATCGGTTTGCTTGTTCATAACAGCCGCGAGATGCTGGATAAGATAGCTGAGATTGTTGGTAGGTCCCATATTTTTAGTCTAGCCCCTGCTTACTTAACACGTCAAGTATTGTGCGCCAAATACAGTTGATGCCACTCTTCAAGACTCAGGGTTTGAGCGCGCCGGGCCGGGTCAATATTAGCGGCCGCGCATAAGTCGATGGTTTCTTGACGGCTAAGGTGTAGCCCACTGCTCAGACTGTTCAGAAGAGTTTTGCGGCGTTGTGCAAAACCGGCTTTGACCAGATGGAAAAACTTCTTTTCATCGACATCCGGAAATAGTGGCTGGGTGCGATAGCGCAAAATTAGCACTTGCGAATCGACTTGTGGTGGTGGCGTAAACAACTCAGCTGGCACCTTCCGGCCAAGTTCGGTTTGCCAGTAAAATTGCACCGACACGCTGAGCAACGACATGGCTCCAGGCTTGGCAGCCACACGCTCGGCCACTTCTTTTTGCATGAGCAGTACTGCCAGCTGGGCCGGATTTGGCGTCTCACTCAGCACGCGCAATAAATTGCTGGTTAAGTAGTAAGGGATATTGGCCACAATTTTGTAAGGCGCTTCCACCTCTGTAAAATCGAACTGCAGTATGTCCTGATGGACCACTTCGAGTTTGGGGTTAGCTGACAACTTTCGAGCCAGCTCAGCATCAAACTCTACAGCTACGACGTGGCCGACGCGCGCCAGCAGTTCGGACGTTAAGCTGCCGAGGCCTGGCCCGATCTCGAGAATGGTATCGTCGGAGTGCAGTTCGGCCGCATCAGCGATAGCCGTCAAGGTGGCCGGGTCAGTCAGCCAGTGCTGGCCAAGTGATTTTTTCGGTGCAGGTTCGGGCATAGCTACCAGTTATGATACGCCAACCAGTGTTCATAGGCCGCATACCAGCTGCCATAACGTCCAAGCGCGTAGCCGTTGCACCACCTCAGCTGGGTGATCGGATTGGTGGCCCAGTCGCTGCCGGCACTGGCCATTTTGGAGCCGGGCGTCGATTGACACAAGCCATAGCCGCCGTATGGTGGCACATAGCCGGCATACGGCGGACAGCTGCCGTATTGGCCTTGAGCCTTGGTTGGGCACCAGCCCGATTCATGGCTGACGATGTAGTCGACGTAGTTGTAATCACCAGGCGAAATGCCCGCCAGAGCCATGTCGGCTTTAATGCCGCTCAAAGATGTACCGATAACTTCAATTTGAGTCACCGGCTGCTGCGTAATCACTTTTTGCAGAACGGTGCGACCGACAACTACGCCATTAACTAGCTGATCTTGATACGTCACAATTTGCTGGCCCGGTGAACCTTGTTGTCGAATGGCACTGGTGCCAAAGGCCAGGCTGTCGTCCTGAATGGCCTGGATCGGCATGGGAATGGTCTCTGTAACTGCTTCGATTTTTACGCCTTGGCGTTCGATGTAAACCTGCATGCCGGGCGTGATCGGCGTACTAGCCGCCGGCGTAACTTCGTCGCTTTTGGCCAGCTTAATGTGCTTCTGGCGAATTAAATTCGCTACTGTGGGCGCATGCGTGCGCACCACAATTTGGGTGCCATACAGATTCAAATTAATCGGCGTGGCCCGATCAACTACAATGCGCTCGCCAATACTGCCACCGCCAATAAAGTTCTGGGTTGGATCAGCTTCAACCTCATCCTCCGGGTAAACTCGCACGCCCGCCTGCGTGGCAATCGCGCGCGGTGTGGTACCTGCACTGAATGTTAAGCTTTGCTTACCGTCGGCGACAATCTCAACTGGAACAGCGCGGTAAATGTTAATACGGAAGTCTTCCTGGTTGATGGCCGTAGCCACGGCAGGTTCAACTCGGTCGCCCTGCCCCAAATTAATGTGCAATTTGGCGAGCAGCGCGCCGACAGTCGGCTCCTTACTGGGCACAATTTGCTGCACATGATCATGCGAAATAATCACAATTTTCGCATCGGCGGTGACAGGCAAGTGATTAGTCTGACGGGCCAAAAAATAAATGCCGAGCGTTAAAACAATCAGGCCGCCGAGAGTAATCACCGGTACGGCAAACGGATGCCGGCTCATGATTTTCAATTTGCGGATCCGCCGCGGCCAGCGCACACGGCGGAATCTGGCAAATTTCATGCGCAGTTTTTCGATTTTCTTCAACATGGCAATCAAGAGATTTTCTCCAGCGGCGCAAAACTAATGTTCAGCTTGCGAGTTCCCTTGCCCTTAAAGTAAATCACGGCGTTGTCGCCGTCAATTTCCAGCACCGTCCCCATGCCAAAAATCTTGTGCCTTACCCCGTCGCCTTCATTCAATTCCGGCACATATCTAGGTTCGAGATCGATTGCCGGAGACTGCGGCAGCTCTTGACCGAGACCGTATGTTGGTAGGTCGAGGGAAGAAGCTGCCGCAGTCTCTCCGTCAATCTCGGATAAGAATCGTGACGGAGGATTGTGCTGCATGCCGCCATAAAGCAGCCGGCTGGCGGCGTAAAGCATATAAAGTTCCTGGCGCGCGCGGGTCATGCCGACATAACAAAGGCGGCGCTCCTCTTCCATTTCGTGCTGGTCGTAAAGCGCCCGGCTGTGCGGAAAAATTGTTTCTTCCAGACCGGTCATAAAGACCACCGGAAACTCCAGGCCCTTGGCAGCGTGCAGCGTCATGAGCGTCACCGCACCGCTGGCAGCGCCGGCAGATTGCGTGGTATTTACATCGTCCAGATCGCTAACCAAAGCGACTTCTTCCAGAAAGCCTTCCATACCAATGTCTTCGTATTCGCGGGCAACACTCAAAAGTTCGCGGACATTCTCCTGGCGGGCTTCGCCCTGGGGCGTACCATCATTCAGATAGCGCAAGTAGTCGAGGCGGCGCAGCAGCGAGTCAATTAAGCCGCCAACGCTGGCATCCTCCATGACCACCCGCAGGCTGGCCAAAATATCGCCCAGTTCATTAAGCGCCGAGCGAGCCTTAGGTGTCAGGCTGTCGCATTTCTGCACCTCTGTTAATGCTTGACTGAGACTGAGGCCTTCGGCCTGCTGCCAGCCCAAAAAGTTAGCTATGCTTTTGGCGCCGATGCCACGGGTCGGCACATTAACAATGCGTTCAAAACTAATGCGGTCGTCAGGCTGAAAAATTAGACGCAGGTAGGCCATGATATCTTTAATTTCTTTGCGGTCGTAAAAACGCACACCGCCGACTACCCGATACGGTATACCGTAGTGCACAAATGACTCTTCGATGGAGCGGCTTTGAGCGTTGGTGCGGTACAAGACGGCATAGTCGTGATAGTTAAAACGGCCGCTGTCGATGCCGGCACGGATGCGCCGTATTATCGCCTCGCCTTCGGCGCGCTCACTGCCCACCGGCACAATTTGTACCGGCAAACCGTCGCCAGCTTCGGTCCATAATCGCTTATCGGAGCGTTGCTCGTTATGCGTAATCACAGCATGGGCAGCATCCAAAATGTGTTTGGTCGAGCGATAATTTTGCTCCAGCTTAATAACTGTACAGTTTGGAAAGTCTTTCTCAAACTTTAAGATATTGCGGAAGTCCGCGCCCCGCCATGAATAGATTGATTGCCAGTCGTCGCCTACCACGGCAATATTCTTGTGCATATTAGTTAACATGTTAACTAATTGGTATTGGGCAGCATTTGTATCTTGATATTCATCAATCATGATGTATTTAAACTGTTGCTGCCACTTAGCTTTCAGCTCGGGCTGTGACTTCAGAAGATGTACGGTGCGGTTGATCAGATCGTCAAAGTCGAGCGCCGCGGCCTCTTTGAGCATTGACTCATAAACCGGAAAGACCTGGGCCGCGGCGCGCTGCGCCGGCGTGCTGGCCGTGCCGGAATATTCGCTTGGGGTGATCATTTCGTTTTTGGCACTGCTGATAAGTCCGGACAGCACGCGGGCAGGAAAAGCCTTTTCATCAATCATTAACTGCTTGCTGGCTTGTTTGACAGCTGCCTGGCGATCGCTTTCGTCAAAAATGACAAAGCTACGCGGAATACCAATGTGTTCACCATCTTGGCGCAGCAAACGCACGCAAATGCCGTGAAAAGTGCCCATGTATGGCATGAACCCGCGGTTATCGGCGTTGGCGCCTAGGAGTTCGGCAACCCGGGAACGCATTTCGTTAGCGGCCTTGTTTGTGAAAGTCACGGCCAAAATATTCATCGGCGTAGCTTTCTTGGATGCCAGCAAATATGCAATGCGATGGGTCAGAGTTTTTGTTTTACCCGAACCGGCGCCAGCTTGAATCAGCAGTGGTCCCTCAGTTGTTTCGACAGCACGGCGCTGCTCTGGATTTAACCCAGTCAATAAGTCGTCTAACACCTTACTATTTTAGCAAAACAAGGCGCAGCACGCTCTAGTTAGAGAAGAAATGTGTGACAGGTTTAATATTTCCGAGATGGACAAGGCCGGCATCAAGGGCGACATCGGCCCAGGCCACAGCCAGCACGACTGCCAGCAGTACACCAAGGGCGATAAAACGCTTGGTTTTACGCTTTTCTACGGAGTTGATTGGTAGATAATACTGCTTGCTGTCGACCAGTTTTTGTACGGTCTCATCTGTTTTAGTTTTTTCTGCAGCCTCGGCATCGGCCTCTGCGGCAGCTTCAGCTTCGGGGTCCCGTGGCTTATCGTCGGCAGCGTCATCTAGGCTGCCATCGGTGGCTGGTGATTTAATTTCGTCAGGGTCAGATTCTGGTTCAGCCTTAGGTGTCGATTCAAGTTTTGGTTCTGCCTTGGCTTTATCTTCAGTTGGCTTCAGAGTGGGCGCGGTAGTTTTAACGCTTACGGGCGTGCCGGAGTCCTCTTCGGGCTTGGACCCCTCTTGTGTCACGACCATGGGATCCTGCAAAATTGGCCGGTTAGTAACAATTACAGGTTTAGAAGTGCCTGCGGGTGCTGACTTGCCGGGGTGAGCCACATCGACTATAGGCTTGATGTTTTTCTTACTATCAGCCATATTATTCCTTTGCCTCGTGCTTCAGCCGGTATGCGCCAGCTACAATTTCTGCGAATTGATGATAATTCAAGCTGGCAGCCCCCACAAGCGTACCGTCACAATCAGGCAGAGCGAGATAGCCTGGTGCCGTGTCAGCGTCCACGCTGCCGCCATAAAGCACACGCACTTGTTCGGCGGCGGTTCGGCCATAAAGTTCTTTAATTTCAGCGCGTATCTGTTCGAACACGGCCTGAATGTCATCGGGTTTAGCAACTTCGCCGTCAAAAGTACTGATGGCCCAGACTGGCTCATAGGCAATGACCAGATTTTCGACTTCTTCAGGCGTCAGTTGATACAGTGCGGTAGTCAGCTGATCGTGAATCACTCGCCGGGTTTCGCCGGCGGTGCGCTCCTGCTTGGTCTCGCCCACACATAAGATCGGTGTAATTTCGTTGCGGATGGCCGCCTGGACCTTGTCGCGCACCACTTCCAGAGTTTCAGTGAAGTAAATTCGGCGCTCTGAGTGGCCAATTATCGCGTAATGTACCAGGTCATGCAGCATAGTGAAGCTGACTTCACCCGTATACGCGCCGCTATCTTTATAAAAAGCGTTTTGGGCAGCCAGGCGAAAACGGCGGCGGTCTATTTCCAGACTGACAGGCTGCAAATCAAGCAGGCTGGGCGCCAGTACCACTTCAATATCACGGTGACTTTCCAGGTGCGTGTGCAAGCGGTGCACCAGCAAGCTGGCCTCACCGACATTGAGGTTCATCTTCCAGTTGGCGACGATTAGCGTGCGTTTCGTACTCATAGTGCTTATGGCTTATTGTACCTTATTTATCCTTCAGAGCTTCGACGCCCGGTAATTTGCGGCCGCTCATCAGCTCCAGGCTGGCACCACCACCGGTGGAGACATGACCAAAGGCGTTGACCAGCTTGCGAGATTCCACATAACCGACGGTGTCGCCGCCGCCGACAACGGTGAACGGTTTGTGCCCAAAATCGCCGAGCATACCTTCAACCAGCAACTCGGTGCCGTGAGCGTATGGCCCGACCGGCCCTTGCAGGCCGGCAGTTTCCGTCACGCCCATAGTACCGTTCCAGACAACGGTCTTGGCAAATTGCATGGCGCCCACAATGTACGAGGCCGAAAACGGACCAATGTCCAAAATGTGCTCGTGAGCGTAGACTTTGGCGGCCGCGGCCGGCGCGCGCTGCGGATAGCTTTCAATGTTGGCAATAACGTGAGCACTCCAGTCGACAATGCGTGTCGGCACTTTGGCGTCAATTTTGCTGGCCACCACGCCGTCGTGAGGAATGCTAAAAATAAACGGCCGTGTGCGGGCCTGAGCCGCGGCTTTGCGAATAATGTCGCGCGCCACCGGCAGATCGGCTTTGTCATACAGGCTGTCGCCGACGTCAATGCCCTGCGCCGCCAAGAATGTGTTAGCCATCGCCCCGCCGACAGCTACAAAATCAGCAATATCGATAAAACGATGCAGAACCTCAATTTTGTCGGCGATTTTGGCGCCCCCGACCACAGCCACCAGCGGTCGTTCCGGTTCAGACATGACGCGCGTGATAGTGTCGACTTCTTTTTCCAGCAGCAGGCCGGCTACGCTCGGCAGGTGATGCGTGATCGCCACGGTGCTGGCATGTGCCCGGTGCACCACTCCAAAGCCATCTTGCACAAACAGATCGGCCAGGCTGGCCAGTTGGACTGCAAAATGGTCGTCATTAGCTTCTTCTTCAGGATGAAAACGCAGGTTTTCCAGCAGCAAGACATTGCCCTGCTTAAGGCTCGCAGCCGCCTTTTGGGCCGGATCGCCGACGCAGTCGGTGGCAAATTCTACCGGTTTATCGAGCAGTTGCTGCAAGCGCTTGGCCACCGGGAACAGGCTGAACTGTGTGTCTTCCGGACCCTCGGGACGGCCAAGGTGCGAACAAATAATAACCGTGGCGCCGTTATCTAACAGATAGTTAATGGTTGGCAGCGATTGCTGAATGCGGTAATCGTCGGTGATTTTGCCGTTTTCAACAGGCACATTGTAGTCAGCCCGCAGCAGCACCATTTTGCCGTGCAGGTGTACATCTTTAATTGTCTGTTTAGTGAACAAGCCCACCTCTTATCCGTTACTTCAGGTTTATTCTAGCATGCTGCGCAGTACCTTATCTAACTGATTATGTAGTCAAAAGCTGTGATACTGATGCTGCACCCTACTTCCAGGTGGGGCTTTTATTTTTTAAGGCCCGGTTTACCGGCGCCAGAGATAAGGAGGCAGTATGAGAATATTCGCCAAGACTATCAACAAAACACGATCCGCGATCCTAGCCGGATCGACTTTAGCGCTGAGTATAGCCACGCCGGCCGCGATCGCGTCAGCCCACGGATTTGCAGCCCACGGATCTGGCGAATCGCCGCGCATGATGTCAATGCAGCGATTCCAGCAGAATTGCGATCAAAAACAGACTTCACTCAACAGCCAGGCAGCCGCCATTAAAGCTGCCGATCAGAAACGTCTAAACGGCCAAAATATCCTTTACAGCGGTATCCAAGACTACGTCAGTAACAGTGGCGTCACCGTAGCCAATTACGATACTTTGAACAGCCAAGTTGCTGCCGACCAGGCTGCTGCCACTAACGACATCAACAACTTAAACGCACCACAGCTGGACTGCAGCGGCGACACCTCAGCTGCAAGTACGAACCACAATGCGCTCCAAAGCTTTGAACAGGCTCAAAAGCAGACCCGCCAAGATTTGGCAACCTATCGCCACGACTTGGCCAACCTATTTTCTGCCGTCCTAAATAGCTAAACAGGACGCAGGCAAATATAAAGACCGCTCTTAACGAGGGCGGTTTATCTATTGTTTATTCAACCGGTCTTTAGCCGACTGGATAAGCTCTGTAATGCGCTCGGGTGTCAGGCCTGGAATATCTGAGATATCGACATAGTAATCTTTGGGGTCGGCGCGGTTAACATAAACATCGATTGGTACGGGCTGTTTTTGGAAATCAATCAATGCCAAACCGCCGAGGCCGCTTAAGCTATCGCTGACGTAGCTCTGAACCTGCCCGCTGGGATCTGTGGCTTCCACAACTATCTTATAGCCACCGCTGTTTGTGGTGCCGCTATCGACTCCGCCCTTCAGCTCTACGATGACACCCTCGATTTTTTGCCCATCGTGCACCAGATGATTGATGTCGCTGCCGCGCCGTAGTGACTTGATGTAGCCAAGCGGCGCGCCAATCAGCATGAAGAGTCCCACGACCGGGAATATGTACAAGAACCAGACGAAGTTATCAACTACTTTGGCATGATCCGGGTGGGCTGGATCGTAAGCTACTTGTTTGGACGCGCCAATGTGCGGATAGGACGACGAGCTGGTACTGCTGGCAACTTTGTACGCTTGACCCTCCACTTTGTACTGCACTACTGCAGCATAGGTAGTTGAGCCGTCGCTAGTACTGGTGGAGGAGCCAACAATCGTGCCGCTTATTTTTGTCCAACTGGGGTCAATTTTACTCGATTTGATAGTTAATACACCGATGGCAATAAAGCCGGCGCCCAAAATTAGCATCGTGATTAGCGTACCCAGCCCGAATTTCTGACGCCGGACCTTCATCCGGGGCAACATGTTGGTACCAAAACTGAGGTTCATGGGCTAATCATAGCAGATCAAGCAAAAAGCCCACCTTACGGTGAGCTATTTTCATGGTGACCCCTAGGAGAGTCGAACTCCTCTTGCCGGGATGAAAACCCGATGTCCTAACCGATAGACGAAGGGGCCAAAACGTGCCATTGGCACGTTTTGTCGAGAAGGGCTAGCTTTGCTAGCCCGGTTAGCACAGCTATGCTGAGCCAACTATTTCCCGAAACGAGCCAGAAGACTCAAACTTGAACTGTTAAATGTTACCACAACAGAGGCGAACTATAAAACCCCCTACCCCAGAGGATAGGGGGTTTAATGTGTCAAGTTTTTGTTTCTAGAGCGGTCAGTCATTGCTCTTGGAACTGAGGTAAGCGTAGCACAATTTTGACAATTGCGCTAGCGCTTATCCACAGCCCACCCTTGGCCGGACGGTCGAACTTAGACTTCTTGGCCCAGGCGGCGGCCCAGGAAGAAGCGGTAGATCAAGCTGCCCAGGAAGCTGACACCAGCGAACAGACCGAACACGCTACCGGCACCGGTGTTAACCAGTTGGGTTGGCGGAGGAGTCGCGGTGAAGCTTACCGGAACAACACAACCTGCGCCACCCTGTTTTACGTCGGTACCATTGACGTTGAAGTGGGCCACAGCGGTAATGCTGTAATTACCGGCAGTTGCGTACTTGTGAGCCAGACCGTTGACGTTGGCGACACCGTTATTGCTGGTGCCGTCGCCCCAAGTGATGTCAGCGTTCGTGAAGGTGGCGCTGCCAGCTGGGTTGACGCTGGTTTGCAGGCCGGTCAAGGTGACGGTCAAGCTGTTGTTGTCGCCCTTAGTAAAGGTCAAGGCGTTACAAGCGACAGTTACTTGAGGACCGTTGATGGTGACCTGAGTCTTACAGGTGGAAGGTGCAATGGTGGTGTCAGGGCTGCTGAAGTTCAGGGTAGCAGTCAGGGTGTAGTTACCAGCTTTAGCGTAGGTGTGTGGAGCCCATCCGGCGACACCAGAACCACTGTTGTTGCTGGCAGTGACAGTGTTGTCACCCCAATCAAGACTGGCGGAAGTCAGAGTGGCGCCGTTAGCGGTAGTGTAGTTAGCCTGAGCAGTGTAGGTCAGTGGGTTGTTGGCAGCAGCCACAGCGGTCAGACCAGTACATTCAGCAGCGGGAGCCTGGCCAACGGTGATTGGTTTCTGGCAGGCAGCGCTAGTAGCGGTCTTGGCAGTGCCGTTGACAGTAAAGTTAGCAGTTACAGTCGCGGTGTAGTTACCTGGAGCGTAGTTGTGGCTAACAGTGTTGCTGGTTGCAGCAGTGGTGCTGGTAACACTTTGGCCGTCACCGAAGTTGTAGGTGTAACCGGTAATGGTTGCGCCGTTGCTGGCACTGGCGTTAGCGGTAAAGCTGTACTGAGTACGGCTTAGCGGGGTAGCAGTCAGGCTGTCGCAGGTGAAGACTGGGGTAACAGGCGTGAGGCTAATCTGTTTTTGACAGTTAGCGCTGGTAGCAGTCTTAGCAGTACCGTTGACGTCGAAGTTAACGGTTACGCTGGCGGTGTAGTTACCTGGAGCGTAAGTGTGGCTCGTGCTGTTAGAGCTGCTGGTACTTTGGTTAGTAATCGTCTGGCCGTCACCAAAGCTGTACTTGTAGCCAGTGATCTTGGCGCCATTGTTAGCTGTGGCGTTGGCAGTAAAGTTGAAGGCGTTGCCACCGGCCGGGTTGGCAGTCAGGCTGTCACAGCTGAAATTAGGACTGACCTGAACTTTACACAAGGTGTCAACGCTGGCGTTGTTGCTTTCCTTAGGCAAGGCCGGAGAGTTAATGCTGGCCGTGTTGACTAGGTGCTCTTCAGTACATTGAGCGGACGTAGGTGTGCTGGTGTTGCCGGCAATAGCTTCGAACTTAAATGTAACTTTATCGCCAACTGGCAGAGAATCAATGGTAGCGCCGCCATTAAACAGATTGGTGTCGCTAGCTGGACTGCTGTTGCCGTTACGGTCAATGCGCTGCATGCTGCCAGAAACTTCTTTCATATCTTTAGGCAGGTCGTCAGTAACTGTAATGTTTTTGGCTGCAACTTGGCCATTACTCTCAACAATGATCTTGTACTCGACGTGATCGCCGGAGTTAACGGTAACGTTGTTCTGGAAGTCGCCCTTGCCCTTAATAGAGACAAGTTTAGTGACTTTGTAGCCAGGGGTCTTGGGGGTAGCCTTAACCGGGTTACCACAGCTGTTAATGATGGCGAACTGGAAAACGCCATTCTTCATGTCTACCAAAGCTGACAGAGAACTTTGCTGGAAGGAGACGCTTGGAGGACGCTGGTAGAAAGAGGTGCCACAATCGGCAGTACGATTGGTGCTGCCCGGCATGTTTTGGCGGCCGCCGGTCAAAGCGCCGGTCGCGACAACATCGCCGTTAACAATCACCTGGCCCTGGGTGTTGACCGTACCTTCAACCACGCCGGTACCATTTGAATCCAAGCCTTTGCTCATATTATTGATGTCAGAGGTGGAAATACCCATACAGTTATAAATCTGCTTAACGCTACCGCTGTAGGCGTTCTGGACATCGTTTATTGAATTAACGCCACAACGAATGACGGCATTGCTGTCACAGTCGGCGGCGTGAGTCGGGGCTGGGGTTACCAACCAGGCAGCTACACCAAAAGTGGCGGCAGCTACAGTCGCAGCCACAATTGGCTTACGCACAAGTCGCTTAATCTTTGATAAAAACTTCATAGCAAATCTAGGCCTCCCTATAATTACCGTTGCTGTTGATGGGCCCACCCGGTTTTTGCTTTTCGTTACTTCGATCATTCCACGTAGGAACATACGCGTCAAGCGAATTTCCCTCTAATGGAATGGTCCACCACTCTGCCTCCAAAGCGAGAGTTACGGTTATAATATCACAGCAAACCGCTATTGTCAATACATAGCACAAGCTTTATTTAGATTTTGCAAGTCGAGGTTTTGCCTTGCGCTGGAGCTTGGTTTTTGCGCCGCGACCAGGTTTGGTTGCTGCACTGGCCGGCACCGCTAACTTAGCCTTGCTTAAGATAAATCCAAAACTGCTGCCCTCACCTTCTTGGCTATGCATGACAACTGATCCGCCTTGCGCAGCAACCACTTTTTTAGCCATGTAGAGGCCGAGCCCGGTGCCGTCAGGCCGGGCCTGACGAGCATTGGTAGCCCGATAGAATTTGGTAAACAGATGGTGCTGTTCAGGCTTTGGCACGCCGATACCGTTATCAATCACTTCCAGTTGCACGCTGGAACTGTTTTGGCTTAATTCAATCTGTATGTGGCCGCCGGCCGGAGTGTAGTAGATGGCATTATCGACAAAGTTCATGATCACCTGGCGGATCTTGGTTTCGTCCAGCATCAGATCGGGAAACTCTTTCGGCTTATCATAAGTTAATTTGAGCTGGCGGACGGCGGCAGTTTCCTGCAGCTGCTCCACCTCTTCTTGAACGACGGCAGCCAAATTAACAGGGGAAGATTCGATGACAAAACGCCCGGTCTTGATCCGTGAGACGTTCAGCAGGTCAGCGATCAGGTAAACCATACGCTGGCTGCTGAAGAAAGCCTGTCCGAGCATCTCTCTTTGAGTGGGTGTCAGTTTGCCGGCATCACCTTCCAGCAAGAGGCTCAGATAGCCCTTAACGCTGGTCAGCGGCGTGCGCAGCTGATGCGAAGCCATACTAATAAAGTCATCTTTGGTCTCGTCGAGAGTGCGCAGCTTTTGCTTGGCCTGACTGAGTTTGTGGTTAGCTTCATCGACACGCTTTTGCAGCTCCAGATTGGCCAGCAAAAGCTGCTCGTAGGTCAGCGATTGACGCACAGCTGGAGCTAACTGACGAGCTGCCATATCGAGCAATTCTAAATCGGCAGCCGTGAACTTATTCCCGCGCTTTCTAGGACCTAACAGAACAAATCCTAGGGTCTGACCCGATAAACGCAGACGTACCGCAACATTCATTCCCAAATGAGCCAATAAGCCGCTGAGGTGAGCATTACGTTTAGCGTCAACCCGAACTAAATCTTCGTGAAAATGAGCCAGAGTGGCCAGCTCCTGCTGCGTAACTTTGGCGCCGCCATGAGCTTCCACCCTGTAAAGCTGGTCGTCATGAAATGTGACGAATAACGCCTGTTCGACATCGAGGCTACGAGCCAGGATGGCCAGGCTGCGCCGCATTAAAGCCGGCAACACGACCTCGCTGGCAATTGCTTGGTTTAAGCTTTTTGCCACGGTTTGCTGGTTGCGCCTTTGTTTGGCCTTGGCTTGGAAAAATAAGACTTTGCCCATCACTCCTCTGCATTAATCATAACCGGTTTACAAAGGGGCTGGCAAGGAAAGTGTTACACTGAAAATACTTATGGCTACTAAAATCGCCATTGTCGAAGACGACCAAGCCATTGCGCAGATGTATCGCTTCAAGTTTGAAGCCGAGGGCTTTAAGGTGGAAACGGCCGACAACGGCCGCGTCGGACTGAACCTGGCCGAAAGCATGAAGCCGGATATCATTCTGCTAGATCTTATGATGCCGGAAATGAGTGGCGCCGAGATGCTGACCGCCATGCGCAAAACTACGTGGGGCAAAAACATTAAGGTGATTGTGCTGACCAACATGGGCGAAGAGGAAGTGCCGCCGGAGATTCGTTCTCTCGGTGTTAGCGCCATAATTTTGAAAGCCGACATGACGCCGCGCCAGGTTGCCGAGTTGGTGAAAAAACAGCTGAGTGCGTAGGCTAGTGCGCCCCGGCTTGCTTTTCGAGTTTGAGCAATCTCTGTTCGTGCTTTTCAAACTGTTTACCATGAGCATTGTTGCTGACGTCCAGTGCTTCGCCCACATAGGCCATAATTTCCCGGGCGCTTTGTTTGATTTCCCGGCGTAGCTCTCGGCCCAGTTCCTGAGCGCTTTGCTTGATTTCCCGGCGTAGCTCTCGGCCCAGTTCCCGGGCGCTTTGTTTGATTTCCCCATGGAGCTCTTGGCCCAGTTCCCGGGCGCTTTGTTTGATTTCCCGGCGCAACTCAATTTTCAGCGTGTGGCCAGAGTTATCAATTTTTTGTCCCAGAAAATCTTTGAGATCCTCGAAAGCAGCAGTATCCATGCCATAAGTATGTACTTTCAAAAGAATCGATGCAAAATTATTGGGCCATATTTAATCAAAATTTAATCTGTGGCTTTTAGATTTATTACCGTGCCATAATAAAAAGATGAAAATTGCGATTGCTGGTTTTGATGTCGAAGGCCGCGCCTCCTATGATTACTTCCTGGCGCAGGGCGAGCACGACATCACAATCCTGGATCAAAACCCCTTGTTGGCTGTGCCTAACGGCGTACCAAGCGTTTTAGGCGAAAACTATCTCGATGACCTCAACCGTTTCGATCTTATAGTCCGTACCCCCGGCCTCCAACCGCGCCGCATTTTGAACAAAAACCCGGAGGTAACTGGCAAAATCACCACTCAAATTAATGAATTTATGCGGGTCAGCCCGACCCGTCAAATTATTGGCGTCACCGGCACCAAAGGCAAAGGCACCACCTCGACGTTAATCGCTCGTATGCTGGAAGCCGCCGGCAAAAAAGTCCATCTGGCCGGCAACATCGGCGTGCCCGCTCTATCTTTGCTGTCCGATATTAAGGCAGACGATTGGGTAGTTTTGGAGCTATCCAGTTTTCAGCTCATTGACCTGCATCTATCACCTCACATCGCTGTTTGCTTGATGGTCGTACCCGAACACCTCGACTGGCACACCGATGTTCAGGAGTATTACACCGCCAAATCGCAATTGTTTGTGCGCCAAACACCTGAAGATACTGCCATTTTCTATGCCAATAATGATGTTTCGCGCCAGATCGCCAATGTCGGCAGCGGCCAAAAAGTGCCCTACTTTGCCCCGCCCGGCGCCTCTATTATCGACGGCGCTATCCAAATCGGCGGCAAAACCATCTGTCTAACCAGCGAGCTAAAACTGCTCGGCGAGCACAACTGGCAAAACGTCTGTGCTGCCGTTACCGCCGTTTGGCAAGTCACCCAGGACACCAAAGCCATCAAAGAAGTGCTGACCAGTTTTGCCGGGCTGCCTTTCCGGCTGGAGTTTGTTCGCGAGCTGGACAATGTCAAATACTATAATGACAGCTTTGGCACCACGCCCGAGACAGCAACTGTGGCCATCAAAGCCTTTGCTCAGCCTAAAGTAGTTATTTTGGGCGGTTCCGATAAAGGCGCCAGCTACGACGAGCTAGCCAAAACCGTCGCCTCCAGCAGTATCCGCAAGGTTTTATTGATCGGTGATCAGGCGCAACGAATTCAGACTGCGCTGGAGGGCGCCAGCTTTCACGATTTTCAACCGGGCGGCGCAAACATGACAGAAATTGTTGCCAACGCCCGTGCGGCAGCCATGCCCGGTGATGTGGTGATTCTTTCACCAGCCTGCGCCAGCTTCGGTATGTTTAAAAATTACAAAGACCGCGGCAATCAATTCAATCAAGCTGTTGCAGCACTTGCTTAAGCTGCTCCACGAGCGCGGCCTCGGGTTGCAGCACTGTCGCTTTGCCGGCTGCCAGCTCTTTAATTTCTGTTTCAATCCAGTGATAGTGAGTACAACCCAAAACGATTACATCGGCGCCCTGGTCAAGCACTTCGCTGGTGCGAGCGGAAATTTTTTCATGATCAATTTTATTGCTCTCAATCATGGACGACCAATCATTGCAATCTGGTTCTAGCACTTTAATATCTGGAGCATAGTTTTCTTTTAGCCATTTGTAGCGCGGACTGGCTAAAGTTGTTGACGTAGCGTAAACCGCCACCACGCCGCTTTTGGTTCGTTCTGCAGCGGACTTAACCATTGGCTCCACGCCTATCAGCGGCGTATCTGCAAAATGCAGCCGTAGTCTATCGATAAGTGTTGTCGTGACGGTGTTGCAAGCCACTACAATCACCGAACAGCCGGCCCCAATTAAATTCTCAAAAATTGGCACAACAAAGCCGAAAATTTCGTCCGGCTGACGACTGCCATAAGGCACATGCAGACGGTCATCGCGAAAAATAATTTCGTTTTCGGGCAAGGCTTTTTCTATGGCCTGTGCTACCGACAAACCACCAACACCAGAGTCAAAAACACCTATTTTCATTGCTGCTCGGCCACTCGGCGAGCAGCAAGGAGAACATTTTCGAACAATGCACAGACAGTCAGCGGGCCGACCCCGCCTTTTTGGGGCGTAATCGTTAAGTCGTCGCGTTCGTAAACTTCAGGCGCCACATCACCGACAGTTTTGCCATCTTCGCTGGCTACACCAGCATCAACAACCACTGCCCCTTGCTTAATCATGTCCGGGTACAAGATTGCCGGACTGCCGGTAGCCGTAATGATGACATCGGCCGCCAGGGTTTCGTCCTTAAGATTGGGGATTTCACGGTCGATAATGTGCACGTCGATTCCAGAGGCAGTCAGCATTTTTTCCAGCGGCTGGCCGACCAGCTTGCCGCGACCGATGAGCAGAACATGTTTGCCGGCCAGGTCGACATTATAGCCGGACAGCAGCCACATAATTGCCATTGGTGTAGCCGGGTCAAATTTAGCGTGCTCGCCGAGGGCGTCGACATCTTTGGAAGGCGCAACCTGGTTAACGAGTTCATCGGTCGCGGCCGGATCAGCCAAGGGCAGCTGAATGATCACACCATGAACGCTTTGATCATTACTTAACATGTTAAGTAATGATGGCACCTCTGTTTGTTGCACCCGATGAACTGCGACTTCCACGCCCAAATCAGCACCGTAGCGCTGCTTAAGACGAATGTAAACATCAATCACCGGGTTATCTACAGTCACAATAATTGCCAGTTTTGGCTGGACACCGCGCGACTGGCGCAACGAACGCACTTCGTGTGCTTGGCGCTCTTTAATAAAACCGGCGAGTTCGGACCCGTTCAGTGATTTCATCTCTTAAATTTTAGCAGATACGCCCAGCCCACCTAATTGATCAAGCATTAAGCTTATGCTATTCTGCAAAGAGAAAGTCACGAGAGACCAACATGCCACCCCAAGCCCAAGCTATGACACCAGGCTCGCCCGCAGCGTCGGGGAACCAAATTAACATCAACCCTCTGGGCCACTTTTTGCAGGGCAACAAAAACCTGCTAGCCACTAACTTGCCTGTGGCCTTAGCTACGCTAATTGTTAACT
This sequence comes from Saccharimonadales bacterium (SeqCode), assembly GCA_035546935.1. Taxonomy (GTDB): domain Bacteria; phylum Patescibacteriota; class Saccharimonadia; order Saccharimonadales; family UBA4665; genus DASZVP01. The sequence continues at coordinate 208,830 of DASZVP010000002.1, read as the reverse complement.
TCGGCGTTTCAGTGCTAATGATCAAAATCATGCAGTCGGTCATTACTCATGAAGAGTTTAATCCGACGATTACGCCTGGCCAGCTGATTGCAACTTTCATCGCCATAGTTATTATTGATTCGCTGATAACTGCCTACTTTTACCAGGTACTCGTTCGTGCGATTGTTACGGGCAGCCGTGATGAAAACGTCAGTCTTGGCCCCATATTTGGCTTTGTGGCCAAGCGCTACTTTAAGCTATTCTTGATCAATTTAATGTTCGGCGTAGGCTTTTTTATCGCCGGTTTTATTCTCGGCGCTTTGGATGATAGCGTTCATGCGCTTTTCGTAATTGGTTCCTTGGCATTAGCGGTTGCTGCTCTAATGTTGGCCTTCCGTTTTGGCTTTGCAACTTTTGTCGGTCTTGATGACGAGGAACCGCAATCTGTGGGCTGGATATTACGCCGGAGCTCGCAATTATGGCATGCCAGCTCTGGAGCGGTTGTTGTGTATGTAATTGCCGGTGCCGCCCTTTGTGTGGGTATCGTCTTGGCCTTTGCCTCTGTCGCAGGGCCTAGTTTCCTGCTAAACATAGCGACCAGTGCAGGCACCTCAAACGCCACGGGTGTTTTCCTGACCATGCTCGAGGTGGTGATCGCTATTACGACTCTCGCCGGTTTTAGCGAAATATACAATGAGGCCAGGTTTAAGGTTGACGGTGGAGTGATGCCCAATGCTCCACTTCCGGTGCCGTCTCCAGCTGTAGCAGCGCCAGTGCCCACGCCAATGGCCGCACCAATGCCGGCCGCACCAATGCCGGCTGCACCTGCGACGGTCGTGCCGCCTACACCAGCCATTCCGCCAACGCCCATGCCCCAGAACGTCATTGTTGCCGCACCGGTAACACCGGTTGCCCCGGCCTCACCGGTCACTCCGGGCGTGGCACCGACGGTCGTGCCGCCTACACCAGCCATTCCGCCAACGCCGCAAGGCGCTCAGCCGGTCGCGCCAATGGCAAATGTACCGCCGGTAGTTGTCAGCCCCAATGGTGCCCAGCCGGTCATGCCGGTCACAACTCCTGAAGTGGACATTGAAAAACCCTTGCCGCCGTCGCCTACCGGGCCCGTTATCGGTTAAGGCTTGTCAAAACAGGGGTAGTTTGCTAAAGTTTGTGGGTTACCTTTTGGCTACCCGGGCCCGTAGCTCAGTTGGTTAGAGCAGTGGACTCTTAATCCACGTGTCGAGGGTTCGAATCCCTCCGGGCCCTCCATAAGATTGCAAATAATGCCCTTTTGTGGCATTATTTTTTTATGTCACATGTTGAACATGGGCTGGACGCTGAGGCCCTCTTTGATAAACAAGTAGAAACTTATGCTCAATTGGGCTTTACAGCCGTCATCGGCACTGAGGTTTTTGAGACGTTGAAGCCAATTCTGCTGGAAAACCTTAATGACCTTTCTAAGCCCAGCTTCTTCTCGCTAGCCATTCCACATATTTTTATGCCTTTGAACCAACAATTGGAGCTGGCCGGCAGCCGCGCTTTCTTAAAACGCGACAACATGGTCGACATTGAAGATTGGGACCACGAACCCACACAGCCATATGCTGTGATTGATGTAGATGATGGCGAAGATTACCGCGGCATGTCGGCGGAAGTAGCAGATGCTAAAATCATGGCCAGTGGGCGGCACAGCTTTAACATCGATGAGCTAGTTAGTCTCGGTGTCCACGCACCACAACTTTGGACACCACCACGCCGCGGCCTATATGCTGCCGCCACTCTTCATCCTGAAGAAGGTCAAATGGCTTCCACCTTGGATCTATATCGCTTTGGTGATGGTGGTCTAAAAGTAAAGCGCGACCCGGGCATCATCCGTGATTCCGATTGGACCACGCCCAGCTACCAAGCCCGCGTCATCGTTGCCTAGTTGCGGCGCCAGGTTTCGAAGCGAAAAGTGATGCCGTTCTCGGTAATTGGCTGGCTTTGAGTTACGAGAGTGAAGTCATTTTTATACTCAGGGAAAAATTTGGTGCAGCCAAAGTCACCTTCGAGCTGAGACAAATGCAAATCGGTAATCAGGTCAAAAGTCGAGGCGAAAAGACCGGCACCGCCAAACACCCAGACATCATCTGGCGAGTTTATCAAAAATTCGCGAGCGTCAGTCACTGCTTCAAAACCGGGCCTCAGCTCAATTGGCTGGCCAACCGCCACAATGTTGCGCCCGGGGATAGGCTTGGTTAGCTCGACGTATGTGCCGTAACCCATTAAGATAATGCCACCGTCAATTTCTTCGTGATAATGTTTGACGTCGGAAGGAATTTTGCCCAGCCACGGTATGCCGTGATCATCGGCCAAGCCGCGTTTTTCATCAATAGCTGCAACGCAAGTAAATTTGGGCATAGTATTCAGTATAGCGTGCTATATTGAGGGCATAAATAAGTTTGATCGGAATATGAGAATAAAAACCAAAGTGCAGATGATGACCCACATGAGGCAAAAGTGATACGGCTGCTCGTCCTGATTGTGGCAATAGTAATAATATTTTTTCACTTCGTGCCCGTTTTTAATAAAACTGGGGTCTTAGATAAGGGGATGGCTAACCTTTGTAGCCATACAACACCTTTGCTGCACACGTACAGGCTTCTGCCCACCGGCATTAACGCCTTTCATAATGACTACAAGTTCTTCAAGTCAACTGCACCTGGTTTAGGCTGTGCCGAACCAGTCAAATTGCGGCTTTATCTTTGGTAATTACGCTAGAATCGGCTCAAAATCGCGCCGAAAATCAAAATAAGATTTGCTGACAGGTCGACAATTTGTGTCTGTCACGGGTTTTACCTCCTCTAACGTTATGTGATAACAGGATAACCTGCATGGCTGAGAACCGGCTATGAAGTTTTCCACTAAGAACTAGTTAGTTTTCTAACTGCCGGTGCATAGCCGGGCAGTTTAGACTAAAGGCATAATCCATGGGGAGGGTGTATGGCCAATATTAAAGAAATTTCGGCGCGTCGCAATCGCGTCAAACGTCAACGAGTGTTGAAACAGCTGGCAGATGATGGTGCCTTGCCCAAACCAGAAGAACGTATGCGCCCGTTTTACGACGAGCAACCCGACATTATGTAACTTTCATGTTGTAACTTTGCGTCATACAGCTATGCGGCGGGCCTGACTCAGCAAATAAAACGAGCCGGTAACGATGCCGACCTTATCCGTTTGTTCTATTAGTTTTGCATAGGCCGCTTGAAGGCCCGGTATTACGCTAACGTTTTTGGCGCCCGCTTTTTCAAAAGCCTTAGCCAGCTGATCTGGGTCCATCGAAACGGCCGGCAAATCTTGTGAAGTTTTAAAGGCGGTTACAATAACCCGGCTGGCTAACGGCGCTAACAAGGGCACCACTGCCTGAAATTCTTTGCCGGTTTTCAGCGCTATGAGAATCGTCGGCTTTATGCCGGGATAGCATTTCTTAAAGCTCTTCGTGAAAGCCGTCATTTTTTGCTCGTTGTGGGCGCCATCCATAACAATAGTTTTCCCGTTGATTGTTTGTGTATCCATGCGGCCGGGCACCTGTACCAACAGCGTATCCTGCAATACTTGACTTGTTAAGTGTGGTAATTTATCTCTGTTAGCCACAAATTTATAGGCATAGGCTGCCAAAAGCCAGTTTCGTTGCTGATAGAGGGGTGAGCCGTCGAGCAGGACTGGACTGTCAGCCCGCTGGATATCTTCGTTCGTCGGCAGCAATTGTGCCCCGGGCTGTTTGGCTAACCACTCGCGAACAACCGTCATAACTGCCGGCGCCTGTTCATACATGAGAACGGTATTGCCTGGATGAACGATGCCGATTTTTTGAGCGGTAATTTCCGGAATGGTGTGGCCCAAGATGTGCATGTGATCAAGTCCAATATCAGTTATCACGCAGACCTTGTCAGGGCGAGCGGCGACATTGGTAGCATCATATAAGCCGCCCATGCCCGTCTCAACCACGGCGTAATCTACCTTGTGGCGGGCGAAAACCCACAACGCAAAGGCGTAAAGCAGCTCAAAATAAGAGGGTGGCTGCTCAGTTTGCTCGACGATTTTCAAAAATTCCTCAAGCTCGCGGCAAAACTCGGCTTCCGGCAGCGGCTGGCCGTTAATTTGCACCCGTTCGGTGATGCTATCAACGTGCGGGGAAACCGTCAGCCCAACTTTTTGGCCGCCAGCCTGTAGCAAAGCCGCAGCGTAATAAGCAGTCGAGGTTTTGCCGCTAGTGCCGGCAATATGGATGATTTTCAGCTCACGTTCGGGGTTGCCAGCCAATTTCATCAGCGGCTCAATGCGCTCCAACGTGGTGTCCTTCCCTGTCAGTTGGCCCACCAACGGCACATAAGGCTGCAGTGCGGCTTCGGCTTCGGCAAAGTTATTGATGTGTGGCATATATCCCCTAAGCGTCCTTCTCTGGTAAGATAGTATACGTTATATGCGAAATGCCCGCGTAGCTCAGTGGATTAGAGCATCTGTCTTCGGAACAGAGGGTCGGCGGTTCGAGTCCGTCCGCGGGTACCATTCTATAAAGTCTTTGGCTCTTCTGGAAAACCGTGATTTAGGCCGTCGACAATAGCCTTTAGGAGCGCCGGCGTTCTAAATGCCAGTCGGCTAAAGGTGCGCGCGTCAGCCCACATGGGCTTGTGAATATTGGCATCTAACCGATTCATCATGGCTTCTTCAGAGGCCTCCTGGAGCTTAGTTTCTCCATATGGTGCCACTTTGCATATATATATGTACTGATCATTATATGGCTCTGGGTGATTCTCAATAAAAACCAACCGTGCCTCCGTTATCTGCAGACCGGTCTCTTCATGAACTTCACGCACCAAGGCCTGTTCAGGCGTCTCTTGATCAGCCAGGCGTCCGCCGACAAGAGTATAGTACTCGCTACCGTACTTGTTACGGTACATAACAAGAATTTTGCCGTTTTCAATAATAATGGCGCGGGCAGCTTTAGCCATAGAGGCAATTATAGACTAGCTTCAGCGGGTTCGGCAGAGGTGACGGTTTGCCCCTCTGTAATGAGTTCAAGTTTTACGTTTTCAAGAGGTGCCGGGGTAATAGGGGCCGGCTGTGGAGCGTCGTCGCCGATTACCAAGGTGTCGCCGCGTAAACTTCGGCGTGCCAGGTAGCCAATGCCGCCCAGTCGCCTTATGCCGTTGTCAATTTCCGCCATATTGGTTGATATCGTAACACGCTTGTCTTTAAACGATGCTGTGGGAATTCTTACTATACGCTAGCAGAACCAACAAGTTCGCGCTCAGCGTTAGTGGCCACAATCATTTCGGCGGCGTGGACCACTTCACTAATATTGATCTCGCTTACGCTTGGCTGGTCTGGAACGGCTTCCAAAACGTCAATTTCGTCACGCGCCGCGAAGGAATCGTTGCGCACTTCTTCCCACGCTGCCATCAGTTCGGCAGGCACCACGACACCGGCTTTCTGCAGGCCTCGTTTGTACATAAGTTCGGCAGTAATTGACTGCTTGATCTTGGCCAGCTTTTCAGCTGCAGTTTGGTCTTCAACTACTTCAAACGCCGCGCCCCGATTAGGCGAGTGTGCGCGGTTTGAACCATAAATTGCGGGGCGAAAACACCCCAGCTCTGCATTGTACACTTAAGAGATCTCCCGGTTAGCGAACTTATAATACTATTGCTTTTAGAAAAAATACTGTAATAAATCTTACACGATTTGTCAATAGTCTGGAATTATGTTGTTACAATATTAGCATAAGCGGTGTATACTGCGAATATGGCACATTTTCCCTTAGTGACACGAACACCTCGCAACTGGCACAAGGAGGCCAAGGCAAATCTGACCCGCGGCGAGCGGGCCGCAGACAAGATGCGCAACGGCATGGGCAGCTGGCTGTTTGTCTTCCTGTTTTTGAGCTTTATGGGTATCTGGGCGATCCTGAATACGGTCGGCATGTTCCATCATTGGGACAAATATCCGTTTATTTTGCTCAATCTGTTTTTGTCGATGTTGGCTGGTCTGCAGGGTGCCATATTACTTATTGCGGCCAAACGCGCTGACGCTGTCAGTGCCGCAATGGCCAAACACGATTACGACACCAACCTGGCAGCCAAAGCTGAGATTGAGGCCCTGATGGAAATTAATCAGCGCCAGCTGGAAATTATTGAAGATCTGCAAAAACTGCTGAAAACGTCCGGCAAGTCTAAGTAGCTCTGTTGCGCTACAATAAATTGACACCTCATAAGCGCGCGTAGCTCAGCGGATTAGAGCGTCGGTTTCCGGTACCGAAGGTCGGGGGTTCGAATCCCTTCGCGCGTACCAAATCTACCTCATAAAATCTATATCTGTAATCTATTAATGTTTCATTCGAACTAGTTCGTAACCTAGTGAGGATTCGAACCATTTATTCCACAGGGTGATAATTAACTGGTATAGTTCTGTTTATGGTATTTAAGAATAGAAAAGTAGTCTTTATAGGTAGCCTCTTGCTTATGGTCATCTTGGCCGTAGGTGCGCTCAACATGCCCATCAGTAAGAATCAGTACAGTCGAGACGATCCACAAAATATTGATAGTAAGCTTGAGATTGTACGCTATCCATTAGCAATAAAAATTAAGACTCGAGTAGCTCATGGAGCATGCGATGACATTAAGGGCACGTCATCCATGACAAACGGTAAGCAAATAATTACTATAACTACTCCTTCTGAGTCAAAGTCATGTACGATGCAAGCCGTTTACAGTCAGACAAATATTAAAGTTTTCGCATTTCCTTGGCAGAAAGTTTTTATGATTAAGTACTACGATGATGTCATATATGACGGCCGATTATAATATTTGAGTAAGATTCGAAAAACGTGGTTCTAACTTCAGTTACTAAGCTGTACCAATTTACTGGAGGATGCCGTAAGCGACAATATTGTCGGTATACTCACGTGTATCGTTGTTGAAGGCTCCGCCGCAGGTTATCAGCCTCAGTCCGGAGTAGTTGATTGGTCCGTAGACTTTGTCGGTTGGAAAGCTGGCTTTGGGGTATTCTTCTATAGCTGTGATGGCGAATGTGGCGGTGCTGCCATCCGCTCGCGCTACAAAAACTTTGTCACCAGGGCGTAGGTCGCGCAATCGCCAGAAGACACCGATGTCATCGGGGCTATCGACATGGCCGGCAATTACAGCCGGACCCAGTTCTCCTGGCGTGGGACTGCCAGTGTACCAGGCGGCAATGTCTGAGCTAAGAGGCATTTGGATCTCGTCACCCGGGCCTAAACCCATACTGGCTAAGTCGGAATCGACGTTAATACTTGGGATGCTCAGATGAGTTGGCTGAGATGCCGGCATGACTTTAGCTGCCGGTTGGGCCACCGAAACCAGCGCAACTGTATTGGTGTCCGGGATATCGAGCCTGACAGTTTCGTGAAGATTCGCACTAAAATACCCTGCCCCGACCGTACCTAAAGTAATTGAAACCAGCGGCAGCGCAAACTTATGCCGCAATGACACCAGGTTTGATGCGGCAGACCCTTTTCGCCGTGACCAAGTAATAGCAATCTCACGCACCGACAACCCATACAGCTGCAGCACCAGTTGGTGCTGCTTTTTGGTTCGTGTGTCCGGCCGCGTACGGAAGTAACGAATCGAAACTGCCAGCTGACGTGAAGCACTAACCGGAAGTGTCCGCTTGATCGCCCGTCGCCCGGAAAGGCGTCTCGAACCAGACTGTGTTTTATCAGCCCCAGACATATGGGAATCTCCTTTAATTAACAAATGAAAAAGACTAGACTTTGCGTCGGTTGACTAGCAAACCTAGGCCTGACAGGATGCCCGCCGCAGAAACCACCAAGCCAGCCGCAGCAAATTCGCTAACCTTGGTAGAAGCGCCGCCGAAACCAGCATCCACTCCGCCATCAGCTGCCTGGGCGGCGGTGCCGCCACCTCGCCCGGCTGAAGCGGCTCCTAATACTTGGCCAGCGGAGTTCGGGTCGCCACTGCCGCTGCCGCCGGCACCGCCGCCACTGCCGCCCACCACACAGCCGTTGCGCAAGATAGCCTGTCCGGTAACAGTCCAGTTCAGACCAGCAAAGTTCTTGCTTGTGCCATGATCATTGTAGGTAAACGGCGGAATAATATCGCCGCTATGTTTGGCGTGGCCGCTAATGATACCGTTCGGGTTCGCCTTAACTGTGGTATAGGGCTTCGAAGAAGAACCGGTGGAGTGACAGATAGTTACATTATTGCCAGCATTGCTGTTTGTCGCTGCGAAAGCAGTGACAGGGGCCCCAATTATGATAAGTCCCGCGATGAGGCCGCTCTTTATAAAATTTAATTTTCTGGTTTCCATATACCCTCCTCACGAGCTTCGTACACGCCAACTCGCCAACTGAATTATTGAAATAAATTAAGAGATAATTTTTTATTCTTTAGCTGTATTCTGAGCTGCCGATCCCGTGACGTCTATGAGTTAATTTACAGTTAGCTTGTTAGACCACATTGTAGTCGCAGTGACTGTGCCTGCTCGTAGCTAGTTGTCGGAAGCTTCATCCAGCGGCGAATAGCGCAAAACTTGCTGAAAATTGTGTTTCAACGAGCTCTGGGCAATGAGGACAAAGTTTTGCGGCAGCCAGGCCGAAACGCCACGGCCGGCCGGAAAAATATCTGTGTGGCCAATAGTTGTTTCGGTTGCCTTGGCCAGCTGCCGCAGTACAGTCGAGCGCTCTCCCAAATAAGCAGCAATAACGTTCGCCGCAAAAACACCGCCAGTTTTCAGATGCTGGCGATAAAGTTTGACCGCTTCCGGCTCGAGTAAATGTGCCGGGATCGCAGCCTGGCTTTCGAAGGCGTCCAAGATTATTAAATCGTAATGCTCGGTGCTTTGCTCCAGGAATTTTCGGCCGTCTTGGTGATAAATTTTTTGTCGGCGGTTAGGTTGCCAGCCAAAGTAAGTATGGGCGATTTCATCCAAATCTGGGTCTAGCTCCACTATTTCGACTAGTGTTCTAGGCAGCTCAGCCAGCAAAGCCATCGATAGTGTGTAGGTGCCACCGCCAATAATTAAAACGCGTTGCGGCTGTAGATAGGTGGCTAGCTCAAACAGTCGTTGGTTGTAATCAAAGAGTAACACGGGCTGATTTCCGTCTGCAGGAATACCAGACTGCGCCGCCTGGCGGTGCCCACTGTACAGAACGCGCGCAGCGCGACCCTCGTACACCATGTCATAAACCTGGTAATGGCCGAACTGCGTATCAGTTTCAAATATTAACTCACCGGGCGTCATAACACTCAGTATAGACGCAAATAGCGGTAAGTCCGGTTTAGCTTTTTTTGGCTTTGCGAGCTTTGGCTTTTTGTTTGCGAGGCTGGGCGGCGTGTTGTGCCCGGTCGTGCAAACCACGTAGCATATCTTCGGTTGTCACACAGGTCCTTTCTGTTTCCAGACGTTATAGCTAAGAGCATAAGCTTTTACCGAAATGAACACTGTAAGAATTCTTACTTGTCAGAAGCGTCAGCTTGCTTGTTTGGCGGCAACGACCGCTGTTGGCGAAGATAATGAACGTGCCGCAGGCCATGGTCCAGGGCATGCATGACCCGCTCGGCTTGCTCATAACTCATGCCAATTCGGGCCACAGGCAAGCTCGAATCTTTATCCGTCGTCTGCGTAAAACTCAGAGTAACACCAGATTGATTGCAGGTAATATCCAGGCCGTCGCTGTAAATTGTGCGGGGATCTTGAGCAAATAACATCACCAGCGACTTATTGATGGACGCAGCGTCAGTGCGGTCCTCTTGATCTGCCTCATAACCTGCCAAATTCCATAGGCGGTTGGCGATTTGGTCATCCATGTCAAAATAATTGATCAGCAGATTAAGAATGTCCTCGCTGGGGCGCTCTTCGCCAGTTTCGATATTTTCCAGGGTTTTGCTGTCAATTTCCACGGCGCCGGCCACTTCGAGCAATGTCTGCCTGGCTTGTTCCCTCATCTGTTTGAGCGCAACGCCAAGAGTTTGAAAAGGCGGCTTTGCCGACGAGTCACTCATAACACCATACTAGTCCCGCCATTGGCCAAGTGCAAGCGTAAGCGTTATCCATGTTTAAGACTGTATAATAGAGGTCATGCAGATCCAAGACAATGTTAGTCTGGCCGATCACTCGACCATGCGTCTGGGCGGCCAAGCCGCACATTTGGTCTTAGTGGAAGACCGCATTCAACTCCGCGAAGCCCTAACTTGGGCAGCCCAAAACAAGCTGCCGGTAATAATGATTGGCGACGGCAGCAACATTGTTTGGCGCGACGAAGGCTTCCCCGGCCTGGTTATTGTGAACAACATTCAGCGCTACGAAAGTTTTCAAGAAGACGAGTCCAGCTTTTATGTGACCGCTGGCGCCGGCGAAAAATGGGACACAGTTGTCGAGCGGGCTGCCCAGGCCGGCTTAACCGGTATTGAAGCTCTCAGCCTGATTCCCGGCACCGCCGGCGCCACGCCGGTCCAAAACGTTGGGGCCTATGGCCAGGAGATTGCCCAAACCCTGGTTACCATCGAGGCCTTTGACGCGCAGCTCGGCGATTACACCACCTTGCGTGCCGAAGACTGCGCCTTTGGCTACCGCACCAGCCGCTTTAAAGCCGCTGACCGCGGCCGCTTTTTTATCACGGCCATCACTCTGCACCTCATCAAGGGCAATCCGCACGCGCCGTTTTACGCCAGCGTCCAGCAATATTTTGAAGACAATAAGATTGATGTCTCTCAGGTAACGCCCATGGATTTGCGTAAGGCAGTAATTGCCATTCGCAATGACCGTTTACCTGATCCGGCGAAGGTCAACAATTGCGGCTCATTTTTTGCCAACCCTATTGTCGGCCGCGCGGATTTGGCGCGTCTGCAAGCCGCTTTTCCAGGCATTCCCAGCTGGACCCTATCTGATGGCTCCGCCAAAATTCCAGCCGCCTGGCTGATTGAGCAAGCTGGCTACAAAAGCTACTTCGACCACGAAACCGGCATGTCAACCTGGGCCCGACAGCCTTTGGTGCTGGTTAATGAAAAGGCAATTAAAACTGCTGATCTGCTGCTTTTTAAGCAGAAAATTGTCGATGCCGTGGCGGCCAAATTTGGCATAACCCTGCAGCAGGAACCGGAATTACTGCCATGAGCTACGCTGATTTAGCTGCCAAGCTCGGTTTTGCTGCTGGCGATGAAGTTTATGTCGAGTCGACGCCTGCTTGGTACTCAGACTTTGCCGACGCTGCCAGCCTGGAACTAACGCCAGGCCTGCCAGCGACGCATGTTCATTTGTTCTGTGACTCGCGCGCCGATCTGGAACGCTTCTTAAAAGATGAGAATATATCCGAGATCGAGAAATCGCTCTGGTTAAGCTGGCCCAAGCAAGCCTCTGGTGTTAAAACCGATATTGGCGAACAGGACCTGCGCGACGCCCTGTTGCCACTTGGCTGGGTAGACACCAAGGTGGCCGCCATTGATGACAAGTGGTCCGGGCTAAAGTTTCTGCGTCGTAAAAACTAATTGTCGCTGGGTAGCGGGAATTTCAGCGCAAACTCGCGTACTGCGTTCCTTAACATGTTAAGCTTTTTCTCATCGCCCCTGTTTTCGATGGCTTGTTTCATCCATTCAGCAATTTGATCCATATCTTTTTCTTTTAAGCCTCTACTTGTCAGTGCGGGCGTTCCCATGCGGATACCACTCGGGTTAAAAGGTCCGTTTGGATCAAACGGTACAGTGTTTTTATTGACAGTTATGCCAATCTGGTCGAGAGCCCGCTCAGCCTCCTTGCCGGAAACCTTCTTGTTGGTCAGGTCCATGAGCAATAAGTGGTTGTCGGTGCCGCCAGTAACTAGCTCAAAACCTCGGTCCGTTAGACCGCTGGCCAATCGCTTAGCATTTTTAACAATTTGTTGGGCGTAAGTCTTAAATTCTGGCTGTGCCGCTTCGTTTAACGCCACGGCGATAGCCGCAGTTTGGTGGTTATGCGGTCCGCCCTGCATACCGGGGAAAACCGCCCGATCTATCAAGGTTGGTAAGTTCTCTTTGGTACGCTCCACCTTTTTCAAAGGTGTTGAGGGCAAACCGTTACACAAAATGAGTGCCCCACGTGGGCCGCGCAGTGTTTTGTGCGTGGTCGTCATGATGACATCGGCAATGCCGGCTGGTGAAGGGTGTTCACCGCCGACAACTAGGCCCGCAATGTGCGAGATATCGGCCAACATCCAAGCACCAACAGAATCGGCAATCTCGCGAAGTTTTTTCCAGTCAAAAATACGTGGATAGGCGGTGGCGCCTACCACCAGAATTTTTGGCTTTTCTTTAGCAGCCATATCGGCAATGGCGTTGTAGTCTAGGTAACCATCTTTGCCAGTTTGATATTGCACTGGCCTGTAAAACCTGCCTGAGGCGTTCACAGAGTGGCCGTGAGTTAAATGTCCGCCGAAGGTCAGAGCCAGACCCATAACAGTGTCGCCAGGGTCGAGCAAAGCAAAATAAATTTCGGCATTGGCTGGTGAACCTGAGTAAGGCTGAACGTTGGCGTGGTCGACACCAAATAATTTCGTGGCGCGATCGCGGGCCAGATTTTCGACTTTATCAACAACTTCACAGCCGCCGTAATAGCGTTGTCCTGGATAACCTTCGGCATACTTATCGGTTAAGATACTGCCCAGCGCGTCAAACACCGCCCTTGAGGCGTGGTTTTCGCTAGGAATCATCTGTAAATTGTGTGCCTGCCGATCGTGCTCATCTTTGATCAGTTGGGCAATTGTTTTGTCGATCATAGAGTGTCTCCTCGTCTTAGTATTAAGTATAGATGAGCGGAGCCTGCCTCAAAAGTATTTTCTGCTCCAACCGAGGAGAAGTTAAATCATGCTACAATTGTAGCCGAAGTGTTAACCAAAATAAAAACTAATTCCTTGTAACGCTGACGTCACACGTGATATCATTCTTGCGAAATGCCAACTACTAACGAGAAAATTGGCCAGTTAATAACTCAGCTGCGACAAGAACGCGGCCTAACTCAGGCTGAGTTTGCGCGCCGCTTAAACACTAGTCAATCGGCAGTCAACCGTATGGAGCACGGCCGTCAAAACATGAGCCTGGAGACACTGGGCCGTATTAGTGATGTTCTTAATAAGTCTTTGATTAGCCTTAATGAGGGCGCCATAAACTTGAGCATCGAAGGTGGCCATGAGTTGAGTGGCAAAGTCAGCGTTAAAACTAGCAAAAACGCCACTGTCGGCCTGTTAGCGGCCAGCCTTTTAAATCGGGGCACCACCCGTTTAAAAAATGTGCCGCGAATTGAAGAGGTAAATCGCTTAGTTGAAGTGCTGACAAGTATTGATGTGCATGTTAAATGGATTGGCAACGATCTGGAAATTAAGCCGCCGGCCAAGCTGGCACTGGATAAGATGCATAAAGAAGCTGCTCGCAAAACCCGCAGCGTCATCATGTTTATCGGACCGATTATGCACCTGGAAAAGGAGTTTCAGATCCCCTACGCTGGTGGCTGCGAGCTTGGTCGCCGTACCGTTTTGCCTCATCTCTATGCTCTCGAAGAATTTGGTGTGGATGTTTTAACTAAGAGTGGCCACTACAATATCACCGTTAAAAAGCAGCTGCCGAAGCGGCCGGTTGTTCTATATGAGTCCGGCGACACTACCACCGAAAACGCTTTGATGGCTGCCGCCAAAACTCCGGCTACAACAGTTATTAAAATGGCTAGTGCTAATTACGCCGTTCAAGATATGTGCCTGTTCCTGAAAAAATTGGGCGTCAAAATTGAGGGCATCGGCACCACCACTTTACGTGTCGAAGGTGTGAAAGATATTAACAAAAATGTCACTTATGCACCAAGCGAAGATCCCGTAGAAGCCATGACCTTTATCGCGGCTGCGGTTACAACCAATTCATCGATCACTATCGAGCGAGCGCCGCTAGAGTTTCTGGAATTGGAACTTTTGAAGCTAGAAAAAATGGGCCTTAATTATGATCAGAGCCAGCCATACAAAGCCGATAATGGCTACACCGAATTGGTGGATATTACCATTCACAAACATAATGGTAGCCTGGTTGCGCCGGTTGATAAGCTCTATGGCCGTCCTTTCCCTGGCCTAAACATCGACAACTTGCCTTATTTCGTACCAATTGCGGCGGTTGCTAAAGGTCGCACTCTAATTCATGACTGGGTATACGAAGACCGTGCTCTGATGTACACCGAGATGAAAAAAATTGGTGTCAGTATTGACCTGGCCGACCCGCATCGCGCCTATGTCGAAGGCCCAACTCGCTGGCGAGCCGCAGACGTAGTTTGCCCAAGCGGCATCCGCCCAGCCGTGATGCTTCTGATTGGTATGCTGGCCGCACAAGGCAATTCGATGCTGCGCAATGTTTATACGATTAACCGCGGTTATGAAGATTTAGCCGATCGCCTGAATTCATTAGGCGCCCATATTACTGTTCTGCACGAAATTTAAGCTTAGCCTCAGGCTCATCTGACAATATAAAAAAGAGCGAGCGGCTGATTCAGCCGCTCGCCACGCACCTCTTTGCATCAAATTATTTCTTTGACCAACGAGCTGGGTTGAGGTAGGCCACGAGGGCGCCTACAACGAGTGCGTAAGCTGCCATGATAAATAGCAGCTGCAGGTCAACGTAGTGTGGGTGACCTGCCGGTGCCGAAGTGAAAACACTTCGGAACGGAGTTATGAGGCCGTCGGTCGAGTGGTTGATCCACGCCGCGAACCCGTTAGTTGGATTGACTGCAAAAAAGTGCAGCACAAACCGGACGGCCAAGCCTAATTCGGCGACCGACACAAAAAGAGCCGCGAGCGACGCGCCCGGGGCCATTAATACGTCCTTACCTTTCATACCCTCTCCTTTTTTTAGGTATACTTCAAGTATATGCCCATATGTCAAGCTTTGACATTTTGACCCCTGTTAATTTTGTGATTTTACATCGACAACGCTTATGCTTGCAATTATTATGAATTGAGGTTATGGTAATCATCCGCTGACTCGGCTATAATGGCAGGAGCGCGGGATTCGTATAACGGTTAGTATGCAAGTTTTCCAAACTTGAGGCGGGGTTTCGACTACCCCATCCCGCACCAGTGCGCTCGTGAGGACGAGCCCCCGTAGCTCAGCTGGATAGAGCAGAGGACTTCTAAGCCTAAGGTCGCAAGTTCGAATCTTGCCGGGGGTACCAAAATCAATTAAGCGCAAGCATTTCTGTTATCATTAAATGGATATGAGCCTGGGGTTAGTATTTGGCATTAGTCTGGCGGCCGTAATTGCCTATATGGGCATTTGGTTCGGTTTCGCCAGTTATGTGAAGCGCCTGGATGTCGTCGACACTGCCTGGGGTCTGGGTTTTGTTTACCTGGCCTTGATCATTTTTTACGGTCAAGCTGGGCATACGGGCGTGCAGCTATTGGCCTTATGGCTAGTTACCCTTTGGGGCTTACGCCTGGCAACACACATTACTTTGCGCAATATTAATCGGTCCGAAGACGAGCGCTATGCGGCTCTGCGCCGCAAATGGGGCAAGCACGTGGCCAACAAAGCCTTTATTAATATTTATTTATTACAAGCCTTGTTGATCTTGTTAGTAAGCGCCCCCGTACTGGCGATTGAGAGTACTTTACGCTCAGGGTGGACGCCGTTGGTGAAGATTGGCTTTGTGGTGTGGTTATTGGGGCTGGTAGTTGAATCGCTGGCCGATTTCCAATTACGCCGCTTTTTAAAAAGCAAGCATGGGGGCGTGATGCAAAGTGGCCTGTGGCGATACAGCCGCCATCCCAATTACTTCGGTGAAATCATCACCTGGATCGGTGCCGGCCTGGTAGCTTGCGGCCTGGATCGTTGGTGGGGCCTAGTTGGTCCAGCCGTAATTACTTTCTTAATCGTGAAGGTTTCTGGGCTGCCGCCTCTTGAGAAGCACTTTGCCAAGGATAAGGCTTACCAAGACTATGCCCAAAAAACTTCTGTCCTAATTCCCTGGTTTAAAAAATCTTGATGACGGTACTGATTAATATTTTGGTCGTGGCGGGTACGGCCATTTTGCCGTGGTTGATCGATTATTGCCTGTCCCCAAAAAGACGAACCGGCAAGCGCGGATGGTGGCTTTTATTGCTGGCGGCTGCCGCCTTTCCGCTGTCGCAAGCCCTGCCCAACATTCACATCTCGCACGAGACCAGCACCTTTCAGCAACACTTCGTGGGCGGCGGCATATACTGCGCTTTGGTCTACAGCTATCTCAAGCTGCGCTTTAAGTGGCGCTGCCACTGGCTGATAGATTTGGCTGTGCTTTTTGGTTTTGTATCTGCTCTTGGAGTAGCGAACGAGCTGATTGAATTCACGTTGGTCAAGGTTGTCCATATTAAAAGCATTGATATTAGTGATACGTCTTGGGATCTGACCGCCAACACCACGGGCGGCTTTGTGGGCTATGGCTTGCTGCGCCTGGGCTTTTGGCTGAGTCGCTCAAAAGAGTTGTAAAAACACCTCAATTCCCGTATAATCACCCCTGTTCTTGATACAGACAAATCTTCAAACCAAGCTTCGCTGTTTGAAGATTTGAGAGGACGACCGTAGCGCCAAGTCGAAGCTGTTGCCGCTCAGGCAAAACGAGACAGGTGCGTACGGGAGGACGAGGCGAATGTAGCTCAGTTGGTTAGAGCGTCGGGTTGTGGTCCCGAAGGTCGTGGGTTCGACCCCCATCATTCGCCCCATAGTTGCCTGGGAGGCAATTATGTCGAGAAGCGGCAATACTTTGCCGCCGTTAGTGAAACTACATACAGTACGCTGCGTGACTACTATGTCATTATCAAAACAAAAGGAGGGTCCAATGTTATCAACCGCCCAAAATCTTATCCGCCAAGCCGGCCGCAAGCTCGGCCTCGACGACGAGACGATTGAAAAAGTTATCAGCAGCAACGCTGAGCATATTTTCGAAGTTAGCTTAAAAGATGGCCGCTCTTTCCCGGCCTACCGCGTCCAGCATAATAACAAGCGCGGGCCTTATAAAGGCGGCATTCGTTTCCACCCGGAAGTTGATTTAGATGAAGTGCGAGCGCTGGCCACGTTAATGAGTTTTAAAACTGCGGCCGTCGGACTGCCATTTGGCGGCGGCAAGGGCGGCGTGTCAGTCGATCCTCGGCAACTCAATAAAGAAGAGCTGGAGCATATCAGTCGCGAGTATGTACGCCATCTGCAACCGCACATTGGCCCTGACAAAGATGTGCCCGCTCCAGATGTCAACACGAATCCGGCAATAATTGACTGGATGGTTGATGAGTATCAGGTACTAACTGGTGACAAGAGTGGCGCCAGCTTCACTGGCAAAAGTTTGGAGCACGGCGGCAGTCTGGGTCGCGACGCGGCCACCGGCCGGGGCGGCGTGATTGTCTTGGGCCAATATTTAAAACGGCATAAAACCGACAGGCCGCTGACTTACGCCGTGCAGGGCTATGGCAACGTTGGTTCATTTTTTGCAGCCCTTGCTGCCGGCATACACCCCAATTGGCAGCTGGTGGCCGCCAGTGACTCGCAAACCGCGCTCTACAACCCCGACGGTTTAGCGGCCGAGGAGCTGGCACAGTTTAAGGCTGCCGGCGGACGTTTCTCTAATTATGAAGGCGACAAGTTACAGAAACTCACAAATGAAGATCTATTGGAGCTGGACATTGACGTTCTAGTCCTAGCCGCTTTGGGTGACGCGGTCAACAAAAGTAATGTCGGACACATCAAGGCCAAGTACATTGTAGAGATGGCCAACGGGCCGGTCAGCGACGAAGCCCTGGAGACCCTAGAGCAAGCTGGCGTGGTCGTTTTGCCTGATATTTTGGCCAATGCTGGCGGCGTAATTGTCAGCTATCTGGAATGGGTCCAAAATAAAAACAATGAGCACTGGCACCTTCAAAAAGTAAATGATCAGCTCAAAGACTACCTGGTTAAGGCCACTGACGAAATTATTGACTTGGCTAAAAAGCACAAGGTGCCGTTGAAGCAGGCCGCTATTATGAAAGGTCTGTTAGCACTAAGCTAATGATGGTCATGGCGGACAAGGGCATGTCCCTTCCCTTTAGCAATTAACCAGCTGTTGACTGGAGTCGTGACTACAAAAGCAGCCAGAAGGGCTAAAGCCAGACTCCACCAAAATAGCGCCGCGCCAGGTCCGGCAGCCAGAGCGCCTGGTATCGACACAATGATCAAGGTGTCGACAATTTCCATGCTAATTATTGACAGGCTGTCCGAAGCTAAAGCCAAGCCAACTCTTTTCTTCAGGCTCAGCTGGCTGGCGCGTAAACCCCATAGCGTTAGTCCATAACCGCCGGCAAAAGCCAGCGGTATAGTCAACGCCTCTGTTGCCATGTTGTTCCAGCTCAAACCCGATCCAACTACAGATCCAATGATCTCTCCGATGGCGCAGCCGCTCAGACAATGCAGCGTGGCCTTGACGCCCATATTTAAGTCGGCTTTGCTCATAATCTTTATTATAAATTGCTATACTGTTAATGACGACTTAAACGGAGATAAAAATGAAGCGAGTGCTGCGTTTCGTGCGCGAATACAATATGTTTGTTTTAGCCCTGCTGGCTTTGATTGCCAGCTTAATTCTGCAGTTCACTCACCACGCGGTGATCGCCCATTGGGTTTTAGGCATTGTGTCCTTGATCGAGGTTTTGCCGCTGCTGTGGGATATGTGGCAGGACATTCGCAGCGGCTCTTATGGCATTGATATTTTGGCCGCCACAGCCATTGTAGTATCCGTTATTTTGCACCAACCGTGGGCAGCTATCGTGGTGGTATTGATGCTCACGGGTGGCGAATCACTGGAAGATTTTGCCGAGCACCGGGCCCGAACTGAGCTCGATGCTTTATTGGAAAAGGCTCCGCGCCAGGCCCATGTTCTGCGTAAAGGCCAAGTGGTTGATGTGAAGGTCAGTGAAATACATAGCGGCGACAAACTGGTGATTAAACCGGGCGAGGTCGTGCCGGTGGATGCATTGATATTGGAAGGCACCGCCAGTTTTGATGAGGCTTCTTTGACCGGCGAGAGCCTGCCGCAAAGCAAAACCGTCGGTGAACAGATCTTGAGTGGTAGCATTAACCTCGACGGCGCTATTACTGCCAAAGCCACGGCCAGTGCTGAAGACAGTCAGTACCAGCAAATCGTTAAGTTAGTTCGCAGCGCTGCTGCCAGCCAGTCACCCTTTGTGCGCTTGGCTGATCGCTACAGCGTGCCCTTTACGGTAACAGCTTACGCCTTAGCTGGTGCAGTTTGGGTAGTTAGCGGCCAGGCCATTCGTTTCTTGGAAGTTATCGTGGTGGCGACGCCCTGCCCGCTGTTGCTGGCCGCGCCGATTGCCCTAATTAGCGGCATGGCTCGCGCCAGCAAATACGGCATTATTGTTAAAACCGGCTCAGCTTTGGAGCGTCTGGCAGAGGCCAAAGCCATCGCCTTTGATAAAACCGGCACGCTGACCCGAGGCCAGCTGACCGTCGACGATGTCAAAACTTTTGGCAAAGCCACGAAAGATGAAGTTTTGTCGCTGGCTGCCAGTCTTGAGCAACAATCAAACCACATTGTGGCTCAAGCGATTGTTGATGCGGCCACGGCCAAAAAAATTAAATTGGTAAAGGCCAAGCACGTCCAGGAATTATCCGGGCGCGGCTTATCGGCCCAGCTGAAAGGCACATCTGTCTTGGTTGGACGTCTGAGCTTACTGACTGAACGCGATGTGGAGTTGCCTAAAAAACTATCGACCAGCGTTAAAGCCACCGCTGTTTACGTCGCCCGCAATCGCGAGCTGCTGGGCGTGATTAGCCTGCGTGATGAACTGCGCCCGGAAAGCAAAGCCACGCTGGCACAGCTGCGCCGTTTGGGTCTCAAACACAGTTTTATGGTTACTGGTGATAATAAGGCTACCGCCGACGACATTGCCAAACAAGTAGGCATTGAAGAAGTTTACGCCGATGCCCTTCCTGCCGAAAAGCTGCACACACTGGAGCGCTCTGCCCACCGGCCGCTTGTTTTTGTGGGTGATGGCGTTAACGACGCGCCGGTCTTGACAGCCGCTGACGTAGGCGTGGCCCTCGGCGCGCGCGGCTCGACCGCTGCCAGCGAATCCGCCGACTTGGTCATTATGACCGACGACCTTAGCCGAGTGGCCGCCGCGCGCGCCATCGCAGTTCAGACGTTCAAAATTGCACGCCAAAGTATTCTGGTTGGTATAGCGTTAAGCCTCATCATGATGCTGGTCTTCGCTACCGGCAAATTCCCGCCATTATTAGGCGCTCTGCTTCAAGAAGTTGTGGACGTTGTCGTGATCTTTAACGCCCTGCGGGCCCACTTGATCAAAGTCTAGAATAACAGCAAAATACCGCCAATTAGCAGCGGTACCAGCAAGTTGTCGGAGCCGTAGGCTCCCAGATTTTCTAATATGGTAGCGCCGACAGCTAAGGCATCGATCTCATAGGCGGCTATGTATTTGGTGGTGTGGCTGTAGACCACCAGAATCAGGCCACAGACAATAAAAAAGGTGAGTGAACCTGGGAAGCTTTTATAGCTTCCAAAAACCTTGTATCGGTAACGCGTACCAAAATGTGTGCCGATAATTGCTGCCAGGCCGTCAGCCAAGCTCATCGTTAGGAGGGCCGCAGTGTAGATGTGCGGGTGATGCTGCACAAAAGACAAGACTCCCACTGCAATGGCGAAGAAAAACTCACCGGCAGTTGGCCGCTGGACACTATGTATGGCTTTAAAGATCTGCAGGTAGCGGGAAACTACAACTACCAACAAAAAGCTTAAGCTTAATAAACGGATTTCATTCCAGGTCAAAAAATACGGCCAAAAGGCTACAAATGAGCCAACTGTAATGTGGATAAATTTGCGGCTGAGTTCGCTGTGCGGTTGACGCGTACGCCACCATGCTTCGTTCAGGAGCAATAAAACCAGCACGCCAATGCTGGCGACGATAAAGTGCATGCACCTATTGTACTATGTGTGCTACTGTATGCTCAGGTACTTAACCGAGAGATCCGAATGGCCACCAAAAAATCTGACGCAATTCCAGCCAACAAGGTATCAGCCAATCCCTTTGTTCACTTCGTACGGGGGAACAAAAACCTTTTCCAGACCAACCCGCTAACTGCTATTTTAGCCGCCCTGGTCGCCACCGTTGCTGCTTTTGGCACCAGCCTGCTGTTTATTATTCTAATAACGTCGAATTTCGATAGCTTTGACCACTCTGACTTCAATTTTATCCGTTTTATCGTAAGAGTGCTGCTGGTTTGGGCCATTACAACATTAATCACCGGGTTCTTTTATGAGGTTGTCCAACGCGCTGTCTTGACAGGAACGCGACGTCAAAAAGTAAGCTTTGGCTCACTTCTCCCGTTTGTCATTCAGCGCTACAAGTTGGCCGTCTTGATTGCCCTGATTCTTGGCGGCGCTTTCGTTGCCGCCGTTTTAATCGTATCTCTAGCCGGCGCGATTGCTCCTGCTCTGGCCATTTTGCTGGCCATTGCAGGCCTGATAGCTTTTATTGTTCTGTTGTTCCGCATGGTGTATGTATTTTTGGTAGTGATTGATGACGAACAGCCCGAGTCTGCCCCCGCTGTCTTTAAGCGCAGTGCCGCGCTTTGGCGCAATAGCAGCGGCGCGGTTGTCTGCTACTACCTGACTCTAATCGTTATAGCGATAATTGTTTCAGCGTTGTCGCCCGCTAATTCTCAAACCAGCCTGGACACAAGCAACTTTAGCGGCCCAGTCAACTCCCAGCCAGTTATTGGGTACGGTTCATTATTGATTGGCTCACTTATCGAGGGCGTTCTTATACTAATAATCAGTGCGCCAATTAGCGAAATTTATAATCAAGCCAAGAAACTCGCCGATCGCAAATAACTGGTCGGGGTGACTGGATTTGAACCAGCGACCTCAGCGTCCCGAACGCTGCGCGCTACCAAGCTGCGCTACACCCCGTAACTATCTGTTAACAGGGGTTGATTATAACAGATTGGTCGGGCTGCTGGTAGCCGGGTCGCTGGCTCGTTGAGGTGGTACGTAATTTGATAGCCTGCGAACGGGCGCATATTCATCCATCCAAACCAGTTCGATAACCATGGCAGCCCTATCAAAACGACCGTCATACCCGGGACTGCGCACTTGATCGCAAATTCCGTCGTAAATAGCTAATCGTTCGGCTTCGCTACGATCCTCAATGTACCGAGCATAGTTTTCGAAATCGTCTCTTGGACCTAAGTGCATTGCAGGCTAGTATGCCTGAAAGCTTGTGACAATACTGTAAAAATTCTCATGGTCGGGGTGAAAGGACTTGAACCTTCGACCTCCGCGTCCCAAACGCGGCGCGCTAGCCAACTGCGCCACACCCCGAGAAAATCACTTCAGTGATTATACCAAATAATCTGTTATTTACTAGTTTAGACCAAGTGCTTGGCTGGCCGCCAGCGCCGCAATGGTGGCGTCATCGAGCGGGTGATGGCGTTTGAAGTTGCCTTCCCGAACAATACGAGTAATTAGCTGGCTTTTGGCTGATGGGTCCTGGCCGCTTGCCAATAATAGCGAGGTGAGGTCAAGCAGTGGGAATGGATGATCCCAATAACGAGCTTCCAGATCGTCTTCCTGACACTGCAGCAGGAAGCGATATTCTACTGGATAGCCGTTGCTGACTAGCACGTAATCGCATTGAGCCTCAGCCTGCAAGTACCACTGCCAGAAATCGTGACGCATAGCTGTGGCATCGTCATGTGTTTGAGGCATGCTGGCGATGGCCGGCAAAACATTAGCCTTAACCCAGGGGTCAACTTCGTCGCCCACCGGACAGCGGGCCACAAACTGGTCGACAACTTTACCTGTAAGCGTGTCAAAGAGCAGCGCGCCGACCGCAAAAGCTTCACCGTGCAGACCGTTAGTTTCAAGATCAAAACTCAAGAATTTAATGCCAGGCGCTAGCTTTGGCAGCTTTGGTGATTTACTAATCATTGCCGTTCCTTCAGATATGTCGGCAGAGGCAAATCAAATTTCACTATCGCCACTTCGGATATGGAGTCGTCTTCGTCCATCTTCGGGTACTCAGCCCGGTAGGCAGTATCAACACTGCCGTATTTGGCTTCCTCCCAAGAAAAGCCGATTTTTGCGGCCACAGCTTTAATAGCTTCTTCACTCGGACCTTCGATTTCTATGTAAGGCTTCAGCCAGGGCCACTCATCGATCACAACTTCTGTTTCATCGAGCAGCCAAGTCTCGCGTTTGGTCTCTTGATAGCTGATGCTCTTCAGGCCAACCGCTTCTAAGATTTGCTTCATATTTTCGTAAGAATCAATTGTGGACTCTAGCTCGTGGGCATATGGTGAATCTTCACCAGCCCGCTTGTAATTGATGGCAATCTTTCCGCCTTCATCACGAATGCGGAGACGCTCCTGGTAGCCGCCGTTTTTGTAGCGATCGTCGGCGTGGTCAAAAAGATCGCGCCGCATTAAACGCATGGGCTGTTCGAGTTTGGCGCCCGCTGCCTTCAGACGAGCACGTATGTCCTCAATGTCGACGTTCAGAAACTTGGCTTCAATCTCGGCGGGCATAGAACCTACTTAGCGAATTCTATAGCGCGGGTTTCGCGAATGACGTTCACCTTGATGGTGCCAGGATACTGCATAGTCGATTCGATCTTGGTGGCAATATCGCGGGCCAGCTTGATCGCGCTCAGGTCATCGATGGCTTCCGGCTTCACAAAGACGCGGACTTCGCGGCCGGCACTAATGGCGTAGGACTTTTCAATGCCCTTAAAGCTGTTAGCGACATTTTCCAAATCCTTCATGCGCTCCGCAAAATTCTCGGCTGAGATGTTGCGGGCGCCCGGGCGGCTGGCGCTAATGGCGTCAACCGTGCGGATGATCAGTGCTTCTACGCTGGTGGCTTCCATGTCGTCGTGGTGCTGCTCGGCCGCTAACGCGACTTCTTCAGGAGCACCATATTTGCGCAGCATTTCACCGCTGATGTGGTGGTGCTTACCTTCAATCTTGTGGGTCAGAGCCTTGCCTAGGTCGTGGACCAGCGCGGCGTATTTGGCAGTCTTCACATCGGCGCCAACTTCTTCGGCAATCATGCCGGCAATGTGCGCCATTTCGGTGGAGTGCTTGAGCACGTTCTGGCCGTATGAGGTACGGAATTTAAGCTCACCTAGAAGCTGCAAGATTTCTTTGGGAATACCAATCACGCCCACTTCACGGGCGGCATCTTCACCGGCGCGAATGACATCTTTCTCAACATTCTTCTGTGCCTTTTCAACAACTTCTTCAATGCGGCCGGGGTGAATACGGCCATCTTTCATCAGCATTTCCAGCGCTTGGCGGGCGACTTCGCGGCGGACTGGATCAAAGCTGGACAGCACGATATAGCCAGGGGTGTCGTCAACCATAATGTCCACGCCAGTGGCGCGCTGCAGCGCTTGAATATTGCGGCCTTCTTTACCAATCAGGCGGCCCTTCATTTCATCGTTTTCCAGTTTTAGGCTGGTTACGGTTCGTTCAGCAGTCACTTCGCTGGCCATGCGTTCCATGGCAGTGGTAATAATTAGAGCAGCCGATTCTTCAGCGTTGTCGCGCGCTTCGTTTTGCAACTTGTTGACCAAACCCATGAGATCGCCTTTGATGTCGCGCTCGGTCATCTGCATTAATTTATCAGCGGCTTCCTGCTTGCTAAGCTTGGCGATTTTCTCCAGCTTTTCCTGCTGTTTACTGCGGATTTCACGGATCTCATTTTTCAGAGTTTCGACTTCAGCTTCATTTTCACGCAGCTTCTCAGTGCGCTTGTCCAGCTCATCGAGCTTCTTATCGAGAGTTTCTTCGCGCGAGACTAAGCGGGCTTCGATATCTTTAAGCTCGCGGCGGCGAGCCTGTTCTTCCTTGCGCGTTTCTTCAACAGCCCTACTGGCATCTTCGCGTGCCTGCGTAACCAGTTTGCTGGCCTCTTCCTTGGCTTTTTTAAGTTCTTTTTCGGCTTTAGCTTCAGCTGAGCCGCGGCGTTGGTAAACCACAGCCTGGCTGGCGCCGGCACCTACAACAAGGCCGACGATAGCAAGAATAACTGCTAACATATCTTTCCTTTCCCGGTTCGAGATCAGTCTTGCAAGGCATCGCTATCACTTCTCTAGCCTGTCTGAACTGATCGAAAATCAATTAATATGAGTAACTTAACTCGGAATTATCAACGTCTCTCTTGAACGTGAAAGTCCTGAAAATAATATACGCTGCCGCAACGGGCGCGGTCAAATTACTTGCTGGTTGGCTTGATGCGGCGACTGATGAACAGCAGGCTGCCGGCAGAAAGAACCGTTACAACCAGCACTGGTATTACATGAGCCACTACTGGCGCAAAACCCGTGTCCGGTGATTTTGGTGCTGCTTTTGGTGCGCCAATTGTCAGCTTACCAGTCGAACCGCTTAGCGTTGTAAAGGAATGTCCATTGGAGGTAAATGTGCCCGTAATATTAAGATCGCCACCACCGCTAAAGGTTACATCACTGGCAAGCGTTACCGGACCGGCAAATGTAATTGCCGGCACCGATCCTGCCCCGCCAACGCCCCAGGTTATTGTCGATGCTGTCGTGACAGTAGATCCACCTGAAACGCCCGGACCGCTAAGACTTAGGGGGAAATTAAATGTGTTGCCTGACCCAGCCCCCAGACCGAGGGTGCCCGTGCCGCTGACGGTTACACCGCTGGTGCTGCCAAGGCCATCTGTGGTATTAACGCCAAGGATACCGTTAGTTACTGTTACCGCACCGCTATAGGAAGGGCTGTGGCCATTAATGGCTACGCCAGCATTGGTCTTATTTATGATCAGGTCGCCGTTACCGACTAAAGCATCATTAACAATAACGCCGTTCTCTCCGCCGCCGCTGGCATCTGTAAACGTTATGGAGTTTCCTTGAGTTGTAATTGTGCTCGGCGAGTTAGGATCACCAAAAATAGTTGAAAAACTGTTGCTCCCGGTTTGAGTAACAGTTATGTTGGCGCCCAGGGTGAGGTCTAGGTTGATTCTTCCAAGGGCAGTTGAATCGCTAATGTCACCGTTCAGCGTAATACCATTACCGCTCAATGTGTAATCTTTGAATGTGGCATTACTGCCCGTAAAGCTGATGCTGTTAACTGCTAGGCTGGAAATATCGTTGTTGACTGTTTCATCGGCAGTTAAGCCGGTAACGTCAAAGATCAAATCTTCGCCACCTGTTGGCACCTGTTGCGTACCGCTGCTACAGTCGCTGGCTGTGTTCCAGTTAGCGGCAGTATTAAAGTTGCCGCCTGAAGTGTTACACCAATAAAGCGCGGTGGCAGCCCGGGCTGGCACAATGGTTAATATCATAAGTGAGCTGGTGCTCAGTAGAGTCGCTGCACCGAGCTGGAATAATTTCTTGAGTTTCATTACGCTTCCTTCTTGTTGTTGATTTTACGAATTAATTTCATGCTACCCCTTATGCTTATACTTGTCAATTGCCATTTAGAGCTGCTCCGCATAAACAATTACCCGCTCATTAAATTCATTAGTCCCTCTAATGACATCACCGGTGCAGGTAATCAGGTTCAAGCCTGGCTTACCTGGATTGACCGGCTGGACTGCCGACTGCATATCAACTTGGTCATGATCAAAAATTTGAGTCTTCACTACCTGATAGTTAAACACCGTACCCTGGCCGTTAGAGACCTGGATAGTGTCCCCGGCTTTAAGAGTTTTAATGCCATAAAAAACGCCATTGGTCGTCCAGCTGGAAACATGGCCGTCAATTAACATGGCGCCGGCTTGGCCAGGCAAACTGCTTCCGTTGTACCAACCGGTATCAAAAACGTTGCCAGGTGTAGCCAGCGCGCCGTCCTTTGTCAGGCCGAGCGACAAGATGCGTGCGTGAACATCGAGCTTGGGTATGTCAATGTATCTCGGGTGGCTAGCTGGTACTTGATAGCTGTTAATACTTGGGGTGCTGGGTTTGCTGGTACTGGGCGGAGTCCCGGGTGCTTGGACTTTGGGTTCATCAGTTGATCCGGACTGCGATTTCTGCGACAGTGCCTCAACTTTTGCGGCAGCCGAGTGGTTTGTTTGCCATGCCTGGAAGCTCACAGTTAAACCAATGGCCATAATAAAACCAGCTAAAGCCACAAAGATGACTTGAAGCCCGGACATTTGGTGCAACTCGCCGGGAACATTACGCAATTTTTGCACCAGCGGGTGATCCAAGCTCGGTTTTTTTACAGTCGTTAGCCACTGCTTGAGCAAGGTTGTAGCTTCTGAAGCCTTGGTCTGAGCAATGACCAATCTGGAAATTTTTGACTCAGCTGGCGCGGCCACCGGTTCAACTCGGAGTTGCTCGACAATCGGCTCCACAGCAGGCACTGGTTCGACAATCTGTTCATGATGAACGATTGTCGCTGACTGAATCGGTTGAGCCTGAGCCAATAGAGGCTGCAACTGGACCTCTGGCCTTTCCAGCACCACTGCATCACGATAGGAAATTCTGGCCGGCTGCCGCGTGGTAGTAATTCTAGCCATACTCAGCTTCGGCACCACCACCGGCTGGCCCACAGTATCCGCCGGCTGCTGCCAGTGTGGCTTGCTGGGTGCGGGTTCGGCAAACTGCGCTGGACGTAAGCGACCGGAAAATATCGGGTTATCGAGTCCGATACGAGCTTGGTGCGGCTGGCTCATTTAGCCCCGCTCGTTACCGATTACCTGCATATGTCGGGCGACAGCGTACAGCATAGTTGCCGCCAAGCTAGTCATTGCTAAAACTAGTAATGGGTTGGCCAGCACGGCCGCAAAGCCAGTATCAGGCGTGCCTGGAGCGCTGGTTGAATTTGACGAACCCGAGCCGCTTGGATCGTCAGAATCGTCAGAATCGTCAGCCGGATCACTGGGGGGCACAGTTAGCGTACCCGTTGAGGCGCTTGCGGAACTTAGCGTAAAATCACCGTCCGGTGCTTGCGTTAGGGTCAAATTGGCATTATCAAGTAAAGCTTCGACATCACTGCCCAGCGTTACGAGACCATCCAGCGTCAAGGTACCGCTGCCATGCAGTTCAAGAGCAGCATATTGGTCGGTGCCGATTGTCGCACCCGTACCCGACAAGTTGACCGGAAAACTCAAGCTATTAGTTCCTGGGTTTGCAAAATAGAGCGTACCGCCGCTGTCGACAGTAATGTCGCTAAGATTGCCGATCGTGCCCATCTGAGCTTGCTCAATTTTGAGTAGGCCATTGTTTTGGACTTCTAATGAACCGGTAAAACCAGTTAAGGTGCCGTTAAGGTCTAGCGCTCCGCCACCAACAATAATGCTGCCGCTACCAACGACTGTGGTAGTGATGGCTGAAGTGCCATTAACGATAGAGTCGCCAACAAATGTAATATTATTCGAGCCGATGTTGAAGGATGGCGTGGGATCAGTAATGTCATAGGTAACTCGAGTGTTTTGCAAGGTCTGATCTGCAGTTAGTGTCATGTCCGCGGCCACGATAAGCGCCATCGGAGCATTGCTTGCCAAGCCGTCGACAGCCGAGTTGGTGATGCCGCCGCTCAAACTGAAGGCATTACCGCCAATTTCATAATCGTGCTCGTTGGCGGCCAAAGTTACCGTACCATTGACCGTAATGGAGTTAAATGTGGCACTAGTTAAGTCATTAATGAGCCCGTTGGCCGTAGCAACAGTAACTGGGAAAACCAAGTCGTCATTATCGGCCGGCTGAGGAGCGGCACTGTTACAGCCAGACCAGTTCGCGGCATCGCTAAAGTGAATACCGTCGCCGCCAGCTGTCCACGTACAAGTGAACGTGCCGGCTGCAAAAGCACTAGGAACTGCTAAACCCAATAAAAGGCTAAGGCCTATAACAAAACTCGAACCGAAGCGCGACAAACGTCTCATTTTTTTCTTTTCCTTTTTATGTGCACACTAGCTAACTCAAATTGTAAGCTTTAGCGCTAAAAAGTCAACACTTTTAACAACGCTTATTTCTTGGGCTGCGTGATGTGAGGCGGCGAGCCGTATTCCGGTACGACAATGTGCTGGTCGCCGCCCTTGAGTAGAGCCGCGGTGCCGGTGGCGATCCAAGTCTTGCCACTGGTAGCAACAATCGGTATTTTTTGGGCGTACGCAAAGGCGTTAGCCACTGTTAAACCAATTCTGAGGCCCGTAAAACTGCCCGGCCCCTGATAAGCCACAATACCTTGTAAATCTTTCAGAGTTTTACCTTGCCCGGCTAATAGTTCATCAATTTTTTGCTGAATGGTCTCGGCTAATTCGCGATGTGCAGCCCAGACCGTATAGGCTAGGCGCCGGTCACCGTCATACATACCAATTTCGGCTTCGGGTTTGTCGCTGCGAATAGTTAGTATAAGCATAGTTAACGTGTTAAGTATTATCGGGGAAGAGGTAGTTTAAGTTCTCGGGATACGCAAAAGTAAATTGCCGCTTATCCTCATCCAACACCTTAATTTTAACACTCAGGCGCTGCTCGGGCAGAACATCTGCGACTATGTCACCCCATTCCACGACTGTTACGGCCTGCGGGTCTTGCACCACTTCAGCAAGCTCGTCGCGCATAATGCCCACTTCATGCAACCGGTAAAAATCGAAGTGATGTAACTGCAGCTGTTCGGTTTTGTAGACATTACTTAAGGTAAAGCTAGGGCTGCTGACAGCATCCGAACTACCCAGACCGCGAGCCAAGCCACGTACAAAGGTGGTTTTGCCGCCGCCCAGATCGCTAATCAGCTCAATGACTTCTCCGCCGCGTAAACGCTGGCCAAGTGCTGCTGCCAAGTCTAAGGTGGCGTCCAATCCAGTAGAAATGGTTTGCCAGATCTGCCCGGTACTCATACGCTCCGTATAGTAGCGCGAGCCCACCGACCAGAGCAAGCGCCGTCAGATGAATCGGCGTCTGGCTGGCATCCGATTTTGTGACACTGGCATTGGCGGCAGCCAGCGGCTGCGCGCCGCCCGTAGTCGTCCGCGATTTCGTAGAGCTAGTCCTGGCGGCGTTCTTTGCGGCACCGCCACTTTGTTTGATGACATTGGCAGCGTTGGGGGTTGGCATATCTGTCCAATACCACTTTCCATTAGCTAAGGCCCAAGCCTGGCCGTCTTTGGCGGAGCCGTAAATTGCCGTGGACGACAGCGAACTGCCAAACGGATCAAGCAGCTGTACTTGTCCGCCACTGTTGCTTTGGCTTAGTCCGGTATTTGAAGAGTAAAAAGCTGTGAAGCTTTTGGCCGGCAACAGCGTACCAGACGGGAATGCAGCGTGGTGCAAGCTGGCTATGCCGGACTGCAAGCTAAAACCAGTTAGATCAAAACTTGTGGCGTTCGGGTTATAAAGCTCTACAAACTCATCGCTGGCATCATTGCCGCTGCCCAGCGGGTTTGGCAAAATTTCGCTGAGCCTAGGCGCCATAAGGCCAATGTCCGCAGCCGGCAGACTCGGCGCGGCAGGATCTTGGCCGCTAGCAGCTAATGAAACAATCAAGGCCGGCGGCTCGACGCTGGGCAGCAACTCATTAAGACCCGTATTCACCGGTGTGTTGGCTGGATCGTTAACCTTGACCAGCTGGCAAGCATCAGAGGGCGAAGGCTGCACCGGCTGCCAGCTGCCACCAGCTGGCGCCGTAACTAATGGAACCCCGCTGGCGGCCTGCGGCTGGCGCAGCAACGAAGCCGCAGTGTTGGCTGGCAGAGTTTGGGCGCCAGCCGCGGCAGTTTTCGACCAGCCAACGCTATCTTCTACGGAGGTGGTGATGCCCGAGCCCGGATCGGACTGGCTAAAATGCAGCACTTCAACCAGCCCGGCAGTGCTGGACAGGCCAAGTGAGGCAGACTGCATTGTCATCTGGTAACACAGCCGCAGACTGTCGTCGCTAACCATAAAGTATGAGTGCGGCGGCACGGTGCCTGAGAGCGCAATGAGCTTGCTGCTGGTGGCTTTGCCCAGATCGAAATTGTTGAAGTACTCCAGCTGATAGTTGCTCATGCTTTGAAGTGAGTCGGTTGGGTTGTAAAGCGTAATGAACTGTCCGTTGCTGCTGGTGATTTTGAACTGGCTGATGACCAGGGAGGGGACGCCGGTCGTGGGATCAGCCGCGCCAATTGCTGGCGCGGCCAGACTCAGCATCGGCCAAACAGCCAGCAAACCGCCTGCAACCACGGTAGTTAGTCGCCTTGTGACACCGTGCTTTCGCCGCATATCGCCAGCCTACGGTGACGGCCTGACGCAAGCAAGCATAAGCGTCCAGAAAGTGTCTAAATTATTAAATCATTTAAGATTTGCCCCTGAATTGGTACATGCCGCTTACGTAAATCTTATATACTGTTAATATGTTGCAACTCAGTGGCGGCCTACTCAATAAAGCAGTGATGAGCCTGCGCACCGGCACACCGGTGGCTACTGTTACTGGCCCAATTTTCAACCCAAACAATCTGAAAATAGAAGGGTTTTACTGCCGCGACCGCTTTAGCGGCAAGGAGTTAATATTGCTGCCGCAGGATATTCGCGATCTGCTGAATCAAGGTTTTGTTGTTAACGACCACGACGTACTGACCGAACCAGACGAGCTGGTCCGCCTGAAGGATGTTTTGGAACTAAATTTTGAACTGATTGGCAAACCGGTGGAGACGGTAAGCAAGCAAAAAGTAGGTAAGGTCAGTGACTACGCTGTTGAAGTTGAAACTATGTACGTGCAAAAAATTTATGTTTCGCAGTCAATTTTAAAAAGCTTTACCGGCGGTTCTTTGAGCGTTGACCGCAGTCAGGTGCAGGAAATTACGCCTCGCCGCATTATCATTAACGACCTCTTGAAAACTGCACCTGTCGCCGCCACCGCGCCGGTCGCTTAGTCAGTATCTTCGGCCTGCAGGGCAGACTTTATATCACCGTAGTTAAAGCCCTGCCGCGCTAGGTACTGCATTAACTTAAGTTCGTCTTGATATTTGCTTTGGCGGCGTTTGCTGGCAATGACAGCCAAAAGGGCGGTGTGCTCATCTTCGCTGTCATTACCTACCACTTCGTTAATTGTGTCCTCTGTCACATGTTTGCGTTTAAGTTCTAGAATTATTTTGCGACGCGAGGCAGGGCGGAGGCGGCGTCGATCGGCCACGAAGGCTTCGGCAAATTTCTTGTCGTCAACCAAACCAATAATACTTAACTTGTTAAGTATTATTTTTAACAGGGGCGGGGAAGCGCCCTTGCGAATTAAATACTGCTCAATTTCCCACTCAGTTCGTGGCCGCATGGCTACCCAGCGTAATGCCTGGTTATAGAGTTTGTCGTCGGCTGACAGTTTTTTAAATTCCTTGATTTGCTCTTTTGAAAGCTCCTGGCCGCTGGCCAGTCCCGCTTCCAGAAGAGCACTCTCGCTCAACGAAAATGAGTACTGCTCATCGACAAAAATTGAATAGCGGTTACCGCGTTTAATTTGTTGGCTGATTTTAGTGATTTTCACGCTTCATATACCTTAAATGTGCCCTCGGGTAGGGGCGTAATCTCGGCATCGGGCCCGACAGCGGCCCGCAGTTCCCTGTCGGCCTGATCCCAGTCAATAGGAACTTTGGGGTGGTTGCTGCTGTAGTCCGCGCTGCGGTAGTGAACAATTGTATTGATTGGCACCAAGCCGAGACCATCAATAATGCGGCGGTAATCGCACGACCAAACTCGTTTGGTCAGTAATAAGGCCCCAGCGGAAGCGCCAGTTACCACCGGCATTTTCGACAATGCTTGGCGGAAATCGGGAATTTTGGACACCCGCGCCTTCAATAACTCGACGTCGCCGCCGTACAGCCAAATGATGTCGGCCCGCGCCATTTGTTCGATGACGGTGTCCGGCTGCGCCAGCTCGTAGCTGGGCTTAACTGACAGTACCGAATCTATGTGGTTGGTCCAGTATTTGTATTTTTCGTCCCAGCGCTCTTCGGGCTGGGCGAAAATACACATCAGCATCCGCGGCTTTTCAAAGCCTGCGGTAAGAGTTTCGAAATACGCCCTGCCCTGATCGCCAGCCGCCAGCACTTTACCGCCGTGCACTACGTATTTGGTCACCTGGCTACTCTTCGGCAGCGCGAATTTTTGCTGTCAGTTCGGCCATGATTTTGGGGTTTTCTTGCAGGTACTGTTTAGCGGCTTCACGGCCCTGGCCAATTTTTTCGTCATTTAGGGCGTACCAAGCGCCAGATTTTTCTACAAAGTTGCGCGCGGCCGCCAGATCGAGGATGTCGCCAGCAGTATTAATACCTTCGTTGTACATAATGTCGAATTCGGCTTCGCGGAACGGCGGTGCAATCTTGTTTTTAACAACTTTGACGCGCGTGCGGTTACCGATGATTTCCTCACCTGCCTTAATTTGGCCGATGCGGCGGATGTCCATGCGCACTGAGGCGTAGAACTTCAGGGCGTTACCACCGGTAGTGGTTTCGGGGTTGCCGAACATAATGCCAATCTTCATGCGGATCTGATTGATGAATATGACCGTGGCTTTGGAGCGGTTTATGACACCTGTAAGCTTACGCAGAGCTTGGCTCATGAGACGGGCCTGCAAGCCGGGCAACGAGTCGCCCATGTCGCCTTCAATTTCGGCACGCGGCACCAGGGCAGCGACGGAGTCGACGACAATTAGGTCAACGGCGTTACTGCGGACCAAAGTTTCGACAATTTCCAGGGCTTGTTCACCATTGTCCGGCTGGGACAGAAGTAGGTTGTCGACATCGACGCCAATGCGTTTAGCGTAGGCCGGGTCGAGGGCGTGTTCGGCGTCAATGAACGCAGCCGTGCCGCCGGCTTTTTGAACTTCAGCAATTGCGTGCAATGTCAGCGTCGTTTTGCCGGATGATTCCGGGCCGTAAATTTCAACCACGCGGCCCTTGGGAATGCCGCCGCCCAGGGCCAAGTCCAGAGACAAAGCGCCAGTTGGCGTGGTTTCGACCGTGGTCGTCGCGTGGGCTTCGCCCAATTTCATGATGGCGCCTTTGCCGAACTGTTTTTCAATAGTTTCCATGGCCAGGCCAAGTGCCTTAGATTTGCCGGCTTGATCGGTTTGTTTGGCTTCCATAGTTTTAGCTGGTTTTTTGTCTGCCACTGCTGCCTCCTTAGGTTGTTACCCTCTGTCGTTATGTATATTTTAACACTTTAGGCTCTGTTTGTCCGTAGTAAAAATGCTAGCGTTTTGTTTCCGCCGAAGTTTAATGAAAAATTAATTCGCCAAGATGCTTCTGCTTTTTTTACAGAGCTGTTAAAATTAGCCATAAGATGGGTGGAAACTCTTAAAGGTTAAAACAAAATGCGCATTCCCGATTCCTTAGTTGAACAGCTCTTGCTGAACGGCAAGAAAATTGACGACGACAAGCTGGCGGAGCTCAGGGAGCAGGTTGCGGCCGAAAAAAAGCCAATGCAAGATGTGGTGATCAAAAACAATATCCTGACCGAAAAAGAGCTGACCAAACTTTACGCCGACGAAATTGAAGTGCCTTACGTAGAACTGAACGCCAAAGACATTAAGCCGGAGGTGTTGAAACAGCTATCAGAGCGTATTGCCCGCCAGTACAACGCGGTAGTGTTTGATGTCGACAAAGACGGCAACAAACAGGTGGCCATGGAAGATCCGGACGATATTCAGGCCTTAAACTTCCTGCACAAACAGCTTGGCCAAGATATTAAAATTTCGATTACGCCAGCCTCTTTGTTGCAGGCGGCGCTTGACCAGTATCGGGGCAACATTTCCAGCGAGCTGACCAAAGTCATCGCTGCCGAAGATATTGCCGAAGGCGAGGAAGAAATCGACGAAGACGATCTGGCCGAAGATTCGCCGGTCGCGCAAACAGTCAACATTATTATCGAGTACGGCGTAAAGGCCAATGCCAGTGACATTCACATCGAGCCGCGCGAAGATTATGTGGTAGTACGTTACCGTATCGACGGTTTGTTGCGCGAGGCCAACAAGTTGCCGCGCAAGCTGCTGGGCTCTTTGGTGAGCCGCATTAAGATCCTGTCTAATCTGAAAATTGACGAACACCGTGCCCCCCAGGATGGGCGTTTTAAGGTGGAGATCAGCGGCCAGATGTACGCCCTGCGCGTTTCGACGCTGCCAATTCTGGACGGCGAAAAGGTTGTTATGCGCATACTTAACGAGTCAACTAAGGCCGCGGACTTTAGTGAGCTGGGCTTTTGGGGTGACGCCATGGTCAATCTTAAACACGCCATTGTCCAGCCGCACGGCATGATTTTGGTGACCGGCCCGACCGGATCGGGCAAGTCGACAACCTTGTTTAGCGTGCTGACTTCGCTGAACACGCCAAACGTCAATATTTCGACTATTGAAGATCCGGTGGAATATCACATAGTGGGCGCCAATCAGACGCAGGTTAACCCCTTAGCCGGCATGACATTTGCGCTTGGGTTAAGGTCGCTGCTGCGCCAGGATCCGAACATTATTATGGTCGGTGAGATTCGCGATGGTGAAACAGCCGACCTGGCCGTGCAGGCTGCCCTGACCGGTCACTTGGTTTTCAGCACGCTGCACACCAACGACGCCGCCACCTGTTTGCCCCGCCTCTTGGATATGGGCGTCGAGCCGTTCTTAATTGCCAGCACGGTGCGGCTGGTTGTGGCTCAACGTTTGGTCCGCCGCCTCTGCGTAGTTTGCCGTGAGAGCTTTACTCCGGACGCCGCCACGATTAAACAGGTAGAAAAGAGTTTCAGCCTCGACACCCACGGCGGCTTTAAAAACCTGCACGCGCTGGAAACTGCAGCCCGCCAAGATGGTATTGGCATGGGCAGTGATAAGGCTAAGGTCTCGAGTGACGATTTGAGCTCAACGGCCAGCACCATCGGCAAGCTCTGGAAAGCGCATGACGACGGCTGTGACAGCTGCAACCACACCGGCTACAAGGGCCGCATCGGTATTTATGAGGTGCTAAACAACACGCCAGCAATTCAGAAATTAATTGTGACAAACGCTACCGCTGACACCATTGAACAAGCAGCCATTGCCGATAACATGCTAACCATGCAGCTGGATGGCCTGGTCAAAGCTTTGCGCGGCGAAACCACAATTGAGGAGGTCTTGCGCGTCACGGCGCAGGAGTAGGCCATGCTTTTTAACTACACGGCCACCAATAAAGACGGCAAAACGATTTCCGGCAGCGTAGAAGCGGCCGATAAGTCAGCATTACTGGCATTATTGCGCAAACAGGGTGTCCACCCCGTGCTGGTAGAAGCCGCCAAAAGCAAAAGCAGCGGTTTTTTAGGTCCTAAAAAGAAAGTTAAGCTCGGCGAGTTGGTGGTCTTTACGCGTCAGTTATCAACTATGATCAGCGCCGGCGTGCCGCTGGCCAAGGCTCTGGCCGCCCTCCAAGGCGACTCTGAGAACCCCTACTTCAGTGAGATTTTAGCCAGCGTGACCAAAGATGTGGAGGCCGGCCAGCCGCTCAGCGACGCCTTCGGCAAATTCCCCAACGTCTTCTCGGACGTTTACGTTAACATGTGCCGCGCCGGCGAAGAAGGTGGTATTTTGGATGACATTCTGAAGCGCCTAGCCACCCAAGTCGAACTCGACGCCTCCATGCGCAAGAAGATTAAAAGCGCCATGATGTATCCGGTGGTAATTTTGTGCATCACCATCCTGGCTTTCTTCGGCATCATGCTGTTCATCATGCCGAAACTGAGCAGCATTATTGGTCAGCTTGCTGGCCCTGGCACACAATTGCCGATCTATACCCGCGCTCTGTTGGCTGTCAGCAGCGCCTGTTCACACGCAACGATCATGCAGCATATTCCGCTGCTGAATAAGGTGCCAGTAATCTCTTCGCTGCCAAATCTGGTTTTTGTCGGCGCGGCGCTAGGCATCGGCGCTTTTTACGGCTTGCGCTACATTAAAACACCTGAGGGTAAGTTTAAATTTCACGCTTTGCTGCTGCGCTTACCTATCTTTAAGGTGATCATTTCCAAAATTGCCATCGCCCGCTTTTCACGAACTTTTGCCTCGCTGATGGGCTCCGGTGTCAGCGTGCTGGATGCCTTGCAAGTTACCGGCGCAGCCATTGGCAACAAAGTGATCGAGAAAGAATTGCTCGACGCGGCCGAGGAAGTCAAAAACGGCAAGCAACTCTCCGAGCCGATTGGTCGCAGTAAACACTTCCCACCAATTGTGGCTCAAATGCTGTTAGTTGGTGAAGAAACCGGCCAAATTGACACCGTGCTGGTCAAAATTGCTGATTTTTATGAAGAAGAGGTAGCTGTGACCATCGACGGACTGGCCGCCTTGATCGAACCAATTATGATTGTTTTCCTGGGTGCCGGCGTCGGCTTGATTGCCGCCAGCGTCATGGGCCCGATCGCCAACCTGTCCAAGAACATTGGTGGCAGCTAGGCAGCTTTTCCA
Source organism: Saccharimonadales bacterium (SeqCode) (assembly GCA_035546935.1). GTDB lineage: Bacteria > Patescibacteriota > Saccharimonadia > Saccharimonadales > UBA4665 > DASZVP01. The sequence goes on along the minus strand of DASZVP010000002.1, from coordinate 171,427 downwards.
CAGGAGGGTTGACCTCAGACCGCTTATGTTTATAATCATTCTCAGATAGTTGTAGCGTGCCACTCGAGAGCACACTGCAAAGATCGCATAAAAATTAATTAAGGAGGGTGGGCTCATTATGATCTCCCTTAAAAAACGTGATAGTACCCGTGGTTTCACGCTTGTCGAGCTTCTGATCGTCATCGTGGTCATCGGTATTTTGGCTCTGTTAGTTATTACTACTTATAGTGGCATTCAGGCGAAAGCCCGTAACGCCAAGCGTCAGACAGACATTCAGTCGCTCCAGACTCAGCTAGAAGCCTTCTTCAGCCAGAACGGTTACTACCCGAGCCGCACCGACATGAACACTGCTTCATGGCGTGCTACCAACGTCAAGAGCTTGGACGCCGGCGCTTTGGTTGACCCATCGTCAACCTGTGACCCGACCAGCGCTTCCTGCTTGGTCGCGGCTCCTGCTGCCAAGTCATACAGCTACGCTGTTACCGACTCATCAGGTGCTTCGTGTGAAACCACTGACACTAACTGTGCTCAGTACACATTGACCGCTACCTACGAAGGTACGGTTAACGGTTCCCCGACATACACCAAGAGTAACCTCGACTAATCTGTCTTCAGACAGCTCAAAAGGCCTCGGTTCTACCGGGGCCTTTTAGTATAATGTGATTAAGCATGAGCAAGATGAGGCCAGCTGAGGGTGGGTTTACATTGGTGGAACTGCTGGTGACGATTGCCGTCGCCGCAGTAGTGACGCTTTCGCTTAATCAAATTGTTACAAACTATGTACACCTAAATGAACGCGGACGCTACTTAAATCTCGCTAATTCTTTTGCCGAAGCTAAAATTGAAACGTTGCGCAACCAAGGCTTTAATGCGCTCAATACCGGCACTACCAGCCTAACCAGCCAACTGACAACCCAGCTGCCGCCTAGCCGTAGCGCCAGCATGACAGTCACCAGTCCAACGGCAGGACTGAAGCAGGTCGACTTAACTGTTTCGTACAAAGATCAGGGCAAGATTGTTTCCTACACTTACACAACCTATGTTGGAGAGCTCGGTGTCGGTCAATAACCAAGCCGGTTTTACAATTGTTGAGCTAACTGTAGCGGTTGGCGTGCTGGCCGTCATCGGCGTAGCGTTTCTGGGGTTAGTAGCAAATTATTTTGTGACGATTACTCGCACTAATGAGCTGTCAAGCATGACAATATCGTCTCAGAACTTGCTGCGCACTACAGTTGAAAATATACGTTATGGTAACGGCGTAGAACAAAACAACACGATTACCGATGCCAATGCCCCGAGCGGCGGTTGGAGCACCAACAACAGCAATTTCGTCATTATTATTCCCGTGCCGGCTGTCGACAGCTCGCACAATTATATTATTGATCCCGACACAGCCGAGCCGTATATGAACGAGCTTGTTTACTACAAAAACGGTTCGTCGCTGATGGAACGCAGGCTGGCAAATCCAAATGCTGTCGGGAACCGCATAAGCACCACGTGCCCGGCAAACAAGGCCACCGCCTCTTGTCCGGCAGATATAGATCTGGCTGATTACGTTAATACGATGACATTTACACTTTACGACCAGGATGGCGACCAAACCAACACGCCGACATCAGCGCATTCCGTGTTTATCACACTGAATATGCAACGTAATGCGCCCGGCAATCCGATTAATCTGACCACCAGCACGCGTGTAACTTTAAGGAATCAGTTTTAGCTATGAAAAGCAATCAACAGGGATCAATTTTACTAATTTTCATTATTACCTTGCCGTTTTTGATATTGATTACTGCTTACTACATGCGCTTGTCATTAACCAGCTATCAGGTCGCGCACTTTGACGAATACCACACCATGGCGCAAATGGCGGCTGATGCGGGTGCTGATTATGGAGTCGAGCAGCTGCTGGCAGACAACAGCTGGACAGGTACCGGCAGCGAAGTCACACTGCACAACAGCGGCAATGTTAAAACTACGTTTCAAGATAGCGTCAGTGGAGATAGCACCACGCAAACCATCACTGTCACAGGGCGCACATACTTTCCGGCAACGGCCGCTACTCCCAGTCGGACAGTTCGGGTGGCGGTAGATTTATATCCAGTTAGCGGCGGTGACTACAGTATATTAACCGGCGCCGGCGGACTAATTATGAGCAACAACTCTAAAGTTGTTGGTGGTGCAGTTTTTGTCAATGGAACGATAACCATGAGTAACAGCGCAAGTATTGGCCTATCTACCAATCCCGTTAATGTCCAGGCAGCTGACGCAGTTTGTCCTGTGCCGGCAGATTCGACCTATCCTCGCGTTTGCACCAGCGCCGACGGCCAACCCGAGCCCATTTCAATGAGCAATAGCGCCCATATTTACGGCCAGGTGACAGCTAATAATCAGACAACTGGCAACAATATGACCAACCCGGGACTTACTTCTGGTACCGTCACGCCTGGTGCCCTGCCCACGTACGATCGTGCCGGCCAGAAAGCGGCCGTTGTCAATAACCTGACTGGCAGCCAGGCATCATGTTCCGGAAAAAAAAATGTCATTTGGCCGGCTAACACCAAGATTACCGGCGATGTTACGTTAAGCAACCAGTGCACTGTCACTGTGCAAGGCAATGTCTGGATTACCGGCTCCCTGAGCCCGAGTAATTCTTCGCAAATTATTGTCGCCAACGTCTTGGGTAGCACTCGGCCGGTTATTATGATTGATGGTGGCAGCGGCTTGTCATTTGCTAATGGTGCATCTGTAACGGCTAACGCTTCCGGTACCGGCGCCGAGTTCATAACCTTTTATTGCGGCGCCTCTTGCTCAGTTGATAGCGCAACATTAACCGGCTCGGCTTTGGCAGCCTCGCGTGGCATACAAACCATCAATATCGGCAATAATACTTCGGCCATCAACAGTATTTTTTACGCGTATTGGTCGGAGGCAACCATGGGTAATAGCGGTTCGATTGGTGCCGTAGTCGGCCAAACCGTGCAATTGGTCAACCAAGGCACTATCACCTTCGGCAGCTCTGTTAGCGGCGGCAATACTGTTTGGGTGGTAAAGGGTTACCGCAAGCTGTAAATCTGATATACTAATCGAAAAGCCTTATGCTTAAAAGCAGGCCGGTGGGACAAATATGAAAATAACTCGGGTGCCAAACTTCTTCCATGACAAGCCATTGTTTGGTATGGATATTGGCCATGGCTCGATGAAAGTCATGCAACTTGGCGAAACCCTACCGGAAAGCGGCGCTGCAGGCCGCAATCCTCACCTGATCGGCTATGGCTTTACGACTTTTGATAATGCCGTCGAAGAAAACGGTATCATAACCAAGCCTGATGTGATCGCCAAAGCAGCCATGGAGATGTTCCAACACCATCTGATTGGCGACATCACAACTAGGCGAGTGGCGTTGGCCATTCCAACTTACCGAACCTTCACGCGAGCCATCAAACTGCCAAAACTGAAGGCCAGTGACGTCGACGAAGCGGTACAGCTCGAGGCCGAACAGTATATTCCCCTGCCCCTGGAAGAGCTTTATCTTGACTATGAAATTATCCGTGAGACCAGCGAGGATACCGAGCTGTTTGTGGTGGCCGTACCGAAAGGCATTGTCGACTCTTATCTTGACCTGGCTAATATCTTGGGACTGGAAACAGTTTTAATTGAGCCTACTCTTAGTTCTTCGGCACGACTTTTCAGACTGGATAAGCAAAGTGACGTTCCCACAGTCATTATCGACTTCGGTTCACTGTCGTCCGACATCAGCATTTTCGACAAGCACAACTTGGTAACCGGTACGGTGCAAGGAGGTGGCGTGAACTTCACCAATGCCATTAAAGAGAAGCTGGACGTCACGCCCGCCGAGGCGGGCCTGATTAAAACCCGTTACGGCTTGGGCGTCAGCAAAAAGCAAGCCGATATTAAAGCCGCCTTGCAGCCCACTCTCGATGAGATCATTAAGGAAATTCGCCGTATGATTCGTTATTACGAAGAGCGTTACGGCACTGACCGGCCAATTACCCAGGTCGTGACTACCGGTGGCGGAGCCAACATGCCGGGGCTCAGCGACTACTTTACTTCTGCCTTGCGCCTGGCAGTGCGCCGCACCGACCCCTGGCAATTCATTAATTTTAAACACTTCCAGCCGCCATCAGAAGCCGATAAACCAATGTACGCAACCGTTGCCGGCTTGGCCCTAACTGAACCCAGAGAGGTGTTCCGGCCATGATTAACTTATTGTCGCCGGAGCTAAAAAGCGCCTACGCCTATGGTCGTCGCAATGTGATTTTACGTCGTTGGGTAGTAGTTTTGGTGCTAGCCTTGCTGGGCTTGGGCGCACTTGGCACTTATGGCAGTTTAAGACTGCATCGCTCAACTGTTGACGCCCAGGCAGCGGTTACGGCGGCCAATGCCAGGCTTGAAAAGGAACATCTGAATCTGACCAAAAATCAGGTTCAGGATATTAGCAACAGCTTGAAGCTGGCCGTTCAGGTCCTGAGCCGTGAAGTGCTATTTTCAAAGTTAATAACTCAAATCGGCGCAGCCATGCCTGTGGGCACCAACTTGACTGGCCTAAACATCAACCAGGTTAGCGGCGGTCTTGATCTGGAAGCCGAGGCCACCAATTACACCACTGCCACCCAGGTTCAAGTTAACTTAACCGACCCAAAGAATAAGATTTTTGCCAGTGCCGACATTAACCGCATAGATTGCGGCGGTTCATCCTCAACAGCCAACCCAGGCTTTCCATGCACAATTTCGCTGCGGGCTCTGTTTAATGCCACCAATCAGTTCTTGTTTATTAACCAAGGCGGCCAGCAATGAACAGTAAACGCCTTTATTACGTCTTATTGGGTCTGATTGTCTTATTATTTATTGGCTTAGTTGGTGGCGCTTACGAGATTAACGCCATGCTCCAAAGTAAATCCACCAAGCTGGTTGACTTACGCGCTAAGCAACAGGCCGATCTTCAGGAGGAAACTGAGCTAGTGGCCGCCAAGCGCGACATCAAGAATTACACCAGTCTTTACAAGATTGCTCAGGTGGTGGTGCCCCAAAATAAGGATCAGACTCAAGCCGTTCGCCAAATTGTGGCCTTGGCCGATAAAAATAATGTCCAGCTGGCTTCCATCGATTTCCCACCATCGACTTTAGGTGGCAGTGCCAGCAAAGGCGCAGCTGCGGCCCCCGCAGTTTCCGCGCAAAGCGGCGCTGTCAGTCTGTCGCAGTTGAAGCCAGTCACAGGGATTCCTGGCGTTTACAGCTTGGACCTCACCGTCACCAGCGACAGCAGTCACCCCTGTACTTACTCGCAGTTTATTAACTTTCTGTCAGATTTAGAGCAAAACCGCCTAACCGCTTTGGTTAGCTCGATTGACATTACGCCCGGTGGCGGTTCAACTTCCAGCTCAACTAAATCTGACCCCAACCGGGTGTCATTTGCCTTAACACTCGATATTTACATTAAACCGGAGAACAAATAATGGCCAACAAATTGAAAAGTCTGCCCAATCGCCTGCGCCCACTCCTGCAAAAGCTGGCAGCCTACAGCGTACCTGCCTTCTTGCTGATCGTGGCCATTATATACGCCTTCGTGCTTTGGCAAGTTAATAATTTGAATAGTGCGCAGCCTTCGGAGCTGCAAATTAGCGAGCAAAACGACCCAATTCGAACAGCACATGTTAACCCGGCAACCGTCCAACAGCTCAATTCCCTGCAGGATAACAGCGTTAACGTTCACAGTTTATTCGAACAAGCCCGCAACAACCCGTTCAGCTTCTAAGCCTGAGGCGCCGGTGTTGAGGGATCGGCTGGCGGCTGATATTGAGGGTGTGATGGCTGGCCCGGTCCGTAGGAGCCCGGCCCACGATAAAGCCGTTGCAGATCGGTGCCGCGACGATCTTGTTCAAATTGTTCGCGGGCCGCCAAGATCTGTTGCGCGTAATAGTTCGGGTTCGGGCAGTACAAAAACAGGAATTTGGCATGTTCGCCAGCCGTTTCCACTCTTAAGACACCAAAGTTTAGCAGATGCGGAATGATGCCGTTTTGATCGGCTGTCACATCTTCCAGGTTTCCTAGGCTGAGCTGGCTGGACTGCTTGTGAAACAGGCTGGTCTGGGTAATTTGGGTCAGACTGTCGGAAGTTAGCACCCAGCTGTTACCCCAATAAACAACATTGGAAACAAAGGCGAAGCCCAGAGCCATAACTGCAAAAACAAAGAAGATAAGCGTACCGATACCATATACTTCGCTGGTGCTGACACTGGTAATCACCGAAGGCGCTACGCCGTAAGTTAACAGTGCCAAAACTAACAACAAAAAGCCAACACCGAAGTAAATACCGAACATGCCGATTGGATGGCGCTTGATTTCACAGATCTCTACTTCACCCGGCTGCATAACATGGAAAGGATTCTTCGATTTGTGGTGCTCGGTACTCTTGGGCAGGTGCGGATTCTCAGCTGGTTGCGGCGCAGGTGCTGGTAGGGTTGGCACTTGCTGGGCAGTGGCTGGCGAATAATCTGGCATTGGTGGTTGTGGTGGCTGGGGCTGGTACTGCGGGTACTGCGGTTGCTCCGGTTGCAATGGCTGCTGGGCCGGCGGCAGCGGCTGGTTAGGGTCGTTCGGATACATGGTTTTTATTATAACAGTGTTGACTGCTTGTCATCACTTTTGCTTTTGGCCTTTTTACCCAGATGAGCATATGCCTTGGGCGTCACTTTGCGACCGCGCGGTGTGCGTTCCAGCAAACCGATTTTTAGAAGATACGGCTCGTAAAAATCTTCGATGGTGCCCCGCTCTTCGCTGGTCAGCGCGGCCAGCGTTTCCACGCCTACCGGGCCGCCACTGTGATTGTCGATAATTGTGGCCAGCAGCGCACGGTCGGCGGCGTCCAGACCCAAATCGTCGATGTCCAATAGTGTCAGCGCTTTTTCGCTGATGGCTGCATCAATGATGCCGTCGCCGTTAACATCGGCGTAATCGCGAACGCGCTTCAACAGGCGGTTAGCGATGCGCGGGGTTAACCGGGCGCGCTTAGCCAGCTCGCCGGCCGCCTTTTTGTCGATTTTGACGCCTAAAATTTTGGCAGCGCGCTCAATAATCTGTTGGATTTCTTCCGGCGTGTAAAACTCCAGTCGGTGAATCATGCCGAAACGGTCGCGTAGCGGCGCGGCCAGCGCACCAGTCCGCGTCGTCGCGCCAATAATGGTGAACTTCGGCAGATCCAGGCGTAAGCTGCGGGCGCTCGGCCCCTTGCCCAACATAATATCTAACTTAAAGTCTTCCATGGCACTGTACAGCACTTCTTCGACGCTACGGTTCAGGCGGTGAATTTCGTCAATAAATAAGATGTCACCGTCGCTCAGGTTGGTCAGCAGGCTGGCTAGGTCGCCGGCTCGCTCAATGGCCGGACCGCTGGTAACGCGAATTTGGGCACCCATTTCGTGGGCGATGACGTTCGCCAGCGTGGTCTTGCCGAGTCCGGGCGGCCCGTGCAGCAGCACGTGGTCAATCGGCTCGCCGCGTTTTTTAGCTGCAGCAATTGCTAACTGCAAATTTTGCTTCAACCGCTCCTGACCGATGTAATTCGCAAAGTCGCGCGGCCGCAGCGTAATTTCCAGCTCTACCTCTTGCGGCGTTTCATCCTGGCCGGTTGCGTCGACAATGCGGTCAATCATGCCTGACCTTTCAGCGCTAGTTTAATGCGATCTTCGGCCGATAGTTTTGGATCGACGTGTTGCAGCGCCAGCATGGCATCAGTTTCTGTGTATCCCAAGGCCAATAGACCTTGAACGGCTTCGTCGGCAGCGTTGACGCCGCCGCGGGTGACTAAATCTTCGGCGGCAGCACCAGCTGCCAGGCCCACTTTGTCACGTAGCTCGACCACCATTTGCTCGGCAGCCCGTTTACCGACGCCTTTGGCAGATTGCAGTAATTTAACATCGCCGGCAGCTATGGCGGTACGCACTATTTCGGCAGAGCCGATGCCCAAAACTGCCAAAGCCACCTTCGGGCCGACGTTTTTAACGCTCAGCAGTTGTTCAAATAAATTTTTAGTGTCAGCAGAAAGGAAGCCATATAGATCGTGCGAATCTTCGCGGATGTGCTCATGAACGTAAAGTTTAGCTGGCTCACCACTGTGAAGCCGGCCGTAATCTTCAACCGTCACTAATAAGCCATAGCCAACCCCGGCGACTTCCAAAACGACTTCGTCCAGCAGCTTTTCGCTCACCACGCCAGATAATGTCGCAATCATACTTTAATTATCTCACAGTTTGGGCGTGAGTCAGCGCTGCCGCCAAAGCGTCGGCGCAGTCGTCCGGCTGGGGTACGGTTTTGAGGCCCAAAACTACACGTACCATTTCCTGCATCTGTTTTTTGTCAGCTCGACCATAGCCAGTCAGGCCTTGCTTAATTTGTTGCGGCGTGTATTCAAAAATTTCCAGACCCGCCTGCTTACCGCACAGCAATACCACGCCGCGAGCCTGCGAGACGGTCATCGCCGTGGTTACATTCTGAGAGAAAAACAGCTTTTCCACGGACATAATTGTCGGCTTGCTGCTCGCAATTATATCTGTTAATTCTTCAAAAATGGTCTGCAGCCGCACCGCATCGTCTTCTTTAACAGGTGTGCGAATCACTCCCGCGTCGACCAGCTGCGCCTTGCCGTTCGCGGCCTCGATCACACCGAAACCCAAAATGCCGGTGCCGGGATCGATGCCTAAAATTCTCATAGGCTAATTGTAGCAGCTGGCGAGCTTGCTCTCGCTTGAGTGCAGTTTGGTGTGAAAAACGAGCACCGTAAACGAGCCGTATTTGCCATACGGCGAGCGCGGAGCGCAGCTTTTCGCCCAAAATGTGCCAAGCTAGAGCAAGCTTTCGTCGATGTCGAAGTTGACATGGGTGTTGGAGACGTCGTCCAGCTCGTCCAAAGCGTCCATCAGGCGCATGATTTTGCCGGCCGTGTCTTTGTCGGTGATTTCAACGGTGTTGTTCGGCACGTAAGTTAATTCGGCCTCGGTGACTTCCAAGCCACCCTCGCGCAGCGCATCACGCACCTTGGCCAGATCGGTTTGGGCGGTGTAAATAACAGATTCATTGCCCTCCTCTTGAACATCTTCGGCACCAGCATCCAGCGCGGCCATCAGGACATCATCGCCACTGCCGTTGACGCGAATCACACCTTTGCGATCAAATTGAAAAGCCACGCTGCCTTTGTCGGCAATGCTGCCACCGTGCTTGGCGAAGGCAGTTTTCACATCAGGATAGGTGCGGTTGATATTGTCGGTAGCGCACTCCACCAAAATAGCCACGCCGCCGGGGCCGTAACCTTCGTATAAAATTTCCTGCAGCTGGGCCGCATCTTTATCTTTGGCACGGTCAATCGAGCGTTGAATGTTGGCCAACGGCATATTCGATGACTTGGCCTTTTCGACAGCCAGACGCAAAGCGAAGTTGGTGTCGGGATCAGTGCCGCTGCGAGCCGCAATCGCAATGGCGTTGCCAAGTTTAGTGAAAAGTGCCCCGCGGGCAGCGTCTTTGGCGCCTTTTTCGCGCTTAATGGTTGACCATTTGGAATGTCCGCTCATATCTGTTATTGTATCAGCTTTTGGCCCTTTTGTCTTGCCCCAAATGATTAGCCCAATCAGTAGGGCCAGGCCGTAAAAACTGACCAGGCCCGCCAGCGGCAGCTGCAGATTTTCTATAAAGACATGCGGGATGCCGGCCAGCAACCGAGCCGTGTCCAGCATGTAATTAAGTAACTGTCGAGCTGGCCAGGCCAACCAGCCCGCCAACGGGGCCATCAACATACCGGCTAAGCCGGCGATCAGGCTGAGCAGCATGGCCAGCGGCACTAAAGTCACCACCAGCACATTGGCTGGCAGACCAATCCACGACATCTGGCCAAACGTGTAAACAATATATGGCCAGCTCATGATTTCGGCACATATTGTCTCTAAACACACAGCGCCAATTAGGCTCTTAAAGCCACGCCATGGCCAACGTTTTTGAAGCAAAGGCGCCACGACCAATACACCATAAAAGGCTAGAAAACTGAGGTACCAGCTAACATCACTCCAGATATAAACCGGGTTAGCCCAGGCCGTGGCTGCGGCGGCCAGTAATATCAAATTAAGCGGCTTAAAGCTGCGGCCGTAGTATTTAGCGACAATACTTAACATGCTAACTATTGCAGCGCGGACGATGGATGCGCTACTGCCGGCCAGCAGCAGAAACACGCCAATCAGGCTGAAAGACAGCACTGTGGTCAGTCTTTTTGAAAAGCGCGCCAGCATGCCGCCGCTGGCCTGCAAAATTATTGTTAGATTGTAGCCCGATACCGCAATAATGTGCGTCAGCCCGACATGCAACAGATTTTGCTTAATTTCTGGCGGCAAGGTGGCGCGCTGGCCAATCAGCAAGCCAAGTGCAAATGGTGCTAGTGGTTCTGGCAAAGCGGTTTGCATACCAGCATCGAACTTACGACGAATTGTCGCAACTAAACTGGGCTGATGCTCCACTAAAGATAGCTTCGCAAAACTGATATCGCCCTGGAATGAACCATAACCGGGACGCAATTTGCCCGTGACTTCAATTTCATCACCCTGCCACACAGTATTTAGCCCAAAGCCGCTAACCTCGAGTTTGCCTGTCAAACGTTGACCATCTTCGAATCGTATCTGATCAGCATCAAAAGCTAGCTGGCTGTGCGTGCCGTATACAGCATCATTGGCTGCGTGTACCAATAGTGTTACTGACTGGCCATAAAGTGATTGGTACTGAGCCAGTTTAGCGAGATAGAGCGCGCCCCGGGCGCTGCCCAATGCCAAGCCGCAAGCCACAATGGCTATGACTTTTAGCCACGGTCGGCGGCTGGCCAAAAACGCCACCACTCCGAGCCAGCCCCAGACCGAGCCAATGTGCCAGCCACCTGGCGCCAAAGCCAAGCCGACCAACACTGCTGCACTGGCCAGTAGCCACAGCGTGGTGCGGCGTTCAAGCCAATGCATGTCCGCAGTCTACCAAGTTAAAAAGCTTAAGCTGCTAACGAACTAGCAGCGGTTTAATAAATAGTTAATAACAGAGCGCAACAGATTGACTTTTCGGCCTAAAAATAGATAATGTAAGGAGTTATTTTGCATCACAGCAGTCTAGCGTTAGACATGGGCCTATAGCTCAGTTGGTAGAGCAGTGGACTTTTAATCCACGTGTCGCGGGTTCGAGCCCCGCTGGGCCCTCCAAGCCGCTTATGCTTAAACTCCTCGCTTGAGGAGTTTTGTTAATATATTCTGTATGAGCAACCACATTGAACTGGCAAAAATGTTCTACAGAGCCTTTGCGGAGGCTGACCGTGATTTTGTTGAAAAGCTACTGACTCCCGACTTTACGTTGCAGGCTCCGCCCGACCATTTTTTAGACCGAAACGGGTTCTTTGAATTGGCCTGGCCGGGTGCCGCCGGCCATGTAAAGCATGACTTTGTGCGCTTAATTGAACAGAACGACGAAGTGGTAGTTACGTATGAAGAAACCATGCCGGATGGAACAAAAAAGCGCATTACCGAAGTGCTCACATTCGCCGGCGATAAAATCCGTAGGTCCGAAATTTACTTCGGATGGGATATTAAGCAGTAGCTAGCAGAAGCTGTAAATCGGCTATATGCAGGCTGGCATGAAATCTAAGTGCCGCCACATCTACCCTGTCTTCCAAAATGGTAAAATATTATCACGCTCACATTTTAGTCTCAGGATCAAAGTCAATGTCTGCAGAATCAGCACAATGGTCGAAATATGGCCCAGAGTCTTACTTCCCATCAATTGAGAAAAAATATGGTAAATCAATAGCCCAGTGGCAGAAAATAATAAGTGAATGCGGCCTAGAAAAGCATATGGACATAGTTAATTATCTAAAGTTCAAGTATCAAATGGGCCACGGACACGCAAACGCTCTTGTTCATTGGACGCTCGCCGGCAACAAAGCCTAGAAACCAGCTATATAGCAAGTCCTGCCGCTCTCTAATTTAAATCCAATAACGACTACTAGAGACCGCCACGAAAAAACCGCCCTTGAGGACGGTTCTTTCGTGGCGGTCGTAAGTTTTGCCACTGCGGCGCAGCCGCGACCGTGCAATGCTAGATGAACCGTGGAAGATTTACCCTCGTCTGATGCAGAGGGGGTGGAGAGCTCGAAAAATGTACTATTATCCAAATTATTTATCATCGCCACTACCCTCTTGATCGCCACCTCTCTGGTAGTGGTATCTGTTAAAGCGTCAGCCGATAATATGCCCGATCCGCGCATCGGCGCCCGGACAGTCTGGAAATATGCGGCTGCCAAGACTTCGCAAATTATTGGCGATATTTTAACCGTGCCGCGAGCGTTTGGCCGCAGCTTGCAGTTCGGCATAAGTATGCTTGATGTGCCAAAGTTTATTAAGCCGGCTGCCGACTCCAGTCTGCCGACTATTGCGCCGCTGCAAGTCAAATTAGCCAGTAAAGTTACGAAAACGACGGCGCCGCTGCCGACTTTCGCCGCCGGCGTTGCGGCCGCAGCCAGCAACCCTACCCCGAACGCTGCCGGTCTAACTAACTATTATGAATGGGGCAATTGCACCTGGTGGGCAGCTAAACTCCGCGCCCAGAACGGCCACCCCGTCCCCGGGTCCTGGGGCAATGCCGCAACATGGTCCGAACGAGCTGCCGCGGATGGTTATATTGTTGATCACTTTCCCAGCCCTGGCGCAGTTGTGGAAATATCTACTCGCGGCTACGGTCATGTGGCCTTTGTTGAAAGCGTGGACAAGGGTGGTAACTGGAGCATTTCAGAGATGAATGTTCTCGGCCTCGATGTTGTAGATCATCAAACCCTACCCTTGTCAGCGGCGGGCCAGTACGAGTTCATCCATGATCACCTGTAACTTGCTCATCAGTGTATAATACAAAATATGAAAAAATTACTCAGCGCAGCATTAGTTTTAGGCTTCTTGTTCGTAGATTTCTTATTTTTCCACGATATTTTCAAAGCAGGCGAAAGCACTTCCCTGGCTCAGTACTTGACTGGCGTCTTAAGCGTGCCGGTGATTGTCATCGCTGCCCTAAACTTGTTGAAACCCAGCCATAGCCATTAAAAATCTATCTGTATAACATACATTGCAAGCCGTAATCTCACTGACGGTTGCACGAGTTGCGGCTATAGTAATAACCTCAATTATTAATTTAATGAGGGAGGGTTAATATGCCTGATCCAAACAATCCAGGTCAATTCGGTAACCGCGATGACACTCAGGAGCAAGCCAGTAAAGGTGGCCAAATGAGTAGCGGCAAATTTGAGAAAGGTTCGCGCCGGGCTAGCGAAGCCGGCAAGAAAGGCGCTGCCGCTCAACCTACAGAAGCGAAAGCTCGCGGTGGCCGCAACAGCAGCCGTTCAAGCTAGCTTAGCTAGTTAAACCGTGTAGCCGGTTAACGTGGCTTAGCCGGCTAGAAGTCGCCCTGGCTCTACGCTTGCCAGGGCGGCTCTATTTATGAAAGGAGGCGAACGTGAACAAGTACGATCCCAAAGCTAGCAAGGAAGTTGAAAAAACCATGCACGAACACAAACACGAAGGTAAGTTTAAGAGCCGCCAGCAAGCTATTGCTGTTGGCCTCTCCAAAGCCCGCCAAAAAGGTGAAAAAGTTCCTCAGAAGCAGGACTAGAGACGTGCCAAATGCAGCAAACCAAGCAGCACTAGCACCAGCATAAAGGCACCGGCAATCAGCGCCACAAGAGCAACCACATGAGCAATTTGGCCGACAGTGCCGAAGGCGTAGGCATCGCCAAGCAGCAAGCCGCGAAGCGTTTCGCCTTTAAATAAGGTGTTGGCTTGGGCTTGAAGCTGCGTGTCACTTGGGTTAGCCTGGGCTTGGGCGCTAATTTCTGAATAGGTTTGGCCGGCAGCGATCTTACTCAGGTGGACTGCGATAAAATCGTCGGCAAAAACTTTAGCTTGGGCGCCAGTCAATACTTGCTGGCCAGCATACTGGGCCACTGCGGCTCGCTGCTCATCGGGCAAGGCGGTTAACGCCGGGCTGTCAACCTCGGGAAAGTAAATTTTTTGGGCCGCTAACTGGTCGTGGACATTGCTCGTTACGAACGAGCCTGCCCACCAGGCCAAGCCACCTATCAGCAGCAAGGCCAGTGTCGCAACGACGCCAAGCGATGTTAAGGTTTTATCGATTATCCGGCGACGCTCAGTTTTACTGGCCATGCTAGCTCCTTGTTAGTTACTTCGTAGTATACCAATATTAGCGTAAGCGTCATGTGACTTTGATCAATGTTTTTTGTGGTGTCTGCCTAAGCCAACTTTGGAGCGTTGCGTCCAGAGTGCAAACATACACACTAAGGCGCTGCTGCCAACGATCAAGTTTTGAGCCTGTGTCACCTGCTGCCAGAGGCTAGTATTTAAGATACCGCTGTTTAAGCCTGGCGAGAGCAGCGGCACAACCAATAGCGCACCAAGGAGTCCCACCCCTAATGCCGGCAAGAAATTAAGCAGTAGTTTGGTGCCGTGCACAGTTCGTATCATAAAAATGGTGGTCAGCACCACGGGGAACAGCAACAACACTAGATGGATCGTCTGGTCGCTGGTACTTATTGGCTTAGCTGTCACGTTTTGCTTGGACAGTAGACTAAAAAACGAGTTGGCGTCGCCAGCAACAAACTGTACTAGCACATCGCCTAAACAGAGACTCAGGAAAACAAGCGCCGCGTTTACGCGTAGCAGCATTAAAACAAAAATCGGCAATACAATAATTGCGCCAAGAACAAGGGCAGGACTCATGTCGTAATCATAACATAAGCGTGTAGCTACGCGCCGACCTTGTCTTTGCGGCGACCTGTTTTTGCCACCAACTCGGCATAATCGATAATTTTTTCGGCCACGTTACGGCCGGTCACTTTTTCGATCTTGAAACCAGGGCTGGAGTTAACTTCCAACACTTTGGGGCCGTCGTTGGAGCGCATCATGTCGACGCCGGCGATGGGCAGGCCCATAGCTTTAGCGGCCGCGCGGGCTGTTTTGCGCTCTTCGTCGGTCAGCTTAACAGTGATGCCCTCACCGCCCTGGGCGATATTACTGCGGAAATCGTCATCCAGGCTCTGGCGCAGCATGCTGGCTACAACCTTACCGTTGACCACGAAGACACGAATGTCGACACCAGCACTTTCGGCCACAAATTCTTGCACCACAAAGCTCACACCTTCAACATAAAAAGCCTGCATCACGGCTTTGGCAGCTTTGCGAGTTTCGGCTAAAACTACGCCGTTGCCGCGAGTGCCGCGGGCGACCTTAATAATTACCGGTGCGCCGCCGACTTGCTCCAAAACGTCGTCCAGGTCACTGGCTTCGCGGGCAAAAACGGTTTTAGGAATGCCAATACCGGCTTTAGCCAGCAGCTGCATGCTGCGCAGTTTGTCGCGAGAACGGACAATGGCAATCGAACTGGTGACCGTAGGTACGTTTTGCATTTCGAACTGACGGACAATCGAGCTGCCGTAACCAGTTAGATTGGTGGCAATGCGAGGGATAATAACATCGATATTGCTGACCGCTTCACCGTTATAACGAACGACCGGTTTGCCGCTTTCGACGGTAATGTAACACTTCGAATAGTTAATAATGCGGACGTTGTGGCCGCGCGCTTCAGCCTCTTCAACCAGGCGCTTAGTCGAATAATTGCCCGAGCCTTTAGACAAAATAGCAATGTTCATGGCAGCCCCACCTTACTCGTTATTACGGTTAACGTCAACTAAAAATCCGTGCATTTGCAGAAAACTGCGGCCAATCAGCATCTGATACTTCATGCTGCTGCGGTTGGTCAGGGTGATGGTGATTGGATAAGTTTGACCTAAAATCGTGACCTCAGTATCGATGGCGTAGCGGCGCGCGGCGATGCCGTTGCTGCTGCGCACGCGGCGACGATGATACTTTTCCACTTCCAGAGTATGGTCACTACTGCCTAAAGGTGAAAATCGCAGACGCTTCTTGCCATCGTCACCAACAACTTCGCGGATCTTTGTCGCATGCAGTGCCCCCGAGAAAGCACCGGTATCGA
Organism: Saccharimonadales bacterium (SeqCode); assembly: GCA_035546935.1. Lineage (GTDB taxonomy): Bacteria > Patescibacteriota > Saccharimonadia > Saccharimonadales > UBA4665 > DASZVP01. The sequence goes on along the minus strand of DASZVP010000002.1, from coordinate 155,344 downwards.
CTTTGGCCTCAAGACCCTCAATGCCAAACAGCGGCATATCCACCACCAGCAAAGGCCCAATGGTCTTCGGGTTGGCGGCACGCATAAAGTTCGACCAGGTGAATTTCATATCTGGTGTATTATAACATTTATATCTGTTTTAGGCAATAGCGGAATGAGTTTTTGTCTTATTGCTGAGCATGCACAACCCGGGTGTAGGCCAGGTAAATCAGTGCAACAACGATAATTAAAATAGAGATTAACAGAGGTATAAATCCAGACTGATTGTTTAGCCGTTTCATCTTAAGCCCTATTATGGCAATTCTAATCTAAAGCACAAGGGGTTTCGGCGCTAGGCTATAGCTTCAGGAACACGTTTCACGCAGGGCGGCTTTAGCCGCTCTGGTTGCACTCGGCTGATGTTTCCTGAAGCTATACCCTAGCGCCAGGACCGTTTGCTTTTGCCCTGATCAAACTTGCGAAGGAGCTCTTGTTGGTCTTTGGTGAGCTTGGTCGGTGTATCGACTAGAATCGTGACAATATGGGCGCCGCGCGTGCCGCCTTTGATGTGCGGCACACCATGATTGGATAATTTAAAGTCGCTGCCGCTTTGCGTGCCGGCGGGGACTTTCATACGAATCGGGCCGTCGACGGTATCGACTTCAATTTCGGTGCCCAGCGCCGCATCCACCATGCCGACATGTTCCTGACTTAAGATTAAATCGCCTTCGCGGGTGAAGTGTTTGTGCGGTTTAACACGGACATTGACATACAAATCACCTTTCGGCCCGTTTGCCACCGCTTCGCCATGTTCGCGCAGGCGTATAACGGCGCCGTCGTCAATGCCGGCTGGAACTTTCAGCTGGACGGTTTGGCGCTTGGCTTGAGTACCTTTGCCGTGACAGACAGAACAAACTTTCTCAGGCACCTTGCCGCTGCCCTGACATTTTGGACAGACCATGGCCTGCTGAATGTTGCCAAAAATGGTTCGTGTGGCGGTGACGACTTGGCCGCTGCCACCACATTGGTCGCAGGCTTTTAGCTCATGGCCAGGCTCGACGGTTGTACCCTTGCAGTGCTCACAAGTATCGTCGAGGTTTAGATGGAGGTCTACTTCGGTTCCGAAAACGGCTTGCTCGAAGCTGATTTCGATGCCAGTTTCCACGTCGCGGCCGCGGGCTTGGCGGGGCCGGCCGCCGCCGGGTGCACCACCGCCAAAAAAGCTGCTGAAAATGTCGCCCAGGCCGAGGTCGCCGAAGTCAAAGTTAATATTTTGACCGCCGGCCCCGCCAAAGCCCGCGAACGGGTTGCCGCCGTTGCCGCCGACACCAGCGTGACCAAACTGGTCATAGCGCTGTTTTTTGGCCGGGTCTTTTAAGACTTCGTAAGCCTCGTTAATTTCCTTAAATTTGGTTTCGTCGCCGCCGCGGTCTGGATGATGCTCAATAGCCGCCTTACGAAATGCTTTTTTAATTTCGTCGGCGCTGGCATCTTTAGAGACGCCTAAAACTTCGTAGTAGTCACGCTTAGCCATATGTACTGCCTATTTTATCAGTTTTACGCTTGTAGTTTGTCAAAGGGCGGGTTTATTGCCGCGAGAAGCCGGCTCTAATAAATCCTTAATCAAGTTTTCGAAGCCACGAATGCGTTTTTTGGGGTCGCCTGGATCAGATATTTTCCCTATGGTGCGGATATATCTATCCGGCAAAACACCCTCCGGCTCTTCAATTAGTCCTTGGGCCTGACAATATTTCAGAATGCCGTAGTCGTAAGGTCGGTGCTTGGCTGGTCGGCGATCGCCCGCAGCAATGAATGCAGTTTGCCCTCTGAGATTACGCATGCCTTTTTGATCATTTTCAAACGCTAAGGTATAGATCGTCTCGTCATCCGGGATAAGCAATGGCCTTTCTAGACGGCACGCAAAGCCAAGGCCTATCAGCCGCCAAGTAGTGTCAACTACAGCTGGCCCGCCAGCCGGGTCAGAATGAATGTCTTGCTCGGCCAGAACTGCAACACTTAGAGCGTTGATTGAGCGCCAAACTTCAGGGTGGTAAGGGAATGGCGATTCTGACTTGGCCGGAGCAGGCACTATTTTTCCTTGTCTTCGTCGACGACTTCGCCTTCGATGGGCTCGTCTTTGGATTTGTCAGACTTTTTCTTGTCTGATTTGTCGTCAGAGTCGTCATCAGCCGTAGCATCAGCCTCGGCAGCCTGAGCTTGCTCGTAGAGCTTGGCGCCGATGGGCATGATTTTGTCGTTCAATTCTTTGGCGGCCGTTTCCAGAGCGTCTTTGTCGGAGGCTTCGTCACCAACAACTTTCTTGGCAGCCTCGACGGCATCGTCCAAAGTCTTCTTGTCGTCGTCGGACAGTTTGTCGCCATTGTCGCTCTTCAGTTTTTCAGCTTGGTAAACGGCGCTGTCGAGCAGGTTGCGGGCTTCGACGGCTTCGCGCTTGGCCTTGTCTTCGTCAGCGTGGGCCTCGGCTTCTTTGGCCATTTTTTCGACTTCAGTTTTGTCTAAGTTGCCGGAGCCTGAGATGGTGATCGACTGTTCTTTGCCGGTGCCCTTGTCTTTGGCGGTGACGTTCAGGATACCGTTGGCGTCAATGTTAAAGGTGACTTCAATCTGGGGAATACCGCGTGGAGCCGGTGCAATGCCGTCCAAAATGAAGCGGCCCAGAGATTTGTTGTCGGCAATCATGTCGCGCTCACCTTGAGCCACGTGAATCTCGACCTGCGGCTGGTTGTCGGCAGCCGTCGAGAATACTTCAGATTTCGAAGTTGGAATAGTGGTATTGCGCTCAATTAGCTTGGTCATGACACCGCCCATGGTCTCAATGCCGAGACTCAACGGGGTCACGTCCAAAAGCAGGACGTCTTTGACGTCGCCCTGGAGCACGCCACCTTGAATGGCGGCACCGACGGCCACGACCTCGTCCGGGTTTACGCCTTTCATTGGGTCTTTGCCAAAAATGCTCTTAACTTTTTCCTGGACGGCCGGCATGCGGGTCATACCACCGACCAAAACCACGGCGTCAATGTCACTGGCCTTTAGACCGGCGTCTTTCAGAGCCTTCTCGCAGGGTGCGGCGGTCTTGTCGACTAGGTCGCCGACCAGGCTCTCGAGTTTGGCCCGGGTCAGCTTGTGTTCGAAGTGCTTCGGACCGTCAGCATCAGCAGTCAGGAATGGCAGGTTGATGTCGACTTCTTGAGCCGTGGACAGCTCGATTTTGGCTTTTTCAGCCTCATCTCGCAGTCGCTGCATGGCAGCTTTGTCATCGCCAACATCGATGCCAGACTCTTTTTTAAACTCGTCGGCGAAGTAGTTAACTAGCACGCGGTCGAAGTCGGCACCACCGAGGTGGGTGTCGCCGTTGGTTGATTTAACTTCGAAAACGCCGTCGCCCAATTCCAGGATCGAGACGTCAAAAGTACCACCACCAAGGTCGTAGACGGCGATTTTTTCGTCTTTCTTCTCGCCCTTGTCCAGGCCGTAGGCTAAAGCAGCGGCGGTTGGTTCGTTAATGATGCGCTTAACTTCCAGACCAGCGATTTTGCCGGCGTCTTTAGTGGCTTGGCGCTGCGAGTCGTCAAAATAGGCCGGCACAGTAATGACAGCTTCGGTGACTTTGTCGCCCAAGAAGGCTTCGGCGTCGGTCTTCAGTTTGCCAAGGATCATGGCGCTGATTTCCTCAGGGCTATACTCTTTGTCGGCCATCTTAACTTTGACGCCATTGCCGCTTTTGACGATCTCGTAGCCCATCAATTTCAGGTCACGTTGGACTTCTTTGTCATTGAAATTGCGGCCGATCAGGCGCTTAACTTCATAAATAGTGTTCTTGGGGTTTGTCACCTGCTGGCGCCGAGCCACCTGACCAACTAAACGTTCGCCGTTTTTATTAACCGCCACAACTGACGGCGTGGTGCGGGCACCTTCGCTGTTAGCGATAATTTCCGGCTTGCCGGATTGCATAACGGCCATTGCCGAGTTAGTCGTACCTAAGTCGATACCAATAATTTTAGCCATTGATTAATCTCCTTTTACTTCTGTTGTGGTTGGATGGTGAAGTCGAATAGTACTTTGGACGGTGGGGTTTAGCGCAGCGGCCGTAACTACTTTGCCTGCTTGCGACTCTCTGGTGCCTCCAAAAGTGTCGAGTACCCATTCGCACATCCACTCTGTCATTGCTTGCAGAGGTCGGCTTGTGCTTAACGCTTTAATTTGTGGGTCAAGGTCAGACATTTTAGCTCCAAAGTGCTGATTTTATTGTAGTAATTTAGCACTCATGAGTCAAGAGTGCTAGTTGTTGTTTTCTTCACTATGGCTTGTGATAATGTCGTTGGGGACAAGCGCCCCGTAAGCAACTGCGGCTGGTTTCGCCCACATCAAAAAATCACATAAAAAATGTAAGGCTCCGCGTGAAAGTCGCTTCAGCTTGTCGTTTTTAGTGACAGCATTGATATCGCCCATTTCCATTGCTTCAATTCTTGCCAAATTACAGAGAGGACCGGCGTCATACTTGGAAAAGCCGGACTCCGCCAAGACGCCCAGCATTAAAAGCTGTTCGTTGGCAGTAGGCCAAACAACACCATTTTCCCCTGCTAAATAGCCCCGCCACATGCCCACAGCCCACGTATAAGCAGCTTGCTGCCGCTCAGTCATAAGCCTATCAGGATACTCGGCGTTCATATTAGGCTCGTGAAACTTTGACCATGGCGTGGCGGATCACATCGTCGCCAAGTTTGTAGCCGGCTTGAAGTTCCTCGCTGACCACTTCGTGATCGCCTGCACCTTCCTCAACGCTGACGGCTTCGTGATAACGGGGGTCAAATGGCTCACCCACGGTTTTGATGCGCTCGACGCCAAGGTCGGCCAGAGTCTTTTCAAATTGCTTAACGACGCCCTGGACGCCTTTAACAAAGTCGTTGCCTTCCAGGTTGGCTGGCACATGTTTGAGAGAACGTTCAAAGTTGTCGATGGCCGGCAAAAGGTCGGCCACCACCGTAGCTTTAACAGTATTGCGCAAGCTGGCAATCTGTTCTTCATGACGACGACGCAGATTGACAGCATCGGCACGCTCGTGCTGCAAGGCAGCGGTCAGCTGCTCGAGCTGGGCCTGCAATTCGGCCAGTGTTGGTTTTTTAGTCGACAACTACGGACTCCGCACCTAGATTAATGACTTCTACGGGTGGCAAAGCTTGCCTTGGGATTTGCGGTGCAACTTTTTGATCACGATGAAAAATGTCTTTTATTACCCCGCCCACGACAATACCCGCTAGCCCTACTAAATAAAAGGGCAGCTTCAATAAGGATTCGTCGTCGTCAGAAGCTCTCTGTGAAACGCGAAGCGACCGCTCAAATTCTCTATCAGTCATATAAAACCTCTTCTAATTCTTGCCCGGCGCGGGCCACTAAATTCATGACATCACGGTATTGTTGGCGGGTTGGGCCCAATGTGCCGATGTAACTCTGGTCCGAAAACGGACTACGGAAACGACTAATAATTAAGGACACGCCGGCACTGCGGCCAATCGGGTTTTCTTGTCCTATATATACACTCAGCGGCTCATTCAAAGCGGCCTCGCGCAGCCAAGGCTCGAGATTGTCGAGCAGACTGGCCACCTGCTGCACCTGCATGCCGTTCATAAATTCTGGCTGGCCAAACAAATTGGAAAGTCCACTCATATATAGTTGCGGGCCAATGGTGGCGATGCCGAGGTTGTGGGTCAGCTCGACCAGCGTGTCGACAGCGTTGCGGATCATGCGTTCTGGCGCACCCGCCTGTTGAACGCGTGAAGCCAGAGCGCGCTCGGCTCGATTTTCGGCAGTTAACAGCGGTTGGCTGTGCTCGTTCAGGCTGTTGACGTACAGGCGGTAGCCCTTGTCGGTAGGAATACGACCGGCGCTGGTGTGGGGCTGAGTAATGTAGCCCAGGCGCTCCAACTCGGCCATTTCGGCCCGAATCGTCGCCGACGACACATTAAAAACCTTGGCCAACAGATTACTGCCGACCGGGCTGGCCACTTCCGCGTATTGCTCAATAATGGCGCTGAGAATTTGCTTTTGTCTCTCAGTCATGGTCTAAATTATACTGCTTTGGCACTCAAAACTCAAGAGTGCCAGGACTTCTTGTAGCCAACTGGCAGCAGCTGTATACTGCGCTTATGGCTACTTCTCAGCGCGGCTTTGCGCATATTTATCTTCTGGTAGCAGGCTTGGCGATACTCGTTGGCATAGGTAGTGTTGGTGTATTAGTTGCCCACCATAACACTGCGCAGACAATTCCCGTCGTTAGCAGCCCTAAAAAAGTGACAACAAAGAGTTCTACGAGTTCGACACCAAAAACAACACCTGCACCGACTCAAACATCAACGCCAGCCCCTACTACCACCACTAGTACTCAAAATACCACCCCAACGACTACATCTACACCCCCGTCCACGCCTGTTGTACACCCGACCCAACAGGATATATCGCAAGCCCAATCTAATGCCTATTCCATCCAAACGATGCTCGAGGCTTACTGGTCAAATTACAATACATACACTTGGTCACTGGACGCGCAGGATCAACAAGCGCTGGAAAACCAGCCCGGCTACTATCAGTCGAGCAGTGGCAGTCCTTTCGACTCGCCGCCCGGAACTAGTCTCTCTTATCAATGCCTAAAAGGTGGTGGCTATAGCTGTACCGCTTACCAGTTACAGGCGCTAGAAGCCAATGGCACGGTTATTGTTACGCTGAATAATTTAAATTAAGTTGTCGGGTTAGTTAGGCCCCAATTCTTAGGAGTGCCAGCTTTTGTAAGCCTCTAAAACAAGGCTGGCCACTTCGCCAATTTCTTTGTCGCCAGTATCAATCACTAGATCGTAGTGGTGCATGTCGTAAGGGGTGACATCGTAAAGCATTTTGTAGCGACGGTTTTCGCTGTCCAAACGGGCCTGCAACACCTTAGCGTATTTTGTAGGCGAATCCGGTATGTCTTCGCTTTCGAGGCGAGATGGGTCCATGTTTTTCAGAATGCGTTTGGCCGCAATTTCTAAATCGAGGTCTAAAAACACCTTAAATGACTCGGGCATCCAGTGCCAAGCCATGCGCGAATCAATCACGATTTGGTCCTCAGAGGCGCCCATTTCGCGCAGTCTTTGGTCGACTAGGCGGTCAACTTCGGCATTTTCTTCGGCCGATAAATTAGTCTGCAAAACATCGTGTCCACGTTCGCGGCCAAGGGCGCGAAATAAGTCACCGGACGAAAAGAATTGATAACCTAGTTCGGCCGAAACTTGGCGAGCGGTGGTCGACTTGCCACTACCGGGTCGACCGGCAATTGTGATAATGTGCCGTTTCTTCACTAGTTATTTATAGCAAATTTACAGGGGTAGCGCAAGCCGTAAGCGAAGTTAGAGGTCGTAGGTTGCCCGCGAAAAAACGCGCTCTTTGAGAACTACTAGGCGCAAGAAAATGGTGTGCAGATGTAGGCCAACCACTAAAACTGCGGCCGCTAGAACCGCCATTTCAATGGTGTGGGCAGTGATACTGACGCTGGCCGCGCGCAGCTCGGTCAGCACCCAGGGCAGCAGCTGCTTGAAAAACAATGCTATATATATAAGCCAAACAACTAGGGAGATTAGGCGCGCGGCCAGCTGCTCGCCGGCGGCGCGCAGCAATTGTTGTCGGCGGACATTCACATAATCCATTTCTTCGCGCACTTCTACCACATTATGAAAAGCTTCGTAAACCGCGACCGCCAGGTAGTACACCACCAGGCCCATGCCCAGCCAAAAAATAAACAGAGGTAGGTTGCCGATCAAACGATTATCTTTGACTTGAGCGGTGAGCTGTTGATACGTTGAGCTGGAACTGCTGCCCAAGTTAAACAAGCCCAGCTGCCAACTGCTGCCCACAAAATGTGTTGAAGCCAAGCCGCCAACCACCACCACCATCCAGACTAGCCCGTCAACTAACCCACTCAGCCAGCTGGGCTGAAACAGAATGCGGAGAGTTTTTACGCCTGGGTTTTTCATATATGAGTATTTGCTGGTATTGTACGGACTCGTTGCTGCAACGGCAAGTTAGCGCCAACAAAAAATGGTTGACAACACCCGTTGTGACTTATACACTCTCTGTTATAAGCGTAAACATAAAAAGCAGGACTTGCTAAACGTGAAATTCTTCAAAAAACTTGACGCCCGTGGCGTTGCCCATCACCTGCTATTTGTATTAGTTGTCCTGTCGATGTCCATTGGTGGGACATATTATCTTGTCGCCACGCACGCTGATTCTGCTTCGCACTGGACGCTTAGTGGAAGCAGTTTATCTCAGGGTGGCACGAATTCTTCGTTCAGCACTGCAAACACTACGGTCACAAATGTTAGTGACGTAGTCACATTCAAACACGACATTGTTAACAATGGCCCCGACAGAGCCAACGGCTACCACTGGCGGATTGAAAACTGTTATCAGGCTGCCGGAACCGATTGCTCTGCCGACGGTAGCTGGAGCGCCACACCTATTGGCGGCAACAATGCACTTGCTTCCGGGCAATTATCAGATGTTGGCGTAGGTGTTGATGGTGTCGCCGGCCAGGCTTATCTCGCGCTTGACCACTATCATTTCCCGAGCGGCACTGCATCCGGCCAGCGTTACTGTGAACGCATTTATTTTAACCATGGCCATGGCCCGTCCACCGATGACCCTTATGAGGCCCACAGCGCCGCGACATGTGTTGTTTTACAGCTGCCATCCGGAGGCGGTGGTGGCGGCGGCGGTGGCGGCGGCGGTGGCGGCGGCGGTGGCGACGGTGGTGGCGGCGGCGGTGGCGGCGGTACTGGCTGGACATTATCGCAGCCTGATACCGAGATTCTTGGCCCCGGTGTACCTAGCAGCACTGCTAATGCACACACTTCTAGCACGTCCGCGACATTCACCTTCACGCACAAGATCACCAATAATGGTCCGCAAACAGCTACTTTTGACTGGCACATAGAGGGCTGTTACGAGCCCCTAAACACCGACTGCTCAACATCTGACGGTAATTGGGGACCCAACCGTGATGGCGGTAATGCGCACCCAAGTTCGGGCACCTCTACCAGCAGCTCTTACCCTCTTGGCTACAAGAATAATCAGGCATTGGGTGCTGGCCAATCAATATTAGTTAGCGAAGTTTATCATATGAAAGCCAACGCTGTCGCGGGCGATCGTTACTGTCAGCGCTTTTATTACAATAAACAGACACAAAGCAGCACAAACACCACACACGGTAACCAGGTTTGCCTAGTTTACGACGGCTCCTCCTCGGGTGGTGGCGGTGGTGGCGGTGGTGGCGGCGGCGGTGGTGGCGGTGGAAGTACTGCTTCAGCCTATCCATTATCAGCTAGCACAGCCATAGATGGCGTTAAAAACTCGTCTACATCAACAAGTAGTAAGACCCAAAACTTTACCTTTACACACACTTTATCAGTTGCTAATTCTGCCAGCGGCGTCAGAACCAGCTGGCAAATTGAAGGTTGTTATGAATCGGCCGGCCACACCTGTGCCGACGACAGTGAATGGAAAGGTACCCATGATGGCGGCAATTCAGTCCCCACCTCGCTACCCAGTGGTGGCAGCAAAAATGATGATCATCGAATGGGCTTCGGCTCAGTCAGCGCATTAAGCAGTATTACAGTAGTTGACAGCTACCACTTTAAATCATCGGCAGTTAATGGCGACCGCTACTGTCAACGCATTTATTTCACCAACAAGAATGGCGCCAGCGACTCTTCTTTATCACACAGCGCTGACTCATGTGTCTTTTACACTCAAACAGGCACTCCGCCACAAAACGGCCCAACTCAGCCTAGCGGCAGTGATCACAAATACGAAGCTAAATTCGTCCACCAGAACTGCAATAATATTGAGGTCTGGGCCCAGGATTCCGGTGCCAAGCCAACTTATCCGTTAAGTGTTGTGGTCGAAATGAAGGGCGGTCCGTATGGCAGCTCTGCCGTCCGTCTCGGCCCGGCAGCAGCGAACGACACCAATATTAGCGGTAATGGCAAGTATTACCACCACTGGGCGACACCCGCTGCCATTCTTGCAGCCAGCACTAATGCTACGGTTAATTTGACTCTGCACGTCCTAGATAACGGTAAAGATGTGACTCCGGGCAGCATAACCGCTCAGATTAACGGCTGTACTAAGCCGAAAGATGTTAATACCAAGGACCAGAGAGCCGCCGAACATCAATACGAAGGCCACATGGTCCACATGACTTGTTCCAACATTGAGGCTGAAGCTCATGATTACGGCTCTAAGCCAACTGGCCAAGTAAAGGTTCAGGTTGATCTCATTGGTGGCCCATTCCGCAGTGTTAAGAGGTTTGGCCCGAACCTAGCAAATCAGTCCACTGTCAGCGGCACAAACGGCATCAATTCGTACTATCACTGGTCTGCTCCTTCAGAACTTCAACAGTACAGCGGCAACGGTGACGTAACTGCAACGCTGACCATTTTAGACGGCAGCAAAGCCGTCAATGCCAGCGGCACGCACATCATGGTTATGACTGCCAGTTGTAATGGCAGCACATCGGGCAATATTGGTACCAAGAACGGCAACACGCCACCTACCAATACCAAGAAGACGATTCAAGAACTTGTCAATCACCCTCCGCAACCGACGGACAAGCAAATTCGGCAAGCCGGTGGCGCCTGTCTGCATGTACCAAAAGATGTGTTTGATCTGTGTGTCCATCAGTATGCATCTGCCCTGGCCGCCAAGAGTGCAGCCAAAAAACTGACTGCCGGAGAGGTGGCTCAAGCTGAAAAGCAGTGTAGTAAAGACCACCCGCACGGCTCAGCCAAACAGCTACAGAGCTGTTTGGAAAAGACCGAGAAACAACTCGTTCAAGACGTCCAAAAATCAATTAAGACGCAGCTGCCAACCGCCCAAGATATTACGCACGCCATTGCTACCTGTAATGATTCCAGCGCCAGCCAAAGCGACTTGAGTAAGTGCGTTACTAAAGAAGTTAAGAAAAACGTTGAAAAAACCCAACACAAAACGAGCACAGTTAAAAAGATAGCCGATTGTGCCAAGCACCCCAGCCGCCTCATCCATGGTTGTAATGAACAGGAAGAGAAGCCTGGCAAGGGCAAGGATAACGACAAAAAGAACCCTGTCAAACCCGGTAAGGATAAAGATGCCGACAAAGACAAGAAAACGCCTAAGTGTAAAGACGGCCAGGTCCTCAACGCTATTAAGACCGCTTGTGTAGACAAGGGCCCAGATGTTACTAAATCTGCCAAGGATCCGTTCGCAGGCTGCCCAGCCAGCTACAGCGGCACTGGTGGCGGCACTCAAGGTGGTCAATTCCAGGTACCTTGCCCAGACAGTGGTCTGCAAGTACTCGGTAGCCGCGTCTGGTACAACGGCAAGTTCATTGGCCCGACACGTGCGCCAATCTTCACCCAGGCTCAGTACGATACTTTGCCAGATGGTGAATCCAAGCACTTCGGCACCAAAGGCACCTTTACAATCATTGGCAACGGCGTCGTTGCAGTACACACTTCTGGCGGTGACATCACCTATCAGGCTGTCATCCCTAACCTACCGGCTTCCATTACCAATGGCTCGGTCTACATTGGCAACACTAAGGCTTACAACACTGACGGTCTGACCGTTCAAGGTCCAGATGACAGCCCTTACGCAAACAATGGCGTTTACTTCAACGGCAAGCACATTGGGCCAGTCGGCAAGCCATTCTACACGGCCTCGCAGCTGGCTGCCCTGCCCGCCAGCATTAGAAACAGCCTGAACGGTAAGGTCACCACAATTCCGGAAGAGTACGCTGGTTTTGGCCACGGCCAAATCTTCAGCTCCAGCTGGGGCTACCAGAAATCTGACGGCGTTACAGTCCCAGACGCCCAATTCCTGACTAACAAGGCCGAATGTCTGAAGATCTATGGCTCAGCCAACCCGACCCATGTCACCTACTGTGCTCAACAAATGGAAGTTACCCAAGATAATTCTGCTTCCAACAATGTAATACCCACAATTACCGCTCAAGGCACGGTTAATATTAACGGCGCAACCGGCTATCCTTTTGATTCCACTCCAGACGCGGACAAAGCAGCTTGTAGCGCAGCGCTGGGAGCCAACAGCGGCAGCCTCGCAGACTGCACCCTCCTAGCCGAAGATATGCAGGAAACAATCTCGAGTAACCAATTCGGCACAAAGGGCAATCCTTACAGCCTGACCATTCCGGTAGATGTAAGCGGCAAGCTCAAATCGGCCAAATTGTCTGTCGACAGCAAGGGCCATGTCACGGTTAGCGTTGGCGCCGCCCAGCCTGTCAAAACTGGCGACCCCGGTAAGTCCGACAGCGGCAAGGATAAAGGCAGCAGCAAGGGCGGGGATAACGGCAACTCGAACAAAGACAAAGATAAAAATTCTGGTGATAAAAACAAATCCGACGAAAACACCAAGCACAAGACCGGCACAGTTAAAAAGATAGCTGATTGTGCCAAGCACCCCAGCCGTCTCATCCATGGCTGTAAAGAGCCTGCCGCAGGCAACAAAGGCGGCGGCACAAATGAGCAAGGCGGTACCGTCGTGCCTATACACTGCACGAACCACGCCAGTATCTCCTCCAACAAGTGTGTCTGCCTAAGTAACGGCCAATATCCAAAGAAGGTTGTCGATAGCTCGATTGATCAAGGCTTCAAGTGCGAGAAGAAATCCAGTGGCGGAAATAATGGTGGTGGCAACCAGTTTAGCACCACAAGCGGCCAAGTTAAGGTGTTTGCAGTAAGTACTCGATGTGCCTCAGACGCCATTAAAATTAGCGAACCCGGCGCTGTAGGCGGTAAGTGTGTTAAGGCAAACGCCGAGGTCACTCAAGTTGAATGTAAGTCAGACAGTGGCAGTAACTTTAAGTGGATTGGAGCTTTCGAACACTGCCCATCTGGTTCACACAGATACTATCGCTTGTATTGTAAGGATGCGCACTTTAAGGACAGGCCACATTGGTATCTTGATGATCCTGCCAAGAGCTGTACAGAAGGTGGGCACAACAGCAATGGAGCAAGTGGTGTAACATTGATTAGCAAAGATTACATTGAACGCGTTGCCGGTGTCTATAATGACAGGTACACTAATAACGCAATATTTGTCGGCGTAAATATCCCTGCGGCCTGGAAGGCAGTCAGTGACGTGCCTGCTCCTACGGAACCTGCTCCTAGTAAACCCTCCAAACCTAGCAAGCCAAAGCCCACACCGACTAGCAGTAATGCACGGTGCGCCCTTGGCTACAGTAAGGTTAACAACAAGTGTGTACCAAGCACACATTCGAAGAACCAGACTGCTTGTGTAAGCAATTCCAGCCGGACATATGTTTGGGTTAACACCGATGGCTCGCCTTCTACAGTAAATGGTGTTCACCACAGTGGCGGCTGTGGCTCAATAGGTTCCGGCTGGAAGGCACAAAGCATTTATGCCAAGGACCACAAAACTCACTACTGGCATCGAAATGTTTTAGAAACATCAACTGGCGTGGTTACCAAAGTACTTAACGCAGGCTACTATTCTCCACCGTTATAGTAGCAACTGGCCATGAAGATTTTGCAAAAGCATAGTTATGAGAGTAGTGATGGTTTTGCTATTGTCTGGGCGATTGTGGTTCTGGTCCTGATAGTAATTGCGGCTACGGGCCTGCCTCTGCTGCTTAAAACGTCGAAAAGCCCGAATCCTAACGCCTGTGTTACCCGAAACTTCGGAGGCGGCGATACCGGCCAATGCGTTATCGATATACAAAACATGGTCAACAGCAAGGCCTTTGGCATTGACGGCCAGCTTTATATAAAAGCTACGGGCAGCTATGACGACGCTACGGTTAGCGCCGTAAAGACCTTCCAGAAGAACTTTAACTTGCCCCAAAACGGCGCAATTCACTCTAAAGATTGGGCTGAACTATGCAAAAGCAGCGATGATTCACCCACCTACACCTCAGCCGCCAAAGACGCCGGCTGCTGAGTCCGTGAAAAACGCGTGAAAAGTTTTCCACAGACAGGCTTGGCGCCCTTGACTCACCCCTGTTTAGAGCTTATGCTTATATTATCTGTAGCATAGGAAAAAACAAATATGAAAATCATTAAAAAGTTAAATGCGCACGGCATAGTCCATCATTTAGCTATGGTATTTGTCGTCTTGGCAGTAGCTATTGGCGGCACCGCTTATCTAATTGCCAGCCATGCCGACCAACTTCCCGTATCAGCAGATCAAATTCAGCAGCAGTACGCTCAATGTAACCAAGAAGCTCAGAGCCAAACGGACTGTACCGATCAGGCCGTGACCCAGCTAGAAGCGTTTTTGAAAGCTCAGCCTTCGAGCAAGGCATCCACTCGTACAGTTTGCGAAATTTCGGCTGACAAGGTTAGTTGCCAACCGGAGTCGTCGCAGTCCATGTGCCAGACAAGTTCAATTGGCAGTACCCCACAGGACTGTTCGGCGCCAACAGCTACCTGTCAGACTAATAGTATTGGCAGTACGCCGCAAGATTGTGGATCAACCACTAAATCAGATGGCTGCAGTGTAACAACCGAGACAAATGGTACCAAGCTTGTTAGCTGTCAGCCCGTATATTGTCAGACCAATAGCATAGGCAGTAAGCCTGAAGTCTGCGATTCGCCAACCACCAAAACGACACCCAAGTCGCCAACCACTCCGAATTGTCAGACCGATACTATCGGCAGCACGCCACAGGATTGTACGCCCACAACCCCTACTTGCCAGACCAACAGCATCGACAGCACGCCACAGGATTGTGGGTCGACAACACCTAGTACCAAGCCAGCCTCAAAGCCTACTTCTACCGATAACTGTCAGACAGATACTATCGGCAGTACCGCTCAAGATTGCTCACCAACCGCTCCCAATTGCCAAACCAATAGCATTGGTAGTCAGCCGTCGACTTGTGATTCGTCCGCAACTAAACCCACCTCCAAGCCGACTTCTACACAACCTTGCCAAACTGACACTATCGGCAGCACCTCGCAAGATTGTGAATCGACGAAGCCAAACTGTCAGACCAACAGCATCGGCAGTCAGCCGTCAGACTGCAATACGCCACCGTCATCTAAGCCAAAGACAACTAAGCCAAACCCTAAACCAGTCACTAACAAAAGTCACCACCACCATAAGAGCATTTGGCAAATATTGTTTGGCTGGCTGTAAGGCCGTTTAGTTAGTCGCGCTTCAGCATCACGGTGAAGGCTTCGGCAGGGATGTCGACCTTACCGAACCTTTTGAGGCGTTTTTTACCTTTGGCTTGCTTAGCTAGAACCTTCTTCTTGCGACTGACATCGCCGCCATACAGGCCGGTGGTGACGTCTTTGCGGTAAGCGCTGATGTCTTCGCGGGCGATAAAGCGGCCGCCAATGGCAGCTTGCAGAGAAACCTGGAAGTTTTGCCGCGGAATGACTTCTTTTAATTTGCCAACGGTTTCGCGGCCAATTCGGTCGGCCTCTGATCTGTGAACCATAATACTTAACGCGTTAACTATGTCGCCGGCGACGTAGAAATCGACCCGGACCAGGTCTTCGGCGCGATAATCAGCCAGTTCGTAGTTAAATGAGCCGTAGCCGCTAGTTAAACTCTTCAGTTGGTCATAAAAGTCAGTTAACAGATTGGCGAGTGGCGCCTCAAAACTTATAAGTGCACGCTGATCGACGTAACTCAGGTTAGTTTGGCGGCCACGCTTGCTGCTGATAAGCTGAATTACCGGCCCCACGTAATCTTGAGGCACGACAATTTCACCTTGAATCCACGGTTCACGAATTTCTTTAATTTTAGCCGGGTCGGGCAGGTCAGCGGCACTTTTAATGTCCAGTTCTTCCCCGTTTAGAAGACTAATTTGGTAGTCCGTCGACGGATTGGTGACGATGAGTTCCAGGTTGTATTCGCGTTCTAGGCGTTCGCGGACAATATCCATGTGCAGCAGGCCGAGAAAGCCGATGCGCACGCCAAAGCCCAGCACTGGCGAGTTTTCTGGTGCGAATTGCAGCGCGCTGTCACTCAGACTTAATTTTTCGATGGCGTCTTTCAGCTCCTGATAAAACTCGTTACTCTCGGGGAAAAAGCCGGCGTACACAAACGGCTGGACGTTACGGTAACCGGGCAACGGCTCGCTCGCCGGCTTAGCCGCCAGAGTTATTGTGTCGCCAACGCGGGCGTCGCGGGTGGTCTTGAGGTTGGTCACAATATAGCCGATCTCGCCGGCTTGCAGCTTCGATCCAGGCGTCATTTCAGGCGTTAGCGCGCCGACTTCCAGAGCAATACCTTCCGCGCCAGTCGCCAGCATTTTAATTTGGTCGTTTTTATTAATAGAGCCGTCAAATAGACGCACATACAGAATCACGCCGCGGTAATCATCGTAATAAGAATCAAAAATCAGCGCGCGCGTCTCTGTTTTATCTGATGCTTTGGGCGCCGGAATGTCGGCCACGATACGCTCCAAAACTGCCTCCACGCCCTGCCCTGTTTTGGCACTAATGTGCAGAATGTCTTCTTTCTTGCAGCCCAGCAGGCTAATAACCTCGGCGCTGACCCGCTCCACGTCGGCGGCTGGCAAGTCAATTTTGTTAAGCACTGGGATAATCGTCAGGTCGGCGGCCATAGCCAGGTAAACGTTAGCCAGCGTCTGAGCCTGAATGCCCTGACTGGCGTCCACGACCAGCAGCGCGCCCTCACAGGCTTGCAGCGACCGCGACACCTCATAAGAAAAGTCGACGTGCCCGGGCGTGTCGATCAGGTTCAGTTCATAATCTTTATAGGCCATGCGCACCGGTGCCAGCTTAATGGTGATGCCTTTTTCACGCTCCAAATCCATGCGGTCCAGCAGCTGCGCTTTCATGTCGCGGGCCTGAACCGTGCCGGTCAATTCCAGCAAACGGTCGGCCAACGTCGACTTGCCGTGGTCAATGTGTGCAATAATGCAAAAATTCCGAATATGATCTTGCTGCATGTTCAGGCATTATACCTGTAAAGCGCACAAATTAACAGAGGTAGATTTATGAAACTGGCTTATTCTGGATAGTGAACCAAGAGACCAGACCGGCCAAAATTGCCAGACTTGAGCCAAGGATCATGCCAAATCGAAAAACGTGAGCTGGCCCCAATAAGCCGAGCACCGCCACTACCAGCAAGCCACCTATACGGGCTACAGCGTTATTTATCCCAGATGCGATACCAGAATTTTCGTCCTCTACAGAGGTCATCACCGTTGTCGTGAGCGGCGCCACCAATAGAGTCATGCCTGCTGCAAATACAATAACGCCAGGCAGAACTGCGCTCAGGTAGCTAACGCCTGGATGCAGCCCTAATAACATAAGCATTCCCAGCCCGGCAATTATCGGACCAAGAGTCATAAACAGCCGCGGACCAATCCGACCGGCCAAGGCGCCTATACGTTTGGAGAATAAGAAGAGCAGTATTGTAAGTGGTAATAGGCTAACACCAGCTTTGATGGCGCTGTAGTGAAGCCCTGTTTGCAAATATACTACCAACGCTAATGTGAAGCCTCCGAGCGCACCGTACATCATAAAGGTCATGATATTCGATCCCGTAAAATTCCGTGAGCGAAACAGTGCGAAATCGACCATTGGCGCCTTGGAGTGCAATTCATGCCAAACAAACAAACTGCCGGCAACGACGCCAGCAGCAATGGCAACATAGGCCTTTACCGGCCAGTGTGCAGCTGGTCCTTCGATCAGACCATACGTTAAGCCTGCTAGGCTTAGTGCCGCTAAACATGCACCCAAAATATCTACGCGGCGAGTGCGGCCGTGGCTTTCGTCAATCGCACCGCTGCCAATAACGAAACAAATTGCCACTAAGGGTACGTTTATAAAGAAAATCCAGCGCCAACTGGCGATACCCAAAATATAACCACCTAACAGAGGTCCAATTGCTGCAAAAATGGCCGACCACGCCGACCAGGCGCCAATGGCCGCACCACGCACGCTGCGATCGAAGTTGGTATTGATCACCGCCAGGCCACCCGGAACTAGCAAGGCACCAAAAATGCCTTGCAAAATACGGGTCAAGACTAACATGACATCGTTAACTGCCAGCCCACAGACCAGAGATGCTGCACCGAACCCTATTAAGCCCAACAGATAGGTTCTTTTGCGCCCGAAGATATCACCCAGTGAGCCACCAAGCAAAATTAAAGCAGACAGAGACAGTAGGTAGCCGTCTACCACCCATTGCAGACCAGCAAAATTGGCATGCAAGCCACTGGCAATTTTCGGCAATGCCAAGTTCACGATCGTACCATCTAAGATAACGATGCCGCTGCCAATAATGGTCGTTATGAGCGTTAGTCGTTGGCGCTTAGTCATACTGCTCCTAGATGTCAATTTTTACCGGCCTGAAGGCCAGTCGTTTTATGCGGGCGAATAGCGGCCGGACTTCTTCCAGCCCAAACAATGCGGACAAAGCCACATGCACGCCAAAGACAATCAGCGAAATAAAGCCGAGCTTGGAGCCCAGCGTCAAAATACCGCGGTCGTTCAGGCCCAGGGGGTAGAACGAAATCATAATGAAGCCGGCCACCACGCTAAAGCCCGTAACCGACAAAATGCGCAAGATGCCGTCCCAGAAATCGAGATCGAATAGTTTGTGGTCACGCCAAACCATCACGACTGACAGAATAAATACCTCCACGGCCGCCACAATTGACTGGGCCAGCGCCAAACCGGCTACGCCGTAGGCATCTGGTCGGCTTAATTTGTAGGCCAGGAAAATGTTCAGGCCGATGGTGAAAATCGACACAAACAGAGGTGTTTTGGTGTCTTTATGGGCATAAAACCAGCGCGAAATGATTGAGTAAAGAATGCGGAAGAAGATGGCTAAGGCCAGGTAGCCAAAGATGGTGGCAATTTGATCGTTGCCGCGGGTGTAAATTAAACGCGCCAGATAGCCTCGGCAGAAATAACAAACCACTACCAGCGGTGCGGCGATCCAGATCATTGCCCGCAGCGTTTGCAAAAAATCTTTGCGGAACAAGTCCGGACGGTTTTGACTAAGCCGGGCACTTAACCGCGGAAAGGCCGCTGTGGCAATAGCGGTGCCAATCAGCAGAATTGGCGCGGTGCTCAAAATATAGGCGTTGTTGTAGTAGGTAATATTACCGGTGCCGATGCCGGAAGCAATGTGCGTTTCGACAATGTCTTCGACCTGGTCCATACCCTGGTCCAGTGAGCGTGGCGGCAGGTTACGCAGAACTGTTCTGAAATCTTTGCTGCGCCAAGAAATTTTTGGCTGCCAGGTGAAGCCTGTCTTAAATAGACCGCACAGAATCACCGCCAGCTGCAACAGCGCACCAATTAGAGCTCCCACGCCGAGGCCGACTAAGCCTAAGTGCCCTGGCCCGCCGTTATGCGGCGCCTGGGTGCTGAAAATAATGGCACTGACAATAATTGTTAAGTTATAAAACAGGGGTGCAATCGCATAGAAAAAGAAGCGACCGAGCGTTTGCTGCACGCTGGTTAAAATACCCGAGATAGTAAATAGCAATGGGTTAAACGCCAGGTAGCGCATTATGGTGGCCGCCGTGTCGAGCTGCTGCGGATCGCGAGCTAGGCCTGGCGCCACAATGTGGGCGATCAGCGGCTTGGCAAAAACAAACATAATTACGCCAACCGCCGCCATAATTATCGCGAGGAAATTCATCAAGCTGGCCGACAGCTCCCACATACTTTTGCGGCTGTTGCCGTAAAGACGATCCGACAAGACAGGAATAAAGGCCACGCCCAGGGCGCCGGCAGCTAGCGTGAAGAAGAAAAAGTCCGGCACGCTGAAGGCGGCGAAGTAAGCATCAGTGCTGTGGTGCCCGACAGTTGGGAAGTTAGCGTTTACGAGTTTGGTGCGCAGGAAGCCCAGGATCTGACCGATTAAAGTCATGGTAACCAGCAGTCCAGCAATGTTGCCTATGCTTAAGCGCTTGGGTTTACTGCTGACGGACGCGGGTTGATTCATGTGGCGGCGAAGAGGTTTAGATGATAGTTCAAATCACCTTCCAGTATAGCCCAGCGCGGGTCCAGAAAACAGAGGAAAATCAGCCGCTAGTATAAAGCTGCTGCCGCAGGCAGTTTGGCGCCTTTAAGCACGTCCGCAACTTCGTCAGCGTCGACAGTTTCTTTTTCGAGCAAGCGGTCCTTGAGGTCTTCGAGTTTATCCAAATTGGCCTTGATGACTGCCCGAGCCCGGTTGGCGGCTTCGGTGATCAAGCTCTCAACTTCGTCATCGATAACTTTGGCGGTTTCATCGGAGTAGTCGCGTTCGTGAACCAGGCGGTCAATCATCATGCCGTCGTCAACTTTGAAAACCTGATCACGCAACTTTTTGCCCATCCCCTGATTAACGATCATGTCGCGAGCCAGGTCGGCAGCGGACTGCAAGTCTGAACCGGCACCCGTGGTAATTTTGTCGTGACCGAGAATAATTTCTTCGGCAATACGACCGCCCATGCCGCGGGCCAGCATGTCCTTAAACTGAACCAGCGAAACGAAAACGCGGTCTTCCGGCGGGATAAACCAGGTCACACCACCGGTGCCGCCGCGCGGGATGATGGTGACTTTGTGTACCGGGTCGCTGTCCGGTAGAACGTGACCGACCAGCGCGTGGCCGGCTTCGTGGTAAGCGGTGGTAACTTTATCGGCTTCGGTCATAACCTTGCTCTTGCGCTCCGGGCCGATGGCCACGCGCTCGAACGCTTCGGTGACGTCGGCGTTACTAATCTCATGATGCGAATTGCGAGCCGCAATAATGGCTGATTCGTTAGCGATGTTGGCCAGGTCGGCACCAGATGAGCCGGCCGCTTTGGCTGCCAGCGCGTCGAGGTCAACGTTTTTGGCCAGTGGCTTCTTGGCGTAGTGCACTTTCAGAATAGCTTGACGGTCTTTGCGGTCCGGCAAGCCAATGTTGACACGGCGGTCAAAGCGGCCGGGACGCAGCAGGGCCGGGTCCAGTACGTCGGCGCGGTTGGTTGCAGCCAGAACAATCACATTTTGCCCCTGTTCGAAGCCGTCCATTTCCACCAAAATCTGGTTCAAGGTTTGTTCGCGCTCATCGTGACCGCCGCCCATACCGGAGCCGCGACGCCGACCGACGGCGTCGATTTCGTCCACAAAGATAATGCATGGAGCGTTCTTTTTGGCTTTGGCAAACAGGTCGCGTACGCGTGAAGCGCCAACACCGACGAACATTTCTACAAATTCCGAACCGGAGATGCTAAAGAACGGCACGTTGGCCTCGCCGGCAACAGCCCGGGCGAGCATAGTTTTACCCGTACCAGGCGGGCCAACCAAGAGCACGCCCTTGGGAATACGGGCACCCATCGAGGCAAATTTCTTGGGAAACTTCAGGAACTCCACAACTTCTTCAAGGTCTTGTTTGGCTTCGTCCGAGCCGGCGATGTCCTTGAAAGTAGCGCGGTCTTTTTCGTTACCGTAGAGACGCGCACGGCTTTTGCCAAAGCTCAGCGCCTGGTTTCCCTGGCCTTGAGCACTACGCAACATAAAGTACAGCAAGCCGGCAATTAACAGCGTGGGAATGACTGTTTCGGCAATTGCCGCCCAAGCCGAACCACCGCCTTCACTGACCGGTTTATAAATAATGCTCGACTTAGTGGTGTTAAAACCCTGGTCTTTCAGGCTGGAGTTGGCATCAACAAAAGTTTTCAGTGTGGCGTGATTTTGACCCTTAAGTGTAATGTCCAGTTCATTATTGTTAACCACAATCTGGCTGTACTTGCCGGCGTTGTTAGCGGCGATAGCCTGCGTGGCCGGAATTTGCTTTAGTGTATTGTTTTGCTCAGTGGCGGCTAAAACCACCAGGGCCAGCAGCACTATAATGGCAATAAAGCCGGCATTTTTCATGCCACGGCGGCCGGTGTTCGGCTTGCGATTCGATCGGTTGTTCCTCAAGGGTTGCTTATCCATGTCTGACTATTATACCGACCTATCAACAGCTTGACTAGCGTCCAGGGTGCGCTAACACCAGATAATTCTTATCGAGTTGGAGCTGCCAGCCCCGGGCTACGTCGAAACGGCGGCCAGCTCGAGCTGTTTTGGCCGCGATTACCAGTCGTTCCAGCTTTCGCCTATCGAACTCGCGTAGGCCGCGGGCGCGCAGCCAGCCAGCAAAAACTTCGCGCGCCACATTGTGCGGCAAATGGTTAAACCAGCGCCGATCGAGCTGGCCGCCGCGGCTTTGAGTGTGCAGCGCCGACATAATTATTTGGTCTATTTCCGCCTGCAGATCGTGTTGTCGTTCAATCAGGCCCAGCAAACGCTCGCGGCTGGCAGCGTCCAGACGCGGCACGAGTTGGCGCCGCACATAATTGCGGGTGTAGCGCTCATCTTCATTGGTGCTGTCTTCGCGCCAAACCAAATCGTGTGCCTGGGCATGCTCCAGAATGTCTTGCTTGCGCAGTTTTAACAGAGGCCGGTGTAAGTCATGGCGCTCAGCCAGGGCGCTCAGGCCGCGCGGGCCGGTGCCTCTTAACATGTTAAGTATTGCCGTTTCCAGAGCATCATCTTGGTGATGAGCCGTGATAATGGCCCGCGCGCCGCTGGCGGCCTGTACGCGGCGCAAAAATTTGTATCGCTCGCGGCGCGCCTGCGCCTCACTGGCCCTGGGACCCAGTCGCCCTTCAGCGTAAACAAATGGCCAGCCGTAAAACGCAGCCGCTGTCTGCACCAGGCGCCGATCTTCGACAGAGTCAGGGCGAATACCATGATCATAATGCGCCACAGTTAAGCGCACGCCGGGCTGCTCATGCAATAAATTCAAAAGCGTCATCGAGTCCACCCCGCCGCTAACGGCCAACACGTAATGGCCCGGCTGCACCGAAATATCCATATCTTAATCTTAGCACTCTGGCGTATGATAAAGACATGTCATCCGATCACCCTTATCCGCGGGTTGGCGTTGCCACTTTTGTTATGAAAGATGGCCAATTTTTAATGTGCCTGCGCGGCGGTTCGCATGCCGCTAATACCTGGGGCTTGCCCGGCGGCAAACTCGATTTGGGCGAAAGTTGGGAAGATTGCGCCCGCCGCGAAATTGCCGAGGAAGTCGGCGTCGAAGCCGAAAACTTTGCCTTTGTAGCAGCCACCAATGACCTGTTCAAAGAAGAAAACTTACATTATGTAACTATTTTTATGCGCGCTGACTGGATTAGCGGCGAGCCGCAGGTTCTGGAACCCGAAAAATGTCGTGAGTGGCGTTGGTTCACTTACGACACCATGCCTGAAAAACAAATGTTGCCGATCCAGAACCTGCGCAAAACCTTCCCTGACTTGCAGGTCTGATAACTGCTATACTGATTGGCAGAAGTTACAACAAAGATGCATGAATTAATTTTATTCTTGGTGGGCCTGGTTGTCGGTGTCATGAACTCCATTGCTGGCGGCGGCATGCTGTTGGGTTATCCGATAATGCTGGCTGTAGGCATGAGTCCGTTGGTGGCCAACGTTACCGCCAACGTTGTGTTGCTCCCCGGTCAAATAAGTGCAGTTTTTGGCTATCGGCGCTACTTGCGGAAAACACCACGCCGCTATCTGTTACTGCTGGTTCCTTGCGTGCTTGGCGCCGCCATAGGCGCCTTTGTTCTGCGCCACGTTACAGGTGATCAATTCGCCCACTTAATACCCGGTTTAATTTTGTTTGCAGTCCTGCTATTCGCCTTTCAACCTTACATACATTTCCATCTGCACCGTCACATGACCCGGCGCAGCCGCAACCACCGGACGCTGATTTATATTTCCCTGGCCTTGCTGCCGGTGGCCACCTACGCCGGCTTTTTTGGAGTCGGTTTTGGCTTTATCATGCTGGCTTTCCTCAGTTTCACCAGTCTTAAAGACGTTCACAAAATGAACGCTCTTAAAAACTTTGCCGGTTCGTTTATAACAGCCGTCAATATTACAGTGCTGTTTTCCACCCACCTCATTAACTGGCGGCTGGGCCTGTTTATGGCCGCCGGCAACGCCATTGGCGGCTACAGCGGCGCCCGCGTCAGCCAGCGCGTCAGCTCGCACGCCATACGTTTAGTCGTGATTGCCGTCGGCGTCTGTGCGGCCCTCTATCTCGGTTTCAAGAACTACTAAAATTTGGCAAGGCTATTTGCAAAATAATAAAAAGTATTATACTTGGAATTAATTAGGTGAAGTATGGCCCCAGAGAAAATTGTCAACACCAAACCCGAACATATTTTGTCGCGTGACGACGACCACATATTCGTAGTAGCTCAAGAAAAGGTTTTAGACTATGACGCGATGGTCGGCCCGGATGATCCCATGCCCGTGGTCACGCTCGGTTTCTTACCACCTGAAACACAAGGTGATTTATCTGCCAGCGTTCAGTACGCGGAGAGCAGTTCATATTACAGCGCTTACGGCAGAATCGACCTGCCAGATGACGAAATGCTCAGAGGCAGTGGTTTCACCGATGATCTAGTCGATGCCTTTAGCGAATGGGAAAACGTTACCGTTCTCAACGATTATACTTTGGCATTTAACTCTGACGAGTTTGAAGATTTATCAATTGTTGTGGGCCTCGATCGTGCTCCATCATCCCGCCGCAAGTCCAGCGGGCTGGTCGTTGTACCTTATATTGGACTAACCAAAGGCCAAGGGAAATTTACAGTTGAACAGCAATGGTTACCTAACGACGAGGGTGTTATACCACAAAGCACGGTAATCAATGAAATGGGCAAAATCATCTCGGAAGTAGTTAATTACACGCATATATGGCATAAAGAAGGTCAAGCCACTTACTACGGCCGTATGGACATCATTATCCCTGTCAAGCCTGGAATGAAGTCTTCTGAAGACGAAGAACAAGATTACTCCAAGTATCCCGATTTTCACGACTTGGGTGGTCTGGAAAATGAAATTGCCCTGTTGCGCGAGTTCGCCAGTGACATGGCTACGCCCGCCGAAACGTTTGCGGAATATGGGCTAGAGAAGCCTGGCGGGGTGATACTGATTGGCCCTGGTGGCGTAGGCAAAACAGAGATGGTTCGCGCGCTTGCCAAGGAAAACAATGCAATGTTCGAACATGTCCTGACGAGCGACATCATGAGTATGTGGGTCGGTAAATCAGCAGAGAATCTACGGACTTTGTTTGAAGATGCCAAAACTATGGCCGCCGAAAAAGGCCGGCCAGCACTTATCTTCTTTGACGAATTCGATGGCCTCTTTAGTAATAACGCGGGCGGTAATGCCGGCTCGGCTAAAGCGCTGATTTCCGAATTGAAGAATATTATGTCAATGCTCCAAAACTACCCCGACGTTTGGGTCTTTGCCGCTGCGAACAGCACCGATAATTTCGACCCAGCACTGCTGCGTGCCGGCCGCTTTGATGTGGTAATCAATGTGCCTGCGCCAGGTGTGGAGGGTCGTCGAAAAATCTTTGAAAAATACCTAGATCGTTTCGACTGGCACTTCAATAAGGGTGTCGCAGTCGATTTCGTTGGCCTGGACGAAGTTCCGGTGCTCACTATTGATGAAGCCCTGCACAAAGCTATCGACCCGCGAGAACTAGCTGAAGAAGCAGTTGACTTCACTGGCGCTGATATTAAAGTCGTGTTGCAAAAACTGTTGCGTCAAAAGATGCGCCTAGATGTAGCTAATAAAAATGCTGCGCCAGAAATAGAGCTACCATCTACCACCATCAGCCACGAAGCGATCATAGAAGCCATTCGCGCGCACCGCAAAAGCCGTCCGGCCGACATCTAGCCAACAGATGTAAATCGTGCTATATTGGCCGGACGGCGGCGTAGCTCAGCTGGTTAGAGCACAGGACTCATAAGCCTGGGGTCAGTGGTTCAAGTCCACTCGCCGCTACCATAGTTTCACTAACGCGGCCAGTTTTGTATGTCATTAGGATTATTTGCATTAGTTTTTGCGGTCATATTTGTCGCCGAGTTACCAGACAAATCTTTGTTTGCCGCTTTGATTTTGGGTACGCGCTTCCCGGCTTGGTATGTTTGGCTGGGTGCGTCGGCCGCCTTTACAGTGCACGTCGTTATTGCGGTAATTGCCGGCAAGTTCCTGACGCTGTTGCCCCACCGTGCGCTTGAAGCTGTAGTCGCTTTGCTTTTCCTGACGGGTGCGGGGTTGCTCCTCTTCGGTAAAGAAACATTCCAAGAAGAAGCAAAGCACCGCGACCTAAAAATTGCAGCCAAGGTGCACGCTTTTCGCAAAGTCTTCGCCACCGCCTTTACGGTCACCTTCATAGGGGAATGGGGCGATATTACTCAAATTACCACCGCTAACTACGCCGCGAAGTATCACGATCCCTGGACAGTGGGCATTGCTGCCACACTGGCATTATGGGCGGTTACAGCGGTGGCCGTAACTCTCGGACAAAAGATATTGACGCGCATTAACCCCAAGATTTTGCAACGCATCACTGCTCTGGTGCTGTTAGGGTTCGGTGTTTTCAGCGCCTTGGCGGCGTTGCGATAGATCAATGTATTGCTATACATTGTATACTTAGAAAGTAACTAATGAGGAGCGAGGGTATGAAAAAGGTTGTAGTTGCTGTCGTGATCGGCGTGGCCATAGTTGTCGCTATCGTATTAGTAACCGGCAATAAGGCTAGTGCCCCGTCTGAAACCAGCAATTCTCACAAATCAAATAGCAACAGTAGTCAAAACCAAACCAGCACCAACAGCAATAGCAGCAATACGAGCGCTACCAATACGGTTGCTATTTCCAGCTACTCGTTTAGTCCTGGCGATATTACCGTCAAAGCCGGCACCACAGTCACCTGGACTAACGAAGATGCTGTCGCTCACACCGTAACTGAAACTGATGGCCAGGACGGGCCCAAAAGCGGCGAGCTAAATCAGGGCCAAAGCTACAGCTTCACGTTTAATACTCCTGGAACCTACAAGTACAACTGCAGTATTCACCCCTACATGACCGGCACGGTCACAGTCACTGATTAGCGTTTGCGGCGGCTGGCGAACAGCACTGTGCCGATAACCAGCACAGCCAGCAATATGGTTGAGATTTCGATAGTGACGGCTGTCTTTTTGCTGGCAGCATTTTGAGCAGATGCCGTAACGTCTACCGGAAAGTCTACGGTAAAGCTCGGGAAACTATTGTCGGTGGCATGCCCAGCCAGCACGACTTTATACTTGCCGATGTCCGGGAAACGCACCGAAGCCTTGGCCGCCAAAGTCGAGCCGGCTTGAGCTGGGTGCAAACTCAATTGCTGAATTGTCTTGCCTGCCGCCACTAACCTGGCACCACAGACGCAGTTTGCCAGATTAAAAGCGTCCTGTCTGTCACCAAAGGCAAATTCCAGCTGGGTGTTCTGGCCGGCCAGAGGGATGTCATTAGGCTCAATGTGCATCACAGCGGCGATACCATTGTCTTCCTTCAGCTCGTGGGCTTCGGCCACTGCCGGCGCCAGCATTATGAGTGCCGTCAATAATGTGCCGACCAGGTATAGCTGCCTAACCACCAGTGCGACCATTGGCAATAATTGTCCGTAAAACTTTTTGATAATCAGCCAGTTCTTGTTTAGTTAACCCGTTGAACAATTCGTTAAGATGACGACCAAGCGTTGTCTCGACCTGGATGATAAATTTGCGGCCATCACTGGTTAGCGCCAGCAGCTTGGCGCGGGCATCAAATTGATTGGTGACGCTCTGGATCAAACCGCGCTTTAGGAGCTGCTTCGACATAGCAGTGACCAGTGGCGGCTTGACGCACAGAACTTCGGCGATATCGGTGTGACGGCGGCCGTCACGCGCCTCAGCCAGCAAGCCCAACAGTCCCCACTGCGAAAGGGTCAGGCCATACTCACGTACAGCTTCGGCGCTACGTTCGCGAATCAGGCGATCAACTTGGGTTTGCAGGAATAGGTCGGGAGAATTATTAGCCATAGTGATTAGTTAATTTATTTAACTATTTTAGCCTAAACGCGGCGGAAAATAAAAAAGCCCGCTGATCAGGGCGGGCTTTTCCCCGGGATTGACCTTTACAGCTTTCGCAGTAATCGATCAATTTTGAGGATGCCGACATTGCTAGTACTTGCTAGCTCGAAGGCTAAACCATTGTTGGCTTTCATGGCCGCTCCTCTTTGTTTTTGGTTTTTGTTTGATCAAGCAATTTTTTTATTTGATTGATCTCAGCCGTATCATACGGCTTCAAGAGGTATAAGCGCAAGCAAAATGACTAATAATCTGTTGTGTTTTTTGCAGATTGAGCAATTGACCAAAACATCACGAAGGCTGCCACAAACACCACCGCGACAATACCCAACAGTGCCGGGTTGACGTGGTGGTGGGTTGGCGCATGTTTCGGCGTACTGACCGCAGCCTGGGTGTGGCTGCCTGCGCTGCTTAGACTGACCCGCGTAACCGGGGTATTAACCAGTGGCACACCGGTAGTGCCAGCGCCGCCATTTAAGAGGTTGGTAGCAGTTCCGGGCTGCACAGCAGAAGCTTTTTGGCCGCCAAAGTTACCGCCTGATGTTGAATTTTGCGGACTGTCGGTATTTTGCTGCGTGCCGCCGCCGCTAGTTGTTGTTAATGCCATTGCTGCCTTTACTCTTTAGTTGGGTCGCTTTGCGGTCGATCGTGCAGGGTTTCGTTGACCAAGTGAGCCAGTTCGTTTGGTGAAAAGCGCGATTTAACTTCGTAACGAACAGCGCCCAACTCCATGGCTTGAGTCAGCAGATCTTCGGACTCCATGTTGCTGAAAACGATAACTTTGACGTTAGGGTGCTTATTTTTGAGGTCGTAGCGCTTTAAGAACTCCAGGCCGTGCATTTTGGGCATCAGCATGTCCAACAAAATCATGTCCGGGTTTTCGGTTTCGGCCATGCGCAAGCCTTCTTCTCCGTCGTGTGCCCGCACAACAGCGTGACCGCTGCGCTCGAACAACGTGTTATAAGTTTGCTCTAGACGCGGATCATCTTCGATTATTAAAAGCTTGGCCATTTATTTCTCCTTGGGTAATTCTATTATAAACGTTGTGCCACGTCCTAACTTAGATTCCACCCTTATCTTCCCGTGATGCATTGTGACGAATTCTTTAACCATGTACAAGCCCAACCCGGTGCCTGGAATATGAATGGTGCTGTCATTTTGAATGCGGCCAAACTTGGTGAACAACTTTTCGCGGTCGGCTTTCGCAATGCCCAGGCCGTGGTCCTGGACACTGATCTCGATGTGTTTTGGTCCGACTTTTAAGGTCGTGATAATAGGCAGCTTATTCGGTGAATATTTAATGGCATTGGTGATGAAGTTCTGGACACTCATAGTTAACTTCAGCTTGTCGGCCACGTAAGGCACGGGCACTTTAGGTTGGTTAAGAACCAGTTTGTGGCCAGACTGCTTGGCTTGGCCAGTAAGCTCTTCGACAGCGTGAGTTACCAGATCACGCAGGTCGACTTGCTCCAGTTTAAGTTCAAGTTTGCCGGCCTCAATTTTGGCCACATTTAAGATGTCATCGATGATGTCCAACTGCTCGTTGTTGCTGTTGTAAGCTTCGCGAATAAACTGATCGGCTTCTTTTTGGTCTTTGGTGTAGCCCTCAACTATCAAGCCCAAGAACTGTTTGACGGCTGTGGCGGGCGTGCGCAGCTGGTGTGAAGCCAGTGACAAGAATTCGTCTTTGGCCCGCTCGATGGCGTCTTCATGGGTAATGTCGCGAAAAACTTCGATTGCGCCAACCGGATATTTGTCCAGCAAAATCGGTGAGACATTAATAAAGGCCGGGAACTTTGTGCCGTTCTTGCGGCAATAAGTGACTTTGGCGCTAATGGGCTTGCCGCTCACCAGTGCTTTAGCTATTGGCCGGTCAATATTGCTCATTGGCTCACCCTTGGAGTCTTCAGCAACAATTACCTTGGGGAACCACTGACCAATGAGTTCTTTTTCTTCGTATCCTAGCATCTGTAACGCAAGTTCGTTGACCCGTTCAATTCGACCCTCCTTGTCGCAAACAATTAGCCCCTGACCAACGCCGCTAATCATGGCTTCGTCCAGGGCTTTGGCGGCTTCGCTGGTAGCAAGGGCATCTTTTAAGGCCGTGGTCTTGTGGGCGACTTCTTTTTCCAATAAATCAGGATAGTGCTCGAGCTGATCAATTAAGTTATTGAGCGATTGGCCAAGCTCTCCTATTTCGTCAGGTCTAATGTGATAAATGCGCGCCGAGCGATTGCCCCTTTGGATCTCGCTGGCCACAAAACTCAGCTGGCGCAGTGGTTTGAAAACACGTCGCCGCAGGTACAAGACTAGTACGATGATTGCCAAAATTAAGATCAGGGCAAAAAGACCTCTAGCAACCTGTAAAACTTGGTTGATGCCCAAACTACGGGCACTGGCAGCAATTTGTGCCTGCGGCACAATGCCATAAACTACCCAGCGGCGGCCCGGCATCACCTGGATGCTGGTCAGAGTGGCAAAGCGTTGCTCGCCATTAACTCGATAGTGCACCTGTGCAGACTGCCCGTGCAGTGCCTTTTGGAAGGCTCTAAGCAGCGACGGGTTATCACTTAAAACTTGTTTAAACTCAGTGCTGTAAAGGTTTTTGCCGATGAATTTATGGTTAGTGTTATAGATAATGTCGCCATTGTCGTCGACTACAGATACAAAACCGGTGCCGCCAATGCGAACTTTGTCTAGCAGATTAGCTGCTACCTTGTCGGTATCAATGGCGCCTCCCAAGGTGCCCAAAAATTGATGCGTGGCGTCGTAAACAGGGACATGAACCGCCAAGACGTAGGCGCTGGCGCCTTTGGGATAAATCAAGCGGCTCATTACGGGTTTGTGGTTGGGGTCATTGAAAATTGTTGTCACGTAACTGCCTAGGCTGGAGCCAGCGACGCCAATTAATTTGCTGTTAACTGAGCAATAAAAAATTCCCTGGGAGTTAATGCGGCCAAGATTACTGATCTCCGGGTTGGCACTGGCAATGATACTCGCCAGCTCATGATTACAAACAGTGGTGTTTGGCGATTGCAGCGATGGCAATTGCGCAAGTAATTCTAGCTTTTGCTGAGTCGTATCGACCACTTGTTGCAGGCTCGCAGCTGTTTCTTTAGCCGTCGTTAGCTGCTCCTGGCCATAGACTCCTGTAATGTGCTCTTCAACCTTGGTGTTAACGATTTGTCCAGCAATCGCCCCCACTACCAGAATTGCAATCATCACCACTACAGCAGCAACATAAAAAGTAGTGTAAATGCTTTGCGTCCGCTTAATTTGAGATCCGGGCTCAGTTTTTGGTTTTGATTTTGTTTTTTTAGCCGGCATGTATTATTACGGCTATTAATGGCTGGGCTTTTTTGCCAGCGCCATTATGCTGGAGGCATAGCTTTCCACCATTTTGCCGTCCTCTGTTAGCAACGCAATTGAAATCTTGATCCATCTGGACAACTCTTCCAGATCTTTAGGCCGTAAATCTTCCGGGTCTTTATTTAAGTGAGCTTTGATTTGACGAGTAATAAACTGTTCGGATGCCGGACCCAGGAAATCTTGCGTGATTTCTACCACCTTGTTGTAGAGCAAAGTTTTTTGCGTGGCAATCATTAGACTTCCTCAATAAGTTTCAGCTTCTTAGCGCCACGGGCAATGACTAAGAAACCGGCCGCAATTAAACCAATTAATACATAAATGATCACCAGCAGTGTATCCAGTGAAGCATTGGCCAGGCTGTCGCTGTGGCTAACAGCCACAATTGACAGGAATTGCGTCAAGATTGTTAGTAGCACAACTATCATAAGACCGGTACTCAAACTGCGCAGGGCGGACTTATAAATGGTGCCTTTGGTCTTATTTTGGTAAAAAGCTAGATAAATGGGCCCACGGATACCCAAATACCAGACCACCACGTAAGGTAGCAATAACGTTACGAGCAATAGTGCATCTGGCAAATAAAATAGTCCGTGTTTGGTCGTGGTGGCGACAGTGTTTTTGTCTGAACTGTTCAGTGCGGAATAGACATAAACAACGGCCAGAACCAGATAGGCCCAAAACCACCATTTTTTAAGATCGCTTTTAGGCTTTTCTTTGACTAGCCCGGCCAGCTGTTTGGCGCCTTTGTATATCAAATAATAGGAAACGCCAGCAATAACCAGGCTGATGTAGTTCTGGATAATTACAGTCCGGGGCACCATTTGAATGTTTCGGACTGATACATCCTGCAGTGCGCTTGATAAGACAGAACTTATCACCAAGCCGAAAGCCAAAACACCTAGGCCAACTGCAACCTCCGCCAAATGGTGACCGTCTTGGCGGGTCTTAATGGTTTCGGCGTAATCTTTAAATTTGGAGAAACCGTAAACAGCAGCGAACCAAATCAAGAAAAGCAAGACGACGACGCTGGCCAGTAACCAGTGATCAGCAGTTGTGCTCAGGTGATATTTAGCAAGTTGTTCATGATTAACGGGCGTATCGTAAACAAAGAATGCATAGACAGCAGTGAGTGCAACTAGCAGAGCCAAGTACTTTTTCTTCATAGTCGGATACCTACCCTTAATGTTTACATTGTAGCCCACCGGTTAAAGCGCATCAATAGACTATGTCACCTATGGTTTGTGGAATTATGAGCGTATACTGAGCTTACCAGTCCGGAGTTCCAGATGTTCGCTATCGACCTTAATCATCCTGATGTGGTGGCCATCCAAAAGCACGCCAAGCTCGTGCGCTATAAAAAGGGCGCAATAATCCTCCGGTCATTTGAAGAAACCACCAACCTGCATATTGTTATCAACGGTCTCGTCAAAGCTTACAGCACCAACTATCGCGGCGAAGAAAGTATCAGCACAATCTACGGCCCGGATAATATTTTCCCGCTGGCCTGGATAATTAATCGCCAGCACTTGCCCGTTGATTGGGCAGCTATGACTGACTGCGAGATTGCGTTGGTGCCGCAAACTGTCTTTCTGAAGTTCATGAAAAACAGCCCTGATGTCAGTTATGCAATTATGCAGAAAATATTAGAGCAATTTACAATGTTTGGCGCCCACATTGTTAATTTGGAATATAAGTTTGCCCGCGAGCGACTAGCCTACCGCTTGCTAATGCTGGCTGCCAAGTTTGGCAAAAGAAAAGGTGATCAAGTGACGATTCCACACATCAGCCAGCAAGACCTGGGCGCCACTATCAATATTAGCCGCGAGGTGACCAACAAAGAGGTGGCCCGTCTCGAGCGGCGCGGCGTTATTACCTATGCCAGCGACGGCATCGTGATTCATGACATGAAACGGCTGCACCAAGAAATCGGCGAAGACACTATTGTGCCGTACTTGAACGATCAGGTCGAAAGCTAAGCTCCTCGCTGGGCTTCCTCCTTTTGGGCCAAGAAGTGGCGCTCTAGGGCAGTTGCAAAAATAGTTACGCTGGAGCCGATGAAGACTGCTGAATCGAGGAGCTGCATATGATAATCATAGGTTTGTTGAATGGCCCAAGTGCCGATGATAATTGAGGTTAGGCCAGTAATGATACGAAAGGTCTTGTGTCGTGGCGGATCGGTCATAAGCTGCAACGCCAGCATCACACCGACCGCTACCCTGACATATTGATAAGAGACGGCCGCCGATGCCAGCCAAAACGTCGGGTTATTGGGCTCGAAATGAGTACCAACACTGACAACAGCCAGCGCAACCAATGATAGCCAAAGCGGCAATTTCTCCATCGTTTCGATGCCTCCCTCATGTTGCTCATAGTCTAGCCTTCCCGCACCGAATCGGCAGTAAAATTAATCACAACGTACTTTATATACGGTTATGTCAAATATCTTACACAACAAATTCTTGGTTGCGGGGGCAGGACAGCGCACAGCTACGCTCGTTCTCGACGAGTATATACTCAGTACATACTCGTCTGCGAGCGACCTGGCTGACCGAACCTGCGACAGCACCCACCTATGTGGGCGCGTCGCAGAACCGAGTCGGTCTCAGACCCAAGAAAAAAGCCCCAACTTTGTTGGGACTCTTTTCTTGGTTGCGGGGGCAGGACTCGAACCTGCGACCTCGTGGTTATGAGCCACGCGAGCTGCCGCTGCTCCACCCCGCGTCATCAAATTAACCTGTAAAGTCTATCAAACAGAGGTCAAAAAATCAAGGGTTGGCGTTTTGGCGGTGCAGGAAGAAATCGACCCACGATTGGAAATGCTTTTGATAACTCGGCTGCTTGCCGGCAGCTTTGCTAACCGCCGCACTGGTCGGCGGCGTCACTGTGTAGCTCAGCGCTACACTGGCTGGCACGACAATTTCCTGCTCGCCTGGTGCTGCCAGACCGAAGTTCTGACGTGCTGACAGCTCTAAATACTGATTGCTGTTATAGTATTGGTTTTGCAGCGCCAGGTTGTTGTTTTGCAGCTTGGCCACACTGTTTTGCTGTTTCAAGGCCGAAATCTGCTTCTGTAATTGATAGTTGGTTTGGATCGACTTCACGCCGCTCCAGCTGATGAGCAGCACAATAATTACAAACACCACCTGGCCGGCAAAACGCACATCGCCTAGGCGGCGTATAAAATCTGAGGTTTGGTTGGTGATTTGGCTGATTTTTGTTTGCATGAGCGCTCTAACATTATATAACAACCGTAGTGGTGGGGGCGCTTGGATTTGAACCAAGGACCAATCAGTTATGAGCCGACTGCTCTAACCACTGAGCTACGCCCCCGCTGCACAAAGTATAACAGAGGTTATTTGCCGTAGGGAATTAGTTTAAAGCCCTGGCTGCAAAAGCCTTCGCGCAATGACAGACATTCTGCGGGGGTGTAATCCGGCATATCTTCTTTAATGAGCGCATCATAGGCGATGCCGGCTTCGTCTAAAGCAGTTAGCTCGGGGCGTCGCTGAGTTGTAATCAGGGCCTCCACCGTTTGGGCGCCGGCTTGCTGGGCAGCTTTGGCCACTTGGGCGGCCTTCGAACCAGCTTTAGAGGCATCTTCCAGCACTAAAACCAGTCCGGATAGCCGACGAATGGAAGAGACGACATAACTATCGAGGCTGATGTCATCGGTTTCTTCGTCTTTGGCGCTTGGCAGGCCAACAACCCGCGCATCAAATTCCCGCGATCTGGAGGCGTCGATAGCAAAATTATTGGTACCGTTGGCCACGCCCAGCAGGATCATCGGTCTTTGCGGAAATCTGCGTTTGATGCGATCAACGGTCACGTCGACCCACTCATGATATAGATCATCGGTGTCGTCGAGCGCACCAAAGTCCAATTTTTGACCGTGGTTGCCGCCATTCAGCACGTGGTGCTCACGATCTTTATCTTTCACCCCAAATTCTGGTGACAGTATCTTGTTGCGGAAAGCTTCCAGGTCAGCCATAATTGCCTCCCACCGCCTTAGTTTGCAAGAATTATACCCTCTGCGAGCCTGCAAAGCATGAGCGTTAATTAATTGGCGTCTCGTTTCAGGAAAAGTACCCAGGCAACGATCCAGCCGCCAACAAGATAGACCAGGGACACCAGCGCCCCTTTGCCCGGCGACAAGCTGCCTAATGCAGAGGTAGCCGGATGGGCCGGGTGCCCCGCTTTGTCTGCCAGATGCACCACTGGCGGCTCAATCACTTGCTGCAGTGCCATAAACGGCATGTAGACTGAGTTGTGTTTCAGCAGCAAGCTTATTAGGCCCTCGACCATGTTGGGAATCACAAACAGTGCCGCTATGGCACCAACTTGATTGCGGAACAGAGCCGCGAACAGCATGCCAGCCATGGCAAACGATTCGCAGAAGAAAACTGTCTTGGCATAGAACACCGGCAAATCAATAGTTTGCGGCGGCAGCGAGTGACCGGCCGAAGCTGCACCGGCCCAGATCAAGCCCAAACAAATTGTGGTAAACAGCACGGAGTAAACCAGCACCAGTGCCAGCACGGCAATAATTTTGCCCGCCAGAACTTTGCTGCGGCGATTGGCCATAGTTAACGTGTAGACAATGGTGTTATAGCGGTATTCGTTGGCAACCAGCAGTAGCGCGATCAGGGCGCAGGCAATCGAGGCGATGTTAGCAATTTGCGGCAACGATCCGGCCACAAACAGCGAGGCTTGAGCCTGGTCCAGCGGCGAATGACCGGATAATATCGCTTGTTCGGTAATCGAATCCTTATAGCCGTGAATGTAAAAATCGACAAACATACTTAGGCCAAGAAACAGCAACGCGATAACGTATGTGGCACGAGTGGTCAGTAGTTTGCGGAATTCAGAACGCAGCGAGGCGATCATTTTTTGTCTCCTTTGGTATGCGAACCGTATTCTTCGCTGCCTTCGGTAAGCTCCAAGAAAACTTCTTCCAGGCTGGCACTGCGATTGGCCAGCTCCAACAGCGGCACCCCGGCGTCGAAAGCCAATTTACCAATAGCGTCGGTCTTGCTGCCGGCAATTTTCAGCCCGCCGTCGGCTTTTTGGAAGTCTATTTTTGCTTGTTTAAGTGCCGCTTCCAGCTTGGCCAACTGGGTCGCCCGCACAAATACCCCGGTATGTTTGCTGCCGCTGGTTAGCTCCTGCATCGATGTATCGGCGATCAGCTTGCCTTTGCCAATGACAACGACTTGTTC
Source organism: Saccharimonadales bacterium (SeqCode) (assembly GCA_035546935.1). Taxonomy (GTDB): domain Bacteria; phylum Patescibacteriota; class Saccharimonadia; order Saccharimonadales; family UBA4665; genus DASZVP01. The sequence continues at coordinate 118,792 of DASZVP010000002.1, read as the reverse complement.
GGCCATCAGCTCCATCTCGCTTAATAAGTGGCTGGAGACAAATACACCCTTACCCTGGTTGGCGTAATCTTTTAGGAATTGACGCAGCCAAGCTACGCCTTCGGGATCAAGACCGTTGGCCGGCTCGTCCAGCATTAAGTATTTTGGTTCGCCCAAAATTGCTGCCGCAATTCCCAGGCGTTGGCTCATGCCCAAACTAAATTTGCCCGGACCTTTCTTGGCGACGTTTTGCAGGCCAACAATTTCCAGTGCTTCATCAACGCGGCTCATTGATACGCCGCCGGCTGCCGCCAGGACTCGGAGATGCTGCCGCGCACTGCGTGTCGGGTGGAAGGCCTTGGCTTCCAGCAAAACCCCCACCAATTTCGATGGCTGCGCGTATTCGTGCAGTGGCTTGCCATCATAAGTCGTCTTGCCGACACCGTTATCCAGTCCCAGCATCAGACGCATAGTGGTCGACTTGCCGGCCCCGTTGGGTCCCAAAAAACCTGTTACTTTGCCAGGCTGTAATTCAAAAGATAAGTCTGATACGGCCAGCTTTCTGCGGTACTGCTTGCTGAGGTGCTGCGCTTTAATCATCTTTTCTTATGTTAATGGACTTTCGCTGCAGCCACAACTTGTTGCACAGTAAAGCCGCGTATTGACTTATAGAGAGGGCACGCTTATGCTTAACTTAGATTTTATAAAACAAAAAGCCAACAAATACATGAAAATTTTCAAAAAACTGAATGCCCGGGGCATTGCCCATCCTGCTGTTCTACTCGTCATCGTCCTTGGGGTAGCCATTTTTGGCACCTATGAACTCGTCCGTAATTACGCCGATACGCCGCCGTCGCCCAGTGACTATACCGCCAAATTAAACGCTGCCTGCCGCCCAGTGGTAAAAGCTGCTCAAAGGCTTTATCCAAAACTGCCTGACAGCGTAAATGCCAAATGTGTTTCTAAGCTGCAGGACACGCTCGCAAATGCGATGAAGTATACAACTCCTCTATCGCCAAACGATAACCGCGTAACCGGGGGTAACCTGGCAGCCTGTCAGATACCAGTTAACTGGTTCGATCAGAATCAAGCAACGGTTCGTAAAGCCCATGTATTCAAGACTGCTTACCAGCAGCGAACCAGCATGGCAAACTTAAATACGCTGGCCAGCGCTTGCAGCGTAGTCGCCGGCAACGCTGACCGGCAGGCCAACCTGGCAGAGATCAACTACCTGAAAAACCTTAACAGAGGCAGAGTAGTTGTTAAGTCTCCGCCTACTCAACCCGCGCCGCCGCCGAGCTTCTTTACCGGTTTTTTCTCATTACCTGTTGCCAGTGAAGCCAATATCCCGCTGGTAAACGCAATCAATGCCGCCCAAAACAGCGTAGAGCTGGTAGACTACACCTTCCACAGTGCTGCCTTAAAACAAGCTTTAGTCAACGCCGCCACTCGGGGTGTAGCTGTTCGGGTAATTCTTGACGGCCACGACGGCAAAAATGCTACAGCCTACAATGATCTCCAGAAGGCTGGTGTCCCCGTAAAGTTTGGTGATATTAGCCACTACACCATAACCCACGAGAAATCAGTCTTAATCGACCACGCCCAAGCCTACATAGGCACCTATAACATGAGTACTTGTGTGTACACGACACGCCGCGACTTCGGCGTCATCGACAGCAACCCTAACGATGTCAACGCCTGGCTGACAGTCTTTAACGCCGACTGGAATGATCAACTACTTAGCACAACGCCAACGGGGGATAATCTGATTTGGAGTCCTAACTCGGCACAGAGACTGATTGACCTCATCAACAGCGCTCAGTCTTCAATCAACTTTTATGATGAAACGCTGAATAATGAGTCGATCATTCAGGCGCTGATAGCTGCCGCTAGCCGCGGCGTTACTGTTAGGGGCGTGATGACAGACCAGACCCAGTTTGAGTCATACTATTCGGAGCTCACTAACGGTGGGGTCCAGCTGCATCTGTTCCCGGACGATAATAATGCCTTGTACATTCACGCCAAAGCGATAGTTGCCGATGACAAAACTGCTTACATGGGTTCGATCAACTTCACCAACCAGTCGACGAATACGGCTCGGGAGCTCGGCATCATTACAGCCGACTCTGCGATCGTGAACGGAATCAACACCGTTTTTGCCACTGACTGGAGCACCCCAGGTGCTAATTCTTTGTCTGTGTTGGGCGGTTCACCGCCACCGGCCAGCTGTGGCGCTAGTGATTCAGAATAGCTAAAAGTTCTTCGGCGCTGTTGGCAGCCATTAACTTCTCGCGCAATTCTTTAGCGCCCTCGAAGTCGCTAATATAAACTTTGCAGAATTTATTGAGCGTTTTAATGTTGCGCTCGCCGGCCTTCCAAGTGTCGGCAAACAGCTGCACTTGTTTGCGGTACAGCGCAATTCGCTGGTCTTTTGGCACCGCTTCCCACGGGCTTTTGGCGGCGAAAACATAGGGGTCCTTAAAAATGCCGCGGCCGATCATTATGCCGTCCACGCCGTGTTTTTCAGCCAATTCCACAGCGTGCGCATGGTCAACGACATCGCCGTTACCAACCAGCAGTGTCCCGGGCGCCAGGTTGTCGCGAAGGTCGCGAATCTCTTCAATGACATCCCAGTGCGCCGGCACTTTGCTCATTTCCTTGCGCGTTCGGCCGTGCACAGTTAACATGTTAAGCTTCTGCGCTAATAGAAATTCAAACCAGGTCATATCGATGGCGCTGAAGCCAATGCGCGTCTTAACGCTTAGGGGCAGGCGCCCGTCCAGCCCGGCGCGCGTAGCAGCAATGATTTGCTCGGCCAGCTCGCGGTTTTCAAGTTTGATAAGCGCTGAGCAAGCGCCGTTTTGGACTTCACTTTTGGCCGGACAACCCATGTTCAGATCTACGCCAACAAAGTTGCAGCCCTCCGGCAGGCCGAGCTCGCGGGCCAGCGAGCCGTCGGCAATTTGCCCGGCAATGGCGCGGAAGTTTTCCGGCTGCAAGCCCCACAACTGGGCCACCAAGCGAGTCTCGCTGGCTGCGAACCGCAGCTTCTTCAACAGTTTTGGGCGGCCCGGGCTCATCAGCCCATCAACATTTACAAACTCCGTAAAAAACAGATCCGGCGGCGAGCATTCAGCCACAATCTGACGAAAGACCGTATCGGTGACGTCGTCCATCGGCGCCAAGACCAAAAAAGGTTTAGGCAGGTCGCTGTAGCTGTGCTTCGTCGGCGAGACGTTCTTCATCTGTCTGGTGATCTTGCAAGTATTTCTTAATTTCGGCTTCTTTGCTGTCACAGTATTCTAGCTTACTTTGCAGCCAGGTTTCGGCTGCGTCAACAAGCATGCGAAAGTTATTGCGTCCTGTTTCAGGGGAGCTGGGCAAAAATATAGCTTTACGAATCGCTCGCTCACGTGCGGCTTCTTCCTTAACATTCCATTTATTGACTTTAGCGGCCGCCCATATCATGTCACCAACTACAAAGGTTAGGAAAAATTCCAACTGTTGTCTCATGTTCGATTCGTTGCCAAAGCGGGCTAAACCCGGATGATTAGAGGCCTCCTGAAAACGGCGAACCATATCAAGCTGGCGCTCCAAAATATTTGTTCTATAGGCTGACATCTTGGCCTCAATAGTTTTTATTGTGTGGATGCCAGAGCGGCGAGGCGCGTCTTCATCAATCTCATATTCGCCCAGACTTTCTACATGTTTTCTGGCTTCCAAGTCGGCGCGCCGCTTATTTTCGGTCCGGTTCTCACTTGCGTCGGCATATTTTTGGGCACTCGACCTTAATACCATGTCCCATTCCCCTGGGGTAAAAGTAATACTGCGCCAGCGTCTATCTTCCGTGAAATAGCGGAGAGAGTTTTTGCTGTGACGGCGAACGCCCACAAGATAGCTTAGCAAGGTGGTTGGGTGCATGGACCGAGTCAGTTCAAATGAAATATCAGCGTAGTCCTCCGGCTGAATGCCCTGGTAATCAGCTCGTAAAGCGCGGGCCAAGCTGATGCGAGCCTGCGGGTTAAATTGCGGCCGGACTCTTTCTTCTTGTACCACACCGGGCACTAATAGCTCGGCTTCGCTTTGAGGCTGAAGTTTGGCGTTATAGATGGCCTGCCGGTCGGCCCGTTTTTGGCGACGGGCCTCGCTTTCACCTCGGAAGGTAGTTTCAAATTGCTCGTAGGCCGCTTGCTCAGTGGCTTCATCAGCGTCCGGGTTCTGCAGCCGATAGGCTGCCCAAAACTCAGCCCGGGCACTTTCTAAGTTTTCGTCACGGCGTTGGCGCCGACCTTGAATTACCTTGTCCGTATTGCGGCCGTAGCGCTTGGCCAAAGATTCACGCCATTGCGGATTTTCAGCTATTCGGATCAGGCCTTCATCAAGATGAAGCGTGTCGTAATAACTGAGCGCGGCGCTGAGGTGTGCCGCAATTTCCCGTTCCCGGGCAGCGGGATCAAGTTCGGCTGCCAAGCCTTCGGCAGTTGGCATAAGTCCAACCTTCGTAAAAAGCTCGCCGGTTTTTTCATGAGGCTTCGGCGGCATTAGGAGGCCTCGCGCTCCCGACGAGCTCGAACGGCCTCGAGTTCGGCGCGCATCAAAGCTGCCCCGCGCGCATTTGTAGCTGCCTTGGCAGGATCAAACCAACCGGCACCCTTCTCGCCATTTTTGGGATTGAATTCTTCGCCGTAATAATCAAATAGGTCAGTCTGGGTTGTTTCGGGCGTGACTGGGCGGGCTAAGCCCACAACAGTTAATGCCTCATCGCCTAACTTTTGGCGAACTTCGTAATAAGAGCCAACCCCTTGGTCAACTAATAGATCAGCCTTGGTAATTTCGTTATCCCAGGGCATATGTGGCCGACCATATCGAGGAATTGCTGGGGCTGTCATAAGAGTATTATACCACAGATACGCCAATCTGGCAATAAAGCTTGTGCTTACACAGGGCTGCAACTGCCGAGTACAGTTTGGGATGCTGGGCGAGCATCGCAGCGCAGCGTACTAGCTGTACGCGAGCAGCGGAGCGGAGGTCAGCTCCCGAAATGTGCCGACAGTTGCAGCCCTATTCCCAGCGGAAAACGCGGAAGGCGATGGCATAGATGACGACCATCCAGATGGCCATGATGCCAAGTTGCGGACCGATGTCGACAAGGTGTTTGCCTTCGGTGATTAGCTGACGGGCGCCATCGATGACTGGGCTCATCGGAATATAGTTAGTAACTCCCTGTAGCCAGGTCGGCATTAGGAAACGCGGGAAAAAGATGCCGGACAGGAACATCATCGGAAAAACGATAATGTTGCCGAGCGGCGCGGCCTGGCGCTCGTTTTTGGCCCAACCGCCAATAGCCAGACCAATACCCAGGATCATGGTGATGCTAAAGGCGAGGAATAGTGCAATCTCGAGATAGTTGCCAACCACGTGCAGGCCAAAGACTTCGATCGCAGCCACGAACATTACGGCAATGGCCACCAGACCGGTGATGGCTTGGCTGATCATGGTCGATAGGAAGTACTGCCAGACGCGGATCGGTGTAGTGTGGAAACGGCGCAAAATTCCCTGTTTTTTGAGCTCCGGGAAGACGTTCATCGGGCCGAAAATGCCGGCGCCCATGATGGAGAAGCCTAAAAGACCCGAGAAAGTGTAGTCGAAGCTAGTCAGGCTCTTTTGTTTAGTTTGGTGGCCGGCAACGGTGAACGGCTGTTTAACGGTTACGAATTTGGCATTGATGGCATTAAACTGCGACTGTAAAACCGATGTCAGAGCCTGCCCGGCCTGGTCGTTGGTCGGACTGTAATAAATTGTGGCTTTGCCACCGGGGTGGCCGTCGCTAATTGCACCGAAGTCGGCAGGCAGCACAATGGCACCGTCAATCTGGCTCTTGCTCATCTTGTCCTGGGCTTCAGCAAGGCTATTAATCTTGGGGTCAATTTTGAAGAGTTTATTGTGCTTGGCCTGGTTTACAAACTGCTTTGAAAACGGTGTTTGCGATTCGTTAATTAGCGCCACGTTAAATGAAACGCCGTTGCCGCCCTTGCTAATGCTGCCGAAGACAAACAGGAAAATTAACGGGAATAAAATGCCGAAAAACAGCGCCAAGCGGTCGCGGAAAAATCGACGAGTGTTGAGTCGGGCAAAAACCCAGACTGTGAAAAGTTTCTTTTTCATGCGCGTAACGCCTTTCCGGTTAAGTCGAGGAAAACATCTTCCAAGTTAGCTTGCTCGACATGCTGTTCTTTCTTAAAGCCTTTGGCCAGGAGCTGCTTGATCAGTTTCTTGGGCGTATCCAGGGCCACAATCTTGCCGTTATCCATAATGGCGATGCGGTCGCAAAGCACTTCGGCCTCGTCCATGTAGTGCGTGGTTAAGATAACGCTGATGCCTCGATCGCGGACGTCTTCGATCATTTCCCAGAGATTGCGGCGAGCTTGCGGGTCGAGGCCGGTGGTAGGCTCATCCAGGAAGAAGACGCTGGGACTGTGCACCAGAGCGGCCACAATGCTGAAACGCTGTTTTTGGCCGCCAGACAGGTTTTCGACGTAGGCGTCAGCTTTATTGCCCAGATTAACCTCTTCCAGGAACTTCTGCGCATCAACTTTTTCGCCGTAGGCGGCGGCAAACATCTGCAGCAGCTCGGTCAGCTTGGACTTATCTTGAAAGCCGGGAGTTTGCGGCTGCACGCCAATCATGCCACGGATTTTATAAGGGTTGCTGGCTACATCGACACCGTCAATGGTGGCGCTACCGCCGTCGATTTCGCGCAGTGTTTCGATCATCTCCAGCGTGGTGGTCTTGCCGGCACCGTTGGGTCCGAGGATACCGAAGATCTCGCCCTTCTTAACTTCAAACGATACGCCGTCTACGGCCACATTGTCGCCATAAACCTTGCGCAGGTCTTTAACTTTCAGGATTACATCTGACATCTTGTCCACTATATCACGGGCCGACATAGTTTGTCGGTGTTAACTACACTACAAATTTCAAGGGGTAAGAAATGTATATACTTTATACATCACTTTTTACCTATCCAAATTTTGGGCATGTAAAGCATAAAGAAAACCGGCCCCGAGGGGCCGGTCATCAGTTTAGGTGGTCCGTGTAAGCGGGCCGGCTCAAACTATTTGCGCTTGACGGTCAGGAAACCGTTGCGTGGGTTTTCGTTAACAGTAAAACCAGCTGGCAGCTCACAAGCTTCTGGGCGTGAGTCCTTGCTGAAGTAGTAAATGGTTTGCTTTTTGCCACCGCGAAGGGTTACTTCCTTTGAGTTTAGGTGGTAGGTAACACCTTTTGAGTTCGTGTGCGTGTAGGCCATGTTGGCTCTCCCTCTCTTACCGTTAGTAATGTACCCCTAACATACTCTGGTGCGTTTTTGTTTGTCAACCCCGATTAATAGTTAAACATAACCGTTATTACGGCTTGGACCCCTGTTGATAAGTGAGCCCAATTTCACGGTTGCACCGGCGAGCTGCCTGTATTAAACTGGGTCAGTAAGCATAAAAACTATAAGAGGTGGAGTAATACCCTATGGATTTTTCAAATCGCAGCGTGTCCGCACAGCCCCCAGTGGCTGCACCTGCACACCCTGCTCCTGCAGGTCACAAAAAAGCTAAAGATGATGGCGGTGGTTGGCAGCGCCTTAGCGGCATCGTTTTAGGTGCAGCTGTCGTTATCTTGTTGATTGCCTTGGTCGTCTTCCTGGGCGTTGGCAACAGTAATGCTGAGAGCAAGTACGTTGACACCAACAAGCTTCAAGCCGTTTTCTTGAACACCGGCCAAGTTTACTTCGGTAATGTTAAGACTTTGAACGACAAGTTCTTTGTTCTGTCAAACATTTACTACCTGCAAACCAGCAGCAATGGTCAATCAAGCAGCAACAGCAACACTAGTGTTTCGCTGGTTAAATTGGGCTGTGAGTTGCACATGCCTTACGACCAAATGGTCATTAACCGCGACCAGGTTACCTTCTGGGAGAACCTCCAGGGTGACGGTCAAGTCGCCAAGGCAGTTTCAACCTTTGAAAAGGATAACCCGGACGGCCAGAAGTGTGCCGATCAGAGCAGCTCAAGCGACACCACCACTGGTAACAGCGTTCAGAACGCTCAAACCAACAATGGTAGCTCAAACAACTCCACCACTACTCCTTAGTAGTTAAATCGTTGGCTCAAACACCCCTTTTCGGAGGGGTGTTTTTGTGTTATAAATATCTCCTGATGATTAAACAGCCGGCATTACTGACTGGCTTTGAGGTTACAGAACGCGAGCCGATTGACGCCGCTCTGACGGCTTTAGGCGTGCCAGCCGATAGAAGCCATTTTGCAAAATGAAATTGGCAAAGTTTTATTGCCTCACTATGCTGACGCTATCGACTTTGTCGCTTAAGCCAGAGTTTGCCGATAAACGTCAGTATAAAAATTACGCCAAAGAAAATTGTTAGCAGCAGGCTCCAGCCGGCCAGATCTGGCGACCAGCGCGGCGAGACGAAAGCAAACTTATAGAGCGCGTCGGGAATTTGCGGTAGTGAAGTGTCGTGCGACTGGACGTACTGCTCGATGCAGGGGACGCGGCCGCGGCCGGAGAAGCCGGTCGGGATCTGCGCTTGGCAGTAATTTTGGGCGTCAGTATATAGTTGCGAGTTGCTGGCCGCGGCCGCGTCCGCCTGAGCTGTAACTAAACGATCATAGGTGTATTTGAGCTGAATGGGCGGATAAACAGAGGTGGCACCGGCATTTAAGTTGGTGTTCATGTGTGTCGTAACATAGGCCTGCAGGTCCTGGAGGGCCGCCGTGATGTTAGTGTTATTTTTGTCAGCGGTGTAGACGGCTTCACGGAGTTGAATCATATGTTCGTTGTTGGCCCGCAGGGCAAAGACGCAAATCAACCCGCTAATTATGGCCAGCACCAAAAAGTATCCCGGCTTAAGCCACCGCAGTCTGGTCCAAACATGGTGCAAGAGACGTTTGTTCATGCTGATAATAGTGTACTCTATAAGAGATGGGTCGAGCAGAGCATATCTACTTTTCGGGCATTGGCGGTGCCGGTATTGGGCCTCTGGCGCAGGTGGCGCATCAAGCTGGCTACAAAGTCTCCGGTTCAGATAAGCAAGACTCGCAGTACCTGCACTACCTGAAAAAACACGGCCTGACCGATATTCACGTCGGGCAATCTTATGATGAAATTGCAGCAGTCCATGCTAAGCAGCCGATAGATTGGTTTGTTTACACCTCGGCTTTGCCGCTGGAGCAGCCCGACGCGCCGGAACTGCGTTTTTGCGCCGAACACGGTATTCGTATCTCCAAGCGCGACGAGTTTATAAATCAGTTTTTGACAGATCACAAGCAAAAGCTGATTGCCATTGCCGGCACCCACGGTAAAACTACTACTGTGGCTTTATTCGTCTGGCTGTTCAAACAGCTGGATGTGCCTGTCAGTTATCTATTGCCGGCCAAAACTGCCTACGCCGAAATGGGTCAATTTGATCCAGAAAGTGAATATTTTGTTTACGAAGCGGATGAGTTTGACCGCAACTTCTTGGCCTTTGAGCCCTATGTCAGCGTGATTACAGGTGTATCGTGGGATCATCACGAAATTTTCCCAACCCGGGAAGACTACCAGCAGGCATTTCTGGAGTTTATCGGCCAGTCCGAGTGGCTGGCCATCTGGCAGGAAGATGCTGAATATCTGGGCCTGCGTGCCACTGATCACCACGCCGTTTTAGATTCTAGCGACCCGGACATTGATAAAGTGCTGTTGGCTGGCCGCTACAATCGGCTCGACGCCTGGCTAGCCGTAAAATCAATGCGCCAACTCACCGGCAAGCCTTTGGAAGAAATTGTGACTGCTGTCAGCAAGTTCCCGGGACTTTCTCGGCGCATGGAACAGATCATCCCGAACCTGTACAGCGATTATGCCCATACCCCCGAAAAGATTCGCGGCGCCATGAGCGTCGCCACCGAAATGGCCGCCAAGAACAGCCAAAAAGTGATTGTAGTTTACGAGCCGCTGACCAACCGCCGGCAGCACTACATGCTCGACGATTATGGCGACTGCTTCGACGGTGCTGACCATGTCTATTGGATACCCAGCTACCTGGCGCGCGAAGATCCGAATCAGCCTGTACTAACGCCAGCCGAATTGATTAAACACCTGTCTGATCCGTCAGTCGCTTCGCCTATGGATCGCAATGATGAGCTCAAAAAGACCATCCAAAAACATCTGGACGCCGGCGACATGGTGGTTGGCATGGCTGGCGGCGGTGGAGGCTCGCTGGACGATTGGCTACGAGAAGAATTTCAAAAATGAAAAAGGTTTACTTTGCCTGCTCCATAACCGGCGGCCGCGACTACGCCCATGTTTATCAAGATATCGTCGACATGATTAAAGCCGAGGGCATGGAAGTGCTCAGCGAAGCTTTCGCTAATCAGTCGGTTAAAGCTAAAGATGGCGTGAGCATGCGGGCCGGCATGAGCCCAAGCGAAGTTTGGTCTTGGGATTTGAACTGGCTGACCACAGCCGACGGCGTGGTGGCTGAAGTTTCTAACCCTTCTCTGGGCGTTGGCTACGAAATCGCCAAAGCTCATCAACTGGATAAGCCAGTGCTAGCGCTGTATCACAAGCGGCCAGACCACAAATTATCATCTATGATTGTCGGCAGCCCTAACGTTACTGTCTGCGAATATGACATAATTACCGATACCGAACCAGCAATTGCCAAATTTCTAGCCGAAATTTAGTGCCACTTAAGACTGAACTTTTGGCCGCTGTCGCCGCTGAAACGACCAAAAACATACCAGTTGGTGACACTAATTTTGTAGAATTGATGCCCGTCTTCCCGGTCCGCTTCAGCCAAAATTTCGTTGCTAGCTTGGAGCCTGTTCTTAATCGATTTGAAGGCTTGGTCGCGTTCCGTACCAGGACCCAATAATTTGGCCGTGCCTTCAAAGTACACGCCCACAACAGGGGCGCCCAGGTCATATTTGTCGATAATGTTGCCGGCCACATTAGAATTCTTGGCAATTTCTTGGCTATGGCGACGCGTTTTTAATGAGCGGAAATACAGGTTAAGTTCGTCGTCGTAAGCAAAATGCACTTCGCAAACCCAGGGCTTATTTTCGCTGCTCGTCGCCAGTGACATATGGACTGTTTTCTCAATATATTCGCGTACGACCGCTTCAACATCCATCGCTACTCCTCCCAGCCCAGCTCTGCATAATGATTGCCGGCCAGGAATTGCTCAGTGTAAAAACGCACGGCGGGCACCATATTTTCGGGCAAATTATGTACATCAAGCCAGGCCAGCTCTTTATGGATGTGTGGCTCAGCGTTGTACGGCTCGCCTTCCCAGTCTACGGCTTCAAAAAGTACATCAATCCAGTCGCTGTCTGGGCTGTTGCGATGCACCACCAAAGCAGGTTTGAGATTTGCCGATTTAAGATCAATGCCGGCTTCCTCTTTAGCTTCGCGGATGGCGGCAGCCATGGCCGACTCATTTTCTTCTACTTTGCCGGACGGCAGACAGTAATTGCCGTCGTTCCAGCCGGTGTTTTCGCGCAGGACGCAGGCGATTTTGCCGTCTTTGTAGAAGATAACAAAAGCCGCCAGATACGGAGTTGCAGCCTGCAGCTTAACGGTTTTCATCGTTTGTCGCCGTCGCCATGAATGGTGCCACGCTTTTGGCGGCTGGCCAGTTTAGCCAGGTTTTCTTCGGCCAAATCGTTAAGGGGAATATCGAAAAATTCGGCCAGAGCCTGCAAATACCAGAGGACGTCGCCCATTTCGCTGGTTATCATATGGCGGTATTCATCGTCAATTTTGCCGTCGCGGTCGCGGATGATTTTCTTGATTTTGCCGGCGACTTCGCCAGCTTCGTTGGCTAGACCCAGCGCGCGGTAATACAGCGTTTCAAGGTTATGTTCAGTGGCGATGGCGGTGGTCATGGCTTGCTTTTGGTACTCGTCAAATGTCATTTCTTCACTCCGTTATCTTCGATTTTAACATTCCCTTGTCGTAAAACTTCTACCGCGTCATCGACGATTCGAATAATGGTCGAGGGTTCGCGGTTCGAGAGATCGCCGCCGTTAACATAGGCGTCGACTTCGTCACCAAAATAGGCTTGGGCTTGCTCCATGGTGGTAGCAGTGGGTTCGCCGGGGTGGTTAGCACTGCTAGTAAGTAGTGGCCCGCTCTGCGACAAAAACTTTAATAAATCGGGGTCGTCGGGTATGCGTACTGCCAGGCTCATTTGGCCGCGGTGCAAGTATTTGAGCGCAGGATCAGAGCATGGAATGACAACGCTCACCGCGCCTGGCCAAAACTGCTCCACCGCTGTTAAATAGCGGTGTTTTAAGCCCAGCTCTTCGAGCTGCTGAATGCCGGCGGCTACGATTGTGCCAGGCTTATCTTCGCGTTTTTTGAGTTTATATAATCGCTCGACGGCGGCCGGATCAGCGGCCCGTGCGACGACGCCATAAACCGTGTCTGTCGGAATCACCGCCAGACCACCGGGCTGCTGCAAAGCAGCCAAAGCCTCAGAGAAATTTGTCACGGTTAATATTGTAGCGAACTAGCGGCTTTGGAGGTAGGCGTATGTGGCCATTGCGGCCAAACCAAGCACAATGATAACTGTGGCGATGATCGCCAGCTGCGTGTTCGGCGCTTTAGGTGCCGAGGCTTTGGCGGCCACTGCCTGCGGCGCTTTCGCGTCCTTGGCGTCAGGTTTCTTGTCGTCTTTGCCCTTTTTGTCCTTATCGTCTGCAGGCGCTTCGGCTGGCTTGTCGCCCGGCTTGGGCGGGATCACATCCATGGCAGGCTTGGCTGCCGGGGCTGTCGGGGCTGTCGGCGTTACCGGAGCGACCGGTGTCGTCGGTGTCACAGTGCTGGCCGGCGCCGGGTTAGTTGTGGGTTCATCCATATGCAGCTATTGTAGCATTAAAACATAAGCAGCATCAGTGCTGTATGATAGAGATACTCTATGCTTTCTTCTGTTTTGCGCGTCTTGGTGCGTTTTATAGTTTTGTTGCCCGGTATCGCGATTGCTTACTTTTCCGTCCAAAATATTTTTCCTTATTTTGACAGTCGCCTGCCGCTGGGTTTGGCAATTTTAGCAACTTACATGCTTGGGGCCTATGTGTTGATCCCGGCCCTTATTCGCCTGGTACGATTTATACATCCGCCAAAGCATCTGCCGCTATACTGCGTGACTCCTGATGGGTTTGCCTCGGACCCGCTCAATGTTGGGCTGATTTGCAGTCGGCGTCAGCTAATCAGCACCATGGAGGCGGCGGGTTGGCACCGGGCCGATCCCCATCGTTTGCCTTATGTCATTCGCTTTATTGTGCTGGGCTTTTTGGGCCGTCCGTATCCGAACGCCCCGGTGAGCTATTTGTATCTGTTTGGCCGCAAGCAGGATGTGGCTTTTGTGCGATCCGTTGAAGATAGTTTAGTGCATCGCCACCATGTGCGATTTTGGGCCGCGCCACCCGGACGCGATTGGTCATTTGGACCTCCACCCAACTCCACGGACACATTGTGGGTTGGTGCTGCCTCCCTGGACATTGGTGCAGCTATTATTCGGCACAATTTCCAGGTCACGCACATGATTCACCCTGATACTGATGCGGAACGCGAATTAATCGTCGAGCAAATTGATAAAACGGGTCTGGCGAAAAGTGTCAAACGGGTCAAGCTCAGCTCGCCGTACCGATTAGTGAACCGCGTTTGGCGCGGCTATCTTCACAGTGACGGCAAGATGGCCGTCATTCGCATCAAGGCCTAGCAGTAACCGACCACGCTACTTCTACAGGCCGCCGTAGCCGTAACCGTAGCCAAAGAATGATTGAGCCGGCTTGTAATAGTCGGTGACTTTGAGTGGCACCTGGCCGGCTTTCAGGCCACCTACTGGCATAACGTACAGCTCGCTGCTGTTCTTGGAAACTAACAGATAGTTGTCGCTGTACCAGCCGTACGGCTTATACTCGCCGGAGGTGGCAAGCTGTTTGGGCTTGTCGGCGTTAGACTCGCCGGTGAATAAGGCGTTCTTACCGTCGCGCAGATCGGTCCAAAAAGTCGACTTGCCGGACGGAGAAATCAAATAGGTGGGGTAAGTGGTGTCAAAAGTAGCTTGGGTAACATTTGTAATTGTCCTGACCGTATTGCCTTCAAATTCGTAGTATGTGGCCTGGTTGGAGCTGTAGTTATAAGCGGCGTAGTAAATTGCCTGCGGTTCATACAGCACCGCCTGCACATAACCGATGCTGGTCGGTGACCAGGTTTGGAAGTCTTTCTTGCCTTGGCCGCCTGGCTGCACGCCACGGATGCTATCTGTAGCGTTGCCCAAATCGAACCCGCTACCGGTATTGTCGAAAGTGTACCATTGCGTGTTGTAGACCAGCTCGTTATTTAAGATGTAAAAGTTGCTGAAGGTCTGATAGCCATAACTATTGGCCGTGCCTTGAGCTTGGCTGGCATCGAGCTGATTGAGCTGCTGGTTGTCAGCATCATAGCTTTTAATAACTTCGTGGCCGTTTTGATAGAGCGGCACACTGTTACTGACTATGTCATACATGAAGTTGTGGCCATACCAGCCAATGAGCGTAAAGTTGGCGTCGCTGCTGTCAAAGTCGGTAATTTTGCCGGTGGCAGCATTAATGAGATATAACCCGACTTTGCCGCCATTTCGCTGTGACTCCAAAACCATATAGTGCCAGTCGCGTGAAGCCAGCAGGCTTGTGTTGTTGGGGTCTTCACTGCCGGTCCCAGCCAAGATCGTTTTGCGGCCGGAGCCGTCCAGGTTAGTTGAGACCACATCAATCTTGCCACTGAGGTTTGATAAGAAGTAAATGCGGCCGCTGGGCGTAATGTGCAGCTTGTTGGCAGGCACGACCTGGCTGGTGATCGTAACGTTCAGTTTGATGGTGTTGTAGCCGTCGGCGCTGAGGGTGGCCGGGGCAGTGCTGCCGCTGGCCGGCAAGACGATGGTGGCCCGACCCTTGGCATTGGTGCGCGCCGTTGTGTTCAAGATTTTAATCGTGACGCCGGCCAGCGGCAGCCCGCTCACCGAATTCACAACTGTCACCGGCACTTGCCGACCTGTGGCATGGATCAATACTTGTGGCGAGGTTGAACCATGGAAGCCAACGGTTAATGAGCTGCTGGAATCTTTGTAGTACTGCTTGGTGATAACCAACGAGCCCTGCCCGACCGGCGCCCGGAAATTAGCCACGCCGCTGGCGTTGGTTATGCCTTGATGGCCGTTGAAGCTTACAACAGCATCACTGACAGGGGTGTTGGTTTTACTGTCAAGCACTTTGACATGGAGCTCGCGGCGGACAGCCAACCCGGCGATGTGATAACGCGTCCATGGCACCACTGCCAAAACTATTACCAACAAGCCAAGAACCAACCAGAATTTGCGGCTGTGCAACAGCCGGCTCAGGTGGTGTTTGACCGGCTTTTGGGGCTTGCGCTCGCCAGCCGTCTTAGATTTGGCATCCTGGACGGCTAAGAGCTCATCGCTTTCACTGGCGGCAATTTGATCAACTGCCGTCTCGGTGGCCGGGTCATCGAGCTTAGTTTTGTCCGGTATTTCAGCCGCAGCCGGGGCGGATTCTTCGGCTTTTGCTGGCTCGGGGTCCGCCGGCGAACTAGAGCCGGCAAAAATATCCAGCGGCGGCGGCCCGGTGGGTTTGTCCCGAGAAGTATCGGCAGGCTTCGGGTCAGGATTTTTAGGGTCCATCATGGCGTCAACTTTGTGCTCCAAAGCCTCTTCGGCCGGGTTGGTCGACTCAGCGTCTTTATCTGCCATATGGGTTTATTTTATCTGTGCACGCTCCGGGGAGCAAGAAATTGCTTATGTTAGCCGTCGTAACAGGTGAAATGCCAAGGCATTGAGGTGCTTTCGCGGTGTTATATATAAGCTCACTTGGCTGCTCTTTTCCCTGTCTATTATTAAAACTGATGCTTATTTTGGCGGCGCGTACTCCTGTTGTCAATATTGACATTGCCTGAGCACAAGCGTAGAACGATGATAGGCGTAGAAAACAAAACCATGACGGAAATTGTCGACCGCGAATCTTTGTTGCCTGCACCTCGGATTAGCGAGGAGCCGGTCTTGCTTGATCGCGATACTCTCGTTGAACAAGAACTACTGCTTTTAGAAAACGGGTTTAAAGACCTTGCCCACCGAATCATGTGGTTTGAGCGCCACTTCGCCGAAACAAAGGATCGCTACACTACCGGCATTGTTAAACCGATGATTATGGGCCCGGTGCTTGATGAAGAATACAGAACTCAACGCCGTTACTGGGAACTACTTACAGAAGCTGACGACGGCAGCTGGGCCTTTTATTAGAGTCACGCTCACTCCCCTGCGTCGTCTGAGTCATGCGATCTGTTATGCCTGTTTGCATTATCAGGTGCAAGCTGATTAAATAAGTTTGACGTGGCCGTCACCTTGATCAGTCCGTGCGCTTCCGTTCAGCGAACGACACGGCGTGACACTCGGGGCCACCTCGAACGGGTTTTTATAAACCTAAACGAGGACATCCAAGATGGCAAATCATCAAGGAATGAGCATGGAAGATGCTCACAAGTACCACGAGAACAGCATGAAATACTGGCGCTCGTGGGGCTCATGGTTCAGCTGGGGCAGTCCGGTCGGACTCGGGCTTTTCTTCTTGGCCGCAGCCGGAACGCTGTGGATCTTGAGCAAAGCCTTCTGGAACGCCTAAGTCGGCGTTTCAGAGCTCAAAACAGCTCGTCCCTGAGGCGGGCTGTTTTTAATTACCTTGTGCTTGCAAAAAAGCGATTTCGTTTTATTCTTATAAAGATGGTTGGCGTACACATTGAAACGGGCCTGTTTCAACCCAATAGCTGTGTGAGTTACTCAATTCCTAGCTTATGTTGGATGGCACGCGAAGTATTGGGAGCTTATATGTCAGCTGCTGTACCGCTGGCAATTGATGAAGATTCTGTTCTAGAGACAATTGTTGAGCCCATTGAGCCTGAAGATACATATGCCGTCCCGGATGACGATGAAGAGCCAGATAGCGGCATTTATGTTTTTGAAACGCCCTTGTTGGCAATTAACAGTAATCAGCGCGTATCTCTGAGCAATTTGCCTTACGTTGAAGATCATGAAGGTCGACTAGTTCCCATTGTGGAACCTGGCTATGTGGCTTTACGCATTGAGCCAATTGGCGAGCCGCCGATTGACGCCAACATGCACCAGGAAGAAAACACAGACCAGTACACCTTTAGAGTGCCCAACCCCGGTCGCGAAGACGACGCTGCCATTTTCCATGGTTTTACGCTGGAAGATGAAGCGCAACTGATACGCGAGCAAGTCAGCAAGCTTAAAATGTTGGAAAAACTTTTAACATGTATGCGTACAGGCTATCAAAATCTGCTCGAAGAGGATGATGATCTGGTCGCGGAAAGTTTCTTCGGCCAAGTCCCAACCCAACCCGTTGGCGAAGGCATGATTGCCATCGCTCTCGGGACCGGCTTCGATTGATCCTATTTAGATCCTTTAATTCGCCTGGTTATTTTGAGGCTTGCCTTCTAGCACTGCTTTCAAATTGCCAACAAAAATTTCCTGTTTATTAACTCGGGCTTCTTGGGTTATGAAGGCAATTGCTGGCAATAGCAGGCAATTCTTTAGATCTTTAAGCTTGGCTAAGTTTTCTGGACTCATTTCATCAGCATGGTCTGAAACATAAGCTATGTCGTCTTTTGCCAGCCGTACGGCAAGTGCATCAGTATCAAAAATCTCTGGCGGAACGGTGTTAATAATAACTGTGCCCGGCTTTACGAGTGCCAATGTTTCAGCATTGAATAGCCCTTCTGTATCTGGAGTTTGGGCAACATTAACAGAGATGTAATCGGACTCTGCGAGCAGCTTATTGAGTTCTTTGTACGTAAATGGAACGTCTTTTTTGCTTCGTGACCAATAGCTGACATTGGCGCCAAAACCAGCAGCCAGTTCAGCTACACGATTGCCAATATTGCCGAGACCAACAACACCAAATTGACTATTTTTAAGTTCACGGGCAGACAGGCCAGCGAAGTCGTAATTGCCTGCCTTACCTCGAGCCAGGCCTTCTTCAAATTGGCGAATTTGGTGGAGCAAAATTGCAATAGTGAACTCGGCTACCGCTTCCGTACTGTAACCGGCGAGATTGCAGACCGGAATTCCGCGCTGCTTGGCGATGTCTAAATTAACTGTGCCATAGGCCGTAGCTAAAATGCTCACGAGCTTGAGATTTGGTGCAGCATCAAAAATATCCTTATCAGTTGGGACTTGGAAACCAAGCATCAGGCAGTCAGCATCTTTTAGTTCTGCTGTGAGGTTTGGGTCATCACGCTTTATGAAGATGCGGCTTTCAACCAGCTCGTCAATCTGTTGCCAATATTTCTGGTCAAGATCTGATTCCGAGATATTAACAAGCACGGCTTTACTGAATTTCATGGCACCCTCCTGACGTTATAGTGCAATTGTAGCACTAAGGGGCTAGGCGGTTGATGTCGCGTGGGAAGAGGATGGCTTCTTTGACGTTGCCGAGGCCGATGGTCTTTTCAACCAAACGGTCGATGCCGAAACCGCAGCCGCCGTGGGCTGGTAGTCCATGTTTAAAGGCTTGCAAGTAGTATTTATAGCCGGGGTGCTCGGGATCGAGACCTTTGGCTTTCATCTGTTCGATCATCTTGTCGTAGTTGTGCTCGCGTTGCGGGCAAGTAGCGATCTCCAGACCGCGGAATAGCAAATCGCCCCACATGACGGTTGTCGGATCGTCGGGGTTAACCATGTGGTAGAACTTCATGGCTTCGACTGGGAATTGCGTCACGTAGACTGCTTCGCAGCCGTCGTTTTTCGTAGCATATTCACAGATCCACTTCTCTTCGTCGGGAATTAAATCTTTTTCGTTGGTCGTGTCGGTACCAGTGGCTTTGGTGTACATTTCGTGCACTTGAGCAACTGTGTAGCGCGGGAATTTCTCTTTCAAAACCAGTTCGGGGGCTTGTAATGATTTGAGGTCGTCAGCGTGCTCTTTGTACACCTTGGTTAAAGCGTGATAGACCATATCCTGGACCATGTCGAGTACGTCTTCATGCCCTTCGATGAAGCCCATTTCTATGTCGAGCATTGTGACTTCCGAAACGTGACGGCTGGTAGCGCTCAGCTCAGCGCGGTAAGCCGGCGCAATTTCGAACACTCGCTCGTAAACGCCGGTCATGATTTGCTTGTAGAACTGTGGGCTTTGAGCCAACACGGCTTCGCCGCCAAAGTAGTCAATTTTGAAGACTTCAGCACCACCTTCAGTGGCTCCGGCCAGGATTTTTGGTGTGTTAATCTCGACAAATTCGTTGTCATACAGAAACTCACGTAAGTAACGCAGTAACGATGCGCGAATCTTAAAAACTTTGGCTTCCTGCAGGTTGCGAAGACCTAGTACACGGTGCTCGAACAGGGTGTCGAGGTTGTCGGGCTTGTGGCTGAGCGGTTTGTCGATTTCGATTGGTGGCTCGGCTTCAACTGGTACCAAGACGGTGATTTTGGCGTCCTTCAGCTCGGCACCACCGGGAGCGCGCGGCTCTTCATGAGCCATGCCTTCGACTTTAAGGACCGTGCCGATTTGTAGGCCGCGCAGTTTTTCGACTTCGTCTTTATCGGTTATGACGACCTGAGTTAGACCGCGGCGGTCGCGGACGTTAATGAACGTTAGCCCGCCGAGCAGGCGTTTTTTATGCAACCAGCCTTCAATTTGGACTTCTTCACCGATATGGTCTTTGACTTCACTACTTAGAATTCTCATCAGATTACTCCTGTTAGGTTATCGGACGCCTGGTTTTAGGGCCACGCGAGAACTGCCGGCTAGCAGTTGCCACCGACCCGGGAATTTATATTGGCGTTGATCCGATGAGTTGTCATCGGTGTTATTCTACCATTAATCGTCGCTGACTTCGACCACCTCAAAATCAGGATCATCACCATGGCCGTGCGGAATCTCTTCGGCTGGGTCGTCCGTGGCTTCGTCGACTGGTTCTTCGGCAGGCGGATCGGCGTCGAGGACTTTGTCATCATCGGTGGGTTTGTCCTCCGCTAGTGGTTTGTCATCATCTGCAACTTCGGCTAGGTCTTCGTCATCTTTTTGGTGGCGGTTGGCCACGGCCGACAGATCAGTGTAGGCATCAAAATCGGCTGAGCCGAGATCGCCCAGCAGTTCATTAACTACAGTTTCGATATTAACCACGCCGACAAATTCTTCGAAGTCGTTAACCACCACAAATTGACTGTGATCGGTGGCGTAAAAAGCTTGGAGCGCCTGGCGCAAGCTGTCGCGCTCATGCAAATATGCCACTGGTGATACCATGTGATCGCGAACTTTTCCGCTGGTGTGCAAGCCTAAGCCAGCTATTGGCAACGTACCGAAAATTTCGTCTTTGCTCTTACCGGAAACTAACACAAATGGCACATCCAGTTTGTGTAGCTCGTCGATTAATACGGGGCCAACCGTATCATCAGCGCTGACAGTTTTGATCTGTTTCCGCGGCGTTAAAATGTCGCCGACTTTGCGGTCGTCGAAGCGCAGGGCCCGTTTGGCGGCCTCGATTTCGGTTCCAGCCAAACGACTGTCGGTTTGCTGAGCTTGTTTATCGAGCAGAGCGATTAAATCTTCGCGCTCGAACAGCCCGGTGTGGGCGCCCTTGGCGTGACGACGTTGCACAGGCTCAGCCACGCGGCCGAGGGTTGGGTGCAGGTAATTCATCAGCCACGCAATCGGCCGTGTCAGCCAGATAGCCAGGCGCGTGCCGACGCGGCTGAGCCGGCCGGCCGGCAGCCAGATAAATTCCAAGCCTAACAGCGCCAAAATGCCCAATAAACTTAGCCAAACAGGGGCGATACGGGCCAACAAAACAAAGGCGCCGGCCGAGCTCAGGCCGGTCACCAGCCAGAGGAACGCCCGCAGGCTCGAACCATAGGCGGCCGCTCGATAAAGTTTGCGCGCCAGCGGATCGCCGTGACCGGCCTGGCGTTTCAACTCCAAAACAGGTAGATAAAAATAGGTTTTGCGTAAAGTCACAGCCAGCGAAGCGAGCAACAACAGAGCTGCGGCGGCAATCAAATTAGCCATCAGCTTTAGCTTAGCAGGCCATGCTATACTTTAGCCAGCAAATAAGGGAGTTTGGACAGCATGTCAAAGCAATTTTGGGGTGTAATCGCGATCATCGTACTGATTTTTGTGGGCATTTTTGCCTTTACCGGCAATGGCAAGGATAACGGTTCAAAGAGTAATGGCAATCAGCCGACTAACCACGTTAAGGGCCAGGGTAAAGACGGCGTAACACTGGTCGAATATGGCGATTACCAGTGTCCGTTCTGCGGCGAATACTATCCGACTCTTAAACAAGTCGAGACCGAATTCGACAGCCAAATCACCTTCCAGTTCCGCAACTATCCTCTGGTTAACGTTCACCAAAACGCCTATGCCGGCGCTCGCGCAGCAGAAGCTGCCGGTCTGCAGAACAAGTTCTGGCAAATGCACGATCTGTTATACGACCAGAACACCGCTTACTACAGCAGCAATCAAACTCTGCAGAACTGGATCAGCGCTAGCGATCCCATCACCTACTTCACCCAATATGCTCAGGAATTGGGCCTGAACGTCAGCCAGTTTAAGCTGGACTACAATTCGAATAAAGTTAATGATCTGATCACCGCCGACATGCAGGCCGGCAACAAACTAAACGTTCAGGGCACACCAGCCTTCTTCCTAGACGGCAAGTCGGTCCAGGTCGGCAACAGCGTAGCTGATTTCGAAAAAATCATTAAAGCCGAGATCAACAAGAAAACCAAGGGCAGCTCGAGCAGCACTACCCCGGCAACCTCTGGCACTACTGAACAGACAAAGAAATAATTAGTACTCTAAAAACTGGCGCCACTCGGGCCGACTAATCTGCACCGGCACCCTTACTGCCGGACGCGAAATAACCTTAACTTTTACGGACATCTCACCCCTTTTGACCGCACCACAGGCGCACTCGCAATAGCGACTGTGACAGGTTTTTTGTTTAATTTTTGTCTCTCCGATCCCTCGCACGGATCAGTGATTCGGGTCAATTATAGCTAAAATGCTTACGGTTGGCAAGATTGCCGAGCTAACATTTAATGCACTTCTTGCACCAGTTTTTGACGCCCACTTTGGTCTCTTTTTTACAGTTAACACAGGTGCCTTTCTTAATTTTGCCGCCATGCCAGGACAATTTTTCGCGCTCTAACTGATCAACTCCACCGTAAGCTCCCTGGCGATTTGTACCGTCCATGCCAGAGGGGTCGCCCTCACCTAAAGCAATGACTAAACCACAGGCCGAATAAGCCCGGTTGTTGCTGGCACCCTCAGCAGCAAAAACGCTCAGCGCTCTTTGAAAATCCAGAGCTGATAATTGCTGTAGCTGCGCCATGTTTACCTGGATGCCATTGTTCTTGTTGCCAGGTTGAGTTTTGCTGAGGTGCAGGGCGCGCATCATTTCAATAGCCGAATAGACCAAAAGTTCGTGCAGCACAACCATGTGCTCATCTGTAAAGCGATCTGGGTTGGCTTGCATTTCTTTTAGAGCCTTGTCGTAGCGCTTACCATATGTGGCAGACTTGGCGGCAAAATGCGCCACCAATTGGCGGGTTTCGACGGTTTGGCATCCTCTAGCAAGTGATTCGCAGGCGTGAATGTAGGACTTATCAAAAACATCATTCATTGCCTCGCGGTACTCATGTGTCACGTCAACCGTGTTGGTATTTTTCTTGTAAGCGGGGTTGCCGGCCTCATCAGCAATGTGCAAGGCCAGCGCTTTGGCTTGTTCAACTGTCAAAGTGCCGGTTATTGCGTACTTCAGCCAGTTGTCGGTGATTTCGTTTTCCGGGATATCTACCCCATGTTCGGCGAATATCTCTCGCAGTCTGTGCTTATTGCTGCCGTCAAATGATAGCGAGCCGGCTAGTACACTCTCGTTGCCTGCAAAATACATTTGGACAAAGCCGCGCTTCAGGTGAGGCACGTAGCCAATGCCGCGCCAGTAGGCGTCACCACTAGCCCGGGCGGCCTCTTCGGGGAAAGGACTAATAACGATGCGGGTGTTGTAGTCGGTCTCGCCACGAGCCATTTTGTCGACTTCTAGGGCATTTTGGTGATCCCAGTGCGACCGTGTCAGCTGCGGCAAAAAGCGTTTGTCCTTGCTGGACGTTTTTACGGCACAAACCAGGCCCGCCGATGTCATATCAGCAATCGACCGCTTCTTGTTCATAGAGGTTACTTTGCCATCAACCACAGGACGAGCATCAAAGTCGCGAACTTCCAGCCCACCGCCCAACTCCATGTCTGTGCCAAAGCCCTCTTCAACCGAGGTAAAGAACTCGGCTTTGGCCTGGTTCGCTTCAGGGCTATTTACGACATTGGGGGCGGCTTTTTTGCATGCAAGTACGCCCAGATGATAAGCGGCACTAAGAGATCGGCCATAGGTTTCCGCCTCTGCGGGACGGACTCGTTCAATTGTTTCGGCTGCTGCGGCCATAAAAATACCCTCTCGCTCGAGCGGAGGGCTTGAAGTCGGTTCAACGCAACTTTGCTCTTGCTCGAGAGACTTTACAACCGTGTCTGGCTTATCGCTGGAGGCGACTTACAGTTGCGGCACAGCTCAGGATTTGCACCTGATTCCGGTCTTTTTATTTGTTAATCTCACCCTGTAGTTGTAGTGTAGCACCGCGCCAGCACGCTAGATATAGTATTAATTACTGCAGCGACGACCCTAGCCGCCTAATTCATTTGAAAGCTGTTTAGCGCCGCATAGAAAGCCTGGTAGTTGGGCGTCAGAGTACTGTCATTGTAAACAAATAGAAAGGTGTGATTCACGCCTTGGCCGGAGCGTAAAGCCACCCGGTTAACGGCGTCGTTGGAACTGGTACCTACCAGATCGCGTTCGGTGTTGTTGGCATCGCACAGGAAAGTTACACCCTGCCATTTAGCCAGAAAACCAATTTGGCCGTAGTCGCCGGTACCGGTGCGGGTAAAGTTTTGGCAGCTGTCCGAAACTGGCTCGTTGACAGTCAGGCGATCACCTTGGCTCTCAACGATCAGCACCTTGTTCACGGCAAAGTGTTCCGGAATGCGGTCTTCGTAAACGCTAATCTGCTGCAGGTTGGTGCCGCCTTCGGTGGTCTGCCAGGTATAGATATGATACGGCCGCGTCTGTTCGGGCTGCAGTTGCCAGCTAGCCGGAATCTTAATGCTGAAGTCGCCTTCGTTATATGCCTTGGTGGCGCTGTCAGGAGCTTTCGTCTCAGTGACCACTGCTTTTGCCTGATGAATGGTGGTTTGCGGTTTCAGATGGTCTTTAACCCAAATTATTGCCCAGACAAGCAACACAACCAGCAGCAGCCAAAAGATGCGCCAGAATTTTCGGCGCTTTTTCCTGTCTTTACCGCGCTCACCCAGTCGGTACATGAGCTAGTCCGCAGCTGTTTGGCGCTGTTTAAGAGCAGTCAGGCGCGGCATAAAACTCTGCGCAGCACCGTCCAGGCCCAGCACTTTCAGCGCGCCAAGCAGCACGTATAAATGGTCGAGGCTGTTTTCAGCCAGCTCGGCACCGGCGTTTTCAATCTGTTGGAAGGCGTGTTCGACCTTTTCCACCAGCCACTTTTCTTCGCCCGGCGCAACTTGGTTGGTGCTAATTTTGGCCGGTTCACTTGATTCGGTCAGTTCCAGCGAGCGCGCCGAATGGTCGCGCTTGCGCAGATGGCCGCGCTTGATTAAGTTATCGACGTGCAGTGCCACAGTCGCCACCGAGTTGTACTGTAAACCATTCATAATCTCACGATAGCTGGGGCTATAACCATGCGTTTGGATAAAAGCTTCAATAAAAGTCAGCAGCTCGCGTTGCTTCTTGGTCGGGCGGATCTTGCCCTCGTCTGTTTGCTTTTCGTTCATAACGTAACCATTATGCCATGGTTGCGGCTTAAGCGCTAGCGGGCCGGCGTTGGCGGGCCCATCGGGTTGGGCTCAAGCTTGTCGGTGCGGATCCTTTTAACTTTTGCGGGGTCCATGGCTGCTGTTCTGGCTTGAACACCGAGCAACATGGTATTGTTCCACATCTCATCAAACTCCGCGCCGTAAACCCAGTGGTCAGGGTTGGCTAAAGTGTCGTGAATTACATCAATAACTTCAGGGTCGCTAGCGTATTTAGCGTGACCATTTTGGCGATCCAGGACCATCTCGTCCCGCCAAACAGTACCTAACGCCTGCACAATAGTTTTGGGGACGCTGATCTTATGCTTGGTGACGTAGAGTTCGGAGGCATCAGCAAAAGTAATGGCCATCTCGACGGCCTCTTTAAAATGAACTGTACGCCTACGTCCGGACGCGTAAAATTCACCAAATTCTGCTGGTTTAGGAATTTGCATAATAATCTCTTGAGCAGGCACATTATGCCCCTTGCCCGCCCCTATTGCAAGCATAAGCATTTATGTCTTGATAGGTGTTTGGTTGGTATTTTGTCCGTTTTGATTGTGACAAAAAGTGATGTATAAAGTATGCCTATTTTTTACCCTTGAGTTGAGAAGGTTTGAGGCTCTGCGACTTGCCGGCAGCACGCTCGGGAAAGACCCAATAATTGTACCAAAGCCAGCTCCAGACCGTGAAGAAGCCCGAGCTGATGAAGAAACCGATGTACGGTGAGATGCCAAGGGCTTTCAGACCCCAGATAATAAGGTAGTCCAACACGAACCCGACAGATTCAATAAACAGATAGCGGCCGGCGTGCTGCATTTCACTTAAGTGAATTTGATCGGCAAAAGCCCACAGCCGCTGCACGGCATAATTCAGGCTCCAGCCAATGGCGTCGGCCAGAATTTTGGACGTCAGCCAATCCCAGTGAAGGCCCGAATAACAGATGGCGAAGACGGCGTAGCCAACCCAAAAATACAGCGCGCCGCCGGCCATGTATTTCGCAAACTGCGTCAGCCAGGCTCGATCAGGCTTTTTCATGGGCTTGCCTCTTCGGCCCGATCGGCTCAGTGGAGACCATGGCAATACCGGCCAGCCCCCACCAGACATAAGCTAAGGTGTCGTCAGTCCAGGCGTGAGATAGCAAGTTGATAAAGCTCAGCCCTATTAAGCTGGCAAAGAGTGCCATGGCCAAGGGGTCGGCGCGCCGGCACCACAGCAGATAGCCAACTCCGACGTTAATTAACAGGAAAAGAACGAGGCCGATGAGGCCAACTTCCTGCCCAATCTGGACAAAATAGTTTTCAGCGATACGTGATGGATGTGAGCCGTTATAGATAGAGGCCGGACCGGCTGTGCCCGGGCCGCGGCCCAGAGGCTCCTGCCATAAATCGGGCAAATTGTTTTTAAGTGCGGCGACATGGCCGGCATTGGAACTTTGTTTAGCGGCCGAGTGGCTCTGAGTGTGCTGAATTAAGTTCTGCGCCGTTGGATGATTGCGTAAGCCATAGCCAGCGCCGGCCAAAATAACTACCAGTGCTAGGGCCGCTAAAATCAGTTTTTGGCGCAATTTTGGCGAGCGCACGTTCAACCAGACAATCAACGCTATACTAAAGGCGACACCTATCCAGGCGCTGCGCGAAAAGCTGAAGTACAGAGTTAGCAAGCTGGCGACCAGCAAAGCTACGTTTTGCCATTTACGGTGGCCGCGGGCAATGAGAACCGTCAAATAACTGATCGGTAGCAGTAAGTAAGCACCCAGCGGATTGGCGCCGCGCAGCGTTGACATGGCCCGCAAGTAGTGAATGTTATGGTTGATGGTTTCGTAAGGAAAAATGGTTTGTGATGTGTAACCAAAATGTTTCAAAAAGTCGTATGGCAACACCTTGGCTTGCAGGATGCCAAAAGTCACAACAATAATGGACGGCACGATCAGCGCTACCCGCCAGGGATTATGGATGCGCTTGGTGCGCAAACTCACTGCCCAGCAGACAAGGAAAAATATGGGAAAACGTAAGTTAACAATCAGTCCGTATCCCAAAGCTTTGGCTGAGACATCATGGTGCACATAAGACACTAAACCCCAGATCACAGTAACCAAACAGTAGGCCAAAATCAGTTGGGTCAGACGGCGTGATAAAGTATGGCTGCGAATTTTATGATCCAGCGCCAGCAAGATGAGCACGCCAACCACCGACAACAGCAATAAAACCTCTTTCCAGAGGCGCAGGGCCGTGTAATGACCGAAGTGACTTGACAGCCAAACCGTCAAAAAGGCATGGAAAGGCATCAGTAAAAAGATCAGCAGCACGAAGGTGCTCACCCACGTCAAAATCGCATACTTCAGACTCGAAGCTCTCATAAGTGTTACAATCTAGTATAGCTTAAAGTCTTATGAAGAATAACGCTTCCGTCATCTACAACTTTTGCTTGCTGGTGGGAGATGCCCTGGCAATTACCGCCGCTTTCACTGTTGCCTACATCTTGCGCGTGACCGTCAGCCACCGTGCCTTAACCACCCAGGTCCACGCCCATACCTACATTTTAATTGTCATCGGCCTACTGCCCATTTGGCTGCTGATTTTTGCCCTGCTCGGCCTTTATAACGCCCGGATTCACGAACGTCGCTTTAACGAACTTGGGCGTTTATTAATCGGCTCGTTGATTGGTATTTTGTTCGTGGTCAGTTATGCGTATATGACAGACAAAGTGATCTTCCCTGCTCGACTGGTAACATTTTACGGCTTTGTCTTAGCCTTCCTGTTCACGCTATTCTTCAGAACGGTAGCACGAGGAGTTCGCCGCGAACTTTTCAGCTACGGCCTTGGTATTAATAATGTTTTAATTGTCGGCGACACAGCCGTGACCCACGAATTAGTTCGGTCGCTTTCAAATACAGCCGTTACCGGCTACCGGGTAATTGGTGTAATCGGCGGTGTTAAGCATCCATTGCATGCCGATTTTGATGTGCCGATTTTTAATGATTTCGCTACTGCCATTAAAAGCAGGCGCGGGCGGACACTGCACACTGTCGTTCAGACCGAACTTTATGCTGCAGCTGAACGTAACAACGAAATTCTGACCTACGCTCAAGAAAATCACATCGCCTACCGCTTTGTTCCGGGTAATGCTGAACTATTTGTCGGCAACATTCAGGTTGATCTTTTTCAAGCTGTACCGGTGATTGCTGTCCATCAAACGGCCTTAATTGGTTGGGGCCGCGTCGTTAAGCGCCTAACCGACTTGATTCTCGGCAGCTTAATGCTGATAGTTGCCTCACCACTCATGCTGCTCATCGCTATTGCTGAAAAATTATCTGATGGCGGCCCAGTGTTCTTCCGGCAAGAACGTCTAACCCGTTTTAACACCCCGGTTATGATTTTTAAATTCCGGACTCACAGCCTGAAATACAATGGCTTGTCGCCCGAAGAAGCGTTCACGAAAATGGGCCGCCCAGACCTGCTCGAAGAGTACCGTGCTCACGCTGATTCGCTGCCGCGCGATCCGCGAGTTAGTCGTCTAGGCCACTTTTTGCGCAACTTTAAACTAGATGAATTGCCGCAACTGATTAATGTGGTACGCGGCGATCTAAGCCTCGTCGGCCCGCGAGCGATTATCCGTTCAGAAATGGATCAGTACGACAAAAAGAATCTGATTTTGAGTGTTAAATCCGGCCTTACCGGCTTGGCACAAATTTCTGGCCGTGCCGATATCAGTTTTGCCGAAAGGCGAAAACTGGATCTGTTTTACGTTCAAAACTGGAGCTTTTGGTCAGACCTGGTCATTCTAACCAAGACGGTCTGGATAGTTTTAACCCGCAAAGGAACACGCTAATGGCCGCTCCAAAAGTTGCAATTGTTTGTGATTGGCTGACCGGCATCGGCGGCGCCGAGCGCGTGGTTTACGAGCTGCATAAACTTTACCCTGACGCGCCAATTTATACCTCGCAGTACGACCCCGAAGGTATTAATTGGTTCGATGAAGCCGATGTCCGTACTGGCTGGCTGCAGCGACTGCCGGCTGGCCTCAAAAAGTTTTTGCCGGTATTACGCGCCTACTATTTCAGCCGCTTAGACCTTAGCGAGTATGATTTGGTGCTGTCCAGCAGCGGCGCCGAGGCTAAGGGCGTGCACACCCGTTCCGATGCAGTTCATATCTGTTACATGCACGCTCCAACCCACTATTACTGGACTCGTCATGATGAATATCTGGCCCGTCCCGGCTTTCCGCGTGGCTTTAACTGGCTAGCTCGTTTGGGTCTGAAAATCTTGGTTGACCCGCTGCGCCGCTGGGACCGTCACGCCGCTCGCCAGCCAGATTTTATTGTCGCTAATTCCGAACACACTCAGGCCATGATTAAAAAATACTACCGCCGTGATTCCACCGTCGTTCACCCGCCTGTGGATGTCGACCGTTTCAAAGTCACTGGCAAGCCCGAACTGCGCCACGGCTTTGTGGTCGCTGGCCGCCAGACTCCCTACAAACGTTTCGATCTGGCCGTCGAAGCCTGCAATAAATTGAAGGTACCGCTGGTAGTCATTGGTAATGGGCCCGACCACAAACGACTGGAAAAGCTGGCCGAGCGCAATATCACTTTCCTAACTAACGTTAATGACACCGACATTGTTACGCATTTCCAGACCGCCTTGGGCTTTATTATGCCAAACCTGGATGATTTTGGCATTGTGGCAGTCGAGGCCATGGCTGCCGGTACGCCAGTGATTGCTTACGGCAAGGGCGGCGCCATGGACTACGTTGTCGACGGCCGCACCGGCCTATTATTTGATCGCCAAAACGCCCGCAGCCTCACCAGCGCCTTAGAAAAAGCGCTGGAAAAAAACTGGAACTACGAGAGTATTGCTAACCACGCTGCGAAGTTTTCGGTCTCCGCTTTCCGCGACAATATGCGGGAATTTATCAAGCAAAAACTAAACAAGGAGTAACATGCAGGTAAATGAAAAACTTTTTATGGGCTATGACTTGCGTGGGCTGGTTGGCAAAGATTTAAGCCCTGAGTTAGCGCTGCACCTCGGCAAAGCCTACGGCACCTACTTAACACGTCGCAGCACCCACAGCGCTGTCGTCGGCCGCGACTGCCGCGAAACCGGTCCTGAATATAGCCAAGAGCTTATAAAGGGTCTGCGCTGGGCCGGTATCGATGTGACCGACATCGGCATGCAGCTTGTCGGCATGTTTTATTGGTCGCAATATCACTTAGAAATTC
This sequence comes from Saccharimonadales bacterium (SeqCode), assembly GCA_035546935.1. GTDB lineage: Bacteria > Patescibacteriota > Saccharimonadia > Saccharimonadales > UBA4665 > DASZVP01. The sequence goes on along the minus strand of DASZVP010000002.1, from coordinate 88,606 downwards.
CAGCCGGCGTTTACGTCAGCGCTTCTCACAACCCGCCAGCTTTTAACGGTTTTAAGTTTGCTAACGGCTACTCCGAAACCCTGGTCACTGACGGCATGCAGGAAATCTGTCGCCTGGTCCAGCAAGAAGATTATGATCAAGGTAGCAAAGAGGGCGAACTAAAAACAGTTGATATCCGGCCAGCCTACTACACTGACATCCTAAAGCGCTTGCCGATTCACACTAAGTACAAAGTTGTTGTGGACCCGGGCTGCACAACTGCCGGCGAAATTGCACCTGAGCTTTTAAAGCAAGCTGGCTGCGAAATTATTGAATACAACACCAAGGTTGATCCAACTTTCCCATTAGGTGTTGCCGACCCCACCGAAACTACAGTTGTTGAACGCCTGCGCGACGAAGTTCTCGAAGAGAAAGCCGACATTGGTTTTACTTACGACGCCGACGGCGACCGCATTGGCATCGTCGACGAAGCCGGCCACATTATTTGGAACGACGTGCTGGTAGCTTTGTTTGCTGAAGATGTGCTGCGTGACCACCCCGGCGCGACCATCATGTATAACACGCTGTGTTCTAAGGCCGTGCCGCAAACTATTGAGCGCGCCGGCGGTAAACCATTCATGTGGCGCACCGGCCACTCTTTCCTAAAAAAGAAAAATCAGGAAGTTGGTGCCGCTTTTATTGGCGAGCTGTCTGGCCACTTTTTCTTCTCAGCCGACTTTTACAATCACGACGACGGCCTGTACTCCACACTGCGCCTGCTTCAAGCCATGGAGCGTTCTGGCAAGAAGTTGTCGGAGTTAATTGCCGAGTTACCTCAGTATATTTCTAGCCCCGAAATTAAAGTTTCCTGCTCCGACGACGACAAGCGTGATGTGATTGCCCGCATGGCACCCAAGTTGCAGGAGGCCTACCCTGATGCGGAAGTCATCAATGATGAACGCGCCGGCGACGGGGTGCGCCTAGACCTGCCGGACGCCATGTTTGTAGTCCGCTATTCGCAAAACGGCCCATATTTAACAATTAAAATTGAAGCCAGCGACCAAGCTGGCTATGATAGGCTGCGCGATTACATCAACGATTTCTTGCACAGCTTTTCAGAGATCGACTGGGAGTCACCAATTTGCGCCAACGTTGAGGCGCTCGAAGCTTAGTCTTTTTTTAGGCGTTTGCTAACGTCGCCGACTTTTTGGGCTTGGTCTTTGCGTGCCACCAAAATGCCGTGCGGCGTGTTTACTACCACGACATTGTCCAAGCCAATCACTGCCACCGGCTTGTCCTCATGGTTGTGCACTAGCGAGTTCTGCACTTCCTCCAATTCGACGTGACCATGCGTGTGATTGCCAGCTTCATTGCCGCCAACGGCGGTGTGTAAATCGCCAAACGAACCTAAGTCCATCCAGTCAAAGTTGGCAGGCACAACCAAAAGGTCCGGCACTTTTTCAATCAATGCGGTGTCAATCGGCTCACTTTCAAAGCTCATGTAGGTGTCTTGGTAGCTGTCTTCGTTGGCCTGGGTTAAGCGCTCATAGTTTTCATATAGCTGCGGCGCGTGCGACTGCAAATTGTGACGAAAAGTATTCAATGAAGCCACAAAATAGCCGCAGTTCCAGAGGTAGTTGCCGCTGCGGAAATATTCTTGAGCCGTGTTGTGGTCAGGCTTTTCTTTGAAAGATCGGACATTAAAAACAAAATTAGCCTCGTTTAATACATCGCCTTTTTCAATATACCCAAAGCCGGTGGCTGGATAGGTCGGCTCTACGCCCACTAATACAATGCGTTTTTCGTTGTGTGCTGTATTGGCTGCCAAATGCAGGCTGTAAACGAAGCCTGACACGTCACGTATATAGTGGTCTGCGTGAATCGAAGCGATTGGCTCATCTGCATCATGGCGGCTCGCAATGTGTGCAAGTGCGGCCATGATGCAGTTGGCAGTGCCGCGACGACCTGGTTCGCAAATAAAGGCTTCTTCGGGCAACTCACTAAGTTGTTCACGGACATGATGGAGATGGCTCTGCTCGGTTACGACATAAATTTTGTCAGTGCTGGTCAGTAACTTGGCCCGTTCAAAGGTGTTTTGTAGTAGCGAAAGGTCATCCCCGTTGATCTTTAATAAATGCTTTGGGTATTCGGGCGTGGACAGTGGCCAGAGGCGCGTCCCGGAGCCTCCGGCAATAATCGCAATAATCATTAGTTAAATAATACCAGAAGATGGGAGCTTGTCTGATCTATTGATATACTACTAAGGATGAAACTTTTAGTGACCGGTGGTGCTGGCTTTATCGGTTCGAACTTTGTTCATTACACGGTTGCAAACCGGCCCGATCACAAAGTTACTGTGATCGACGCACTGACATATGCCGGCAACCGCAAAAACCTTGAGCCAGTTGCTGACAAAATCACCTTTGTAGAAGGCAACATTTGTGACCGCGATCTCATGGACCGTTTAGTGGCCGAAACAGATATTGTCGTCCACTTCGCCGCTGAAAGCCACAACGACAACTCCCTGCGCGATCCCTGGCCTTTCGTGGAAACCAATGTTGTTGGCACCTACACAATTTTGGAAGCCGTTCGCAAACACGGCAAGCGCTTGCACCACATCTCCACCGATGAAGTCTTTGGCGACCTAGAGCTTGATGACCCGGCCCGCTTCAACGAACAGACAGCCTACAATCCATCAAGCCCCTACTCTAGCACTAAGGCCGGCTCAGATATGCTGGTGCGTGCCTGGATTCGTAGTTTTAGTGTGCAGGCCACAATTAGTAACTGCTCCAACAACTACGGGCCCTATCAACATATTGAGAAATTTATCCCTCGCCAAATCACCAATGTTTTGAGCGACATCAAACCCAAACTTTACGGCACCGGAGAACAAGTTCGTGACTGGATTCACGTTGATGATCACAACGAAGCCGTACACCTGATTTTGGACAAAGGCAAAAATGGCGAGACCTACATTATTGGTGCAGATAACGACCATACCAATAACAAAATGGTGGTGGAAATGATCTTGGAGCTTATGGGCAAACCAATCGATTGGTATGATCATGTTAACGATCGGCCTGGCCATGATATGCGTTACGCCATGGACTCCAGCAAGCTCCGTCGCGAACTTGGTTGGCAGCCCAAATACACCGACAACCAGGGCATGCATGCTGGGCTGCAAGCCACCATTGACTGGTATGACCAACACCGTGATTGGTGGCAATCCGACAAAGCGGCAGTTGAAGCGGCGTACGCCAAGCAGGGACAATAAATGGCCGTTCCAACCACCGAAGTTAGTGCCCAGCCTACAGACATCCCCGGTCTGTTAATTTTTACCGTTACTGCTGTTGAAGATGAACGTGGCTTTTACCAAGAGACTTATCAAAAAGCTAAATTGGTCGCGGCTGGCATGCCAGCCAACTTCGACGTTGTGCAGGTAAACACTTCATACAACAAGCAAGCCGGCGTTACACGCGGTTTTCACGCCGAGCCTTGGGACAAATACATAACGGTTTTGAAGGGTAAGGTCTTTGCTGCATATGTTGATTTACGCGAAGGTGAAAGCTTTGGACGCACGGTCACCGTTGTAATCACCCCCACCACCTGTGTGTATCTACCGCAAGGCGTTGGAAATTCGTTCCAGACCCTGGAAGATGATACCTACTATTTATATGGCGTAAATGCTCACTGGAGTGCTGAACTTTATGACGAATATTGCTTTGCCAACCTGGCCGACCCAGAAATTGGCATCAGCTGGCCGATACCGCTCGATCGGGCGGTCATGTCAGAACGCGACCGCAATCATCCCATGCTCCAGGACGCTAAAAGGTTTAAGCATGGATGATGCTGAGCTTTTGATTCTTGGCGCCGGCGGCCAACTTGGCTTAGCTTTGCGGGCCAAATATCCTGGCGCCAAATCAGCCGATGCTGACCAGCTCGACATCACCAATGCCGAATCGGTCGCCAACTTTGACTGGAGTGGTACAAAAGTTATCTTGAACGCTGCTGCCTTCACCAATGTTGATGGTGCCGAAACGCCAGAAGGCCGAGTTGCTGCCTGGAAAGTAAACGCCAGTGCTGTCGGCAACCTGGCACAGGCAGCTTTGCAGCACGACTTAACTTTAGTGCATATCTCTACCGATTATGTTTTTGACGGAACGCAATCACCCCATACCGAAAGTGAACCTTTCAGCCCCTTGTCTGTTTATGGTCAGTCAAAGGCGGCTGGTGATATCGTGGCCAGTACCGTGCTCAAGCATTACATTTTACGTACTTCGTGGGTGATCGGCGAAGGCAAAAATTTTGTCAGGACAATGCTCGAGCTTGGTAAAAAAGGCATTGACCCGTCTGTAGTATCTGACCAAATTGGCCGGCTTACCTTCACGAGCACAATCGTGGGTGCCATCGATCATTTGCTTACTAGCAAGGCACCGTTTGGCACATACAATGTCAGTAATGAGGGCGAATCAGCCAGCTGGGCCGACATTACGCGCGCTATTTTTAGCGCAGCCGGCTACAGCAACGCTGTTACAGACACTACGACCGCCGAATATTATGCTGGCAAAGATGGCATTGCACCAAGGCCCTTGCAGAGTACGCTCGATTTAGCCAAAATTAAAGGCAGCGGTTTCGAGCCACGCGACTGGCACGAAGATTTAACTGATTATATTAATAGGGAGCGGAGCTAGTAATGAAAGGCATTATCCTAGCCGGTGGGACCGGCACTCGTTTGTACCCAATTACCAAAGGCATCTCCAAACAACTCGTGCCCATTTATGACAAGCCCATGGTCTATTACCCGCTGAGCACCTTGATGGAGGCGGGCATTCGCGACATTTTAATTATCACTACTCTGGATGATCAAGCCCAATTCCAAAATCTGTTGGGTGATGGTTCAGAGCTCGGTATTCATATTGAATACGCATCTCAACCCTCACCTGATGGCCTGGCACAGGCATTTATCATCGGCGAGGAATTCATTGGTGGCGATAAAGTTGCACTTATTTTAGGCGACAATATTTTCCATGGCGAAGCTTTCGGCGAGAGTTTGCAGCAGTGTGCCGACCCCGATGGCGGCATCGTGTTTGCTTACTCAGTTTCAGACCCGCAACGTTACGGGGTCGTGGAGTTTAATGAGGAAAAACGTGCCGTTTCTATTGAAGAAAAGCCAGCTGAGCCCAAGTCGAATTACGCCGTTGTGGGTCTGTATTTCTACGACAACAGTGTTGTTGAAATCGCCAAAACTATTCAGCCAAGCGAGCGCGGTGAATTAGAAATTACGGCTGTTAATGACGCTTATCTGCAGCGCGGTAAACTATCCGTACAAACCATGGACCGCGGTTCGGCTTGGCTCGATACCGGCACGTTTGAATCCATGACTGATGCTAGCGAATACATCCGTGTGATCGAAAAACGAACCGGAATAAAAGTTGGATGCATTGAGGAAGTTGCCTATCGCAAAGGTTTCATTAACACTGACCAGCTCCGCACCTTAGCCGAGCCGCTGCAAAAGTCCGGCTATGGTGAGTACCTACTCAGACTCATGAAGTAATTATTTTGCTACAATTGCAATCAGATATGAATAAAGTTTGTTTGATAATCCCGGCCTATAATGAAGCTTCCGTGTTAAACGACGTAATAAAGAATGTTGATGAAGTCTTTAAAAAGTCAGGTTATGAGTACTCTATTGTAGTAATAGATGATGGCTCAAAAGATAACACCGCCTCAGTGGCTCGTTCAGCTGGTGCTGAAGTTATTAGTCATATATTAAATACCGGCAGCGGCGGTGCTACGGCTACAGGCCTCAGCTATGCCCAGCAAAATGGCTACGAAGTCGCTGCAACTTTAGATGCGGACGGGCAACATGACGCGCGTGATGTATTGGTGGGAGTTCAGTTATTAACGGAGCACTCACACGACCTGTTGATTGGCAGCCGCCTTATTAATAAAGATGGCATGTCCCGGGTCAAGGTCCTAGGTAACCGTGGCTTAAGTTTTATTACTTTTCTTTTGTTTGGCACTAACGTAACCGATTCGCAGTCTGGACTAAGAATATTTTCAAAACGAGCCCTCAATGAGTTGCGGTGGAAAAGTAGCGGCTACGAGTTCTGCTCAGAGATGTTATGGCGCGCCAAGCAATTAGGCTTGGCTATCAACGAATACCCAATTAAAGCTATATATACTGAATACTCACGTTCTAAAGGCCAAAACAACTGGAATGCTTTCAATATTATTAAAGTGCTGCTGCGCCGCCGTATTGTGGAGTTGTTTGGTGAGTAGATATCTTATCCTGGTTCTATTAAATATACCTTTGGTTTTTGCTTCTCTATTGAGTGCGCTTGTCAACTATAAACTCGGTAGGTACAGCTTCAAAAAATACATCTGGCAAAGCTTCATCTGGCTGACAATTCTAGCCGGTTTAGCAAGTACGAAGTTTTTATATGAATTTCTTTTTTCTAATAAGCTGACACAGACTGAACCGCTAAGCTTGTTTGATGTCGTCGAGATAACGGGCATTGTGGTTGTTTTATACATGGCTAACAGATCGCGTCTTAAGTTAGAGGCTTTGGAAACTCGTGTTAGAGACCTGCATCAAGAACTCTCGATCCAGCTTTCCCGTAACAAAAGCAAAAAATAAAACTAGTCTTTTTGGGCTATGTAAATATTATTGAGCCCAAACACAAAACGCTTACGCTTAATGTTGCTAAAACCGGCTTCTTTTAAAATACTTTTGACCTGGCGGCTGCTCATACCAAGCAATTCGTGATCATGATCAATATGACGATCTTTGTGATCGGGATCATTACGAAAGCGTATCCAGTGGATAAATTTGCCCCAGCGAGGCGTAATCATAGTTATAAGTACCCGGCCGCCCTTGTCTAGAAGCTTAAAGGCCGCTTTTACTGAGTCATCACGATTAGGAATATGGTTCAAGCACGCCAAGTAGGTAATAGTCTGGAATTCGCCTTTTTTAAAGGGGAGATTTGCAGCATTTTTAATGACTTGGTCACAGCCTTGCCAGGGGAAGACATCTACACCTAGCCCATTTCCATAGCTCTTAATAAAATTATTGGCGCCACAGCCTATATCTAACGCTCTGCCCCTTGTATACTTGAGCGCCATTATGACTCTCTCGTCATCAATCGGGGTGAGATGCCAATCTAGAGCTTTGTCCCTAGAAACAAGCGACAATAATGGCAAGGCAATGCGACTGATGAGAGTTTTACCAAGTGATGGAACTTTTATCGGAATCCCTCGGGTGTTTTCAAAGTATTCAACCGCTTCTTGCTTTTTAGTCGCCACGCGCACTCCTTCTATTTATCGCTGTTCGCTTGCTCTATTGTAAATATCTTTTGTCTCATTACGAAGTAATTCCATAAAGCAACGACAATTACAGATAAAAGTTTTGCTAACAATTTATTGTGTGTGAGCCAAACTATCGCCAAAACCATCAACGTGGAAATTGCGAAATTGACAATCGCAAGTACAAGATACAGAGCAAACTGGTGGTGAATTCTTTTGTTGTACTTGCTCTCCGGATGCGAGAATGTCCAATAGCGTTGCGCTGAAAAGCTAGTGATTAGCCCTACACAAAAACTTATGGTATTTGCGGCTAGGACTCCTAGGTGCAGTCTGTTTAGCGCAAATATAAACGTACTGTATTCGAATAAGAACGATGTGCCACCAACTAAGGCGTACTTTGCAACAACCGTATTGTTTCTACGAAGGCTATGCACGTTATTGATGTTAAGTGTTTTTATAGTGGGTTGCAAATGTCATACTACTTTGTGCAGCCAAGGCTTTGAGGTTATACTTGCTGCGTAATCTAAACAATTTATGAGTAAAAAATTGGGGAGCTTAAAGTTAGTCGTTCCGGGATTGGTGCTGTTAATTGCCGCTTTAAGCCTATCCTGGAACTTCGCGATTCTATTGTGCGTTATTGGTGAGTCATACGTAATTGTCGCGCGTGCGCTAACTAAGCTTTCCTTATCATTTTTGGCCTCCTTGCTTTGCTCAGTCGTTTTTTCTATGTTCGCTATCTTGGTTGTCGGCATGGGGTCGCTTGCATTCTCTCGTAGCTTTTCGCTGAGCGCAGTTATGCCGTTCACTTTTCTGGTTTTGGCTTTCATATCTGTACCGCTTATACGAAAATCTTCATCCAACAGTCGAGTAAAGTGGGCGGATCGGAAAGACGCTATTGGCTTAATTTTTGCAGCTCTTGCTTGTTTAGTGCTGCTCTTGCCAGCCTATAATCGTTTCCACCATCTAAACGGTTCGGCCGTGACAGCATTTGTAGCCGGCAATGTTGATGACTCGGCTCATATCGAAGCACTAAACGATCGCCTGCAATACAATCAAGTGTCTTTCTATCACACGAATTTAGCTGATAAAGTCCGATCCCAAAGTGTGGAACGAGGTGATTATCCAATTGGCTGGGAAGCTGCTAACGCCGCAGTCGTAAAAGCTGCCGCCCCATCACTACGGCCTGGTACAGCCAGTTTGAAAGCATATGTCGCTACCAAATTCATTTGGTTTTTTATGTTGGTCTTTTTCTTCGCTTACTTCGCAGCGTGGATATTTGAGACAATTTTGGGGCGTGGCGGAAATCGTGTCGAAACGACTTTGCTTTGCATTCTTATCTTATTATTTATTTTTTACTTTGTTTTCGATGTTTTTCGACAAGGCTTCTTTACATTCATTCCTCAGCTTCTCTGCCTACCATTATGTGTTTTAAGTCTAACCGCCATAAAGACTGCGGGTTGGGAACAATTTTGGTCTATCTTCACTGTTGCAGCCGTTTACGCCATCGGGGGAGGCTTATCTTGGCTATTGGTATTGCCAGTGTTATCTCTAATTCTGGTCGTCGGGGGCTTTTTGCAGCTTAAAGATCTGGGCTTTTCAATTCTTAAGCAACGCCTTTTTTATTGGAAATTACTGCCAGTATTGCCACTGTACTGTTTAATTAGCCTAGCGGTCTTGGCACAGCTTTGGATGGCAAGTCACATTAACGGAATTAGTGGCGGGTTTCTGGTAAGCATTAATCAGTTGGGAGCCATCGCTCAATATAATCAAAACTTTTACATCATAGTTGCAATTGGTTTAGCGGCATTGGCTGTTTACTCACACAGGGTTAAGACGACGCCTGCTGCTGTCCGAATAAGCTTTTTGGTTGCTACGTCATTGCTGGCAGTTGCACTCTTGGTCTATTTGGTTCAGATTTTTTCCGTGGAGCGTACTGACTATTACTATTTCAAGGCTTTGTCTACTTTTACTTTTCTAGCAATTCCATTAGCCATTGCCGGCTACGCCTGCCTCTTTAGACACATTGCTGCCCAGTCTTCACCCAGCCCAATATTGGCAGCTCTGTTAGTACTCGGTATTGTGTTTTTCGCTGGTGTTCCTGCTGGCAATAGCCCCACCGTAAGTTATCTCAAGGGTCAGCTAGGCCTACCAGTACCCGTCGCTAACTATGTTTACGATAATATTGCGTCTTTGCATGCTGCTGCGCCGGCTCAGCACGCCTTCTACTACAACTCCAAAGATCCGCTTGAAACCGATATTGCGAATATGCTCATGAAGACAATGCCGCAGGAGCACGACTGTTATCGCAATGTGAGACCATCATTCTACGATGGTTCCACGCCAGCTGCTATCGCACGGGGCATCAAAGCCTCATGTTCGGGCTATTCAATCACTATTGCTACAGATGCTCAAACCAGGGCAGAGCTTGCCAGTGCTTTTCAATCTGTGAAAGTTTCCAGCGTAAAGCTAAAAACTATCCCTGTTACTCCCTAGATTTAGCCAGCGCCCTCAACTGCTGCATGGTAAAGACCGTGTTTGATTATTTATGGTAAAATATAGGGGGTAAAAGCTAAAATAAAAACGTGAATAAAGTCCGAACGAAAGTACATATACTCAGAGCCGGCTTGTTGGTGCTAGCCGGTGTGGGTTTGGTGTTTGTTTTTCTTGAGCTTACCGGCGCAACACACATTTTTCACAAAAAGCCCATGACCCCCGCTACTAGTCCAACAAAAGGCGGAGCCTCTGTTAATGAAAGCAAGGGTGAGCCTGGGAGCGCAAATAATTCTTCTGGGTCAGAGACCGTACCGCCAGCCTCGGCAGGTGGCTATAAAAACCCTTCAAATACTTCAACGGCTCTAGTTGCGCCCATTGGAAATTTTGTAAGCAACCACTCCCCGGGCTTAACTGGCAGCCCAGGTCCTCATGAAACTTCTGTCTGCACCACTACACCGGGAGCCACCTGCACAATTACATTTACAAATGGCAGTACGACCAAATCGCTCGAAGCTAGAACAACAGATAACGAAGGAAACGCCTACTGGGATTGGGACTTGCAAGATATTGGTTTGTACCCTGGCACCTGGAAAATAACTGCTACTGTTACGCTCAACGGTCAAACGCAAACAGCTACCGATTCTCTAAAACTGCAGGTGTCGTCATGATAAAGCGCTTGTTTATAGTTGCTTTGGTGCTAAGCACAGCGTTGGGTCTTGCGCTGCCTTTTCAGACAGCACAAGCCGATACTGGATTCAATCAAAATTTATTAATTGACGATAGCACCTTCGACGATGTAAATACTATGTCTGCTTCAGACATTAACGCTTTTTTGAATTCCTTTCACGACAGCTGTATTAGCACCAATAACGGCTTTTTGGCTATTGATCCGACGGGGTACAATCCGACCAACGGGTTCCAGTACGGTGGTTATGTAAGTGCTGGACAAGTTATCTATGATGCTGCTCAAGCTTACGGCTTAAACCCGCAGGTTATTTTGGCTACGCTAGAAAAAGAGCAAAGTTTAGTGACCGGCCGTAATAACTTTTATGGCTACTGCAATAATGGCGACCAGAATAAATACGCTGCGGCAGTAGGTTATGGTTGTCCTGACGGAGGCACAGTTTACAGCTATAGCGGTCTTAGCCTTTATGAGCGCAACGGCGTACCTCAAACAACTGCTTCTGCCACCTGTGTAAACTCTGCGGCCAAAGCCGGCTTTTCTCAACAAGTAATTCGTGCGGCTTGGCTATTACGCTTTGGTGAACAACGCTCAGAAGGAAATATAAATTGGGCGGTAGTTAAGGGTAACTGGAACAATTCCGACGACCCCCAGAGTTGTTATGGTGGCCCCATGACACAAGGTACTTGGCAGCGCTGTCCGAGTGGTGCGTCATCGTACTATGACGGCTCATACACCATCGATAACACCAGCATACAGATTGAAAGCGGTGGTACGGCCGCGCTGTATTGGTACACACCACACTTTTCGGGTAATCAAAGTTTCGTGAACATTTTCAACTCTTGGTTTGGTCCCACTTACGATCGCAACCCATTAGTCCGCGACAATCAAACAGGAAAGTTTTATATACGTGGCGCCAATAATAGTCTTATCTACATTACATCGTCTGTACAGCTGAAAGATTTGGGTTATGGCATAAACTGGCGTATTACATCTTTTCAAGCTGTAGATGACAGCTACGTTCAGGCACACAACACTTCTCAATCACTAAACGCACTCGTAAGTTTTGGTACCAGCCCCAATGTCTATTACTACGCTTACGGTGGGCTACACTACATAAGTTCCAGCGTTTACCAATCCTATGGATCACCAGCAGTAACTGTCCTGGATGGATATCTATTCAACAACTACTTCTGGGTTGGCAACCAAGCTAGCTTGCTCTTGCATGATGTAGGTAGCCTAACACCATACGCATATTCAATCGAAAGCGGCCCGGTCAAACGCTACATTGCTGACCAAAACGCCTGGAACTATTACAGTTTCTCTGGCGCCCCCGCCGATGCTGGGCCTACTGTATTGAGCCTGTTCCCCGACGGTATACCGTACGTGAAGCCAGGCACCATCGTGACTGCCACAGACGCCGATCAAACGGGCATAGTTAACACCGGGGGGACTAGCATGTACAGCATATCTTCGGCCCTAAACAAGAGCCTGACTCTCAACAAAGACCAGCTGCCTTCCAGCCTGATTTCTAAATTTACTCTTGCAAGTCCCACTGCTCTAACATTGCGGGCAAATGATGGCTCAGGTAATAATTACATTCTTGATCGATCACAAAAGATTGCGCTCAGCCCAGCTCAATTAACCAACTCAGGTTACACTGCAGGCGATTTTAATACGGCGCCTTCTCTGCTCCTCAATCTTTTGGCGACAACTTCCAGTTCTGCTGACCGGCTACTCTTTCAGACCTACAGCAGTCCTGGTGCTGTCTATGCCGGTATGGGCAAACAAGCTTTGTGGTTCCAATATAGCTCGGACTTTAATGCTTACGGCTACACAAGCAATCAAGTTGTCTTGTTGGCACAAAATACCGCCGATAATCTCTTCCCCAGCCAAGGCGTCACAATCTTGCCGGCTGGCCTATTGGTAAAAACTGGTTCGAGCCCATCTGTGTACTTGATCACGCACAACGGCGAAAAGAGCAATATTCCTACTGCCTACATGTTCAACAACCTTGGTTTGAGTTTTAACAACGTCCGCACCATCAATCAACAGAGCCTGAATTACCTAGTAACTGAGCCCTCGGTCCTACCCTACGCGATTGATGGATCGAGCAATGTCTGGCTGTTTTACAATGGCCAAAAACGCCTTGTGCCACCTTCGTACGTCTCAGCATACAATTTACCTGGCGGGCCAAACCAGATTAACTCTTGGTACATTGCTAACATGCCACGCAGCTACAACGCCAGCAAGTTCATCCGTATCGACAATGGCCAAAATGTCTACTATGTCGATTCGGGCGCAACCCACTTACTTTCATATGCTCGCTACAAATCTTTGGGTGGCACTGACTTCTCTGACGTCACACCTGTTTCCTCTGATCTTTTCTACAGCCTGAGCCAGGGCTCCTCCTGGTTTTAGACCCGTTTCAGATCTGTTATTGTGCTATAATTTTAAGAGAATATGAGCAAAACACAACCGCTGGTTTCGGTCGTTGTTTTAAATTGGCGCGGCACTGAGGACACCCTCAAATGTATCGCAAGCCTTGGCGAGTCTACCTATAAAAATATTGAGCTGATCCTGGTTGATAATGAATCATCAGCCGATTCTTTGGCAGCTTTGGAAGATGCAATTTTCCCAGGAACAAAAAAACTCGTTGTTAATAAACAGAACTTGGGCTTTACGGGTGGCCAGTTAAGCGCCTACCCTCATTGTGATGGTGACTTTATATTGCTACTGAACAATGACGCCGAGCTAGATACAAAAGCCATTAGCCAAGCCGTTGAGACCATGCAGAGTGATCCCAAAATTGCCGTGGTTGGTGGTCGCTCGTATATGCTCGATGACGATTGGGCTCACCAAGGCGCACATTTTTTCTCGCATCAGCGTATCGACCCTGTGACTGCCGAAGTTACGACTTACGAAAAAGACGACGACGAACTGCGTGAGGTTAGTAATATTTCCGGTGCATGCGTGCTGATTCGACGGAAGGCAATTGAGCAGTGCGGGTATTTCGATAAGCGCTTTTTTGCCTACTATGAAGAGACTGATTTGTTTAGTCGTTTCCGTCGCTACGGCTGGAAAATTATTTACGACCCTAAAGTATTTCTTTGGCACAAGCATGGTGCTTCTACGAAAGACAAAAAGTACATGTATTACTTTTTCATGCTCAAAAACCAATATCTATTTGCTGTAAAAAACTTTGACAGTGCCTCACTAAAGCTTTTCAAAAAAACCTACTACCGCAATTTTCGCCGTTCTCTCAAGATCTATCTGAAGAATTTTGGTCATCTGCAAAAGAGCGACTACATCCACAAAGCACGTGTTATGGCATTCTTTTATAACCTATGGCGCCTGCCATTAACTTTGCGCGACCGCCAACGCACGCTATCAATAAATCCTGGGTTTTCTATCAATGATCAGTTCTATATTGATAACCCTTTGCCGGTAAGCATTTTAATCGACGCCACTACGATCACAAAATCACAGGAGACAAGACTTGCTCAAAACCTAGAACGCTTAAGCCGCACAGCGCTTAAACCAGCCGAAGTTATTGTGGTATCCAAGAAACGAATCAAGGTTCCCCAGACCGGTTCTTTGATGCGCATAGCCAATATTGTGGATAAAGATCTGTTTGATATGCGCCCGCTCGATTTCTTTATGATGACCTCTAATTATGATGTTTTGATGCTTGGCACTGATGCTTTTTTAAATGATGCGCTTTCGGGCGCTGCATCAGCCGAATTGGCACACTTAATTAAAGATATTTACACCTCAATGACGGGCCAAGAATTGGCTGCGGTAGTTTCGAGACAACAGTCTTCACGCTACTTAAGTCGTCGGCAATTCTTGGGAGGCAAATACACTATCATGTCTCTCAAGAAGACTTTTTTAGTGCACTTCCTGGCTGATAATAGCCACTTGTACCAGCTCGACAGCTCTGTACTGGCCGACATGCTTGGCGAATCAATTGCCCACTGCCATAAAGTTGGCGCTTTACCAATCAATCGCTGGTTTGGCGTGGAACCGGGTGTTATTCACCCTGAAAAATACCCCATTATTACTTGGCCCGTGCGTTGGAATCTTAAGCGAATACTCATCTCTCTACACATTATGATATTTATCAAACTTGCCTACAGCCTGAGCACAAAACCGTTAAGACGGCACCAGGTAACAGCGATGGAGCCAAAAGAAAAATTAGTGTATAGCAACCGAATTCCGACAGTTATCAACACACGCGATCGCTACGACCCCCTAATGAAGCTGGTGAAATGGCTTGAATCAACAGGACACACCCGCATTATGTTTGTCGATAATGATTCCGCTTATCCGCCGTTGCTCAAATACTTTAGTGAGACTAAACATCAAGTCGTTCAACTCGGTCGCAATGGAATGCACAAATCGCCTTGGGAAAGTTTTGGCGTCCGTTTCGCAGCTAAAGACATGCCTTATATAGTTACTGACCCCGACATTATTCCTGATAAGTCCTGCCCTAAGGATGCGCTTGAGTACTTTGTTGAGTTGCTCAACAAATATCCTGATGTAAATAAGGTTGGTTTTGGTTTGCGGATAGATGATCTTCCGGACAACTTTAACCTAAAAGAACATGTGATTGCGTGGGAGCAGCGATTTTGGGATAAATCGTTACTGCTAGAAAAAGATGTATATGCGGCTGATATTGATACCACACTGGCGCTGTATCGACCCTACACTTGGTGGTTCTTGGGGCCAAGTGCTCGTACTGGTGGTAAGTACGTAGCTAAACATGAGCCGTGGTATCAGGCTTCGGACAACCCAACAGAGGACTTTTTGTACTATACTGCAAGAGCGAACAACAAAGTCAGTACATGGGCATTCGGCAAACTGCCGAAACACCACTTGCGAGCGCTAAAACGAGAAGGCTTCATGCCCGATTACGATGACGAGGATTACGAAGAAGATGTCAAAAAAGACCGATAGTAATTTCTATACCGCTAAGGAGAAGCTCGGTTTATTGTCGTTTGGAGATCCAGGTGCTGGTGACAAAGTTCAAGTTACAGATACCTACCTTGTTGCGCTGGCGCGTAAGTTAGACAACAAAATCAAAGATCGCCCAGGCCTTAAGAAGCATTTGGTGAAAGTTAGGCACATAGCTCGCAAGGCCAAATCTAAAGCTAGCGGCTTAAAGAAAGTGGCGCACCGCTCAGCTTCTACGGCGACTACTGCTGAACCGGTAAGTAAACAGCGTGTGGAGAACATACGCTTCCAGCCCGTCGCCAAGCCAATAGTCAGCATTATTATCCCGGCCTTCAATAAAGCCGAGATGACTGTTTCTTGTCTTGAATCGCTAGCTCGCAACGAAGACCCACGCGTCCCGGCACAAATCATTGTTGTCGATAACGCTTCTGCCGACGAAACCACTCTATTAGAAAATGTTTCTGGTCTTACCTATGTTCGCAACGATGAAAACTTAGGCTTTGTTGGTGGTTGCAACTCCGGTGTGCCCGCCGCCAAAGGTGAATATTTGGTATTTTTGAACAATGACACTGAAGTGACACCAGATTGGCTGTACGAATTATTTGCAACTATTTCTAACGATTCAGCTGTTGGCTTGGTTGGGTCAAAAATCGTTTATCCGAATGGTTTATTACAAGAGGCTGGCGGTGTTATTTTCCAAGACGGTACCGGACTGAACTATGGTAAATTCGATCAAGCCGACTCTTACCAATACAATTATGTGCGAGAGGTAGATTATTGCTCCGGCGCCAGCATTATCATACGCAAAAAACTATTCGAGGACTTTGGTGGCTTCGATAAGCTATATCAACCCGCTTATTACGAAGATACCGATCTCAGCTTCAAAGTGCGCAAAGCCGGTCTACGGGTTTTATACCAGCCCAAATCTGTTTTGTATCACATTGAAGGGGGCACAGCTGGCACAAATCTTAACATTGGTTTCAAGAAGTATCAGGAGATCAACCGTGAAAAATTCTTGAAGCGTTGGGACAAAGAACTAAAGGGTGATCATGTATCGCCCGGCGATTACTACCTTGGTCGTGACCGATCCGGTGACAAATTAGCACTTATTATTGAAGAAGCCTTGCCCACCCCCGACAAAGACTCGGGATCTGTGCGCATGGTGGCTATGATACGCGGTTTGCAATCACTCGGCTACAAGGTCACTTTTTGGCCTAACAACCTCAAGAAAATTGAGCCCTATGCCAGCAACCTACAGCAAATGGGCGTTGAGGTTGTGTATGGATCAGTTGATTTTATACAGTTTGCAAAACACTATGCGCATTTCTATGACGCAGTCATCATGTCGCGTCCTGAGATTTGCGCTAAATACATTAACGTTTGTAAATCTCTATTCACAAACGCAAAATTAATTTATGACACGGTTGATCTGCACTTCCTGCGCTTAGCCCGTCAGGCTGAGATTGAAACTTCCAATGCCGAAGCGCTGCTTGAGCAGTCCAAATGGTTTCGTGTGCTGGAACTGGGTCTTATGGAGCGCACTGACGCGACATTGGTCGTTAGTACCCTAGAGGTCGAAAAACTCCAAGAGGAAGCCATCGATGCCAATATATATATTGTCTCCAACATTCATGAACTACGTCCTGAAGCTTACAAAAAAGGCTTCAATGACCGCCATGACATATTGTTTGTCGGAAACTATGCACACTTGCCGAACCGTGACAGTATTAAGTGGTTTGTCAAAGATATTTTCCCGGTTGTACTCAAGGAATTGCCCGACGTAAAGCTCCATGTGGTGGGCGCAAATATGCCCGACAGTTTACAGAAAGACCTCCAGGGCAAAAACATCATTGTTGATGGTTACTTGAGCGATGAGGAATTGGCTTCCTTACTTATGAAATCACGGGTGTTCGTGGCTCCGTTGCGCTACGGTGCGGGCGTAAAGGGCAAGGTTGGCCAAGCCATTGAATATGGCTTGCCGTCAGTTACATCGTCCATTGCAGCCGAGGGCATGCATATCCAAGATGGTGTCAGCGGCTTGTTGGCTGACGATGCCAAAACTTTTGCTACACAGGTTGTAAAGCTGTATAAAGACCCTTTGCTTTGGCAGACAATTCAAACGAATGCCAAAACCGTGCTCGAAAAACACTTCTCGCTCGACGAAGCTACAGCTATGCTCAAAAAAATACTTGGCTAACGCCAGTGGTATTTCAACTTGGTGATGCCGCCCCAGCGTGGTGATGATTGATCGCGTGATATTGTAAAGTGTGGCCCTTCTTCTATGAAAGCTATGCGGTCAAAATCGTTTTTGCCATTAATCCCGGCTTTCACAAAATATTGGCCTTCATTGAGGTTAAGCTCTACTACATAGTCCAGGCTGTTGGGCTTGGTGAGTTTGAACTTATCCTGATATGTGTTGGGGCCAAAGACGTATTCACCACCTTCACAAAACAGCGCGACCCCACCCGAGCCAACATTTTCATGCCCCCAAGTTAGGCGTACGATCATTGTGTCGCCCGAACCAAACATGCGACTAGGCACGCCGTCTTCAGTTAGTAATTCAATGTCAAATGGTGCTTCTTTGCGGTTCTTGCGCTCCTCTTTTTCTTGGGCTTTGTTGTAGCTTTCATCGTTGCTACGGCTATATGCAGCCGCTACTAAGTGTGGTTTGCCTTCCAGCTTAATCACGCCGTCTTCAATAAAAATTGCACGGTTACAGAAACGTTCGACAGCACCCATGTCGTGTGTGACTAAAATGACGGTTTTGTTATTCCTCTTAAGTTCGTCAAAGTAATTGAAACACTTGCGCTGAAAAGCCTCGTCACCCACAGCTAAAACTTCATCGATAAGCAAAATATCGCTGTGGGCTCGAATGGCAATCGAGAATGCCAGACGCACCTGCATACCACTACTATAGTTTTTAAGTTTTTGGTCCATGAACTGCTCAAGCTCGGCAAAGTCGACAATATCCTGATACATAACCGCCATTTGTTTGTGTGTAAAGCCCAGCAACGCACCGTTCAAAAAAACATTTTCGCGGCCGCTGAGCTCGGGGTTAAAGCCAACACCTAGTTCGATGAACGGTGTTAGTGAGCCATTGACAGTGATCTTGCCCTCATTTGGCGTATAAACTCCGGCAAGCATTTTTAATAAGGTGCTTTTACCAGAACCGTTACGACCAACGATGCCCAAGAAATCGCCTTCATTTACTTGAAATGAAATGTCCTTTAGAGCATCAAAGCGTTTGTTTTTACGCTTCTTGACGGCTCCAAGCACTAGCTGTTTGAGGCTATTTGCTTTGGTGCTAGGCAAAATGAAATGCTTGTTTACGTGGTCAACTTCGATAAGTACATTTTTCATTTAGACATTCTCGGCAAAAAACTTAGATTCGCGCTTGAAATAGACGATTGATATCAAAGTAACAATGAGAATGACTAGAAATGGGATTATTGAAAACGGAAGGCTGAGCACCTTCCAGCTGGTTATGGTGTCATGCGAAATGAGCGACCAGCGAGCGTCCTGCAGTATTTGCGCCACAGGATTAAGCATTAAGATTTTCTGGTATTTATCGGCGACGACTGTTAGTGGGTATAGGATTGGTGTGGCGTAAAAGCCCGCTTGCATTACAACTTCCCAAATATATGAGGCGTCGCGATATTTAACATAGAAGGCGGCTAAAATAAAACCCACAGCTAGCGAAACAACCCAAAGTTCTATAAATAGTGCTGGGATTAGGAGCCAACTGCGACTTGGGTCCACGCCACTAAGCACAACAAAGAGCATGACAATAATTAGGTTTAATCCGAAGTTAATGAGTGCGGAGAAATTGCTACTAACAACCAAGAGGTACCTGGGTATGCTGATTTTGCGAATCAGATCACCACGACCAACAATTGAACCCATTGCAGCCGATGTCGCTTCTGCAAAAAAGTTCCACACCACGATACCAAATAACAGATATGCGGGGTAGTGTGGAATGGTTGATCCAACCCGAATAAATTTAGTAAAAACGATGTAGAGGATTGCAAATAGCAACAGTGGTTTCAATAGAGACCAAAGGTAGCCAAGTACCGAACCTTGATACCGAACTTTGAAATCGGTGACGACCATCTCACGCAAAATTGAGCGGTTTTTTTGATTTAGAAATCTCATATCAAGTTATACTTGATTATATCATGCGTACCGCTGTTGTAGTGCCTAATTGGAATGGTCGTGACTCGCTTGGCGACTGCTTAGATTCTCTGCTTAGTCAAACTCTCAAACCACACATTATTGTGGTTGAGAATGGATCGTCAGACGGATCTTTAGAATTTCTACAAACTAACTACCCCGGCGTGCAGACCCTTATTAACAAAAAAAATCTAGGGTTTGCTGGGGGTGTAAATGTGGGGGTTAAGCAGGCCATAGCCGACAATTATGAGTATGTAGCACTTTTCAATAATGATGCTGTCGCTGACAAAGATTGGCTGACACACCTTGTGGCCACCCTAGAAAGCTATTCTGAGGTTGGTATAGCTACACCTAAAATAATTTCCCGTCAGGCTAAAGAGCTTGATAGTACTGGAGAAATGTACAGTATTTGGGGGCTGCCCTTCCCGCGTGGTCGAGGCGAAACCGACTTAGATAAATATGACCAGCATACTTACGTTTTTGGCGCCAGTGGCGGTGCCAGCTTATACCGCATAGACATGTTGAATAAAATTGGTCTTTTTGATGAAGACTTCTTCGCTTACTACGAAGATGTTGATCTTAGTTTCCGCGCCCAACTGGCCGGCTGGGAAGTGCGTTATGTGCCAACCGCTATTGTTCACCATCAAATTGGGGCCACAAGCAGCAAAATTAAGGGTTTTGTGACGTATCAGACCCTAAAAAACCTGCCTTTATTGCTTTGGAAGAATGTGCCATGGGCTATCATGCCTAGGGTGTGGCCACGTTTATTGCTAGCGCACACTTTGTTTGGTCTTCGAGCCTTGTCTCGTGGCCAGTTTAGCGCTGTTGCAAAGGGTTATATTGTTGGTGCCTGGCTCTGGCCCAAAAAGTTGGTGGAGCGTCATCGTATTCAACACAGTCGTAAAGTTTCCAGTCAATACATCTGGGGTTTAATGGTGCACGATTTACCCCCTAGCGCCAAGGCATTGCGTAAGCTGGTGGGTCGCTTATGAAAGTAGTCATCGACGCCCGCGAATCCGGCACCAGCACCGGTCGTTATATTGATAAGTTGGTCGAGAATTTGGCGCGATTGGATTGGCCATATGAGCATGTCATTCTGACTAAGCCCGAGCGGCTCCAGTATATGCAAAATGCGGCGCCCAATTTTACTGTGCTTGGCTCGCCCTACAAGGAATTCACTTTTGCTGAGCAGCTCGGCTTTAAAAAACAGCTGGACGGCATAAAGGGGGACCTGGTGCACTTCGGTATGACCCAGCAGCCGGTGCGTTACCGTGGCAAAAAAGTTACCACCATTCACGACCTCACCACATTGCGCTTCAACAATCCAGATAAGAATTGGTTGGCCTACAAACTAAAGCAGCAAGTTTATAAATTTGTTATAAAGAGTGTCACGCGCCGTTCGACAACCGTGATCGTGCCCTCACATTTTGTTAAAGATGATTTAGTGAAATTTACAGGGGTAAATCCGGCCAAAATTCAGGTCATTTACGAAGCTGCCGACCAAATTACTGAAGAGGCCACAGCGCTGCCTGAGCTTGAAGGCAAAAAATTTATCATGTATGTTGGCCGCCCGACACCGCACAAAAATCTAGAACGCTTGCTCGAGGCTTTTCAGAAGCTCAATCAGCCCGATCTCTATTTAGTTTTGGCGGGCAAAAAAGACGCCAATTACCAGCGCATTGAAAAACAAAACATTCCTAACGTTATTTTTACCGACTTTGTGGAAGACCCGCAGTTGCGCTGGCTGTACGAACACTGTGCTGCTTACATTTTTCCCAGCCTTAGTGAAGGCTTCGGCTTGCCGGGCCTGGAAGCCATGGCCCATGGTGCGCCGGTGGTTTCTAGCAACGCCACTTGCCTACCCGAAATTTACGGCGACGCCGCCCACTACTTTGATCCACTCGATGTAGACGCCATGGCCCAAGCCATCAACGACGTGTTAACAGATCAAAAACTCCGGGCTGACCTCATCCAAAAGGGTGCGGAACAGACCAAGGAGTATTCTTGGCGGCAAACTGCTGAGGAAACATTAGCAGTGTATAAACGGGTGCTCGGCGAATAAATAAAAAGGCGCCGAACACTTTATGTCGTGTGAGGCGGTTTTGTATTTATTCGCTTGTGGGCTTCAACACGATGTGCCGTTCGCGGCCCTCGCCGGCAGATTCGCTCGACAGGCCGTAGTCGGCGGCCAGTTGGTGCACGACGCGGCGGTCGGCAGCGTTCATGGGTTCGAGATCCATGGCTGAGCCGCTGTCGCGGACTTGCTTGACCCAGGCTTCAGCTTTGTCGCGCAGGCGGTCGGCGCGCTGCTTCTTGTATTCGGCGATGTCGACGTTAACGCGAGTGTTGGCAAAGTTGTTGTTCTTTAGCGCCGTAGAGGTCAGGTATTGCAGCGAGCGCATATTATCGCCGTGCTGGCCGATCAAAAAGCCGTTCATGTGGGTGCTGGGCACGTTCAGCTGGATAACTTCGTCGTCGCTGGTGGCATAAACATCAGTGTTCAGGCCAAAAAAGGACAGCAAGTCCTCTATATATTTCTTGGCGTAAACAATTGCTTCTTCCATTGATTCGTTCATCTTTTCCTCCGTTTCTTAGCGGTTTTGCGGTTTTGGGAGGATTTTTTTGAAGATTTTGAGGTTACAATTTCTGCTTCAGGAATAGCTTTGACATTGCGCACTGGCTTGCCGTCGGCTAAAGCTTCCATTTCTTCTTCGTCGCGTCGTAAGACAATGGCTTGTTGAATGTAAGCCACCACACCACCGGTTAGCCAGTAAAGGCTTAGGGCTGAGGCCAGATTGACGGTGAAGAAAAAGATCATCACTGGCAGGAAGAAACGAGTGCTGCGGCCAACAGCAGCGTTAACTTCGGCCTGGTCGGCTTGTTGGCCCTCGCCGGCAGCTTTCAAGATATCGCGCAGTTTACGTTGGTCTGGATCGCTGGGCATCAACTGTTTAGCCTGGTAATACTGTGAAACGGCGCTACCGAAGACAATCAGCATGGCTGGCCAATATACGCCGCCGCCGGCACTTAGAGCGCTGCGGCTCAGGTTAACGACGCCAAATAAGGTGTTGTCGAAGGCGTGAATGTTGTGACCTATTGTCTGCAACCACGAAAAGTCCTGCAAGAAAGGATAGGCAAATGTCACCAAGTTGTGAGGATCGCTAATCACGCGCCTTAAGCCGCTATACAGCCCAATCAACACCACCAGCTGAATAAGCAAAATTGGCAGTGTGCCAAAGGGGTTGATACCGCGTTCTTTATAAAGCTCCATAAGCATTACAGACTCTTTTTGGCGGTCGCCTTTGGCTTCCTTCTTGATACGCTTCAGCTCAGGCTGCAGTTTGCGCATGGCGCGAGCTTGGTGCAGCTGCTTTTTAACCAGCGGCCACAGTAGCAAACGGATAATAATCGTGAAAATGATCAGCGCCAGGCCGAAATTGTGGCCGGGCAGTATCGCATAAACAAAGACTAACAGATTAAAAATCGGCTGAACGATTAGTGTTGTGAACATCAGGACCTCTTTGCTCCCTACACTATACAGGAGCGGCCGCCTCTGGCGCTAGTGCCGCTTGGCACGCCATTCACCAAGCTTTCAAATCTTGTACGAAAATCGTCTATTTTGTACGTTTTTCGTATGCGTGGCTGCTGCTGCCTTGGGCTGAACTAGGCGGCTATTTTGTCCAAAAGCTCGCTGATTTGAGCAGACAGCTTAGCGGCAGGCCAATCCGCCACCTGATCGTGAAAAACCGTGAAAATTAGGTCGTAGCCGGCGGGAACAGAGCCAGAAATACGTACAGCTTCATAAATACGGCGGCGAATGCGGTTGCGCACCACGGCCGACTTATTAACTTTGCGGCTAACCACCACAGCTACGCGGTAAGGTCGATCGCCACCACGACCAACGAATTTCAGGCTAATTTGAGCGCCACGCACGGTAGACCCTCGCTTGTAAACAGGGGCGAGGGCGTTATGTCCGTGAAAGCGGTGGCTGCGGCCAAACATGGCCTTCGAGGCTCCTTTAGGCTGTTAAGCGGGTGCGGCCTTTGGCGCGGCGGCGCCTCAAGACTGTGCGGCCACCGCGGCTAGCCATGCGCTTTAGAAAGCCGTGTTCGCGTGAACGCTGGCGTTTTTTAGGCTGGTGTGTACGTTTAGGCATTGGTCTATTCTACCTTGGGCGCGGTAGATTTGACAATGTTTATCCTACTAACGAAGCGGGGTTATCCACCATAGATTGATTCTTGTCCACAGATTTACAGATCAAAAAATAGCATGTGTATAAGCTGCACTCCGTTAGTAAAAAATTTCACTTTGCGAAGGGTGTTGCAAAAAAGGCTGTGGAAAACCCGTGCTCAATACCGTATTATTGGTCTTACTTATGGGAGCGGTAATACAGAAAGACAGCCTGTGGCAGGCGGTGTTGGGGGAAATTGAGTTGTCAGTCTCGCACGGCAACTTTATTACCTGGTTTAAAAACACCTGTTTGCTCAAAAGCGAAGACGACTCGGTAGTTATTGGCGTCCAGAACGTTTTTGTGAAACAACAGCTGGAGAGCAAATACACACCGCTAATTACAGAAGTGCTGGAGAAAAACGGCGTCACCGCCGAGACCATTGAATACAAGATTTCGCCTCTGGCGGCCGGCCCCAGTCGCGACGCTGGCTCTACCACCAACGAAGAAGAAAGTGATAACGATCTTGTTGAGGCACCGATGGTCACCACACCTTCGCGGCCAGCCCCCCAAGCCCTAAACGAACGCTACACCTTTGATAACTTCGTGGTTGGCGACGCCAATGAAATTGCTTTCGCCGCCTGCCAAGGTATTGCCAGCAGTCCCGGCACTCGCTACAACCCACTCTATCTATATGGTGGCGTAGGCATTGGTAAAACTCACCTGATCCAAGCCGTCGGCAATTTTATTGCCGAGCATAACCCCGGCGCCAAAATTCTCTACATTTCTACTGAGCAGTTTGTTCAGGAGTTTGTGAAAGCGCTGCAACAGCGTAAAACCGCCGACTTTGCCAACCACTACCGGACTGCCGATGTCTTAATCGTTGATGATATTCAGTTCATTGCCGGCAAGGAAAAGATGCAGGAAGAGTTCTTCCACACCTTTAACACTCTGCACCAGGCCAACAAACAGATCATTATTAGTTCCGACAAGCTACCGAAAGACATCCCTACACTGGAAGAGCGGTTGCGTTCACGCTTCGCTGGCGGCATGTGCATTGATATGCAAATCCCTGATTTTGAGACGCGCTGCGCTATTGTTCAAACCAAGGCTCAAAATCAGGGCGTCGAGTTGGAACCAGATGTTGTCGACTATTTAGCTAGCAATATTCAGACCAACATTCGCGAGCTTGAGGGCGCCCTGAATCAGTTGTTGGCCTTTTGCGAGGTCCGCAACCTCGACCCAACCGTCGCTATTGCTTCAAGTATGCTGACGCTTAATAAGGCCCGGCCAAAACACCTTAGCGCCAAGCAAATTATTGAGCGCACGGCACGTCATTTTCAGGTGCCGTTGGAAGATGTTTTGGGACCGAAGCGCGATAAAGACATTGTGGTGCCGCGGCAAATTGCCATGTATCTGCTGCGCAGCGAACTGCACCTGAGCTTCCCGAAGATTGCCCGCGAACTGGGCCGCAAAGACCACACCACCGCTATTCACTCGGTCGCTAAAATCGAGGAAGATGCCCGCCAGGACGCCAGCATCCGTATGGCTATTGCCGACATTAAGGAGCACCTGTATGCGTAAAAACAGTGCACAAGTTGTGGCCAACCAGTTTAAAAGCTGTGGGCGCGCAATAGGCTTTTCCACGCACGTTGTGAAATTAATGGTCGTGGCTGTGGGCAAAGCCCGTGTTTATACCCAGTTTTTCGGCAACTTTTCCGGGGCTTTTTCCCAAGCCTTTTTATACAATTTTAATCTGTTGGTGGGCGCTCTTTACACACAATCCACAAACCCTATAACTACAATCACTATTAAATAAATTAGTAATTTGTCGGAGCCCCACATTATGAAACTACAAGCCACACAAGAAAACCTAAATCGCGCTCTCGGCTTGGTTGCCCGGGTAGCTAACAGCCGCGGAACCCTACCCATCTTAGCCAATGTACTGATTAAAACCGCCAACAATCGGTTAAGTATCTCCGCCACAAATCTGGACATTGCTATAACTCACTACATCGGTGCAAAGGTGAGTAATGAGGGGTCAATTACTGTCCCAGCCCGCCTGATGCAAGACTTTGTAAGCAGCCTGCCCGAAGGTGTTATTAACCTTAACCTGGATGAGACGAAACTGCACGTGACCACCGACCAATATCAGTCTGTAGTGAACGGTATTATGGCCGAAGACTTCCCTGTTATGCCAGCCATCAGCGGCGGCAAGAGTTGGTCAATCAAGGCCGGCGAACTCAAAAAAGCCCTTCAACAGGTGGTTTTTGCTGCCAGCGCTGACGAAACACGACCAATTTTAACCGGGGCCTTGCTGCACAGTATGGGTGGCAAGTTGTATCTGGCGGCCACCGACAGCTACCGCTTAGCCGAGAAAACCCTCGGCGCCAACAAACACGAAGCCAAGCTGTTGATACCGGCCTCTGCCCTTCAAGACTTGCTACGTATCTTGGGCGACGAAGACGGCGACGTAAAGGTTACTCACGATGAACAACAGGTTTTGTTCCAGGTGGGTGACACCGAACTAGTTACACGCCTGATAGATGGTAATTACCCAGACTACCGTAAACTAATTCCAGCCAGCTTTGCTAACGAGGTGGTTTTGCCTCGCGCAGACCTGTTGAATGTTACCAAAGTTTCCAGCCTGTTTGCCCGCGAAAGCGCCGGTAGTGTGACAATTGAAGTCGACGAAGACAAACAAAACCTCAGCATTCGCTCTGTGGCTTCTCAGCTGGGCGAAAACACCGCAACAGCCGGCGCCAAAGTTAAAGGCAACGGCAGCATTACCCTGAATTCGCGTTATTTGTTGGACGCCCTTGGTGCCCTAAATGGTGAGCAGGTTCGCTTCGGCTTCAACGGTAAGCTGGAGGCTACCCTGCTGAGCGATCCATCCCAGGACGACTACGTGCATATCATCATGCCGCTCAAGAGCTAAGGCTTAGTACAATAAGACCATGTTGACTGACCTGCGCCTGCAGCACTTCAGGTCCTATAAAGACGCGTCGTTTGAGTTTGGTGCGGGAGTTAACATTATTGTTGGCCCGAACGCCAGCGGTAAAACCAATCTGTTAGAAGCGATTTTGGTGCTGGCCCGCGGCACATCTTACAGGGTGCGCGATACTGACCTCGTGCAGTTTAAACAAGACTGGGCGCGGCTGGACAGCCACCTCGACGATGGTTCACAGCGCAGCCTAAAGTTAGTGCTGGCGCCAGAACCATCCAAAACCTATGAGATAGCTGGCAAGCCGTTTAAGCGTTTAACACTGGCTCATAGTCTGCCAACAGTTCTGTTTGAACCAAATCACCTTCAGCTTTTGAGCGGTTCGCCCGAACGCCGCCGCGATTATCTTGACGATCTTATCGAGCAGACCACCCCTGGGTACGGTGCTGTTAGGCGTCAATATCGGCGCACACTAGCTCAGCGCAATGCCCTTTTGAAGAGCCGCCCGCAAGATCTACAAAAGCAGCTATTTGCCTGGGACGTGCGACTTAGCCAACTTGGTGGTCAAATTGTTCGTGCGCGTCACGAACTAACCAAACGCATTAATAATGAAATGCCTTTGTTGTACCGCGAACTGGCCCATATTAGCGGCAAACAACCAGGTGTTATGGCTGAGTATGCTGCTACATGGCCACCCGAAAACTACGAGAGCCAACTCCTCAAAAAACTCGCCACCAGCATTGAGCTCGATCAAGACCGGGGCTTCACCGGCAGCGGCCCTCACCGCGAAGATTTGCTGGTGAGCATCGGTGGTCATCCAGCCAGCGCCGCCGCTTCACGTGGTGAGACACGCACCCTAGTTCTGGCCCTAAAAATAATTGAACTCAAGCTTCTGGCCGAAGCTCGTGACACCACCCCACTACTGTTATTGGACGACGTTTTCTCAGAACTGGACGGCTCACGTCGCCGCGCTTTAACCGAGCACCTGGCGCCCTACCAAACCTTTATTACCACCACTGATGCTGACATCATTACTCACCACTTCACCGACAGCTGCACAGTGCTGGCGCTAAAGTAGATCGACCGTATCTATAATATTGTCGGGAATGTTGGGGTAGGCCGGGATAGCAATATTAATCTGTGGCGCCGCCGCGACCACCCACTGATCGCCAGACCGTTTCATGATAATGTGTAACCTGTCATTTGAGGGATCGATTGGCTGTAGCGCCGCACCATACCATTCACCTTTGTCGAATAATTGATCACCACCCACAATGTAAGACCCGCCAAGGTCCGGATAGGCGTTATACAGGGCTTGTTGTATCTGACTGCGTTCATCACTCAATAGATTGTTCAGCTTCCCGTAAGTGTATGTCGGGCTAATAGAAATTCCTTCGCGAGAACTGTTAACAACTAATTTGGTGACTGGGTTTTCGTACTGAGAAACTGATCCAATAAGCACGAAGTCATAGATACCATGCTTAAGTTTTATAGTTTGTTCCGCGGCACGCAAGGTAAACAATGGCGTTTGGTGCGGGTCATAGTTGTAGCTGTTGTTGCCGCCCGAGTCCGGATAAACCGCCACCGTTAGTCCGTCATCAATGTGAACTTCAACCTGACCAAATCCGCGTCGCTGATTAACCATGCCACCACCTATTACGCCGACAACTATTGCTAGCAAAAGAATTATTACTCGTTTGACCATATCAATCCCTGCTCCTGCCAAACGGGTTGTTAAAGGCTGTAAACACTATATCGGTGTTGGCCGGATCATAACCGCGGTTTCGGATGTAAGCTAGAGCGTCTTGCCGTAGTGATGGGGTGGCGGCATTGATATAAATTGCAGTGGGCGAACCTTTGCGCACGGCTGCGCCCGGGCTGATTGTCACCAAACCGCCATGTCCATCGCCGTAAGTAACCGGCAACTGATTAATGAAGGGGGTTGCCTGTTTGATTTGCTGCACCTCAAAATCCGCCTGGTGGCTGCCCACCACATTAACAATAGCTGCATCAGACGGATGAGTTTTATACCAATTCTGTGTATCGGCCGAATTCGGAGTTAAAACTATCGCCGCATAGCTGGGTTGATTAGCCTGGGCAATTAGGCTGATGGTTTTGCGCTCGAAACCGCCCAGACTTACCGAAACTACATGGCTGCCAGCCGTAACTTTTTGCTCACCAGCCTTAATGTTGCGCCCATCAAGCTTAATAACGGCGCTGGCCGGCGCCACTTCTAGTTTAAGCGTGCTGTTCGCCGGCGGACCGTAAGGGCGCAGCATCGACCAAAAACTTAGGGCCGCGACGATAACAACAGCCAACGGAAAGTATAGGCGGTTTGTCACAGGGTTCATGGTTATTTTAGCCTCGCTAATAAATAGTTGCCACTCGCTGCAGCATCGGTCAACACATCATTGGTCAGGTTACCGCTGCGGCCGCCCATAGAAGCGCTGGCTGACCAATAACCGCCTTGTTGTTTGCCAACATAAATCCAGGTGTGGCCGGCCGCCCCAGCACCACCGGCGCCACCGATAATCAGGACATCAC
Source organism: Saccharimonadales bacterium (SeqCode) (assembly GCA_035546935.1). Lineage (GTDB taxonomy): Bacteria > Patescibacteriota > Saccharimonadia > Saccharimonadales > UBA4665 > DASZVP01. The sequence continues at coordinate 59,365 of DASZVP010000002.1, read as the reverse complement.
CTGGCTGCAAATCAGACATGCTGGTCACGTCCTGTTGAACATACCACTTCTTGGGGTGAGAGGTAACATAAGCCCACTGCGCGCCCGTGCCAGATGGCGGATAGTTGGGGTCGGCTCCGCTGTCTCTAACAACTGCACTCACAAAAGTGCCGCAGTCGGCTCCGTTATAAGGTGCCCCACCATGTGGCCACAGGCTGTCCAGAGCTGATTGATACGCAGCGGTATTAGTCAGTGCGCTGGTACGATTCGGTTCGCTGCCCGGAGCCTGGCTGCCGAATGGTTCGGGCCAAGCCAACTTCAAGGCATCTTGGACAATGCCAGCCGCGCCCTCGGCACTGACGCCACAGGCAATATCGCCGGTGTTCACCACAAAGCCGTCACTGCCAATGTCGGATAGCTGGCTGCGAAGATGTTTGTGGGCGTATAGTTCGTGTGCGGTGGTGCCAATCTGCAAAGAAGCATAGTCTTTGTAGGCGCTTTCGGTTTGAGCCAAAACAGGGGCCCATGTTCGACGGAAGTAGCTGGGGTCTTTGGATGCGGCGGCCCAGATCAAGGTTCCCTGCTGGGTGCCAGAGGTGGCTTCAGCGTGTCCAAAGTCTTCGGCACTGGAGTTGGGGTCCAACAAGACTTTGACCATGCCATTATGGTTGCCGTCATCAATATTGCGGGTGATTTCTTCGACGCCCGCATCAAATGAGACGTATGAGCCCAGGCCGTCAGTGGTGTGGGCGCCGGCCGTAAAGCCCGAATCTCGCTGCCCGGAGTTATAGAGATTAAACAAGCTGTCGTTGGCAATATCGCCGCCTTCAATATAGGCCCAGGCAACTAATGCCAAAACATGCTGTTTGGTAACTGTGTCGGTGGTGGGTACGCCCTTCTTTTGCGCCAAATCTTCTAGAACATTAATTGCAAACTGTTCAATAATGTAAGGTCCGGTCAAGCCGCTGCTCCAAGCACCCTTGGCACCGTCAGCGTCGCCCGGCACGGTGATGTCGGTGTTGGCCGAGCTGGAATTATTGCAACACTCTACTGCGCCGCTGTCTGGGGTATTAGTTGTAATGGCGCTGGCGGTAACTGGTACCGATTTCTCAACACCATCAATGATGCCCTTGGCGTATTTGTCTAGCTCAGCTGCCGACAGCTTTCCGTGAGGTGCGCCCACCTCGTTGTAAACCCACGGCACAGCTGCAAACAGCTGAACCATCGGAATATTCCCGCTCGGCAACCCATCACGGCCATTAAAGTTCTCTGGCGCCACAGACACCTTATGGTCTTCGTCTTTGGTGCGTTGGTCGGCAAATATCTGGCCGTATTCTTGGCTTTTTTTAGCCACATCATTATCCATAAACTTAACTTTTTTATTGCCAACCCCCATACCCGGTTTGTTTTGGCGGTAATCGCCCACTGCCTGGACATAAACCTGGCCGCCATCGCCACTGCCGTACATGTTTTGCCACGACGTATCGTGGCTGTCATGAATGCTTAATGCCAGGTCGGCATTAGCCTGGTTGGCGACGTCAGCGCGTTCACGGAACGACACATCATCGTTAACGCTCTGCTTGGTCATAATAACTTTGTAACCATCAGCCTGTAATTTGTCTTGGACCTTTTGTGCCACATCAAACACCTCAGTCATCTCTGGTTCATTGGGATAGTCATGGTCGTATAAGCCGGTCTGAGGATCGTTATCGTGAATATCGTCGCCGCTGTGCCCCGGATCGATGACAATGGTTGGTCCGCCACTGGTGGGGCCGCTGCCGTTAACTGCCGCACTGCTACTATTGGAGCAGCCATTATAGTAAATGCTGTCACCGTTTATGCGGTTCCATTCCTGATCTGTTAGGCCTAGCCCTGAAGCGCTACTACCAATAGACAAGCTTACAGCTAGGGCCACAATCAGGTACTTTATGCGCCTCATCATGAGCCCACCAACAGCGTGTAAGCGTGCATAACGTGTGAGTCCAAGATGTATTGTCGGAAGTGACCGATGTCGTCGTGCAGTTGTGGGATTACAGCATCCAGGCAATCACCAGACGGCGATGAAGAGCCTTCCAGGTATTCGCAATAAGATATTGCCACATTGGTGTCAGTCATTGGTTGCGGTGCATGACGGCCCAGATCGTAATTGCCCAACGAACCGCATATTTTGTCGCTGCCGTCATCATTTACCAACATCTGGCCGTTGGAATCTTCTTGTGTGTAGCTCTGCAAATAGCAGTGCAGCAAATCGGTATCGCTGGAATCAATTACACCATCTAAAAAGTTGTTGGGATCGCCAGCCATTTCTAAACGAGTGGCGCTGTTGCCGTTGTAAGTAACCGTTGTGTTAAGATATTTTTCATTTTCCAAGACATCATATTTATTGGCATCGGCTTCAGTAAAGCCATATTCTGTAATATCGTAAGCCGCACCCGCACTCTGGTCGTTATCTGTTAATGCGCCAATATGCGGCGTAATTAGATTGCTGAAAACATGTCCTAAAGTTTGCGGCAGTGTAGCAAAGAAACTGGCTACATCACCAACCATTTGGTGAGTGTTAACGGGTAAGTACAGGGCCATGCGACTAACCAGAGAGCCGGGATCATCAAGGCTAAAGGTGCGTTCTGTCCAGGGTTTCCGGCTTTCTACCATAGCGAGATGTGCGTTTTGGGACCTGGTTATCTCGTTTGCCTTGCTGGTTGTCAGTGGTTCGCCGCCGTTGCTGCGCGCAAAGTCGCTTTCGGCAATCACGCCGCCAGCATGTGTGTTGTTAAGTTGTTGTACTGAATCTTCACCACCATAAATACCGACCGGTGTGAAATACTTGATAATGTCAGGCAGCACCACGTGTTCTATCAGCTGCTGAGTAGCTACAATTCCAGCGGTAATAGCTACCTGAGAAGCACCCAGCGAGCCAAGATCCGCGAACAGCTGACCAATACCGACCACAGTCTGAACAATAAAACCAAACTTGCTGGTCAGAACCTTACAGGAAAGGTTTGCACCCTTAATCTTACTGAACACCTTATCAATTTCCTCAACAATCTTAGTGCCAGTATTTTTGGACGGCAAAGCCGACTTGGCAATATCGGGCGTGAAGCCGGGACTCTTGGGATTGTCGTCAATGGTGCCACCGGTAATGCGTTGCCAGGCAGCTGACTTACTGAACGGCATTGCCGCCTCAGGGTTGGGGTCGTCCTTGGTTGGCTTCACGCTCTGGTCGCCATTCCACACGGACATAACCTTAGCCACAGTAGCGCCTTTGAGGTGGCCGGTGACCAATTGTCCAGCCAAACTCATCACTAATGTAAAATGCCGTGTTAACAGATGCATAATCAACGGAATACGGGCCTTGGAGACCTCGTCAACATCCTTTTTAAAGCCGCAGGCCATTGTTGCCAGCTGGCTGGCCAATATCGGGTTACCAAGCTTGAATGATTTAACGCCCTTACTCAGCGCACTGGCGCCCGACTCACCCTTTGCCAAGCTTTCTTGAGTGGCTTCCAATGCGTCGCCAAGCTCGCCACCTTGTTTTTTTATTTCATCAAAATCGCTGGCCTGTTTGGCTTCATCAGGATTGTTTTCATCGACCTGACCGTCGTCACTTTCATCACCCGCCTCGGCACTGATTATGTCTGATTCGCTGGCGCCATTCATTATTTTATCTTCAATGGTCTTTTGAGTTTCTTCTGGTGGCGTATCTTCAGGTATGCCATCAAAAGTACTGCCGGCATGTTCGGTTTCTATGGCCTGGAACGGTTTCAGCTGCATGACATCGGCTTCAGGCAAGGCCTCATTAAAAGCATCGGTAAAAGCGTTATCCTCGCCTATTTGTTTGGTGATATCGTTACCGGCGGCGTCTTCAAAACCAGTAAACTCACCCGCAGCATTGGTTTTAACGTGGATACCACGTGCAGCTAACCTTGCCTTCACCTCTGAGTCAGTAAAATTGAATTTGTCCATTTCGCTGGCTAATCTGCCGGCGCTATCCTCGGCGGCCATGGCGGCCTTCTCGGCCTCGTTGGCAGTAGCCTTCTTCTCGAGACGCTTTTTAATCTTTTTGATAAGTCTTTTAGAAGAGTTTCTTTCTGCGGCCTGCTCAATTTTACTAACGTCTTTAGAAATATCTTTAGCTATTGTTTCCAGTTCAAAAGATGCCACCGCACCAAAACCCATGACCAGCAACAAAATCAAAGCTGTTAAGCCGCCGCCGGCTGCGCCAGCCTTACCCTTGTTCTTGCCCAAAAATTGCACAGCTTTGCCCAGGCCCCCCATGGGATCGGCAGCCCTGAACAGGCCGGCTGTTCCGGCTGCGCCGCCACCATCAGCGCCTTTAACTCCGTCTGTACCGGTTTTACCGGCGCCAGCTTTGCCACCTCGCTTGAAACTGCCGCCATCGTCATTATTAGAGTTTCGGTCGTCGCTTGTGCTCTTTCTGCCCCTATTAGCATGACCACTTGAGTCGCCAGAGATTTGGTTAACTCTGTCCGACTCATCTGAAGTGCTTGAATCATCGCCCTGGCTGGAGTCGTCGGGGTTATCTTCTTGATCACGAACCCGGCTTAAGTACTTTTCACGATAACTGCCATTAGAGCCCAAACCATTTTGAATCGAACCGTCGTGCGGGTTATAAAAACCAGGTTTGTTGCTATCCTCTGGCTCCGGGTCGTAAACGGCCATTTTTAGTTTTTCCTGCCAATTCCTCTAATGCCTTTATTATACCCCGTCAACCTGAGAAAAAAGCTGTTTTACATACCGCCGACAAGTCCGGTGCTGCCCGGGCTCAAACGGTTGCCAAGATCGATGGTGCCCTGGCTCTGATTAATCTCGCCAGTTATGCCTGGCGGACCATTTGGCGCGGCTTGAGCCGGCGAGCTGCTAACCAATCCTTCTTCGGTCGGGCTGGCCACAACCTGAACATGCACGTGGTTTTGACCGGCAAAGAATAGACCCTGGCCAACCGGGAACTGACTCAAACGTTTCTTTTCTTCACTTGTCAATTTGAACACATCAGCCAAGATGTCAACGGCGGATGGTGATTGTTTGAGAAGCAATTGCATCGAGGCGTTCGCCACAATTGCCCGGCCCATGCGGGAGCCCATAAAATCTTCGACGTCCTGGGAAATAGTGGTAATGCCCAAATTGTACTTGCGAGCACGCTTGGCCAGCGAGAACATAAAGTTGGCTGAATCTTCGTATTTCATTAGCTGCCAGGCCTCATCGATTAACAGGATGCGCCGTCGTTGGTCGGTTTTTGTCTTATTCCAGATGTAATTTAGCACAATATACATAGCGACCGGGCGCAGCTCGTCTTCCAGGTCACGGACATTGAAGACAACCAACGGGTTGTTAATGTCGATGTTGCTTTGCTGGCTGAAGATGCCGGCGAAAGTTCCGCTGGTGTATTTGCGCAGGCGCTGGGCCAGCTGCGGTCCACTGCCGCCCATGTGCAGCAAAGTATCATACAAATCAGCAATTGTCGGCGGAATGGCTGTATGGGTCAGTGGGTCGTTGGTGATGCCGGCCTTGGCGTAGGTTTCAATCAGGGCCGCATCCAGATCGGCCTCCTCAGATGGCGACAAAGCAGGCATAATGGCGGCATTACCGCCCAACATTTGAGCTTGAGCGCCACCCATCATCAGCCGCAGCAGACCGTGCAAGGTGATCAGGTTGGAGCGCAGGGCGTTGTCGGCTTCTTCAGCATCGACCACCTTGGGCAAATCAAAGGGGTTAATGCGTGTGGTGGAGTTAAGACTGAGGCGTACATAAGCACCACCAACGGCGTCGCACATTCGCTGATACTCATTTTCTGGGTCGATAATAAAGATTTCGGTGCCGAACATCATACTGCGTAGCGCTTCCAGTTTGACTGCAAATGACTTACCGGCACCAGACTTAGCGAAGACCACTGAGTTGCTGTTTTCCAGAGAGAAACGGTCAAAAATCACCAAGCCGGAGTTGTGCATGTTGATGCCATACAAAATGCCATTGTCCTGGGTCAGGTCAGCGCTGGTAAAGGGGAAACTAGTCGACAAGGCGCCGGTGTTCATGTTGCGGCGAATCTGCAACTGGTCGGTAAGCTGCGGAATCGTACTGTTCAGGCCCTGCTCTTGCTGCGAGGTGGCCGCCTTGGAGTAAACCAGCTGCTGGCCGAGCATTGACTCCACCTTGTGTGAAACAAATTCCAGCTCGTCCATCGAGCCAGCGTACAGCGTAAAGTACAGGCCAAAGCGGAAGAAACGCTCTTCGCCTACCTGCAGCTTGTCACGCATTTCTTCGGCGTCCAAAATCGCGGCCTGCTTACCCGGGTCGCGCACACGGCCCTTTTCATTATCGATCTGAATGCCAGCTTCCAGCTGTGTCACCTTTTTACGCAAGTTTTCCAGCACCACCTGGCTCTCTACCGGATAAATAAACATGCTGATGTCGATAACTTCATCGACATTAACCAAGCCGCTCAACCAACCGGTGTAAACCTGGCGCGGGTAGCCGTAGACATAATAAGTGCGAGCGTAACGCGTGCCCAGCTGGAAGTGCGTATTAAAAAGTTCGATGGAGCTCGGCGAAATAAAGTCGCGCAGCGCCGTAATACCTTTTTGAAAGGCCAGCTGCACCTCTTGCTGCTCGCGGGCTTGCTGCATCTGAGCGATTGCCACGGGGTCTGTCGGAGTTTGGTTTTTTTTGCCGCCAAAAGCCATTACTGCATCTCCCTTTGCAAGTGAGCTTGCGGCGCCGAACCCTCACCTTTGCTAATGACATCAGCCGACAAGTCTGGGAAGCTCTTCAGCGACTGGCGGGTGGCGGTATCTGGGTTATAGCTGTCGTAGTAAAGCTCAATTAGTTCCTGTGTATCCAGCGGCAAACCTTGAATGCCGCACTGTTGCAGACCGGCCAGCACGGCTTGCACGCGGTTGCGCAGTTCAGTTTTGGCAGCCTCTAAATCGGCTTCGTTAATTGTCACATGCTGCTCTTTTTTGCTGAAAATCTCGCCCAAACCGCTGAAGAAGTTCTTGCTTTGAGTCAGAGCTTTTTGGACGTCAACAACAGGGAAAAACGGCACCACCACATAAAACTTTTTGTCCATAATGTTGGTGCGTTGGCTGAGGTAATCGATGTAGCCGATGTAGTCGTCCATCAGTACGGCCAGCAGCATGTTTTCATGTTCGGTGCGGATCTTCTCCAGCTTTTCAATATAAGGCTTCAGATCGACTTTCGAAGAGCGCACGAATATCTGCACCGGGAAATACAAGGAGTTTAGGAAACCCTGATAGCTATATTCCACAGCTTCCTGCTCAGCACCACTCATCAGATCAAAGTTTATGCTTTTGACCATAATTACTGAGCGGTACGAGCCGTCGTTCATAATAACAACTCCATCACGGACTTCCGCGATTTGCAGAGTGTTTTGTGTGCTGTTGGGGTTGGACTGAAAACCTGGAGCTACCGGTACAGGAGCAGCGCCCGGAACTCCGGGAGCCACGGGCTGAGGAGCCGGTGCGGCGCCTTGAGACAAGGGATCGACCGGTCTTGGTGCTTGAGGATTCATGTTTTTACTGTCCCACCTTTATTTGTTCGCCAATCTGTTAATGACGAACTAATGGAGCGAAATGACAACTTCACCGTCCGCGCCATCACCCTGCTTAGCTTTTTGTGCCTCGCGAGCCAGTGTGGCTACATTTAGGTCATTGTTGCCTGCCAGATTAAGTATAGCAGGATCGGGCGTGGCCGGACTAGCGACTGAGGCGGATGATGGCGGCTGCGGAATAGTCGTCGCAGGTAATGCTGTCTGCTGACCGTCGCTCAAGGGCTGCAAGGTACGCATATGGCTGTTAGCGGTAGGCGCCGGAGCCACACTTGGAGCCACAGGGTTCATAAACCAGCTGCGATCTTTATCCATACTTGGGGCCGGTAAATTGCTGGGCGCTGGTTGCCCGGTCAAAGTGGCAGTCAGTTGCTGCCGCCGATTCTCTGTAGTTGCGCCAATCATTTGCTCAAAGTGGGCGCTGAGCGGACTGCTCTGTGAATCGAAAATGTCGTCCGATGCCCGAATATCCAATTCTGGCACCTCACGGTGTATGGTATCAGGTGTTACCAATCTGTCCGAAGGCTGGCTGTACATATTAGAGTCAACATTCTTAATTGCCCAACCACGACTGTCGATGGTGGACGCCAAAGCTTTCAGGCGGCTTTGCACCTGTTCTTGGTCCATGTTTTTGGTAAGCTGCGGCTCGAACTTTTTAGGCACCGTAATAGTTACCAGCTCTTTAATGCCGCTTTGGCTCCAAACCCGTCGTCGCGGCTTGAACATAAAGCGCACTTTAGCCAGTGCCCAAATCTCCGTCGGCTGATCCTGCCGAAACGGAAAAGCGAAAAAGCCGGTTAACAGAGCCGGCGGGAAGAAAATAATCAGCAGCGGATAGACCCGTTTGCTGAAACCGATAAAGCAAAGGTATAAACAAAACGCACAGATAAGCCCATATATAAACTGGCGCAGCGTCAGAGGCCCAAGGATGTGGTCCTCGGCCTCAATATCCTGAATCACTTTATAAGTTGCCATTAAGCATAAGTATAGCAAATTCACCCTCCAATACCCCTGTCTAGATTGACATTTTTAACCTATTATGCTAATGTATAAGAGTTATGACAACACCAGCATTCTTTAACCGGCCAAATCCTCGCACACGCCGCCAAGAATGGCGCGACGAAGTGCGTACACGGGACGCTGAGGCTCGAGCGGCAGTAATGGAATTAGCTGCTGAGCTGGGTGTTGCCCTTTCTGATCTACGCACTGTATTAGCAAGCAGAAACGTTGCCACAGACCTTGAGGTTATAACTGTCGACAAGGTTGATAAAAATGGTGTAAGAAAAAAGATTAGTTCAGTAGGTAAGGGTTGGACGATCTCAAGTGTTAAAACTCATGAAAAGGGCGAGCGCACCATCTGTTTACTGGAAGATGGCACTATTCGTATGACTCAAGCCGTAGAGGATGATGGTAAAGCTGTCGACCTCGGGACAGTAGACCTGAGCGCCTACCCAATTCACCCAGACTTTCTGAAAGCGGCTGGGTATGCCACAACTCAAGGTTCACGTTCAGAAATATTTAGTGGCGAGCATCCTGACATTCCGTTTGAAAACGGTCTTTATGGCATAGATCAAAAGACCATCAACCTGGCTATTAATGTCGAAAATCTAGAGCGCCAAGCCCGAGCTAACGGGCGTCTGTTACTCGGCATGCCACCAAATTAGTTTTGGCGATCAATAGTTGGTCCCGAATCTTCGGGGCCAATATCAGTAGGTCGACTAAGCGGTCGGTAAACACCGGTTTTGACTGCTAGCTGGCGTACTTTCTCTGCCACGTGGCCTGCGCCAGGTGTGTTTGTCTGCACCACAGGCTCAGCTTGTGGAACTGGTCCACCAGCCGCACCAGGAGCTCCGGTGCCAACAGGTGTGGCGCCCATGGTGGCGGCCCAAGCAGCTGCCTGTTGGGCTTGTTGTGCTGCAACCGCTTGCTGAGCAGGATCGTCAGGTGCCCCAGCACCACCTGCGGCACCACCGTAACGTGTCATAAAGGTTTCGGCGACAGCTGCAATTTTGTCCATGGTTTCAGTGTCGCCCGCTCGTTCAGCTACATCATAAGCCGTGCTTAAGCTTTCGATAGTGCTGGCATGCATCTGGGCCATTTGGTAGCTGCCCTTCTTCTCGTATGCTTCTGAAGCAAACTTCCGAGCATTATCGGCACTCATTTGGCCAGTTTCCCAGTCACGGTATTTGAATTCTAAGTGCTGGTTCTGGTTTTCAAAAGCGGCACCAATCCACATCCCTTGAGCTGCTGTCCTGCTTACACCAAGGGCTTTTGCGGTATTGCCAAAGTTGCTACGAATACGCGCAACATCTTCTTCAGAGTCGGCTTTACGCATTTCGTAAGACAGAGCAGCTTGCATAGCAAAAGTATCGTGACCCCAACGAGCTTGACCAGCATCGACGGCCGCTTCATCAACCCATTGACCGCCAAGACTGCGGTACTGTACTTTGCCGTTCTCCACTTTGCGTTCAGCGGTCTTTTTATCAATCAATAGGCCGCGAATTTCGTCATCTTTACCAGTAGCAATCTGGTCGTTTACCTCTTTGGCGGTATCGGCGCGAATTTTGGAGGCTTCAGCCTCAATATTGTAGCCGCCGTAAAAACCTGCCATACCGCCTACAAGTCCTCTGAAAGGCTTGCCTTTAGTGGAGGCGTACTTTTGCATTGCGGCATAGCGGTCGGAGCGGGTCTGGACGTCGGCTGCTTTCCACTTGGCTTTGCCGCGTTCGCGGCGGCCTTCGTTCCAGCTGTGTGCTTTTTGGCGGCCATTGTCGACGAAGTCGTGAATTCGCCCCAAGACACCACCAGCTAACTTAAAGCTGAAAGGAATCATAAACAGTGGGATGATCAAGAAAACAAAGGATAGTAGCAGGTTTACTCCTGCACTGGCTGCGCCAGTGGTAGCTGTGGGTGCCTCGACGGTTACCGACAAAACATCACTGACCGCAAACATCAGCACAATAATCGGGTAGACAAGCACCATTTCTTGGAGTAGCTTCCACCAGCGCTTAAAGTACTGCTCGGTGTTGGGCAGCGCGTACAGCGCGAAGGCTACAGGCGAGACAAAAACCAGGGCCAAAATGATGGCTTTTCGCACAGCAATGGTTGCTAGGATAGCCACAAATAACAGGAAAGCCGGTATGAGAATACCATCGATAAGGACTGAGCCGCCCTTCAAAGTAAACAAGGCCTTCAGGCCGGCTTTACTGGTTAGAGCACCGGCTGCGCCTTTTGCGGCAAATGCCAGACCAATGATGCCAAGAGCTCCAACTTCTGCGGTGGCGACTGTTCCATTGGGGTGGATAGTGAAGGCGCCAGCGCCCTGTAGCGGCGCGGTAATCAAGCTGCCTATGCCTCCGCCAAGAATATTGCCGACGTCCAATGCGAAGGCGACAATATAAATAGACAAGTTAATAAGAATGGCAGCTGCCAGCAAACGCGGCAAGGTTCGCTTAACAGTGTATGAGTCGATTACCCCGCCACCGATTGCCTCGCCAAAAACAATCACCAACAAGGCAATTACCAGAAAAATGTCGCCATAAACACGGAAGTTGGACCAAATCGCATAGGTGGGGTCGTGAGGGCTACAGTTAGGCCCTGTGCCGTTTAAACAAAGTGGTGCGGTCTTAAGCTCCGGCTCAATTAAGTGTGTCAGTATGAAAGTCGCGCTGTCAGATATGCCATCATAAATGCCACAAAACACCCAGTTAAGGGTGATACCGCTGCTTTCGCAGTTCGGGTCGACGGTGTCGCCAAACAGCGTAAACTTGCTCAGTAATGAATGGCTTTGGTGCCCGGCAGCCAGGGCATCGGCACTAATCGGACTCTGGCCCTGAAGTGTGCTGCCCCACTCTAGTGAAAGAACAATAGAAAGAAAGACAATCAGCGACACTTTTCGGAGTTTGCCGGTTGGTTTTAATTTTAATCGCATATAAATTTGTTTGCCCACACTGTCCGCCGAAGCCTGGTTCGGCTAAATTACAGCTCTTATTTAATCACCCTAATGCTAAAAAATAAAGCTGCCATAGGCGCCGCCAACAGCGTACCCAAGCTTGACCAAAGGCCAAAAAGCACCTATAGTAACAGAAAATGCAGCGCATAAAACACAAACTAATTTCAGCTTTTGCTCTAGCCCTGCTTTTTGCCGCGACACCCACAGCCGTAGCTTTTGCTGATACTTGCGGTGGCGGTGGTGGCGGGCACAGCGGCATCACCACGGCCATTAATATTGGCTGTAAAGGTATCGGCAACCCGATCACCGACCTGGTCTTTGCCATAATTCGCATTCTCTCCGATGGCGTTGGCTTGGTGATTGTGGGCTCGCTGGTTGTGGCCGGCATTCAGTATTCGGCAGCCGGTGGGGATCCGAACGGCACGGCCAATGCCGTGAAGCGCATCCGCAGTACAGTTATGGCCATGCTGTTTTACATTTTCGGCTACGCCTTTCTTAATTACATTTTGCCAGCAGGATTCTTACATCAATGATCGCTACCGCCTTCTCTAATTTTGCCGCCGCTTGTACCAATGGTGCTCACTCCGGCTTTTTGGGATTTCCAACCTGGTATGAATACCTTAAACAAACCACAGATCCTAACTCTGGCCTCTGTACACCGCAACTTGGCAGTTTGAGCGACATCTGGCTCATCGTTGCGGCTGTTATCGAGATACTGCTGCGCTTGGCCGCTGTTATCGCTGTTATCTTTGTGATTTACGGTGGCTTTACCTATATAACTAGCCAGGCCGAGACCGAGGCAACCGCCAAGGCCAAAAACATGATTGTCAACGCCCTGGTTGGCCTAACCATAGCCGTTATGGCAGCCGCGATTGTGTCCTTTGTAGCAAAGAGTATCAAGTAAAATATGATTATGAACTCTGCCGCCCACTACGTCATGCATCTCCTGGCTACTGCTCAAGCCTTGTGTGACCCCAAAACGCAAACCAGTTGTAATACCGGTCTGCCAACGGTGGGCGTGAGCTCCAATCAAGTGCACGAGGTTTTACAGATAGTGTTTGGCATTATGGGTGCGATTGCCGTTTTAATTATTGTCATTAGTGGCCTGAAGTTTATTACAGCTCAAGGCAACCCCGAAGAAATCAGCAAGGCCCGCCAGACTATCATTTATGCATTGGTTGGTTTAGCGGTGGCGATTAGCGCCGAAGCCATAGTGTCATTAGTATTGAGCCGCCTATGAAACGTATCATCTTAATGTTGCTGGCACCTTTAGTTTTGGCCACTGCGACGGTTGGCCAAGCTGCTGCCGTAGATCTTTTCCAACACTGCGGTAAAGATAGCGCCGGTGGCAACCCGGCTGTCTGCCAAGATGTCGATTCGCAGGGCGGTGACAACGGCAGCAATAATCCTGTGATCCACACCATTAAAATAGCCATTGAAGTTTTATCCTGGGTAATCGGTATTGCAGCCATTATCGGTGTAGTGGTCAGCGGTATGCGGATGGCGCTTGACGGCGGTGACTCGAGCAAGGTGGCCGAAGCGCGTAACGCGCTCACCTATTCATTGATTGGCGTGGCAATAGCCATTTTGGCCCAAACTATTGTTGTTGTGGTATTGGATAGGCTAACGTAGGAGAGGAAAAATGAAACGCAGATTCTTATCACTCGCAATTGCACTCAGCGTAGCCTTTGCTGGCGTAGGTTCAACCTCGGTAGTTTACGCAGCTAGCGCTCTGCAGCAAGACGCTTGCCAAGGCCTCAGCCAAATTGATAGCTCCACAGATTGTGGCTCCGGCGGTAAAAGTGTGGGCACAGTCGCCGGCACAGTGGTTAACATCTTGAGCCTAATCACTGGTATTATCTCTGTAATAATGGTCATTGTCGCCGGCCTGAAATACATTACGGCAGCTGGTGATTCCAATAAGGCAGCCACCGCCAAAACAACCCTAATTTATGCGCTCATCGGTATTGCTATTACCGTGGCGGCCCAATTCCTTGTTCACTTTGTCATTAATAGCACCAGCAGTGCGGCCGGCACCGGCTAGGCTGTGGCGACAGAGTTGAAATAGCTTTAAGTATTGTGGTATAAAAAGGTTAAGATTAAAGAAAGGTAACTATGATCCGAAAATTAAAAACTTACATCATCGTGGCAGTTGCCAGTCTTGGCTTGTTTGCCCCTGCTTTGATTCCGGCCAGCGCTAGCGCCGCATCAGGCGGTATTGTTAGTGGTCTATGTCAGGGTGTTAACAACGCTACTGGCGAGGGTAACGGCACTGGGTGTGGCAACGCCGGTAAGGGCGGCACCACCGATCTGAGCAATGTGGCTTCTAAAGTAGTCAACATTTTCTCAGTGGTAGTCGGTATCGTGGCCGTCATCATGATTATTTATGGCGGTTTCAAATACATTACCTCTGGTGGTGGTGACGGTGTCACGGGCGCCAAGAACACCTTAATTTACGCTATCGTCGGCCTGGTCGTCGTCGCGCTGGCGCAGATTATTGTCCACTACGTGATCAACACCACGCAGTCGGGCGTCGGCAACCTGCAATAAGTTAGTTCTAGGCTATTAAAACCCCCCGGGCGAACCGGGGGTTTTACTTTGTCTGTTAAACCGGAGATCTTAAAGAACCTGGATCTTCTTAACAGTATCTTGCTGAACCTTGCCAAAGCTAACGGTTAGCACGCCGTCTTTAAGAACAGCCTCAATCTCTTCTTCTTTGACCGGTACGGGCAAAGCGATAGTGCGGCTGAATTCGCCCCAGTAGCACTCTTGCAAGAAGTAGTTTTCGACGCCTTCTTCACTGCCCGAGCTCAAAGTGCCGCGAATCGTCAGCTGGTTGTCAGAAATGCTGACGTCCAGATCGCCCTTGTTAACGCCGGCGGTGCGAGCTTTAACGATTAGCTTATCGCGAGTTTCGTAGACATCTACAGCCAGTTGGCCGGGTACGGCTTCGTCGTCATCCCATTCATCTTCAGCGGCCGGTTCAGCCGCGCTTGGCGCTGCGGCAGCCTCGACGGCTGCGCCAAGGTCGTCATCGCCCAAGAAGGCAGCGGTCAGCTCATCTTCTTCTAGTAATAAATCGTCATTTTGGCTGCGTCGCGCCATAGTTGTTACCCTCCAGGTATGTTGTGGTGGTCTTTGCCGGCTCCAGTTAATCCGGTCAAGCGACTACACCTTAAATAAACAATAAGAGAACTTGCATTTTTATGTTACTAGCAGTATAGCTTAGCTATTGAGCTGGGTGCAACGACCACCCCACTTATTTACAACACATTAAACACAACAGGTGGTCTATGGGGTTAATTGATGAAGTTGTCGGCCTGCTGGTCCCGCATGAATGCTTAGGCTGCGGCCGGCAACCCAATTTAATCTGTTATGACTGCCTAAAACTGCTTCCAGCAGCCCAGCCGTTACACCTTCCTGGCACAACATTAGCGGTTTACTCTCGCACTACGTATGATGGTCTGGCCAAAGATCTAGTCTGGCGCCTGAAGTTTGGCGCCGCACAGACCGCCGCTAAAGCCATTGCCAGCGAACTGCTCAATCTGTTACCGGCCGGCGATTGGCTGTTGGTGCCGGTGCCAACCACCACCGGCCGCCGCCGCCAGCGCGGCTATGATCAGGCTGAGCTAATAAGTCGTCAACTGGCTCGATTAGGCCATATGATATCTGTTAATGTGCTGGCCAGGCAGGGCAACCAGCACCAGGTCGGCGCTAATCGCGAGCAACGTTTGGCGCAGTTGACCGATGTTTTTCGCGTCACCAGGCCGAAACTGATAAGCGGCCAGAGAGTGCTGCTTATCGATGATGTTGTCACTACTGGCGCGACTCTTAAAGCTGCCGCCTTGGCGTTAAAAGCTGCCGGAGCTGCAGAAATTGCGGCTCTAACCTTTGCCCGGGCCTAAAAAGACGGTATAATTACCCCTGTTCTGGAACTTTTGGAAGGGTGTCCGAGTGGTTTAAGGAACCAGTCTTGAAAACTGGCGTGCCGGAAACGGTACCGAGAGTTCGAATCTCTCCCCTTCCGCCAGACCAGATTACGCGTTACAATACTTTGACGTGTCAGTCTAAACGGAGAGGTACCCAAGTGGCTGAAGGGGTCGGTTTGCTAAATCGATAGGGGGGAGCAATCCCCCGCGAGGGTTCAAATCCCTCTCTCTCCGCCAAGCTCGGGCAATGGACCCTAGGTTCGTTGGCCGAGCTTGTTAAGTTAAAGGGATTTGAACGGGCAGTCCAGTGGACTGCCCCGGTCTTTGCCCGCGGCTTGCGTGTGCAAAGCAAATCCCTCTCTCTCCGCCAGGACCAGGCAGTGGGCAGCAGCCCGTTGGTTGGTCCGGTTTGATATAGTGACAGCTTTACGCGTTAATTTCGCTAGATGTAAAAAGTGATGTATAAAGTATAGGCATTTTTATTTTTCATAATTCCTAGTGTGGAAGTACGTCAAGCAGTTGCGGTACAATAACGCTTATGGCCAAAGACGCTCATTCCACAAACTTTGATCACGAAAGCCCTTTGCAGGGTGAGCCGGTGCAGCCAATAAATTGGACAGCTTCTGAATTTATTGCACACCAAAAGACTGCAGGCTGGTATCTGATATTAGCGCTCGTGGCGGCAGCATTTGCGGGGGTAATTTACCTGATTACAAGAGATGAAGTTTCGGCGGCGGCAGTGATTATCGCCGCCATATTTTTGGGGGCCTATGCTAACCGGCAGCCACGCCAGCTTAGCTATGAGCTAAGCGGACAGCATCTGAAGATAGGTGAGAAAACCTATAATTACCAAACATTCCGCAGCTTTTCATTAATGCCAGAGGGACCGTTTACCAGCATTACTTTCTGGCCGCTAAAACGATTTGGCACGCCGGTCAGCGTTTATTTCGATCCGGACGACGGCGATAAAATTCTTGAACTGTTAACGCTTCGTCTCCCGCAAGAGCAGCCACGGAGAGATCCGATCGACAATCTCATGAGGCGTATCCGTTTTTAGACAAACAAAAAGCTGCTTGGGGGTACAAGCAGCTTCAGGGTGGGCAAGCCAAAGGGGTTACCGGCGACGTATGCGCCGCTCTTTGCGGTAGAGTTTATGTTCCATACGATTAATAAAGTCGCGCTTACGGCTGTGGTCATCCCACTTATCAAATTGTTCCATTAAGGCGTCGGCTTCTTCGTTGGACATTGTAATCCTCCATTTATTTTTTTGGTAATGATCATTATGACGCTTATGACTGACGGGAAGCTGTAAACTTTTTAACAAATTTAGTTTTCCGCCCCTAAACTGGCATAATATAGCCAAATGAGCGCGCCATCTCGCTGGCTAAAATATCTCGATCGCTTGCAGCAGCGCCATCGTTTGCCCGCCTTCTTAATTGCTGTCATTAAAAAATATGACGACGACCAGGCCGGTTATCAGGCAGCTCTGCTTACCTACTATGGCTTTTTGGCGCTTTTCCCCCTGTTACTGATATTGAGCACCGTGACCGCTCTGTTTAACAATAGCCACCTGCATCTGCAACAAACAATTATCAATGACACTACCAAGTCTTTTCCGATTCTTGGACAGCAGCTATCCAGTCATGTTCAAGGACTGCACAAGAGCGGTCTGGCACTGCTGACCGGTTTGTTATTTACACTTTATGGTGCCCGCGGTGTGGCCAGTGCCTTTCGTAATAGTGTTCATCATATCTGGGGTGTCCCGCGCCACAAGCGGCCCGGGTTCCCGAAATCTTTAGCCAAAAACTTAATGATAATTTTTGTCGGTGGTATCGGTTTTGTGTTGGCAGGCGTCTGCACAGCCATTACAGCTGCCGCCGGTCAAGGCGTTGGCTTCAGGGCGCTTTCTATCGGCGTTGATCTGGTGGTCCTGTTCTGGTTGTTCCAAGCTTTGCTTAACATCAGCCTGCCCCATAAAATACATCTAAAACAGACCAGCTCAGCGGCATTGTCGGCAGCTATTGGGCTGGTCATCTTGCAAACTGTTGGCGGGTATTTGCTCAAGCGGGAGCTTCAAAATCTGGATGTGCTGTATAGTTACTTTGCGCTGGCCTTAGGCCTGTTATTCTGGCTCTACTTACAAGCCCAAGTCATCTGTTACGCTTTGGAAATTGCGGCCGTTCATACCCATGAACTTTGGCCGCGCAGCCTGAATGGCAAACCACCAACTTCAGGCGACAATCGTGCTCAACAAGAACGCCTTCGTGAACCTATCTAGGTTCTTCTAAACCAGATATTGGCGCCACCATGCCCGTGTGGGGGCCGATGCTCGCGTGCGCGTGACGTGTTTATCTGCCATAACTTGAGCCCTCCCGTTACCCTAGTTACGAGCCCATAATACGACGCGAAGCTGAGCGGAAGCTGTTAATATTCTCACAACGATTTTCTGACATGGCGGAGAGGGAGGGATTCGAACCCTCGGAACCGTTGCCGGTTCACCTGTTTTCGAGACAAGCCAGTTCAACCACTCCTGCACCTCTCCGTTCCAGCTATTTTAACAGATTGACTTTTACTAAAAAGCCCGCTTCGCCTGTATCAAAAGCCACAAGCAAAAATGTATGTACTTTGTATATCACATTTCTACCTGACGGAAATTTAATGTTACAAGGTCGCCAGACTGGTAATTCAAGACCGAACGTGCTAAAATTACCTCTGTTTTGCGCACAGGCGCACAAGCAATATGCGCGTGTAGCTCAGCTGGATAGAGCGTTGGCTTGCGGAGCCAAAGGTCGCAGGTTCGAATCCTACCACGCGTACCAAAGCGGCACGATAACCACAGGTTGTCCTGTCGCTTTTTTATTGGATCAAACGAGGTCGCTTGGGGCCGCCCGGTTTTGGCCGTCCACCAATTGGCCCGGCTGTCTTGGGCTTGCTCACGGTTGGTGCGGTCGGCTTGACCACAGGCTTAGTTGCTGCTGGTGCAACATTATCGGTGGGAGCTGGCGCATCTGCAACAGGCTCATTAACAGGGGCGTCAGCTGTCTTTGTGCCTTTGTCGCGAGTGACAATTAATGTCACAAAAATGATAACTGCCAGAACAATAAAGACTACCGCCAGATAAACTTCTGTTTGGGTTACGCCATGCTCGGCACGACCCAAAAAGTTAGTCAAAGACTTCTGCAGTTCACCGACACTGCTGTTATTGAAGGTACTTTTCTTCACATGATTGAAGACCGCATCAACCACAAACTTGCTGGCCAACAACAAAACGCCAGCAATCACCAGCCCGTAACCAACCTTGCGAACGCCGCGCCGGCGAACCGGGTAAATGAAGATCACTCCCAAAGCGGTCACAACGGCCACCGCCAAAGCAATCCACGGTATCGCCACCGCTGTACGATAAATTTTTGGCAGATGTTGCAATTTTTGATTCTGATAATAAGGTTGGCTGTCGGCTTTTTGATCCGGGTTAAGCGTTGCGGGCGTTAGTACTGACTTAGTAAGAAAGCTGCCACCCTCAGTTAATTGTTGCTGCACCATCTGGCCTTCTTGTTGAGCGGTCACATTGCTTGGTCGACAGGGCGCCGACAACGGGTCGATATTAGTGAGCTGTGCAGCTTGAGCAGCCGTGCAAACCGGCAGGCTGGAAAAGTAATTCGTCACATACGTGCCAACTTGCTGAGCAAAAGACTGCTTGGCGGCAGTAAGGTCCACCTTAAATTCCGGCGTGGCGGTCTTTCCCTGTAGCCAGGCATAGTTAGCGTCGAGGACGTCGTTAATCGATTTCTTAATCAGCGAGGTAGGAAAAGCGCTTTGCGCGGCTTGCTGCACTGCGGTGTCGCTCAAGGAGATGCCGCTCATCTGTTGGCTGCTGCCAATAGATTGGTCCGACTGCAAGATAACGTCTTTAACGAAATGGCCGTAAATATTGCTATCGGCCAGCCAGCCTTCAACTTTGGTCGGCTTGGAAAAGTTTTGAGCGATGGCGGTGGAGACGCCTAATACCAAAAGTGACAATAATAAGAGAGACGCTAACAGATGAACAAACGACTTCCTCAGCCACATCATGACAGCTATTGTAGAGGAAACCGCCGGCGGGGCCAATAAATTTGTATCAAAATCACGACACCGACGCCGATAAACCATGGACCGGCCCGGGCCAGCACTGATGTCCGGACAGCGACATTTTTAGCTGTTTTGGCCGTGCCCGTATGCTGCAATGCCTGGTCCGACTCGAGTGGTGGTGTGGCGTTTGGTAAAACCGCGGCCGCTCCCAAAACTTGAGGCGATTGTGGACTCACAAAATTAGCAACCGTTCTCGGCTTGCTGGCCGGCGCATCAACGCCTGCCTCTTCGAAAGTGCCTACAAATATCGGGCGCCGTACATCGACCGGCTTGCCCGCAAGATTAACCCCTGTTAAATCAACTGTATGCCCGCCAGCTGCTATATCTTCGGGCAGCCTGACATTGCTCGAAACATTGCCGAAACTGTCACTTTTTAAGTCGCCGAGACTTGTCCCGCCTGCCCCGTCCAGCCGCAAATTATAAACGCGACTAACCGCTAAGTTGTCTGAAATCGCTCTAATATTAATTGTTTGTCCAGGCTGAGCTCCAGAGTCTGTCAGGTCATCATCAGGCACTATAACATTGACAGTCCTCCCGCTGACGGGCGCAGCCAACAGAGCAGAAACATCATCTTTAACAGGGATGGAAGTGCTAGATTTGAAACGCTGCGTTTGCTTAATAATGGCCTGCTCGATCAAGGCCTGTCCTAAGGCGTTAGGATGATAGCTGGCCGAACTAAAAGGTCTTGAGCGGGAGCTGCCAGCCGTTAGACCATTGACCGCAACATCATAGCTGGCTGCTTCGCAGAGTCGATGCCCAACCAAAGCCTGACTGATGTCTACATAATTCACACCAGCCGCGGCGGCCGCTGACGCCACCTGATCGTTTAAATAATTTATTAGCTCCTCTGTAAAAGTCAGTTCGGCAGCGTTCAAATGGACATTTAACGCACAATCACCGCCGGCTTTAGCAATTTGTGGGTAGCCGATTGCATAAATTCGGCTCAAAGGCGAGGCATGGGCCAGCTGTTCGTATAGAGCCGTCCACCGCGGCACAGTCCGGTCTATCAAATTCTTTAGCTCCAGACGATCTTCATAGCTGCTAAAACACGTGTTTGCTCCAGACCTTAAACTTATGTGCGGCGCGACGCAGGTCTGCAAAATGTCTCCAAAACCGATATCGTTGCCGCCTACAGAAACTGTTAACACGCCCGGTTGATAAGTGCTCACAAAGTCGGCTTGCGGCAATAAGCCAGGCATAAAAGAAGCTAAAATCTGGGCCACGTCTTGGTCGCTGCGCCGGGAAAGGGGTATTTTATCTGAGACTTGTCCGCCATATTGATCCGGCACACCCGGCAAAATATCCTCAATTTTGGCGCCCGAACAAGCGACATTATGGCCACCGCCCGCAAAAATATCGGTTGTCAGCAATATCGGATAGGAGTTGGCTGAAACATGGCACTCGTTGATGGGCGTGTCCGTGCCGCTCAAATAGTCAAAAGCTCCTTCGCCGGCAGTATATGAATCACCGCTGCCCAGATAGCTCAACAAACTATCAATATGATCTGCAGGGGCCATTTCATAGGTGTTGTTGCCCGCCGAATTTATCGCATCAAAGGCCAGAATATTATCGCCAACGAAGTGCAGATTTGAGACCTGGCCAAAACCGCCAAGCTGACTATTAATAAATGTCCAGTAATCGCCCGAAGGACAAGTGTGGCTGGTGCACCCCGATAGATCATAAACGCGAAAACTGCCCATAACGGTGTTCTCGATGGCTACATAGCGGCCATCCCTGCTAACTGCCACCTGGGCGTTGCCGACGATGGAATTGCCGACGGCGCCAAAGGCCGGCGCAAACGGCATCGCTGCTAAACTATCGAGATTTACACGGACAAAGACACCATTAACGGTTTCCACTATCAGCCATGAGCCGCCTGGCGAAAAAGCTATGGTCTGCGGATTGACTATCAAGGGCTGCCCGGCTGCGTCTCGTAATAACTGATCTGGCGGGGCCATTACTCGTTTGCCAACAACCTGCCCAATTGCGTCAGTTGTGTCGCCAAGATCAGCTAAAATGTTATCGTACATGCCTAGCGCAACGCCGCCTGTGAGCATTGGGCTTAACGCTAGCATATCGACTGTTCCCGGCCACGGCACCAGCAGTTGACTATTAACTGCGGGCTGCAAAGGCATCGCATAATCGCTGCCCGTCAACAAAACAGTTGAGTTATCTAAATTCATGAAGCCAAAGGCGGCAACCACGAAACAGCCATCGTTCTGGGCCTGGCCAACCAGCCGATAACTAATCCTTTGACAGCTTAAATTTGTCTCTAAAACAGGGTGATTGTTGTTCGACACAGCCGGACCAACCAGGCGCAGGGCGCGCTGACTCGGCATGGCCCAGGCCGGTGCATCATCCGCCGCTTGCACTGACCAACAAGGCCAAATCAAAACCAATATGAGCACAAGGCCCAGCCCGCGTTTCCAGGCTTGCCGCATGGTTGCCTCCAGTTGTCAGGGCCGACTATCGTCTTAAACAGGCAAAACACCAAGCATAAGCGGGCCCCAAAACGCCAAATTTAATAAAAAGTTAATTCCCTTCCCTGTTACGTTATAATGGCCACATGGCCGAAGACAGCATTTTCACGAAAATTATCAAAGGCGATATTCCCTGCCACAAAGTTTATGAAGATGAGTACACCTTCGCTTTTATGGATATTCATCCTATTCACCCTGGCCAAGTTCTGGTAGTGCCTAAAAAACAAGTCGGTTTTATCTGGGACCTGGAGGCAGCAGACTACCAGGCCCTAATGGCAACAGTCCAAAGAGTTGGCCAACGCATACGTGCAGTTATGCCAGATGAAGCTCGCGTCGGCGTTATGATTGAAGGCCTTGACGTTGCCGATCATGCGCATGTCAAAGTCTTCCCCTTTTCTACTCCCGAGGAGTACCGCCATACGCCTGATCCGACTAGCGAGCCGGACCATGAAGCCTTGGCTGCCATGGCCGAAAAGCTTAGATTTTAAGGTACAATACGCATTATGGATTTTATGTTTTCAATGATGTTTGGCGGCGGCGTGGCCGCTTTTGTTTACTCCAAAATGGAGCGCCGCCTAGGCGCCGGTAACTCCCAGAACATCTGGACGGTCGTAGGCATCAGCTTCCTGGCAGCAGTAATTTTCTGCTACACACTCTTCGCCTTTGTGCTCGGCATTCACTAGCCATTTAATACTATTTACCTCTTGGAATTGCTATAGCCGGATGGTATCATAAGGCTATGGATGAGAGGGGGTTGGGCAAGAAGCTGCAGCAGGCGCGGCAAGCGGCCGGTTTGACGCAGCAACAGCTGTGCCAGAGGGCAAATCTTAGCTTTTCAACGCTAACTAAAATTGAACGCGGTGCCATTAAAGCACCATCAATTTTCACAATTCAGGCGATTGCCACAGCTCTGGGCCAAAGTCTCGACGAACTGGTTGGCTCGGCCCCGGTCCCGGTTAAAACTTATAAGAAAACCCAAAGCGGCGTCAGCTTCTTGTACTTCGATATTAACGGCAGTTTAGTCCACTTTTTCCACCGGGCGTTTACTCAGATTGCCACTGACAATAATGTGCCTGCTGATCTGGTAGAGTCCAGTTTTTGGCACTTTAACGATGATGCTTGCCGCGGCACTCTAAGTTTGAACGACTTCAACCAGGCCATGAGCCAACGCCTGGGCATCGCCAGCCTCGACTTTAAACAGTACTATCTGGATGCCGTCGAGGCGGTTGAACCGCTGCAGGACCTCTTAAAATGGGCCAGCGAGCACTACCGGGTCGGCATTCTGAGCAACATCATGCCCGGCTTTATCAGCGCCATGATCGCCAACGGCACTTTGCCCAATTTGCGTTATGACGCCATCGTTGACTCCTCAGAGGTCGGCACCATCAAGCCCGAAGAGAGAATTTATGAAATTGCCACTGAACGAGCCGGCGTCCCGCCCGAAGAAATCATGCTCATCGATGACACTCGCACCAACCTGGTGCCCGCCGAATGGCTGGGCTGGAAAGTCATGCTCTTCGATGATTACCAAATGGAAGAGTCCATCTCTAAGCTGCGGGCAGCACTCGAACCCGCCGACTAGGCCGAAAAACGCTTAATTTCTTTATCAACGCTGGCCAGCTTGTCCTCGGCTTCAGCCAATTGGTCTTTGGTTTGCTCCACGACCGCCTTCGGTGCGTTCTCCACATAACTCTTATTGGCTAAGCGACTCTTCAGCTGCTCAATCAGCTTGTTCTGTGCCTCACGCTGGGCTTCCAGCTCCCGCACATAGGCCTGCGCAGTGGCCTTATCGATGTCCAGCCAGCAATTCAGCTTGGTGCTGGTCAAAGCCAGCCCAGCGCCGTCCTGAACCTCGCTGACGGCCTTCAGGCCGGCCAGACGCTTAATGGTCGCCGCATTGTCGCGTAAGAACGGTACGTCCGTGTAATAAAGCGTGGCGTCCGCCACCTTAACTGCGCGGACTATGTAGCGGGCCTCAGCCACGATCGCCTGAACCTCGCTAAAGTCTTTAACCTGCTGCTTGTCCGCGCCCAGAACATCGGCCAGCTGCTTGCCGGCCAAGATGGAATCGTCTTCCCAGGCCAGAGTCTGCCAGATGGTTTCCGTCAAAAAGGGCGCAAACGGATGAGCCAGCAGCAGAACCTGTTCTAACAGATACGCCAGCAACGGTTTGTTGGGCTCAGCTTTGCTGGCCTCGATGTACCAGTCAGCCAAATCGTCCCAGACAAAGTGGTACAACGTATCATAAGCCTCGCTAAAACCGTACCTGTCCAGTTCCCTGCAGATTTTCTCCTGCGATGTTCGCATTTTGTCTAGTATCCAATGATCGGCAGCAGAGGAGGGTTTGGCCCCTGCCCTGTCCGGCTTGTCGCCAATGACGCTCTCGATGTAGCGGGCCACGTTCCAAAGCTTGTTGCAGAAGTTCCTGGCCTCCTCTACCCGGCGCGAGTCATAACCACGGTTTACTGCCGGCGCCCGGCCGCTAATAATGCCCATGCGAAGCGCGTCCGAGCCATACTTTTCAATCACTGGCAGCGGATCCACCACATTGCCGATCGACTTGCTCATTTTGGAGCCGTCTTCAGCCATTACGTAGCCATGTATGTAGACTTCGCGGAACGGCGCCTCGCCTGTTACATACAGCCCCAGCATGATCATCCGGCTGACCCACGGGTACAGAATTTCGCCGCCAGTTTCCATCAGGCTTAAGGGGTAGAAGCGCTTAAAATCGTCGCTGTCGGGGTAGTCGAGCGTGGCGTACGGCCAGGAACTGCTGGAAAACCAGGTGTCGAACACGTCCGGGTCACGGTGGTAGGTTTTGCCGTCGACTTCAATGATTTCCTGATCAACGCGTTCGTCGTAAATCCAGTCATCGCTATCGTCGACATTTTGGAAGGCTGGAATCGGAATGCCCCAGGCGATTTGGCGGCTCAGGTTCCAGTCGTGCAAGCCTTCTAGGTAGCGCACCAGCTGATCCTTTTTGCTGGCCGGATAGAACTTAATCTTGTTAGCTTTCAGTGCCTCAATTGCCGGTTTCGCCAGTGTTTCCACATTCAAGAACCACTGCTCCATTAACATCGGTTCAATTGTCGTGCCGCACTTGTAGCAGACGCCGATGCGATTGGTGTAGCCTCGGTCAACTTTCAGTAAAAGCCCCTTCTCTTCTAGTGCTTTTGCCACCGCCTCGCGGGCTTCCAAAACAGACATGCCTTCAAAGCGTCCGGCGTGGTGATTCAGGGTGCCATCGTGGTTAATAATGCGTTTGGCCGGCAGATTGTGGCGCTGGGCCACTTCCCAGTCGTCAAAGGAGTGCGCCGGCGTGATCTTCACGACCCCAGTACCGAAGTTAGGATCGACCATTTCGTCGGCAATCACCTGGACTTCAAACGGGCCGTTAACACCTTCCACCGTTACAACTTTGCCGACATATTCCTTGTAGCGTTGATCGTCTGGATGGACGGCCACGGCGGTGTCACCGAATTTGGTTTCCGGCCGGGTGGTGGCTAGCTCAAACGGGCCATATTTCATGTAATACAGAGGAGTTTTGGCCTCTTTGTATTCCACCTCAATGTCCGCAAAGCCGGTACGGTGGAAAGTACAGTAATTAACTAGCCGTTCGCCACGGTAAATCAGCTTCTCATCCCACATCTTTTTAAAGGTGGCATAAGCGCGATTCACAATCTTTTCGTCGAGCGTGAAGGTAAAGCGCGACCAATCGCAGCCCACCCCCATTTGACGCATTTGCGCCTCAAAATTCCCCCTGTTGAGAGCCACAAAGTCCCAAATCTGACTGTAAAGCTGTTCACGTGAAAAATCGAACCGACTCTTCCCTTCTTTGGCCAAGTGTTTTTCATAGACAGATTGCGTTTCAAAACCGGCGTGATCAGCACCAGGTAACAATAAGGCAGCCTTGCCTTGCCCTCTCTGATAACGAGTCGCAATGTCCTCAAGAGCTGCTACCAATTCGTAGCCGATGTGCAAATTAGCGTTGGCGTTCGGCGGCGGCATGACAATGGTGTACGGTTCACCTCTGTTAGACGGCTTGAAAACACCGCTCTGCTCCCAGAGCGCATAGATGTCAGATTCGTACTGACCAGGTTCGTACACCTTAGGCAACTTCATAGCCACCATCATACCACCTCTGTAACATTTGGGAAAATTGACAAACACTCTAAATAACAGTATGGTTAGCTTTAACTATGAGTGTTGCACAAGAGATACTCCAAGGTGTGGAGTTCAGCGATCGACCCATCGATTTGCCAGGCGGACGGCTTAATTTATACCCGGACGAAATTGCCGAAACGGCTTTTTTCAATGATGAGCTTGGTTTTGTTCAGGTGCCAGCGCACACGATTTTTGACCGCTTTACCTTCGGTAATTTGGCCGAAAACGGTAGGATATTTTTACTAGGCTTCAGCGTACCCACGTGGCAAACAGGCGGTAGCGATTTACCCGAAGCGTGGAAGCCTCTTGTTCATCTCGATCAGATACCCGAAAAACTCCGCACCATCGGTCGGCAAGGGAAGGGCGTAGGTCCGCGCATGTACAACACCACCGAGGCCACGGTGGGCGCCAACGAGAACTGGCAGCAAGTTGGCGCTTATGTCTTTAGAGTTGCCCACAATCGCATCAGTACCGTGCCCAGCCAGTCAGATATGGCCAAAAAAGCTCAACACGCTGCCAAAAAAATTGTCGGGCTTGCTCCCGCGGGGTGAGATTGGTAACTTACCTTGTCCATCAACACCATAATGGGGCAGAAGCAATACTGCGAGACCAAACTGCTGACGCTCGTCGCAAACAGGCTGACCCTGAACGCCACTACACCGGCTCACCAGTCCCTGAACGCCTTATGATCATTCGCCGGCACGGTGTTGTTTTATCCAAAGTTGGCACCTACACCCGCGCTGAAGCAGCCTGAGCTACATCGATAAATTCGGCTCAATTGCTAGAGTCTGCGGGTCGGCCGTCGGTTGGCCAGTTTGCGCCATAAAGCAGCCCAAGGTGGCAATCATCGCGCCGTTGTCCGTACATAACTTCAGGTCAGGGAAGTCAATTGACACGGGCAGGGCAGCGCTCAGCTGCGCCCGCAACTCCTGATTAGCTGCCACACCACCAGCTATGACCACGCTTTTCGGGCCAAACTCCTCACATGCGTGCCGAGCCTTATCAACGATCGTTTCAATCGCCACACGCTGGAAACTGGCCGCAATGTCGGCCTTCTGAGCGTCAGAGAGGCGCCCTGGCAGCTTGGAGGAGGGAAAATCGTAACTTTCCCCAACTAATGCCTGCGCCAAGCGCAGAACGGCCGTTTTCAAGCCGCTAAAGCTAAAGTCATAACCCGGCATCTTGGCTTTGGGGAGTTCAAATGCGTTGGCGTTGCCGTTCAAGGCCGCAGCTGAGACCGACGGGCCGCCGGGGTAGGGCAGTCCTAAAATCTTGGCCACCTTATCAAAGGCCTCGCCGATCGCATCATCCTGGGTGCGGCCCAGCAGCGCATAATCAAAATGATCGCGAAACAGCACTAGCTGACTGTGTCCGCCGCTGACAATAATCGCTAGCAACGGGAATTCTGGCGCCACAGCTGGCATCCGGTAGCCATCCAACGCTGATTCGGTCAAAAAGTTAGCATAAACATGACCCAGTACATGATTGGCACCGTACAGTGGTTTGCCAAACGCTTCGGCCAAAGTCCGGGCTGTCAAAACACCTATCAGCAGGGAACCGCCCAGGCCGGCACCGTAGGTTACGGCTAGGCCGTCAATGTCGTCCCAGCCGCAGCCAGCTTGCTCCAGCGCCTCTGTTATCACTGGCAATATCACTTCAATATGGCTGCGCGCCGCAATCTCCGGTACGACGCCGCCGTAGGGCTTGTGCAGGTCCATGCTGGAGGCCACGACATTGCTGAGCAAGCGTCGCCCGTCTTCGACAACGGCGGCGGCGGTCTCATCACAACTGGTTTCAATACCCAGGATATTCATCCTCACCATACTAGCAAAACATCAGCAATCGCTATAGTTGCAATAAATACAAATTAGTTACATTAGAGTTGACAAAAAACCATAAGTTTGTTAATATAGGGCCCAGAGTCAAACAAAAAACAAAAAATAACAAGGACCCATAACTATGACCGAACAAGCACCATTTCAACCAGTAACCCCACCAGTCGAGCAACCTCGTACGCCGGACTTTGGTGATTTAAGTGCGCAGGAACAAGTCCGTCAGCACGCTGACTGGAAAATGCGCGTCGACACCACTCCTCACGAGACCGGCGCCAAGCCCAGCAAAAACGGCATCACAGCCGAGGACATTGCTTATGACATGTGGCTAGCAGAAAATGCTGCTGAAGCCCACGCCGGCAAGACCGTAAAAGGCAAAATTAAAGAGGAAAAGGCAGCCCAAGAGGCTGCTGCCCGCCGTGAAAAGATGCGCGGCTTTGCCCGCCTAGAGATGCGCGTTAAAACTGGCCAAGCTACTGGCGAGGAAGCTGCCTATTATTACACTCTGCTAGAAAACGCCGAAAACGGCGCTGGTGATGGCGAAGGCGATGGTCCTAGCATTGCTGCCCGCCGCAACCGCCAGCCCGAACAACCAGAAGACCCAGGTGAAGGTAACGATGGTGGTAGCAACGGCCCCAACGACGATCCTAACGATCCCGGTAACGGCGGTGGTAATGGCGGCAATGGTAACGGCCCTGAAGACCCCGGCGATGGCGGTGAAGACGGTCCTGATGATGTAGATTTAGACCTCGCATACGCCGAGAATGATCTCTGGGATAGCCGTGAAGAGTATGTGCGTCTTTGTGCAGAAATGCGCAATGGTCACCTAGGCCGAATCGGTGGTGGCCGCTGGAAGAAGCTCATGCAGCGTTTCTTCCGTGGCGCCTCAGAATTGAGTCGCTCACAAGCTCTTGACCGTCGTGTGCAAGAAGCTCGTGCGGCTCACCGTGAACAATTTGCTAACCTGGCCACACTTATTCAGAGCCGCCGCGTCGAAGCTGGCGAACCTCTAAACATCCGCGAAACACTAGTCAATGCTCAACTCGATGACTTACGCGCTATTGAACGACGCATCCGACGCGCCCAACAGGAGCAATTTGCTGCTGAACGTGCTCCTGGCATCAAGGGCTGGGTTGCTGAGCAATGGTTCAGGCGAGGTCGCTTTGGCAAGTTCATGATGGTTGCCATTCCGGCTGCCGCCATCGGTGTAACTGGTGGCTTGGCTGCCGCTGGCCTAGGCCTTGGCGGTCTTCTGTCTACTGCTGCTGGTATCGGCACCGCTTATGGCGGCCGTAAGGCTGGCCACAAGATTGCTAAGACTGCTAATGCCGGCTTTGCCTCAACCGAACAAGGCATCGAGCAGCTTACTGAGTCTGCTGCCAATCGTGAGGCTCGCTTCCGTAACCGCGCTGTCCGCACCGAAGATGCTGTTATTGACCACACTGAGTTTGTGGAACGCGGTAACACTAACCGTGTGGAAGACAACATGCGCCGCCGCCGCTTGGCTGGCCGTGTGGGTGCCGCTGTGGCTGGCGCCACCTTCGGCTTCACTCGTGTTCACTTCGATGGTGGTGGCTCACACGCTACTGCTGCTGACCCCAACCACGCTGCTAACGGTCACGCCGCTAACACCGTTCATGGTGGTCACGGCGCCCATGGTGCTCACGGCGGTCACAACGGCCTGGGCCACGCAGCTCACGCTGAAAAGATCAACCCGAACGCCTACCCATGGACCGTGGCTCACCACATGACGCCTGGTCATGAATGGGATACCATTCACCACGCTATTAAATCTGCTAACGCCACAAAAGGTACTCACTATCACCTGGTTAACGTCGGTAAGACCCTTCAGGTCTACAACGGCAACCACGCTTTGAACGTGGCTCAGCAGGAAGCTTTCAACCGCTACATGGAGTCACTGGCTAGCTAGTGCTAAACTAAAATAAACCTCTAAACAAAAAAGGCAAAAAAATGAAAAACGACCTCAAGCAACAAGTTCTCAAAATGCTAAATCTGGGCGATCTAGAGCCTGAAAAGCAGGATGTAATTGTGGCTAAAATTGAACTGTTGGCTAACGAGCGCTTAGCAACGGCTTTGCCGGAACTACTTAGTGATGAGCAGTATGCTCAGGCTGATCAGATGCGCCAAGCCGGCAAGTCAGATGAAGAAGTTATGGACTGGATCGAGAGCCAGCTGCCAAACTATGCCGAAATGATGGAAGCTCTGATCTTGGACATTGCTGAAGAGCTGAAGCCGACCGCTGACTCCGTAAAGTAAGCTATACTTACTTTTAATGAGTGTGAGGAAACTGGTTAAGAAACTTATTCCACGTGGCTTGTTTGAGCTCATTGAGCCGACAGGGCACCTGGTAGAAGCTTTTTTGCGGCACGCTGCGGCGGGTTTTCCGGCGCGTGGTATGCGTGTTATAGGTGTTACGGGTACTAATGGTAAGACCTCGACGGCCTTTTTGATCCACAAAATGCTCAGTGACGCTGGCCTGAGAACTGGTCTTATGACCACTGTAGCTTACGGCGTCAACGACGACATTAAGAACCAGGTGCAACACTACACAAATGTGCCGGTACCGGAGCTGATTCGGCGGCTGAAGTGGATGCGCAAGCAGAATATTGACTGGTTAGTGCTGGAGACCACCAGCCAGGGTCTAGCGCAGCACCGCGTGGCTTTTGTGCCGTATTCGGTGGCTGTGCTGACGAATATTACTCACGAACACCTCGATTATCACAAGACCTTTGAGCGCTACGTGGAGGCCAAACGACTGCTGTTTAAGCGCGTAGCGCGTAATCATGCCGGCTTGGGTGTGGGCATTGCCAATGCCGATGATCCGAATGGTGAATATTTTGCGCATACCACGCCGCACCCCATGTTGTATGGGCTGGAGCGGGGCGATGTGCGGGCCACAAAGGTGAAATTAACACCTACGGGCAGCGATTTTGTGGCAGTGTCGGGTGAAGATCATTATCAGATTCACTGCAATATCCCGGGCGGTTTTTATGTGTCCAACGCGCTGGCGGCGGTCTGTGTGGGCCGGGCGCTGGGGCTGACGCGAGCTCAAATCGAAAAGGGCATTGCAGCGCTGAAAGGCGTGGAAGGTCGTATGACGACGATTGATGAGGGCCAGCCGTTTAGCGTGATTGTGGACTATGCCCACACGCCGGACAGCTTTGAAAAGCTGTTTAAGGATATGCGGCCGGTGGTGAAGGGCAAGCTGATTGTGATGTTTGGCTCGGCCGGGCGCCGCGACGAGGCTAAACGGGCAGTGCAGGGTGAATTGGCCGGCCGTTTTGCCGACGAAGTCGTGATCACCGAAGAGGACGACCGCGATATCGATGGCGTGGAGATTATGAATGAAATCGCGGCCGGCACGGAAAAGGCCGGCAAAAAGCGTGAAAGAGACTTGTTCTTAGTGCACTCACGGCCGGAGGCAATTAAGTTTGCCCTAGGGCGGGCCAAGAAAGGTGACACGGTGTTACTTTTGGGAAAGGGCCACGAAAAAACCATTGAGCGCGCCGACGGCGAGCATCCCTGGGACGAGATTGGCGAGGCCCGGAAGGCACTGCGGCACTAGACAGAGGCGCTACAATATAAATAGCACCGTCGAACCGTTGCAAAAATAGAGCTAACGTGATATAATAAAAGTGCCATGACCGAAGTTCGCCCTGGCCAAAGTATTGCTGATTTCCGCCGTGAACACGGCGGCTATGAGATGTTGGTTGGTCACAATCGAACTGACGGTACCTTTAAGCCTGACGAAGAGCTGCGCACAGAGTATATCCAAAACACCGACAAGCTTATTTATGAGATGACAAACGGTGTAGTGGTGACAGATCCCGTTACCGGCGAAACATCGCGCCAGAAGCCAGATTATGTGGTTTGGCTGGACAAGTCAGCTCGTCCGTTGGCGTGGCTTACTAAAGAATTGTGGGACCGTTTAGCGCCATCACCCGGTGAAGAGCCGCCCAAGATGCCAGAGTTCCGGTTTGTAAATATTGACCGTGAACAGTGGGTGAACAAAGTCGACCCCATGGGTGTTGGCACAGTCGAAGTTGATCGGGTGGACAAGAACATTATTCGTAGCCTGCGTTCAATATTTGTTGACGTTCGCGACAAGAAAAATGGGCTAACAGAAGAAATAGATACGGCTCCTGCCCAGCTGGACGGTAAAACAGTATTGATCGTGGATGAGTGTATGACAACGGGCAGAACGCTTGATTACGCCAAAGCCTTTTTTGGTCGAGCCTTCCCAACAGCTAAAATTGCCGGTACCTACTGGATGAGCGGAGTAACAATGTTAGGCCCAACCTGGGCCAATGCCGATTTGCCGGTGTGGTATGTCAGTGGCTCAGAGTACGGTCGTGGTGTGGGTAATCGAGAACCCTACAGATCGCAAAAATCACCAAGTATCACACAGAGGTTGGGCGGCCATTTTCTGAGCACGCGGTTGGCGAAATCCGATGAAGGCGCCCTTAAATTGCGTCAGGAATTGAAAAAGCTGGCACACGACAAAAATGTTCTGATAGTACCTTCTGGCGAGCGAATTGATGATCCGGATTATGAACTGAGAGCTACGGCTTTGAACGGCCTCAAGCGTTGGGACGCTTTCCTGAAGCGCAAACAAAAGCTCAACGCCATTGTTAAGAACGCCAATAATCGACGCCGTTCGAGCGTGCCTGTAACTGACGACCGTCGTCGGTCGGCTTAATTATTACTAAGGGTGAGGCTGGTGCAGCGGATGTAGCCGCCGCCTTTGCCTAGTTCGCTGACATTGGGCGTGATGGTTTTGAGACCTTCAGCTTCGATGTTTTTTTGTAGTTCAGGGGCGTGGGCGGACATGATGACAGTTTCGCCGGTCGAAACGAGGTTGCAGGCGAAGCCTTTGGTGGCTTCGTCCAGGCTGACCTCGATTTTTTCTATGGGCAGCTGGCGGATTTTGACCTGACTATCAGGGGTGAGCGCTTCGGGACACCAGGCAATGAGGTCATCTCGTAGGATGGCGATAGCTAGGTCGAGGTCGTAAAAGAAGCTGTCCGGCCAGCCGGATAGAGCGTTGGTAACGGGCTGACCGTTGGAGTCCAGCTCGGGGACGGCTGTGACACTAATTACTTCGTAGCCGAACTGGTCGGCCAGGAATTGATGCATGCGGGGGTCGGTGCGGTAATTGCTGCCGACGAACAGATAATTGCCGCAGGGCAAGGCATCGCCCTGGCCGCTGAAACGGTAGGGAGCCTCGACAAACTCTTTACCGAGGTTTTTTAATACCTCTTTGGCGTAGGGTTCTTCGCCTTTTCGCGGGCCGGGCAGGTTGGATAAAACGACCCTGTTGCCGCGGTTTAAACCCCAGTTGGCAGTGAAAATGCCGTCCTGGCAGTCGGCGGGCGGATCGACCTTAATAACCCGGATACCGGCTGCCTCAAAGGCTTGGCGGATGGCGGCATGTTCGGCCATGGCGCGCTGGCGATCCACCCCCGTTATTTTGTGTGAATGCGGGTTGAGGTCGACGACGTCGAAGTAGTCGGCGCCGGACATTAAAACAGTGGAGTTGAGACTGGGCATACCAGCCCATTATACAAGGCTGCTAAGCTGTTATGGCGTTGAAAAACTGATGTAAATATGTTAAGATATCATTAATAATGAGCACTCATGAGAGATTTGCGGGCGGTGGCAGTGGACTCGAACGAATGCCGGTTGATTCTAACCGGCGGATGCTGGCCGGTGGTTATGCGGCCCGCCTTGGCTTAAGAGAATTTTATAGCATGGGTATGGACAGCCGGATTATTGCCGTGCCAATGACCGGTTTATCAGATGGTTTTAGCACAGCCCGTTCGCATGAGGAGTTGATGGAGCTGCGCCTGCCGGTTTTCTCTGCCATCTACAGGGATACAGACATGTGGATTGTGGTCCCGGAAGCTTCCCGCACGCTGAAAAGCGTTTTGCGCTTTGTGGCCCGCGATATAGGCAGTTATGGCGAGATTTTCTTTAAAATGGGCCAGGTGTTTGGCCAGCTGGAACAGGCCGGTGTCGGCGTGCCGGGCGCCGTGTCGGACCGGTCGCTCTTGGAAAGCCTGGCTTTTACTCTGGATGAAGATGAAAACTATGGGGGTAAAATTGCCCTGATACCGCCGTATGAATTAAGCCATGGCCGCAGCGAGGAGCGGGTACTTAGTACGGTGCACGTCGAGCTAGAAAAATCTGGCTATTTTTCAGATATCCAAGCTAGGGGGCTGATTGCTTTAACACATTCAGGATGGGAAGATGCTCGAGCCCAATCTTGACCCATCGCTAACCCAGCAGGCAATTAATAATTTTCAGGAGGCTTTGACGGTTGTACGCAGCCAGGTTGTCTATCCTTTGCCTGACCTGACGGGGCAAATTGAGCACAACGGTCAGCCTAACCGTATCAATATGGGGCTGGTTTCCGGTCTGTTTTTAGACCCGGCGGCTCTGGATGTTGAAAAAGCCATGACAGCTGCCAACCCGGATGGCGTGGCCTTTATGACGCAGCCCGGCAATCGTCTGGGACGAGAAAATTCACATCATCATGTTTTTTTTGGAAAACTCTTGCTGACCTGGTTTGAGGAGATGGCCCATGAGGCAGCGCCCCAGGTTGCTGTTAAGCCCATAGAACTTAAAGATCGCAGCCAGCTCCTGGGGGAGTTGGCCATGCTGCAATACATGAAGCGACTAGGCATTCCAACTTTCGTGCCGTCGGGGGTGTTGATTACAACTAAAGGCACGCATGACCACCTGCTCACCCAGTTTGATGGCCCGGTGCAAACAATGGATATTGTTGAATGGGAGGAGATGGAGCTTGAAGAGGGTTGGGCCCAACTTGGCTATGCAATCGACACCGCAGTGCTTTTACACAGCAATTTGCTGTTTCACGGCGACCTGGAATTTAAGAACGTGGCTTTTGGCGATCGCGGTGAGCGGGCCATAACAGATCCGGAATATACCATTAGCGCTCTGGCTCTAGCCGAAAGTGGCTTGACCACGAAAAATGACGAAGAGCGTGCCCGCTGCGTAAAGCGGCTGACACAGCTAATGAGCATCGATTTCAGGAGTATTTGCGAATCAATCGATGTCTTTATCTTCGGGTTGATGCCCAAAAGTCAACGCCCCAAAAATGAGGCAGCAAAGTTTAAGCAGTACGAACGACATCTTTATAAGCCATATCGGGCAGCCCTGGCAGAAGTCGACAGCCAGTATACGCCTTTACTGCTGGAGGTATTCGATAATATGGCTCATGAACGTAAGGTTGATGCCCGCAACGCGTCGCACGGCGCTTGACGCCTTGCGGGCGGTTCGCTACTATTGTAGGTGACAGTTGGCACTCTCAGGGTTAAAGTGCCAACTCAATCTGATAAACGGGAGTTATTTATGAGTGCACCATTGCAACCATTGGGCGATTACGTGGTCGCCGTCGGCGAGGAAGCCGAGAAAAAGACCGCCAGCGGTCTGTACCTGCCTGACCAGGCTCAGGAAAAGCCAAAAACCGCCAAAGTTGTAGCGGTTGGTCCAAACGCCAAGCAGGTTAAGGTTGGCGATCGGATTGTCTACAAGACTTACAGCACCACCGATGTTAAAGTTGGTGCCGACGAGTACATTTTAGTCAAAGAAGAAGACGTCCTGGCGACGGTTAAATAGGAGGATTCTGAATGGCAAAGAAAGTTTTTTATGACGACGACGCCCGCCGCCGCGTTTTAGGCGGAGCGGAGATTTTATATAACGCAGTGAAGACCACCATGGGACCGAAGGGCCGCAACGTGGTGATCAGCAAGTCATTTGGCAGCCCAACTGTTACCCACGACGGTGTGACTGTTGCTAAAGGCGTGGAGCTGGCCGATGTAGACGATGAAACCCTGGGCTACAAAGTTGGCGCTGAGCTGATCAAGCAAGCTGCCTCAAAAATGAACGATGTAGCTGGTGACGGCACTACAACCGTGACAGTTTTGACCTATCACATCTTGAATGAGGCCAACAAGCTGATCGCTGCGGGCCATAACCCCATGCAGTTGCGCAAGGGTTTGGAAGCTGCCGCACAAGATGTGCTGGGCGCTTTGTCTAAGCTGGCTGAGCCGATTGAGGGCAAAAAGAACCGCGTGGCAGAAGTAGCCACCATTAGTGCCGGTGATGCCGCCATCGGGCAGCTGATTGCTGACGTGATTGAAAAAGTCGGCAAAGACGGCGTGGTGACAGTTGAAGAAGGGCAGGGCCTAGCGCTGGAAGCTGAAGTCGTCGAAGGCTTCACCTTCGACCGCGGTTTCGTCTCGCCATACATGGTGACTGACACTGCCCGCATGGAAGCTGTCTACGACAAGCCGGCCGTGGTAATTACAGACAAGAAAATCACTTCTGTGCAGGAATTTTTGCCCCTGTTAGAGAAGCTAGCTCAGGCTGGCAAGAAAGACCTGGTCTTAATTGCTGAAGATGTCGAGGGCGAAGCTCTTGGCACACTGATTTTGAACCGCCTGAAAGGTGTGTTTAACACCGTGGCCATCAAGGCTCCTTCGTTTGGCGATCGTCGTAAAGACATTTTGAACGATATCGCTGTTCTGACCGGCGGTGACGTGATCAGCGAAGACCGCGGTATGACCTTTGAAAACGTTGACCTGACTGTGGTTGGCTCGGCTCGCCGCGTGATTGTCACCAAAGACGAAACGACCATTATTGAAGGCGGTGCTTCGCCGGCTGAAGTCGCGGCTCGCATTAAGCAAATTGCCGCTCAGGCTGATGCCGCTAGCAGCGAGTACGACAAAGAGCAGCTCGAAAAGCGCTATGCGGCTTTGTCCGGCAAGGTTGCCGTCATTAAAGTTGGCGGCGCCACTGAGACTGAGATTGAAGAGAAGAAATTCCGCGTTGATGACGCCGTGCACGCTGTTAAAGCTGCGCTGGCCGAAGGCATCGTACCTGGCGGCGGTGTAACCTTGATCAACTTGGCAGCGGGCGTTGAGGCCAAAGGCGCTGACTCAGTCACTGCCGGCGCTCAACTGTTGAAAAACGCGCTAGAACAGCCTTTCCGCATCTTGCTCAACAACGCCGGTCTGAACCCGGACGAGTGGCTACCTCAAGTCAAAGCCGGTAAAGCCGGGCAAGGTGTTGATGTAAACGACCCGACGAAGTTAGTCGATCTGAAAACTGCGGGTGTGGTTGACCCGGCCCGCGTAACTAAAGAAGCAATTCAAAACGCCGTCAGCATCGCTGGCACGGCCATGACTATGGGCGCGCTGGTATCTGATGTGCCGGAACCTAAAGCGGCTGGGCCCGAAGCCCCCGGCATGGGTGGCATGGGCGGAATGATGTAGGCCCTGCGGCTGCATCAACTAGCCTAGCCGGCTATAGCGGGAGCCCAAACGAGCTTGGCGGAGGTGGCTTGATTCGGCGTGGATTCGATAGCAATATCACCGCCGAGGTAGAGCATGATCAATTTGTCTAAATACAGGCTAAAGCCCAAGCCTTCGTGACTGAAATCTTCGGCACCTTCGATCCTAGAAAATGGCTGGAACAGTTGCGATAGTTTTTCTTGAGGGATGCCAGCGCCGTGGTCGGTGACGACCAATGAGTTTTGGTGCGGTTCGGCGTCGGCATGGATGGAAACTGAGCTTTGGGCCGGGCTGTATGACACGGCGTTGTCCAGGAGGCTACCCAAGACCTGTGCCAGTAGGTCGGGGTTTTGGGTGGCCAGCGGTTGGTCTTGTTCGAGGCCAATGTTAACGTTGTTGGCCTTTGCCTTGTCGTTAACTTTTTGGACTGCCTGATTGTACAGCTCGCTGGCGTTAACAGTGGTGTAGGGCTGGTCGCTGAAGCTGCCGCGGATGCGCGCAGCCACGGCCAGGCGATCGGTTAACTCTTTGAGCCTATCCTGGCCCTGAAAGATAAATTTAGTGCTGTTGTCTTTGGGCAGGCTGGCCGTGGCTGCGCTGAGGCGCTCCAATTCGGTTTTCAAAACAGTGGATGTCTGGTTGATAACTTTGTCACGTGTTTCATCGACAAGTTTCTCGTCGGCTAAAACTTTGTGGGCGTTGGCATTATCCAAGCGGTGCAGGGCCAGGCGCCGAAATAGCTGATACGAGGTAAAGCCGGCCAGAGTAAAGACAAGTACGAGCGTGGCGGCGTCAATGGCGCCGGCGCTGTATTGTGTCCAGTGATTGGCCAAATAAACAAAGGTAAAAGCGAAGCCGCTGGTCAGTATCAGGGGCAGCCATAAGCGAACCAGAGCTTTGCGGGAACCGAAGTTGACGGGCTCGAGGGTAGTGATGTTGGTGTCCATGAGTGGCTGCAGGTTGGCCGAAATGGCGGCTTCAACATTGGTCGAAAAGCTTTTGACGGCAGATTGTATTTGACTCAGTGTGGCCGCCGACACGGCTGGCTCTTTCAGCATTTCGACGCCGCTGCGGATCAAGGTCAGGGGAGTACGAACGTAGTGTGAAACCAGTTCAATTAAGTTGGTCTTAGCATCGTTCACCGCTTTTTCGTGGGCAATCAGACCGTCAAGCGTGCGTTTTTCTGCCAATTCTCGCTTAGCCTGCAGGTAGAGGACAGTCATGTTTGCGGCCAGCAGCAAAAAGATTAGCCAGGGGAATACGTAAATTACTGGTTGGGGCAGTTTTTGAATTGTACTCTTAACCAGGTCGGCCAGCTTGGCGCCAATGGCAGCGATGCCGCTGGGCGCTGGGGCCTCATCAGAGCTAATCACGCCTCCACTGCCACCACCCCCTCCGCCGGTTGTGCCACCGGTGTTGATTGGGTTTGTCGACTCATCGAGGATAACATTATAAGTAAAGTTTTGGTCCTTATCGTCAGTGTCGGTGACGATAATCTTAACGACATTGTTATGCAATACCTTGGGGTCCCAGTGCCAGGACACCGAGCCGTCTGTACTTGGCTTGGTGGTAATGCCCAGCTTTTCGCCAATATATATAGAAGCCTGCTTAAAGCTTTTACCCGTACCGTTTAACGGTGTGATTGTAATCGTATAACCTTTTGCAACAGATATATGCTGACCGTTAGTCAGATTGATGGCCACCTCCAGACCGGAAGGCAGCTTAATAACGGTAGGTGGCGGCGGACAATCTATTTGATACTTGCAGGTGTTGTAATCGCCCTTGCCGTAAACGCTGGCGAACGCCGGGCTGCCAAAAGCCAGCATTGCTAAAACAAGCAGCAACAAAGCAGCCGCAAAGCGGTTACATATTGTCGACAAGCCAAGTCGTTTCATTCTTTTGCCACCTGCTTGCGAAAAGACACCTAGTCTTTGTTATTTACGTCGCCAGACAAGCCTTTGCGCAGCTCGCGCATCGACTCACCGAGAGACTTGGATAGTTCCGGCAGTTTTTTGCCGCCGAACAACAACAGCACAATTGCCAGAATGATAATTAGTTCTGGGGCGCCGAAGTCCAAAAATGCGAAATTACTCCACATTTTGTTTCCTTTCTCGTTTTTAATTTTCGTTTGTCTCTAGAGACACACGCTACTTAAATAGTAAGCCTTATGCTTAAAAAAAGAAAGTACTTTTATGCTGGTTGAAAACTCTTATGCCTGCGCTATAATTGGAACAGACCTTTAGGAGATAAAAATGACCCGCCTCCCTCAACCCGGTGGTGATAACAATATATGGGGCGACCTGCTCAACGACTTCCTTAATGTTGAGCATAACAGCGATGGCACGCTAAAAAACGTAGCCAGACCGGCCGATCTGATCCCCAAACTAGATAAATCAGGCGGCACCATGACCGGCTCCCTGACGCTGGCCGGCGACCCTTCTAGCGCTCTACAGGCAGCCACTAAGCAATATGTGGATGGCGTGGCAGTCTCCGGGGCCCCAGATGCTACCACCACCACGA
Source organism: Saccharimonadales bacterium (SeqCode) (assembly GCA_035546935.1). Taxonomy (GTDB): domain Bacteria; phylum Patescibacteriota; class Saccharimonadia; order Saccharimonadales; family UBA4665; genus DASZVP01. The sequence continues at coordinate 19,464 of DASZVP010000002.1, read as the reverse complement.
AAGGCATTGTCCAGCTAGCCGGTGACCTGGCCGGTACGGCAGCAGCACCGACAGTGCCAGGCTTGAGCGGTAAAGAACCGACAATAGCTGCCGGAACCAACTCCCAGTATTACCGTGGAGACAAAACCTGGCAGACTCTGGACAAAACAGCAGTTGGCCTGAGTAACGTTGACAATACTTCAGACCTAAACAAACCCATCTCTACTGCTACGCAGAATGCGCTGAACACAAAACTGACAGCCAGCAACAACTTGTCTGACTTGGCCAACGCCGGTACGGCTCGAACTAACCTTGGTTTAGGTACAGCAGCCACCCATCCGACCACCGACTTTGATGCTGCCGGCGCAGCCACGACTGCTGAAACTAATGCCAAAAACTACACCGACAGCAAATTCCCGGTGGCAGCCGTTGATACAACTTATGACAATAGTACTTCTGGCTTGACCGCCGCCAATGTCCAGGCTGCAATCGATGAGCTGAAAACAGATGTCGATGCCGTGGGAGGCGGCGGGGGCGGCGGTGGAGGTTCTTCATCTGGAGTGGCGGCCTTTGCAGCCATCGACACCGATACAAGTATTTGGAGTGTCGTTCCGAATATCATTAACTGGGACCCTACTAGCATTCAAGGCGGACCAGCATACTTCGGTGATAGCAGTTTTGAGGCGCTTGATCTGGTCACGACTGATCACGCTCTTACATGGGGCTCTCCCAGCAATACTCAGCTTAACGTTGGTACAGAGGGGGTAGTTCCGCCAACCTATCTCGTCCATGTCGAAGTAACTGCGACTCTGTATGACCCATCAACTAGCGCTGTATCAAATCTCTACGACGGCAAATACGTTGGCATTTATATTGATGGCGGTGCCGGCTGGACGAAGTATATACAAGCGGTGATTGACGGCGGCGAGTTTGAGATACGAAACCAAGTCACCATACCTGTGCCGTCGTCCGCTATTCAAGCTTCTAATGTAAACGTGCCATTTGATCATGCTAGCTTTGAAGTTAGAATCGCCTTCGACACTAATACCAACAACAGTGATTTCTTAAAACCTGGCGCTACAGATGTGCAGATCCAATTTAATGGCTCCGCCTATATTACAATGCCGCTACAGGGCGGCTCGGGAAGTTCAAGCTCATCAAAAATACTGATTGTTGATCACGCTGATTCTAGCGGTGGGATGGATCAGAGCCCACCAAGCGGCGCCGGAACTAATCTTTATGACTCATTCACAGATGGTGAACGCTATCTCCTGACGCGGCAACCCAACGGTAAGGATAATGGTATCTGGATTGCCAATAATAGCGGTCCTTGGACTCGGCCGGATGACTGGAAAACTGGTGACACTATTGTGGAAGGAACACTGATCCAGGTCAAAAATAGCGCCGGCTACAATGATGCGATCTTCAAAGTCCTTACCCCGTCATCTGTCGTTGATACGGACTCAATAAGTATCTATCCGATAGTTTTTCCAGGTACTTCGACTTTTGTTTTCGACGACCAGGACACTCAGTTATATATCCCCGAGATTGGTCCGAACGCCGTCTGGTATAAAGGCGCATTCTCAGAGGGCAATGTGCCTGTTTCCGATTTCGGTAGTTTTTCGGGCTATATGTACCGGGACGAAAACCATTCCATCAGGGTTGGTTTTGAGCAAACACCTGACCCGTTTGTACTTGGCCGCAGTATGATTTGGGCTGGCACCTGGAACAACACCAATACATACAACAAAGGCAGTATTGTTACTGGTTCTGACGGCGCCATGTACGGCTCACTTGTTGACAGCAATGTCGGTAACAATCCCGTAACAGATGGGGGAGTGAACTGGACTAAGGCACCATCCGGGGGCGGATCGTCCGGAATTGGCACCAAGTTGGTTTACCAGACATTTACGCACGTGCTGGCATCATCGAGCAGTCAGTTCGGCAACCTGTCTTGGGCTGATCCCAGCGAAAAATTATTTGATGACGGTTCTGGCGACGTGGTATATGACTCGGGCAGCCCCGGTAACTTTACGGTGAATACGCCAGGCATCTATAGCGCGCAAATCTACATGTTCGTGAGCAGTCTGACTAACCAGAATGCACTAATCCAGGCGGACTATAACTTTGCTGGGCAAGGGTGGAATATTAGAGAAGGGTACGGCCAGGGCTCGCCGGGTCCTAGCGCTACAGGAGCAGAGTGCACGGCTATTCTGCCGCCAACTTACTTCGATGTGACTAACAAAAATAGCTTCGCTTGCGAGTACTTTATCCGTGACACGGCCGCCAGTTGGTATATTGAAGAATCTACCGTGATAATCACCCGGGTTACGTAGACCATATTGCTACACACAAAGCCGGCGACTATACTTAAAACATAAGCGAGGAGACAAACATGACCCGCCTACCGCAACCCGGTGGTGACGACAATATCTGGGGAGACCTGCTCAACGACTTTCTAAATGTTGAGCACAATGCTGACGGTACCCTAAAAAACGTAGCCCGACCTTCGGATTTAGTGCCGAAACTGAATAAAGCCGGCGATACCATGACCGGTCCTTTGGTATTGCCTGGTGATCCCACATCAAGCCTCCAGGCAGCCACCAAACAGTATGTGGACGGCATTACTTTATCAGGAGCGCCCGACGCGACCACAACAAGCAAGGGCCTTGTCCAGCTGGCCGGCGATCTGGGTGGCACTGCGGCCGCGCCTACCGTACCTGGGCTGGCCGGTAAAGAGCCGACAATAGCGGCCGGAACCAACACGCAGTACTACCGTGGCGACAAAACCTGGCAAACTCTGGACAAAACAGCAGTTGGCCTGAGTAACGTTGACAATACCTCTGATCTCAATAAACCAATCAGTACGGCTACACAAGCGGCATTAAATACCAAACTAACCGCTAGCAGTAACCTAAGCGATGTCGCCAATGCCGCAACTGCGCGTACTAATTTGGGGCTGGGTTCGGCGGCCACGCATCCGAGCACGGACTTTGATGCTTCTGGCGCAGCTGCCACGGCCCAGACAAATGCTGAAGCCTACACTGATAGCAAATTCCCGATAGCTGCAGTAGACACTACTTATGACAACGTAACTTCGGGCCTAACAGCTGCCAATGTTCAAGATGCAATTGATGAGCTTAAAACGGATGTAGATGCCGTTGGCGGCGGCGGTGGCGGTGGCGGGCCGAGCGTTGTTATGGGCAGACATCGATTCCGTTTTGTGTACTTCGGCGGAAGCCTGATTGCGGTTTCCGAGTCGTACGACCCGGCACCGCTCGGGACTCTAGATACATCTAACATCTCTGCGCCAAGTTTTACGATCACAAATACCGCAAATTATATGGTGACGTTAGCGTCGTATCTTGAATGGGGGTCGCCATTTCCACGCGGCATTGGCAATGCAATTGGAGGTTTCATGGGGGTCCCCGGTACTTTTAGTCAGGGCGAAAATCCAGGGTTCGATGGTAGGATCAACCTGGAGATAACACAACAAGCTGTGTCCATTAACGGCTATTTCACTCCGCCAACACCTATGGGCTACTCGGTATCTATGTCCGCCGCACAGGTGGTGGATTTCACTCCATTTACGGACCCGAACAATGTGTTTGATCTCTTTTACGCCTCTGATGGCACAAACGTGGACTTCTCCTCCTTTAAAGGTGCCATTGAAGTCCTTATTATGGCACTTGTTCCCGGTAGCTAGAACTAATCAATAAATAGCTTGGGGGCCGAGATGGCTCCGCAACAAGTAGGAGAATTGAGCTTAGCTAGTCTTTGCCGCCGCCGTAGGCGCTGTGGCCATATCCAGCGCTGACACCACGGTGGGTGAGCGAGTGGCCGGTCAGCAAGCGAACCAGCGTAGAGAAGCCGAAAATAGAGGCCACGGCCATACCCGCAGTCACTAAAAACTCTTGTCGAGTTACTTCTCGCGCCAAAATAGCTTCGATTGGTTTGGTCATTTTTATTTTTGGTTTTTATTTTTTAACTGACACTAGGAGTATATCCAGTGCCGGCCTCAGTTGTCAAGCTGCTTACGCTAGTCGAGGCGCAATCATAACATCGACCATTTGCCGGCGGCGTGGCATGGGCTGGCGATTAGCGGCCCTGAGAGTACGGCGAATAACATAGCGAGCCAGCCGTCGCTCAGCTGTAGACAAGATTGGCACAAGTTCTTCTTCGGGTTGAGGCTGCGCTAAAACACGACGTTTTGGCACAGACTGACCTCTGTTAACCAAGGTGATTAAGACAATACCAACCTGGTACATGATGATAAACGGCCCGGCGATAAGCAGCTGGCTTAGCATGTTGGGCGTGGGATTCATCAGTCCGGCCAAAACAAAGGCGCATAAAATTACCCAACGTTCGTAATGAAGTAAGCGGCTTGGCTTCAATGGTTTAATGCGGTTAATGAAGAGCAGTAACAGAGGCAATTGGAACATGAGGGCCGAGCCGACCATGTAAACGATCACAAAAGATAGGTAAGACTGAATCGTTACAAGTGGCTGAATTTGAATGGTGGTGAACTGGTGCAAGAGGAAATGCAGGGCAGCCGGCAAACCAATGTAGTAGCCAAAAATCATGCCGCCAAGCGCCAAAAGGGCACAGGCAAAGCTTTGCCAAGCGATAAAACTGCGCGTGCTATGACCTAAAACCGGCTCTATAAAGCGCAGGAAATTGTAAACAATCACTGGGAGGCTCAGCACGATACCGCCGTACATACAAATCTTGAATAAGAAATCGATGCCGCCTATAGGGCTGGTATAAATAAAGTGCTGGCCGTGCGAAGGTTTTAATAACAAATCAACTACGTGCATTTGCACGCTGTAAATGGCCGAACCCCACGCTAAAACGGCCAAGGCGCAGAAAAAGAGGCGGCGCCTTAGCTCATGGAGGTGTTCAACGAAAGGTCGACGATTGTCGAGTTTACGACCCGTTCCTCTCCTGATGTGATTCGTCTTTTTTGTTTTCATGTACGTCACCACTTACGCCTTTGCGCAGTTCGCGCATTGACTCACCCAGAGATTTTGAGAGTTCAGGCAGCTTTTTGCCACCGAACAACAACAAAATAATCGCCAGAATAATTATTAATTCCGGTGCCCCCAAGTCTAAAAATGCAACATTGCCTAACATCGTATGCCTGGCCTCACTTTTTAATTTTTCACGTGCCTCTTTCTCGAGAGGTATCAATGGGTATAGTAAACCATAAACACTAAAAAATAAATACCAATAACTCTTTGGAGCATTGAAAACCCTTATGCCTGGGCTATAATGTGTATAAGATCGTTAGGATATAAAATAAACAATGACCCGTCTGCCTACGCCCGGTGGTGACAATGATATATGGGGCAATCTGCTCAATGATTTTCTTAACGTTGAGCATAATGCTGACGGCACACTTAAAAATGTGGCTCGCCCCTCTGATTTAGCTGCCAAATTCGACAAAACTGGTGGTGCTGTCAGCGGGCCTATAACGTTGCCCGCAGATCCTACCTCAAGCCTGCAAGCGGCCACTAAACAGTATGTCGATAATTCAGTAGCAACTGGCGCATCTGATGCTACAACTACAAGTAAAGGAGCTGTGCAATTAGCTGGTGACTTGGGAGGTACGGCCGCCGCCCCAACCGTTCCTGGGCTATCAGGCAAAACCGACAAATCGACGCTGACTACCAAAGGTGATATTTATGTCGCAAGTGCTGCTTCAACACCAGCTCGGCTTGGGGCGGGTACTGACGGACAGTTTTTAACTGCTGATTCTTCACAAGCGAGCGGCTTAAAATGGGCTAATGCACCTGCAGATGCCACTGCGCTAAAGGTCGCCAACAATCTTGCCGACGTGGCCAATACTTTGACTGCTCGTAGCAATATATTGGCGGCGGAAAGTAGTGTCGGCCCGGGTATACCGTCTGTGCTAAATCGCAATGATGGCGATATTCACTTTGACACGTTAACTTCTAAAACGTATGTGTTGATTGGCCAGGGTGGCTCAAGCGGAGCAGATGATTTTAACCGTGCAAACAATAGTTCGCTGGGCAGTATGACCTTCGGTGGTAATCCCGTAGCATATACCAGCACTAACCTTAGCGTCTCGAGCAATCGAGTTGTCCGTACAAGCAATAGCTCTGCCGGAACTGATTTCGCATTCCTTCCCGTTGCTATTCCCACCAGCCAGCCTGTTACGGCACAATTTGATGGCAATGCGGGCAATAGTAGTAACGTACCGAGTTATCTAAGTGTGCGGTCGACCGCGGCTGGCAAAAACGGTTACTCAACCAGACTACTTGTGGATACCGGAAATCACGTTCTTTGGCCAGCATTAATGCGCTCAGGTGTCGTAGTAGCTACCGGTACAAATATCAGTGACGGCACATTTGATACCAATAAAACATTCACCATAACTATTAGTGTTTCTGCTATCTCAGGTGGGCAATGTACAGTTACCGCTACTTGGAGCACTTCCGATGGGGGAGTCATTTCTAGTCTAAACTATACCGATCTAACCCCACTGACGGGTACAGGCGCTGGTTTTGGCGTTGGCTGGTTTTCGCATATAGACAATTTTTCGGTTGCCAGTACGGGTACACTCGCCTGGACGCAGATTGCAGACCCAGCCGGCAGTTCAGTAGCAGCGTCCAGCACGACATTCGACGATTCAACCAGCACTTATATTACACACACGAATGTTCAAGAAGCACTCACAGATTTGGATTCAGCTATAAGTATTGTGCAGCGTAATCTCCAAACCGGAAACACTTACACGGCTGCCTTAAGCGATCTGGGCAAGTCTGTTGATATGAATAATGCAGCCGCAAACACAATTACTGTGCCGGCAAATTCATCTGTGGCTTTTCCAGTGGGGGCGACTTTTGAGATTTGCCAGATAGGGACGGGACAGACGTCCATCGCCCCTGACACTGGAGTGACATTAAATTCCCCCGGCGACGCTTTGAAAATTGCTGTGCAATACGGCACAGCTACTCTTCGCCAGGTGGCCACGGATGTTTGGATTGTGGCTGGAGACCTGACTCCATGAGCACGCGCCGGGCTTCTCGCCGTGGCGCGGTTGCATCAATGGTCCAGCCACCCAGCCTTACCGTGGTTAACTCCTTTGTTCAGAAGAGTACCGGCAGTGCCTACAGTGGTTCGTTGGTGCTGACACCAGGCTGGACAACCACCCCCGGCAATAGCCTGTTGGTTATTTTTGCTATCCAAGGCGGAACGTCTACGGCCTGCTCCAGCCCAGCCTGTCCAAGTATGAGTGCTGCTTTTTCGCGAGAACCGGCTAGCTTTAGTTTTGAAGGTACATTTGTTGGCTACGGCGATGTAACTGCCGCCGCAACAACCGTTACGATCACTCTTCACCCCACCGGACAAACCCGTAACTGGGTGGCGCGCATCTATGAATTGTCGGGTTTACGTAGCGGGCTAACCATGATTTCTCCAAACACAATGTCTAGCCAAGTAGCATCTAGCACACCAGCCATGCCCAACTTATCGGGCGCCTACGGTGACCTGGCGGTCTCCACCTACAATGTCACAGGCAACAGCACAACAGAAGACATTACACCCAGCAGTACCATGAATACCCTCGGCGGTACTACCTGGCAGACCGATAAGGATCACAACAACAACTTATTCGGCGGCAGCTACGGTTCGCTAAATATGTTCACCGGCTTCAGTATTAGTCCTACACCACAGACGCTGGGCATGTCGCTATCACTTGCTGCCTCACGTTCCTATGTTGGTACATCAGTTCTGCTGGGCTAATTCTCCTTTTGCAGTGAGCTCGTATTGATCTATACTGTTTATGTATAGAGCTCAAGGGTTAACAAAAATATGACACGTCTACCCAATCCCGGTGGTGACAATGATATCTGGGGCAACCTACTCAACGACTTTCTTAATGTTGAGCATAACGGCGATGGCACACTTAAAAACGTGGCTCGTCCGGCGGATTTGGTTCCCAAATTAAACAAGTCTGGCGACACCATGACCGGCCCGCTGACTCTGTCAGGTAATCCGAGCAGTAATCTTCATGCAGCCACCAAACAATATGTCGATTCCACGGCTGGCGCTGGCGCAGCCGATGCCACAACCACTACCAAAGGTGTGGTCCAGCTGGCCGGTGACCTGGCCGGCACGGCGGCTGCGCCAACGGTGCCAGGCCTGGCCTCAAAGGTTAGCTCAGTAACGGCAGCAGACACCACCGTTACAGTTGGCGGTACGGCCACGGCCCCAACAGTAAAAGTTAACTCTATTACTGAAAGCCAAGTAACGAACCTGACCACAGATTTATCGGGTAAGACCGATAAATCCACTCTCACCACCAAAGGCGATCTGTACGTGGCCAGCGGTGCGTCTACGCCTGCTCGACTCGGTGCTGGTACTGATGGCCAAGTCCTAACGGCCGATTCAGCCCAAAGCACTGGCTTGAAGTGGGCGAGCGCACCCTCAGACCCACTTAGCCTGAAGATAGCTAGTAACTTGTCTGACGTTGCTAGTACCCAAACTGCACGAGCTAATCTTTTGGCCGCAGAAAGTACGACAGGCTCCGGCCTGCCGGGCTTTAGCGGCAGAGTTGCAGGAGACTTGCATTTTGATACATCTGCAAATAAAGAGTACGTTCTGACTGGTGTTGCTGGAGCATTACAGAACGATAGCTTTTCTCGTGCAGATGGCAATTTGGTGGGCACGACCACAGAGAGTGGCAGTAAAACGTGGGCGAACAGCGAAGGCCCCTCTGGTGGAGACACACCAATTATTAGTGGGGGAAAAGTTCGACCGAGGAATGGCGCATTTGCCAACACTGCCTACTTCGATACGGGCGTGACCGGTTCGCGGAGTATCAGCGCTGATATAACCATGGGGAATGGTCCCACGGACAACCAGCGTATAGTCGTCGTGGCCGACACCAGCCTTTTCACCCCTTCAAATCAGATAATAGTTGATATATATAAAGATTCGATCTATGTCAAAAAGGAAGTAAGTGGCACCTGGTCAAACCTTGGCAGCTCCCCTGCCTATACTTTTCCCGTAGCACTGAGCACAGGCGATACGGCATTCTACGAGGTTGATTATAATGTGAGCACAGGCGATATTACAGTTAGTCGCAATAACTCCGTTCTTGTTACAGTAAATGACCCTTCACCCGGCTTGTTTGCCAGTGCATATACCTTCGTGGGATTGGGAGTAAGTGACGTTGGGCTCACAGTCGGTGCATTCGACAACTTCCAGACCCAAGGCTTTGGTACGCTGGCTTGGATACAAGTTGCTGATGCGGTAGGCACGGGGGCAGGTAAGGTTGATAAATCAGTTCTAACCACCAAAGGTGACATCATTGTTGCCACCGCCGCCAACACTCCAGCTAGACACGGCGTAGGTAGCGATGGTCAAATTCTAATGGCCGATTCCACCCAAGCAGATGGTATTAAATGGGCCGCCGTACCCGGAACGATTGAAAATGTAAACACGGTTGCGAGCTCCGGTGGGGCACAAACCATACCTGATGTTACGGTGGACACTGTCAGCTACATTACGTTGACCGCTAACTGTACACTGACTTTCCCAACTGCCGCAGCAGGCAAGAGCTTCACAATCATATTGGTGCAAGATGCTACAGGTTCGCGCACTGTAAGCTGGCCTGGCACGGTCAAATGGGCCGGTAATGTAGCCCCTGTTCTTAGCACTGGTGCCGGCAAGACCGACGTTTTCTCATTTATGTGCGCCGATGGCACGAACTGGCTTGGCTTCATTGCGGGGCAGACTTACTAATGGCCTTTGCTGGTCGCCGCCCAGCTATTAGGGGCAACTCCTCTATAACATACCAAAAGAATGTACTTTCGTTGCCCATACAGCTCAATGGTTCTTCCAACGATTTGAGTGCCGTAATGTTCGCTCATGGTGTATCCCCCACAGTACCTATCAGGATTCGAGGCATCATCCTGCAAGGCTTTCTGGTTTGGGAGGCTGGTTTCCCCAACGCCAGACAACAAGGCTCGCTTCGGGTTTCGCTTTATGACAGTAGCAGAAACTTACTTCGACAAACCTTCATAAATACAATTAGTGCGGGCAGCGGTGCTATAACCAGCCCTTCCGCTTATCAAAAGGTGTTTTTTGCTGATATTCAACTGAATGCAGCAGCCACTTATTATGTTGTGTTCGACGGTTTAGTATCGCGTCCAGCGAACTGTTTCCTTTATAAAAACGACCATTTCGGAACTTTTGCAACGGTGTTCACAGTACCATTTGCAGCGGTCAATTTTCCAGGCCAACCCAGATCATCTATGTACGTAACCAGCACGGCCAGTACTGACCCCGCGGACTTTCTGCCAGGTGGCCCGCTTTACGTTTTCAAGGATCCTGGCAACACAATAGACTTTGTTGATGCCGGAGGAGCTCAGAATAGTGGCGGCTTCATCGCCGCAAGGTAAGAAGGACAGAAATATGCTTGCGTCGCGCCGCCCCGGAGTCCGAACAAACGCTTCTGGTGTTACGGTGTTTGATCCACTATTAATCGACAACTTTAGTCGACCAAACGGCACGCTAGGCACAGCCTACAACGGCCAGCTTTGGTCGGCTGTTTGGGGATCGCCCGTTATTAATTTCGGTCGTTTTACATCGGGAACCGCCAGTAACTCAGCTGCCAATATAACTACCACTGGCACCATTGGTGATTTGTGCTTCTCTGTAGACTGCGATCCTGGGCCATCAAGTTTGGGTGACCAAGATTACATGGTCATTGGGTTGTTTAGCGATCCTAATACTTCTGAGCGCTACGTTTTTCAAATTTCGCAGCGTAACTGGTTCGTTATTTATTGTAGCCCCACAGACAGCCAATCAAGTCTCGCGAGTGGATCGCCGGGCTACACTTACTCAACACCATTTCGGCTTTATATTACGGCTAAATACATCGGCACTAGCGTATACATTGGTGTGGAAACCAGTAACTTAACCGGTGGTCCGCACACAGTGATTACTCAAGGTACTTATCCGACTCAAGTTGCCAATGGATCCAAGCTACAACTATGGTGCTGGGGTAGCCAGTACTTCGATAATTTACGAAATGTTACTCCATTTGTGCCACCAACAGTAACACTGCCATTTAGTGACAACTTCAACCGTGCCGATGGATCCGCCGGCTCTCCTTGGTATACAACACCGGCTATTGCGCCTGGATTACCAATAGTTAGCAATACTCTGCAGTATGCTGGTGTTTCCTCGGTTTTAGCGCTCAAATTACCTTCACAAAATATTGACGTTACTTTTACCGCGCACTATGCACCTTCAACCGGAGCACGCGATGATTTGCAGTTTGCTTTTTTCCGCAACGATTATCTGGCCGGGGAAAACATTTACTATTTATGGGCGACTAATCCAGACGTAGGTAGCGGTGGTTCCACGGGCGTCGCCCTATATAAAGTTACAAATGGATCGCCAGCTCTTCTTTCATTCACATCAGGCTACCTAACAGAAAATACTACTTATACAATGCGCGTAGTGGCCTCCGGAACCTCAGTGAGTGCTTATGTGAATGGCGTGGTAAAGAACAGTACAACACTGCCAAGTATTCCTTCAGGCCAGACGGCAGTCGATTTCATTATTAATAAGCCGGGTTCTTACATCGACGATGTAAGCTTCGCGTAAACGAAGCGTTACTGCAGGTCTGAGTGGTGCTGGCTGAAGTAGTTGATTTCGTTGATGACGTCGAGCAGGGCTTGGGCACGGGTTTTTTCGTCTGGAATGGCCTGTGCGGCAGCGTAGGCGTCAGGAATTTTGCTTTGGTCGTCGCTGGCCTGAATCATCATCATGAGAGTGCGGAATTTATCTTCAGGACTTTGGTCGAGGTGCCCCACCAGAGGTGAAAGCTGCCCGAGAGCCTGCTGCTTAATGTCCGCGAGATCGCTTGGTACATTGTCAGTGCTGGACACTGGGGCAGGGTCGGGTGCCGATGGTGGAGTCGACATTGGCGTTGGCGGCATTTGTATTACTGGTGCCGAATTGTCGGTCTGATCGTCCGTGAGGGGTGTGCCGGGATGCTGCCAGGTCGAGTCGCTTGGCGGATGGGCGCCTTGCCCGGCGCCGGGATCGCCCTGGCTAACATCTTGAATCACGCCGTCAATCGTTTGATCAGGAATCGGTGCGTCCTGCTGTCCGGAATTATCTTGTTGGCCAAACATGCCACCCCCTTAAAAGTTATGCTTAGGTTATACTATATACAACCTAAGCAGAAAAGCACAAGAAGATTGGAGGACCATGCTCGACGACCTAAAAATGATTCATAACCGCGACGCCGAAGACTCATTAGGCGTGGCCGAAAAACAGTGGCAGCAGCTGCAGCACGATTATCAAGTTACTTTGCCCGACTTTGGCGAAATCCGGAATGTAGTATTGGCCGGCATGGGTGGCTCGGCGTTACCGGCAGTATTTCTACGCTCTTGGCCCGGAACTAACGTGCCTTTTGAAATTGTCCGCGACTACGAGCTGCCGTTGTATGTCGGCCCGAACACGCTATTCATTTCCTCAAGCTACTCTGGGAACACCGAAGAAACTTTAGCTGCCCTGGCCGCAGCCGAAGAGCGCCAGGCTAAGATCGTGGTAATTGCCGCGGGCGGTAAACTAATGGACCAGGCCAAAGCCAAAAACTATCCGTTGTTTGCCATACCAACCGGCATTCAGCCGCGCATGAGTTCGTTTTATTTCCTGGCCGCATTCCTGCAAATTTTGGAGCCACTTGGTTTGGTGCCAGCAGGTAGTATTGATGAGCTGCGCGCGGCTGGCGAATGGCTCAAAGACAAGCCAGATGCCTGGCGGGCTGATGTGCCTACCGACCAAAATCCAGCCAAACAGCTGGCGCTGGAACTAATCGGTAAATCAGTTGTCGTTTACAGCGGCCCCAAACTGTTTCCGGCCGCCAACAAGTTTAAGATTTGCCTCAACGAAAACGCCAAAAACGTGGCCTGGGTTAACTACTACCCTGAACTTAACCACAACGAGTTCATCGGCTGGTCCAGCCATCCTGTAGATAAGCCTTACGCAGTCGTGGAAATTCGCTCTAACCTCGAGCATCCACGGGTGCAAAAGCGCTTTGAGGTTACGGAAAAACTGCTGTCCGGTCAGCGTCCATCACCAGAAGTCATCGTGCCGCAGGGCGAAACACTGCTGCATCAGCTGCTGTGGTCGGCCAACTTTAACGATTTTGTCAGTTTGTATACAGGTTTGCTTAACGGACTCGATCCCACACCGGTCGAGCTGGTTGAGAAGTTCAAAGTTGCGCTGGACGAGTAAGCCACCCCTGTTTTGATATAATTAGGGCATGAAGTCTTGGCGGTCGGCCCGCAGGCAATTCACTCTGGCGCTTGGCGCCGCATCTGTAGTGAGCATCGGCTTTTTTGTCTACGGCGCCTGGCGCAACCATAGCGCCGCCTATGATTATTTACCCTGGAATCTGTTTCTAGCCTGGCTGCCTTTAGTCTTCGCCATCTGGCTAACGCGAGTTTTACAGCGTAAAGCTTGGTCCAGCTGGGAAGGGCTGCTAGCGAGCGTGCTGTGGCTGCTATTTCTGCCCAATAGCTTTTATATGATTAGCGATTTTATTCATTTGCAGGATGTCCGCACTGTTGATGTGCTGTACGACGCCGTGATGTTCACTTCTTTTATCTATACCGCAGTGCTGCTGGGCTTTACGAGCCTGTACCTGGTGCACCTGGAGCTAAAAAAGCGCCTGAACGAGGTTCAGTCGGTTGAATGGATAGGCCTTACGCTGTTATTCTGCAGCTTTAGTATCTATGTCGGCCGCGACCTGCGCTGGAATAGCTGGGATGTGCTGACCAACCCGGGCGGGCTATTATTTGATGTCTCCAATCGGCTGGCAAATCCCACTGGCCAAATGTTTGTCACAGTAATTTCATTCTTTGTGCTGCTAAGTATTACCTATGCTCTTGTCTGGGGCGGTACCCAGCTGCTGCGAGAGAGTCGCTGGCCAGCCCGAGCCGACTAATCTATAATTTAACTGATGAAACCAGAGTTGGAAGCCAAAATTGCCGCGGCCGCGCATGAACTGTTTAATGTTGGTGCACGAGTTGAGCTGACGCGGCCAGAAGAGCAGTTCGGCGACTACGCCACCAACGTGGCGCTGCAGCTGGCCGGCAGCTTAAGCAAAAACCCGCGGGAAATTGCTGAGGCGCTGACCGTGAAAATTCGTGAAAACTTGGCCGATCAGGTATCCACCGCCGAAGTTGCCGGCCCTGGCTTTATAAATCTGCGCCTCAGCGACGCCGCCCTGCGTGATGCCGCGGCCGCCCGGCCAGCTCAACCGCTGGCCAGCCAGACTTTCGTTCTGGAATACTCGGACCCCAATCCCTTTAAACCGCTGCATGCTGGACATCTGTACACGACGCTTGTGGGGGATATGATTTCGCGTTTAGTCGAGCACGCCGGCGCCAAAACCATTCGTATTAACTACGGCGGCGATGTCGGTTTGCACGTCGGCCGCTGTATGTGGGCCATTGTCCAGGAATTAGGCGGCGAACACCCCGAAAAACTCAATGATATTCCAGAAGCAGACAGGCCAAAATGGATGGGCGACTGCTATGTGAAAGGCACCGAGGCCTACGAAACTGACGAAGCCGCCAAGGCCGAAATCATTGCTACCAACAAGCACGTTTACGAATTGCACAACCAGAATGATCATGAGTCAGCCTTCGCGCAAATTTATTGGACCACCCGCCAGTGGAGCTATGACTACTTTGCCGAGTTGTACAACCAGCTGCAAGTTAAGCCTTTTGATCGCTATTTTCCAGAGAGCGAAGCCGCCCCGTTGGGCCTTAAAACCGTCAAAGAACAGCTAGCCAAAGGTGTCTACAGGGAGAGCGATGGGGCGGTGGTCTACGATGGTGAGGCCGAGGGCTTACACGTTCGTGTGTTCATTAACTCTGAAGGCCTGCCAACATATGAGGCCAAAGAAGTTGGCTTGAACCTGACCAAGTGGCAAGATTATCATTTTGACGAATCAATTATTATTACCGCCAATGAACAGCAGCAATATATGCAGGTGGTCGTGGCTTCAATTGCCAAATTTGCACCGGAGCTGGCCGAACGCATGCGGCACATAACCCACGGTATGGTAAAGCTGGAGGGCGGCAAAAAGATGAGCTCGCGCAAGGGCAATGTGGTGACGGCATTGGAAATTCTGGCTGCTGCCCGCGAAGCCGGCAAAGCCAGCGCCACCAACCCCGGCGAAGACACCATTTTGGCGGCCGTGAAATATGCTTTTGCCAAAAACCGCATTGGGGGCGATATTATTTACGACCCGCAGGAATCAATCGCCCTGGAAGGCAATAGTGGCCCTTACCTGCAGTACGCTCATGCCCGTGCACGTTCTATCCTAGCTAAAGCCGACGCGGCCGACACTGAATTAACAGATCTGCAGCCGGACGAACGCAGTTTGCTGCGCAAAATCAGCGAGTACGCCGAAACTGTCGACCGCGCCACAGCCGAGCTTATGCCGCACCACATCTGCACCTATTTATATGAACTGGCACAGACCTTTAATCGTTTTTACGAACACAACCGTGTGGTGGGCGATGAGCGTCAAAATCTCAGGTTACAGCTAGTTAAAAGTTACGCCGACACGCTCAAAAATGGCCTCGAACTCCTAGGAATCACAGCTCCCGACCACCTATAGCTTGCACCAAAGGAGTATAATTTTAAACATAAGCTAAATGGGAGAAAACCATGCAAATTGTCGCACTTCTTAAACGTAAAGACGCTTCATCGGTGGTGGTAGCAGTCAGCCTTGGTATCATCGTGGCTAACGCTGTTCAGGCCTGGGCAGATGCCCCCGCCAACTGGCTAAGCGGTATTGACAGTACAAACGGTGGCTGGCGCAATGGATTCTGGCAGCCGCTATTCGCCTTAGTCGTAGGTGTAATCGTCTTGGAAATTGTGATTCGGGTTTATACCAATCTGGTTGGCAGCCAATCAGGCAAGAAGTAATGTCAGATAAGCCAGCGCAAAACGCTAGTTTAACTGATGCCCAAAAAGACGTCCTGTTTAATGGTGGCACAGAACCGCCTTTTAGCGGCGCACTCTTAAATGAGCATGGTACCGGTGATTTTGTCTGTGCCAACTGTGGGGCAGTGGTCTTTAAAAGTGGCACTAAGTTTGAGAGCGGCAGCGGCTGGCCCAGCTTTTACGAGCCCGCCAATGCCAAGGCCGTGCATCTGGTCGAAGACAGTAGTCATGGCATGCAGCGCGTAGAAGTGCGTTGCGCTAATTGTGACGCACACCTAGGCCACGTTTTCCATGACGCACCGGAACAGCCCACGGGCATGCGCTTTTGCATAAATTCCCTGGCGTTAGATTTTAACGCTGATAAGAAGTCCTAGGCGTACTTTTCGCCCCAGGCAGCCATTTGCTGCAGGATAGGCAAGAGGTCTTGACCCTTTTCGGTCAGGGTGTATTCAATGCGTGGCGGCACTTCGGCATAGCTGGTTTTAGTCAGTACGCCGCAGCTTTCCAGATCATCCAGCCGCTGCGACAGGGTGCGCGGATTAATACCGCCGACAGATTTTTCCAGTTCACCAAAGCGCTTCGGGCCAGTGAACAGATCTCGCAGGATTAGTGCTGTCCACTTGTTGCCAATAATTTCCATGGCACAGGAAATACAGCCGACTTTCGGTTCCAAAGGTTTCTTAAGTGTCGTGGTTTTCATACTTTACGATGTATAGCAATGGCTATATACTAATTAATTGATAACTATAAAAAGTATAGCATAACAGGAGGGGTAGTGAAACTCGGTATTATAATAGGCTCGACCCGTCAGGGTCGCCAAACAGATAAGCAGGCGCGCTGGGTCTTAAACGCTGCCAGCAAAATGGACGGTGTAGAGGCCGAACTGGTTGATCTTAGAGACTACCCGATGCCTTTTTTTGATGAGCCGATGAGCCCGCGCTACAATCAGGACCGCCACATCGATCCATTGGCGCAGCCATGGTTGAAAAAAATGGAATCATTTGATGCCTATGTCTTCGTCACCCCAGAATATAACCACTCAATACCCGGTGTGTTAAAGAACGCCCTGGACTATGTCACTTGGGAGATTCAGCGCAAACCCGCCTCTGTTATCTCGCATGGTTCGGCTGGCGGGGCACGCGCTCAGCTGATGCTGAAGATTATTCTGTCTGAAAGCAAGGCCGTGCCGCTGCCTACCTTCACGCCACTGACCATGGCTGGTATGAGCGAGCAAATTGATGACAATGGCGAGCTGACCAAACTCGGCCACGCCAACCCACGTGATCCCCAGAGTGCGCTGCAGGCCATGCTTGATGAGCTGAAGTGGTACAGCGACGCCCTGGCCGCCGCCCGTGCCAAAGACTAGTTTTGTACCCCTGCGCTAAAAACTCATACGAAAATCGTCTAAAACAGACGAATTTCGTATGAGTTTTCGTGGCATGTGGGTTAAACCCGAGGGATCGGGTTATAATGGCCGTAAATGATCGACAAACACGCCATCCCTACCAAACTTATCTGGATAGATCTGGAAATGACCGGCCTGGATCCGCAAAAAGACGTTATTTTAGAAGTTGCAGCCGAAATCACTGACTTTGAATTCAAAACTTTAGCCAGCTACGAGGCCCGCGTGCAGCAGCCGCGCGAACAGGTGGTGGAGCGTATGCAGGCCAACATTTGGTGGAAAGATTTTCCGGCCAACCGTGATGATTTTATTAACAATCTCGAACAAGGCAAGCCATCTGCACAGGTTGAGCATGAGCTGGCGGATCTGGTCGCGCAGCATTTTGGCGACGAGTCAGCGGTGCTGGCAGGCAACTCAATCCACAATGATCGGCTATTTATTAAGCAATGGTGGCCTCAGCTTGACCTGAAGCTGCATTACCGAATGCTTGATGTTTCAGCCTGGAAAGTGCTCATGCAAGGCAAATACGGAGTTAACTTCGAGAAGAAGGAAGTTCACCGAGCCTTTGACGACATTCAAGCATCAATTGCCGAACTGCAGAACTATCTAGAATGGTTTAAAGAGAATTAAAAACTCCCCGGTTGCCCGAGGAGTTCTTAATAAAATCTATTTGTGTTTAATCGTTGTCGCGACGGCCAGCCAGGAACCACCAGCCACCTAAGATGGCAGCCAGGACCAGCAACCACCACCAGCCTAGGCCGAGGAAGTTGCTAGACTGAAAGTTGTCTTTGACTGTGTTATCGCCATTGCCGTTAGATGTCTCGGCAGCTTTGACCTGGCCAGAGTCACTGGGATTGTTGGTGCTGGCGCCTAAGACTTGACCGTCTGTGTTATCGGTGCCGCCAGTAGTTGGTGTAACAGTTACAGTCGTGGTGCCACCACCGCCTGCGCCACCAATTAAGGTAATGACGGGCGATGTGACTGTCACAGTTGCTGTTTGAGTTGTGGCATTGCCGTTTTGGTCGGTGCTTACGACAGTGATGGTGTGGCTACCGATGAGGAAAGGAGCGGCCGGCGTGTAGCTCCAGTTGTAAGTGCCGCTACCGTTAGCCGTCGCGCTGACGCTGGCCGTGTTACCGTCGACAGTTACGGTGTCTGTAGCTTCACTGGTTGTGCCGGTAATCGTAGGAGTAGTGTCGGTACCGGAAGATGGGTTAATGGTGAGGGTTGGCGCGGTATTATCGATGGTTACGCTAATAGTTTGCACCGAACCAGCATCTTTGTTTCCGGCTGCATCACGTGCTTCGAGATCAATGGTGTAGGTGCCGCTCGCCAAGCCACTCAAGTCCCAGTTGAACAGTGGTTGGTCGGTAAATGACGTGCTGTCGTTAACGGTACCCGGGCCGCTAGTGTAGCCGCCGGGGCCGCTGATGTGCAGATAGTAGTGGTCGGGATTAACATCATTTACGCCGCCACGGATAGTAAAGACACCGTCGAGAGCAAAGCTTAAAGTATCGTTGTCGCCAGGAGCAGTGATATTAACGGTCGGAGCCGTGCTGTCCACCTGAACGTCCAAGTGGTCAAAACGAATGTTGCCGGCCTTGTCGTAGGCCTTCAGCTGGATACGATAAAAGCCATCGCTCAACCCGCTCACGCCGTTATAGCTGAAGCTGTGCGTAGCAGTGTCGTAAACAGCCTGTTCGTTGTTGAAGGCTGTGCTGGCAACGAAGCTGCCGCCCAGACCGCTGATCTTATTGATCGTAATGTAGACCTTATTGGGGTCGATTCCTGACAAACTATCGTTGGCCGTACCGCTAACACCGAAGCTGCCGGTGCTGAAAAGTTGGCCATTGGTTGGCGAGGTAATTTTGGTGGTGCCGGCCACCGGCTTGGTCTTGTCGATGGTAAAGTATTGCACCACTGTCTTATTGTTGCCCGCATTGTCAGTTGCACCGGCCTTAACGTAGTACACACCTTCGCCCAGGCTGGACGTGTCACAAGAAGTGGTGTCACTGTGGCTTACCGGGCAGAACAAGGCTTGCGCATTGTTGGCATAGAAAATATGCAGAACG
>DASZVP010000001.1:0-93606 GCA_035546935.1 Saccharimonadales bacterium (SeqCode) | reverse complement strand
TTTCTGGTGCTTATCCCTCAGTTTGGGGTACGTTCCTACGTGTTACTCTGCCGTCCGCCGCTCGTCACCCGAAGTGTTACCGCTCGACTTGCATGTATTAGGCACGCCGCCAGCGTTCATCCTGAGCCAGGATCAAACTCTTCAAAAAAAGAATCTGTACTAGCTAAGAAGTCACTGACTTACTTACTAAAACAGTTCAAAAAGAACTGACGTTGATGTCCACCAGTGGAGGTGGACAGTTATTGTTTCACCGAAGTGAAACGATAATTCGCACTACTCAATTTTTAACGTACGGAGGCCTTTTCGGAGACACTTTAATAAAGCACCCGTCAAGACCTTCACGTCATCTTACCTTATTTCGCCCCTATTGGTCAAGGGGTAAATTGCACATAGTGGTTGTGCTTGTTACAGCAGACTAGCGGCCACGAAAAGCTTTGCTAATGGCCTCGCGCAAACCCGCCTTTTTGGCTTGCATAACAGCTGTCTGGCCAAGATCAGCAGCCGCAGCTTGCTCTTCTGGAACGGGAGGGAACATTGTGTCGAGGCGTGACCTCAAGGCATCACCCTGTTGTTTCAGTTGCTGCCCAATGATTCGACCACTGCTCATTAAGGCAGCGTGTTCGATGTCACGTTGAGCTGAAGCCAAGCAGTCGCGCAACGACTGATCAACACCTGCGCCCAGTTGCGCACCAGCAGCCACTAGATTTAGGGTAGTTTCAACTAGATAAAGCTGTTCGTCGGTCTTCCATTGATGCCAACGTGGCTGAGGTCCGCCAGATCGTTTTGAGGCATCAACTAACTGAAAGCCTCTGGCAACAATATAGCCCGCACTGGCATAACCCTCGGGTAGGCCGGTGATAATTGCGGCAGTTCGCGGTTCTTGATCCATACTATTCTCCTGCTCTCTCCACCTGTGCGGCAGCCACACATTCTTCTACAAAAGCCGCGACTTCAGGCAAGAACTCTTCTGTGGTCCTCTCGCCTTCAAGCACCAACAAACGTGGCTCGTCCGGACCGGGCCATTTAACACTCTTGTAAATACCTTGCACCAGGCCCATAGGTGGCCGTGCCCACTGATCACTGGGAATGGGCAGCTCGTCTTTCTTGTAGCGCTCTTCAATACGGTCTCTGGCTGTTCTTAGCGAAATAGCGGTGCTGATTGGCACCCAAACAGCTCCGGTTGGCACAACAATTCGATGCCGAAAATCTCCTCGAGTGCGTGGCGAGTTTAAGAAGGTATCGTAAACGACATTTACACCCCTGTTGAGGGCATCAATGGCCTGATTATTGATCATTCTGGAGGCGGCGCGCCTAAGAGCGCCGTTGTCGAAATCCACTATTTCGCCGTCCGGAGTAAGCTCTAACATCGCGTCATCGTGAGCCACTAAGTCGGCGTCATATGCGTCGGCCAACTTTTCATAGAAACCTAGCGGCTCTGTACCTATAGTGCCGGTTTTAGTAAATATTAGTGGTGGGTGATCAAATTCTAATGCCATATAAACTCCTTAGGCGCTTTCTGCTATAAGTTCTTCAGCATTGGATGCCGATTCTTCAAGTGGTGGAAAAATTAAGCTAAGGTCTGGTAGTAGTTTTCCCGGTCCGATATCACCTTCGGCAAATAACTCCGTAAAAATACTGCCAGAGCGTACCGAAACTTTATCAGCCAACTCTTGCAACAGATCAAAGCAGGCTAAATTGCCTATGGCGGCAGGATAAACAGTGGTGTGGCGACCGCGGTCGTATTCGTCGGCCTCCATAGGCACCACGCCATCATAGAGCGTGATCCAACCCTCACCTTCCAGTGTTTCAACGCTGGCTAGGTAGTCCACGGTGATAATTTGGCGGTCGAGCACGCTTACTTGGGAGAAAAAGCGTGCACTTGGACCTTTAGTTTCGGGCCGCGACTTGGCTGGCCCTAAGTGGTGGGAATAATTACTGAGGCCATGGTCGTTGGTGCCGATGGTGCCGGTTTCGATAACCAGACGATCCGCGACAAATGGATCATCACCTTCAAGAGCTGCGGGAGTTCCCTGACGGAAAACAGCAATACTCTGTCCGGTTTTTCGATCGGTTTTAGCTTTGGCGTTGTACAGCCAGCTGGCAACCTTAGCAATAGCCTCGTTACTGTCGCCCCAGTGTGCCACAAACAGATGGTGGCTGGGATGGCTGAAGTGAGGCAGTACCGTAGTGGCCGGATCAACATGTTTTGCAAGTTTTCCCTGACGAATACCCGGATCGCCGTTGGCTTTCAGGAAAGTGTTTACATAGCCGGCTTCGGTGGCGCTAAGTGTTGGTGCCTCAAGAATCTCAGGAGCTAACATCAGAGGTAATATAAGCACTGTTGGCAAACGGATGCAAGCATGAGCGACTTATTCTTCTGGGGCTTCGACAGTTTCAGCTGGCTCTGAGGGTTCTTCGGTGATGAGCTCTTCCATGACGACGGTTTCGTCGGCCGGCTCGTCAGGCAGCTCCTCAGCTTTGTCTACAAGAGCCAGAGAGACTACTTCGTCGTTATCATTGAGTCGCATAATGCGCACGCCCTGCGTGGCGCGGCCGAGAGCCGGGATGCCGTCCAAACCAAGGCGGATGGTCTGGCCGTTCTTGCTGATGATAATCAGCTCTTGCTCATCTGTTACCAGGCGCTTCACGCCCACTAACTCACCAGTTTTGTCATTAACGACGGCCGAGCGGATGCCGACGCCGCCACGGGCGTGCGGTGTGAATTGGTCGATGCTGGTGCGTTTGCCGTAGCCGTGCTTGCTGATAACAAAGATATCACTGCCCTTTTCAACAATGTCCATACCAATAACCCGGTCGCCGGCGCGCAAGCGGATGCCGCGGACACCGCGGGCCACCCGGCCCATCGGGCGGGCGTCTTTTTCATGGAAACGAATGGCCTGGCCCTGGCTGGTGGAAATTACTACTTCGTTGTCGCCAGAGGTCATACGGATCCATTTCAGCTCATCACCGGCGTCCAGGTTGATGGCGATCAGGCCGCTGCTGCGGACATTTTTGTACTGCTCAAACGGCGTTTTCTTAACAGTGCCGCGAATGGTACACATGATCAGGTTCTGGGCATCGTCGGTCTTGGAGACGTTAATGACGCTCGAGACGGTCTCTTCCGGCTGCAGCTGCAGCAGGTTGACCAAAGCCACGCCCTTGGCACTCAGCGAGGCCGCTGGCACTTCGTAAGTCTTGATACGGAAGACACGGCCGCGGTTGGTAAAGAACAGCAGGAAATCGTGCGTGGAGGCGTTAACCACGTGCTCAATGACATCTTCTTCACGGGTGGCCATGCCGCGTCGGCCCTTGCCGCCGCGCCCCTGGCGCTTATATTCGGCTATCGGGCTGCGCTTAATGTAGTTAGCCGCGGTCAGCGTCACCACGACTTGCTCGTCAGCGATCAAATCTTCATCGCTCATCTTACCCAGTTCACCAGCGACCACCTTGGTTCGACGCTCATCGCCGTACTGCTTTTTCAGAGCCAGCAGTTCGTCTTTGATAATCTTCAGGATCTTCTTTTCATCGGCCAAGATGGCTTCCAGCTCGGCAATTAACTTCTTAAGTTCGGCCAGTTCGTCCTCGATCTTCTTGCGCTCCAGACCGGCCAGAGTACGCAATTGCATGGCCAAAATAGCCTTGGCCTGGATCTCGGACAGTTTGAACTTCTTGATTAAGTTGGCTTGGGCTTCGTCGGTGGTTTCGGACTTGCGGATAGTGTCGATAACTTCGTCAATGTGGTCCAGCGCAATCTTCAAGCCTTCCAGGATGTGAGCCCGCTCGTTAGCCTTCTTCAGCTCAAATTCGGTGCGGCGGCGAACCACAGCTTGGCGGTGTTTGATGTGCTCGGTAAGGATATCTTGCAAGCCCAAAACGCGCGGCTGAATGCCATCGATCAGCGCCATCATATTGAAGTGGAATGTGCTCTGCAACGGAGTTAGCTTGTACAGCTGGTTCAATAGCTTCTTGGGATAAGCGTCTTTTTTAAGATCAATCACGATGCGCACTTCGCCGCGAGCGGTTTCGTCGCGTAGATCAGAGATGCCAGTGATTTTCTTGGTGTTGGCCAGCTCCGCGATCTTCAGCAGCAGACTCTCTTTGTTCAGCGCGTACGGAATTTCAGTGATAACTATCTGGTGGCGGCCCTTGGCGCCCTCAACGATTTCAGCCACACCTCTAGTAACTACACCGCCACGGCCGGTGGCGTAGGCGCTGCGGATTGATTCTTTGCCGTAAATTACACCGCCGGTTGGGAAATCTGGGCCCTTGATGTGCTCGAGCAAATCATCGAGGCTGGAGTCCGGCTTGTCGATCAGCTGAATCTCGGCATCGACCAGTTCGGCCAGGTTATGTGGCGGAATATTGGTGGCCATACCGACCGCAATACCTAGTTGTCCGTTCAACAACAGGTTTGGCAATTTAGCAGGGAGAACAGTCGGTTCTTGGGTGGTGCCGTCGTAGTTGTCACGGAAGTCGACGGTCTCCTTGTCGATGTCTTCCAGCAGCTCGTCAGCCAGGCGCTGCATCTTTGCCTCGGTATAACGCATGGCAGCCGGCGGATCGCCGTCCATCGAGCCAAAGTTACCCTGACCGTTAATCAGCATATAGCGCATTGCCCACGGCTGAGCCATGCGTACCATCGAATCATAGATGGCGGCGTCACCGTGGGGGTGGTATTTACCCATGACTTCACCGACAACGTTGGCGCTTTTACGGTGTCGAGCCGTACTGCGCAGGCCGGTGTCATTCATGCTGTACAAAATGCGGCGGTGAACCGGCTTCAAGCCGTCACGCACATCAGGTAGCGCGCGGTCGATAATAACGCTCATGGAGTAACGCAAATAGCTGTCTTCCATGACATTTTCCACCGTGCGTAGCTCAACCACACGCGAGTGATCGACGTTAATCAGCTCCGTCATAGTCTGTTGGTCCATTTGCGGCTCTTCCACTGGACCGTCGTCATCCATAGACAAAGCCGATTGTGCGGGTTCGTCAGCCATCTAGATGTCCAAATCTTTCACGAATTTAGCGTTTGCCTGAATAAACGATTTGCGCAGTTCTACCTCTGTTCCCATCAGCTTATTGAAAATGGCGTCGGCCTTTTCAGCGTCCTCAACCTTCACCTGCACCAGCACGCGCTTCTCGGGGTTCATGGTCGTCTCAAACAGCTGCTCGGCGTCCATTTCGCCCAGACCCTTGTAACGCTTTTGTTCAGTGTAGCCGGCCTGCTTGTAGCGCTCGGCATTGGGGTCGACGGTAGCGCCTTCTTTTTTGCGGCGGGCAATTTCTTCATCCAAAATCTTGTCGAGCTCGGCTTCGTCATAAACGAAGGTGTTCTCCTTTTTGCCGCTGCGCACCAGCTCAAACAGCGGCGGCTTGGCCAGATAGACGTGGCCGGCGTCGACCACCGGGCGCATAAAGCGGAAGAAGAACGTTAGCAGCAACGTGCTAATGTGGCTGCCGTCGACGTCGGCATCGGTCATGATAATGATACGGTGATAACGCAGACCATTCAGATCAAAAGACTCTTCAATACCCACGCCCAGGGCCTTTATCAGGCTTACTAGCTCGTTGTTAGCTAGCATTTTGTCCAGACGAGCGCGCTCGACGTTCAGCACCTTACCACGTAGCGGCAAAATAGCCTGAGTCTTAGAGTCGCGGCCAGTCTTGGCTGAGCCGCCGGCAGAGTCGCCCTCCACCAGATAGATTTCGGAGTTCGACGGGTCTTTAGACGAGCAATCAGCCAGCTTACCGGGCATCGAAGCGCCGTCCAAAATACCCTTGCGCAGGATGTTGTCGCGCGCAGCGCGGGCGGCCTTGCGAGCCCTGGCCGCCAGCAGCGCCTTACCGACAATCTTGCGAGCCACTGCCGGGTGTTCCTCGAGGTAATAAGCAAAGTATTCGTTCATAACCTGCTCGACGTAACCGCGAGTTTCGGGGTTGCCGAGCTTGCCTTTCGTCTGGCCTTCAAACTGCGGATCAGGTAGTTTAACTAAAATCACGCAGGTTAGACCTTCGCGAGTGTCTTCACCAGAGAGGTTCTCTTCCTTCTCTTTCAGCAAGCCGTTCTTGCGAGCGTAGTCGTTAATCACGCGGGTTAGAGCCGCGCGGAAACCAGTCAGGTGACTACCGCCTTCGGGGTTGGGCACGTTATTGGCGAAGGCTTTAAGAGTTTCGGTATAAGCGTCGGTGTACTGCAGTGACACCTCAACCTGAGTGTCTTCGACGTTTTTATCGACGTAGAAAATGTCTTCATCGACCGGTTCTTTACCGATGTTCAGGTGCTTCACATAGCTCTGAATACCGCCTTCGAAGTAGAAGCTATAGCGCAGGCCAGTTTTTTCATCTTCAAAGCTGGTGCGTATGCCTTTGGTTAGGTAGGCAGCGTGACGCAAGCGGTCTAAAACGATTTCATCGCTAAACTCTGTAGTCTGAAAAATTGAGCCGTCAGGATAAAAAGTTATTTCCGTGCCGGTGCGGTCAGTTTTGCCCACGACTTTTAGATCAGTTTTAGGGATACCGCGTTCATATTCTTGCTGATGCACTTTGCCGTCTCGGTAAACCGTTACGACGAGCTTATCGGAAAGAGCATTTACCACGCTGGAACCCACGCCGTGCAAACCACCAGAAACCTTATAGCCGCCGCCTTCGCCGAACTTACCGCCGGCGTGCAGCACAGTCAGCACCGTTTCCACGGTGCTTTTCTTGGTCTTGGGGTGAATATCAGTTGGAATACCACGACCGTTGTCGATCACAGTCACGCCGCCGTCAGCCTGCATGCGCACCGAAACTTCGGTGGCGTGGCCGGCTAGAGCTTCGTCGATACCATTGTCGACCAACTCCCAAATTAAGTGGTGCAGGCCTTCGCTACCGGTAGAACCGATATACATACCCGGTCGCTTGCGGACCGGTTCCAGACCCTCCAAAACTTGAATTTGATCAGCAGAATAGCCAGATGTTTTAGACTTGTCAGCCACTACAAAAGCACCCTCGTTTATAAGTCCCTTTTAGTTATTTCCCACTAACATTTAGTATAACCGAATGAGCGCAATTTAACAAATATCTTGCCTGATTAGCACCTCTTATGCTTAAATGGGCGTGGAGCAGCTAAATAAACAACAAAATGTTCGAAAAACTCCTTGGCCTCCTACCTTATAACCCGAGCGCCGTGCACGTTTTGGGCTTTTATAGCCGCCGCATGCGTGAAGAGGCCGTTATCCGCCGCACCGGCCTGGTCTTTGTCGTTCTGACCTTTATGGTCCAGTTTTTGGCGGTCGTCAGCCCGCCGGTGGCTTCGGCGCAATATTCCAACAATGACATGATCCAGGGCGGTATCAGCAGCAAATCCGACGCCGTTGACGCCTGCAAGAACAACACCAAGAATTATGGCGATGTGCTGGCTGATTTTGGCGTCAGCTGTAGCGATATCCGTGATGCGACTACAGTTACGATTAAGTCCACTGATCACAATAATCGACTGTTCTCCATGGGCTGGGTCTCACAAGGCGCGACTAACCCTAACAGCGGCAAAAAAACTGATCAGGTCAGCTACAACAACTCTGACCTGGTGAAAAACATTGGTGCTAACGTCATTTACGCCCGCAAGCTTTCCAGCTTCGACACAGGCCCATACTCCAGCTACAAGGCATTGAAACTTAAGACTGATAGCGGCACTTTTTACATCTTGTACGCCTGCGGCAACCTGGTGGCTATCGGCCAGCCCGTACCCGTCAAACCAACCCCTGCGCCAAAGCCGACACCCAAGCCCACACCAACACCAACACCGACCCCCACGCCGACTCCAACACCAACGCCAACACCGACGCCGACACCCACACCAACACCGACACCGACCCCCACGCCGACACCGACCCCCACGCCTACACCGACCTGTACTGACAAAGAGGTCTGTACCGTCCAGCACAAGACCGCTACAAATCTGACGCAAAACATAGCTAACGCCGACGGCACTACCGCCCAGCCAGGCGACAAAATCAGGTACAAGCTGACTGTCACCAATATCAGTGACGACCCGTTCCTGGCCTACCCGTTTTTTAGCGAAGACTTGAGCGATGTGATGGTTTACGCCACACCCATCGACTTGGGAGGCGGCAGCATCAACAGTAGCGGTATTGTCAGCTGGCCGCCCATGGATATCCTGCCGCACACTACCGTGCCGGAGTACATAACGGTCCAGGTTAAGAACCCTATACCCCAGACTCCTAACGATCCCGGCGACCTCGGCAAAAACAACCTGGTCATGACCAACACCTTCGGAGATACCATCAACATTAAAGTGCCGGGCAGTCCTCTTAAAACTGCCGAAACCGTTGCCAACACCTTGCCCAACACTGGTCCTGGTACCGGCCTGGTTATTGCGGCTGTCATAGTTGTTTTTGCCGGTTACTTCTTTGCCCGCACTCGCCTGCTGGCCACTGAAGCCGGTCTGGCACTACACGAAACTACAGGGGTAGGAGGCTCTCTATGAGTGAAGGTGCACCAAATCTATTAGAGCCGCCCGAACATTTGGCCTTACCGGAAGCTAAGGACGCTGAGCCCTTACGCGACGGTGAACCGGATCCCGAAGTCGAACTGGCTGAGCAGAACGCTGAACACCTCGAGGAAGAAGCCCGCGAAGAAGTAGCCGAAGCTGAAGCCACCAACCCCAACCCGCTGGATAAGATTAAGCAGATTACCGAAGAAGCCATTCCTAAGGAGTCTATCGCGCCGCCTAGCGGCGAACTCAAAACCATTGCAGCCCGCCGCGAGCTGCAGCGTATCCAGCACAAACTTCCAGCCGTTTCGCGGACCTTTAGCCGCGTTATTCACCAGCCCCTTATTCGTGCCGTCAGCCAGGTGGCTGATCAGACCGTCAGCCGGCCCTCCGGCCTGCTGGGCGGCGGCGTAGTGGCTTTCCTGGGTACTACAGTCTATTTGTACCTAGCCAAACACATTGGCTTCAACTACAACTATCTCGTTTTTCTCGCACTGTTTATCGGCGGCTTCATAGTCGGTTTAGCTCTGGAGCTGGCCGTTTGGATGGCCACTCGTTCGCGGCGTCGCGGTCAGGAGTAACTAGTTTTTATCAATGTGCAGCGTATCGCTGGCGCTCGGTTGCTGCATATCTACATGGACTTCAGTGGCTTTGCCGGAAGCTGAATTTGGGTCGTCCAGACGCTGTTTGAGCTCGGCGGCGATCTGACTGACCTCGGTCTGCTCCAAACTGTCGCTGGAGATGTTGTGGCCGCCGCCAGCGGCTGGTGCAGCTGGTGCTGGTGCGGCTGGCGCCGGCGCCGGAGCCGGCGTCGGCACGGGGGTCGGACCGCTCTGGCGCTTTGCCAACCATTCGTCCAAGAATGAGCCACTAGTGCCGGTGACCGACGGGCCGCCAGCCGCACCAGCTGACGGGCCAGATCCCCAGGCGCCCGCGCCTGGCGGCGGCGTCTTAATTGACATCCGCTCAGTGATTTCTTTCTCTACCACCGCCTTAGGACGGCCGTATTTGGCGGCTGACAGCTGTTTGAGGGCCGCGGACAAACGCGGGTTCGGGTTACCGAGTGTTGGCAGGGTCGCCATACTAAACGGCTCAGTTGGCACGCCGCCAACCATGGTGCGAACAACGGTGTTATAGTTTGGGATACGCAAGAGGTCATCGGCATCAAAAGTCGGCTGGAAGTACTTGCTCAGCGTGTCCACGTCCCCCTGGCCCACGCGGAACGAAACAATTGTACCGGTGTTACCGAAGACTGCATCGCGAATTTCCTCGGTCAGCTGAGTGGTAAACTGGTTGGCCACAATGAGGTTCAAGTGATACTTACGAGCCTCAGACAAAATCGTCGCAAAACTATCTGTTGAGAAGTTCTGGAACTCGTCGACGTACAAACAAAAGTCGACACGCTCATTCTCTGGAATATCTGAACGGCTCATAGCGGCCGCCTGGAATTTCATCACGAAGACCATGCCGAGCAGCTTAGAGTTCAGCTCGCCAGTACGGCCCTTGGAGAGGTTAACCAGCAAGATTTTCTTATTGTCCATAATGTCGCGCAGGTCAAAGGCCGACTTGGTCTGACCGATGATATTACGCATCATTTCATTACTTAGGAAGGCGCCGAACTTACTGACAAACCAGCTGACGACGTCGCCGAACTCGTTGGAGCGCTGGGCCTGCACCATTTCCTTTTGCCAGAAGTCGAGCACAGTCTGATCTGTTACATACTGCAGCTTCTGCTTGACATACTGCGGGTCACGGAACAGTTTCGGAATATCGATAAACGTGCCGCCCTCTGGGTCGGCCATGACAGCCAGTGCGGCGTTACGGAAGATGTGCTCGTAACGGGCGCCCATCATACCTTGTTTGTTGGGGTCGTAAAGCTTATAAAGCATATTAATGGCTTCCTGGATCAAAAAGTCCTTCTGATCGACTGTGTGGAACTCAAACAGGTTTAGTCCCATTGGGTAGTCCATTTCCGCTGGAGAGAAGTAAATAACGTCCTCAGTGCGCTCTTTGGGCACCATCGATAGCAGTTTTTCGGCCGTATCGCCGTGCGGGTCCACAAAGGCGAAGCCATTGCCGTTTAACATGTCCTGAAGGGCCAAATCTTCCAGGAAGGTAGATTTACCGGTACCGGTCTGGCCGACAGCGTACATGTGTCGTTGGCGATCGCCCAGGCTCAGGCGAATTGGCTTCTTAGTACCACGGAAAACGTTAAAGCCCAGTAATAAGCCTTCTTCTGGAATGTTGCGCGGACCGTCCACCTGCTTGGACTGCTGACGCGCCAACTGCGACGTCGGTACGCTGCGCTGATCCGGGAAGTGAAACAGCGTCGCCAACTCCACAGAGTTCAAAATGGTCTTCTTTTTCATCTGTTGCGGGAAGAAACGCATTATATAAGACGTTACCAGCGCATCGATATCTTTGGCGGGAGTATATTTGAAGCCGTTTTTACCCGGCGCATCGTACAGTGCGAAACTGGCCGTAATATTGCTCAAGATACTCTGGGCGCGCTGGCTGATATTAGACGACACCACTACCCTAATTAACACCTCATAACCGGGGTGACGGGTCTTTTCATCTATAGCGTCCAAGGTCGACTGCTCGAGATTCGACAGCTCCGCCGGCTTTTTAGGCTCATCTTTGCTGCCTGCTGGCGGCTTTACAAATGCCGTGGCAAAGTCCTTGGCCAAACCACTGGCGTTAAATTTCTCGCCGTTACCCTTACGCTTGTTAGCCGCTAAGGTGTTAGCTGTCTTGCGCCAGCTGGGGTTTGCCGGCCGCATTAATATCTGAATGCTGGCGCCGTCCTCTTTACCCAGGCCCGACAAGGCGTTTAACAGTGTCTGCATGGTGTCACGCTTGAGATCCTGATAGGTAGCAATCGGGTAGGCGT
The DNA here is from genome assembly GCA_035546935.1 of Saccharimonadales bacterium (SeqCode). GTDB lineage: Bacteria > Patescibacteriota > Saccharimonadia > Saccharimonadales > UBA4665 > DASZVP01. The sequence goes on along the minus strand of DASZVP010000001.1, from coordinate 82,219 downwards.
AAGGCTCTTTAAGGGTTAATTCTCCTCCTAAAGTGCCGCTAATCTTGCCGATCGGGTTAAAGATATTGTGCTCGGCCACCTCTTCGATACGAGCCGTCGGATAAGCGCTGGTGATCGCCTGTTTAACCAGTTCCACCAGCACAATCGGCACTGCGGCATAGAAGTTAACAAAGCCGCCGCTACCGACAATTTCGAAAGCAAAGTGACGTTGGCCGTAAAAGTTATGCTTAAAGCCTTTTTGCCAGGTATTGCTAATAATATTGTAGATAGTTTGAGCCCGGCTAATTGTCTCGTCCGTAACGTCGCGCTCATCACGCGCACCAACTTCTGTATCCTCACTTGGTGGCGGCAAATGGATCAGCAGAGGAACAATTTTGAGGCCACGTTCATAGTTTTTTTGTTCACGAAAAATGCGACGTGTTTGCAAAAAAATGATAAATCCGACCACGCCTAAAATGAAGAAAATCACGATTAGCCAGACGAATAATGTAGACATTTTAACTACTCGCTTAGCTTAATTGTCTTGTTATAGCGCTTTTGTAAATAGTCAGCCTTAAACACCGTTAACTCCTTGTTCTGCTGGTGCGGATCTTCTTTGGTGCGTTCGACAATTTGTTTGGCCTTATTGACCCATTCTTTCTCGATCAAGTCATTATCTTCAGCGACCATTGGCGTGCTTGTAGACGTTGTTTGTGCCACACCAGATTGCGGCAGCGATACGGTCTGAGTTGGCATTGTCGGCATGGTCATTGTCGGCATAGCAACCGGACCGGCCGAACTACTAACCGGTGCTTGTTCCGGCGCTCCGGACACAATTTCGGGCTGGGCTGGCAACTGCTCTTGCTGGCCACTGCCAGCCACAGGTGCAGGCAGTTTCAGTTCATAATTTTGGCTAGTTTCAGGTTCCATGGTTTTTATTATACAGCCTGTTAATGCCCTCGCCCACCCCTATAAAGCTAGCGCCCCGGTGAGCGCAGCGTAGTTTGACTAATAATGGTGTAGCCATAAAGCATGATTAACAGAGGTAGAATTACCAACATGTCCTTATTGGTAAGTTCGCCAATCGATTGTAAGGCCAAGACAAGCGTTATAGCGCCGCTTGACCAGATCGCCAGGCGGCGCCGGTGTTTCAGCTTTAAGCCGTACCAGCTTAAGCCTACCAACAGCAGTCGGACTAGTTGATAAAGTGTCGCCCCAAGGAGTAAAAAGCCACCGATGATAAAGAAAGAGGTTATATGTTGTGGGTCTGTGGCGCTAAAAAAAAGACCATCGAGACAGACCAGTCCAAGACTGAGCCAGAAACGTCGATGGTGCAATAGTTTCATTAATAAATGTGAGGCGTTTATTAGGGCTTAAGCCTGGTCCCCTAACAGGGGTGGACCAGGCTTTTCATATAAATTGTTAAATACTTGGAGCTGGGACGATAGCATCCGCCCTATGTAAAAATATTTAGCGTGTATCGTCCGCAGCGATGACTGACCGCTCTATACGCCTTTAGGGCGCTAGAGCGTCGGCAGCGGTACCTCCGCTGGTTGCAAGTCTTCGCGCTTTATTCACGCGACGCCCCCGCGAGGGCTTCCTACGAGCTGGCCGGGTAAGTCTTGGCTGGCTCATTTGGTCTAAATTGTAGGTTTTTGTTTTTGTGACTTACACGTTCAATGTAGCACGGCGGGCCGAAAAAGTCAATCCGCTTGTGCTTGGCCTTGGGCCGTATGTCACTCACAAAATGTGGACGAAAAACGTCAATTTTATACGAATTTCGTACAAAATTTTCAGCCCACAAACACAACTCCATCGTCCCGAATTTAATAATTCGCGTGCCGTGACGTTCCAAAACAGGCATGCCTGAAAAAAGTTATGCACAGGTTTTTTTGTATACTAAGCATAAAAGTTATTGACGAGTTTTTAAGTATTCTATAAGATGAGCGTAGCACTTGAACAAATTAAGTGCTCAAAAACAAAAACGCCAATAGGGACGACGATTTCTCGCAAGTCGTTGTCCCACCAAGCAAAAACCAGACACATTAAAAATCAAAGCCAAACAAAAATCTTAAATTATACATAAAACACCTTGTCTTTCCCGGGGCAAGGTGTTTTACTTTTGGGCACTAAATAAGGGCCATATAATTGCGCGCTGTAGCGGCAAGGCGGCAGGCCAATTCCAAGCATGAGTGCCAATATTCAAAGCATTATCGTTAACGGTTCGGCGGGCGTGATGGTTGATATTGAATGTCAGCTGTCCAACAACCTGCCAAACATAGTCATTGTCGGCAATGCCACCCGCGCGGTCGAAGAATCAAAAGAGCGTATTAGGGGTGCTTTTGCCAGTAGCCATATCCGGCTACCGCGTAAACGCATTATGCTCAATCTGGCGCCGGCCGATTTGCCCAAAGGCGATAGCGGCTTCGACCTGGCCATGTCCGTAGCGATCTGGCGTGCTGATCAGCAGATACCAACAGAGGTAAGTGGAGTTTTTATCGGTGAGTTGGGTCTGGATGGCGCGGTCAGGCCGGTTCGCGGCATCATTGGCAAGCTGTTGGCCGGCCGTAAACACGGTGTCGAGCGCTTTTATGTCCCTGCTGGCAATCTGTTGCAGGCCCAGTTGGTGCCCAATGTCGAACTATTGCCGGTTCAAGACTTATCGGAGATATTTTGGCACTTTACCGGTGGGCCTCAGCTTGAGCAGATCCAAACCGGCCCCAATGGCCGTTACGGTAAAACGGCTGCAGACCGGACGATAACAGAGGTGGCTTTGAGTGAGGTGGTCGGTCAGGAACGGGCTAAGCGGGCTTTAGAGATTGCGGCCGCCGGAGGTCATAATCTGTTATTGCACGGGCCGCCAGGCACCGGTAAAAGTATGCTGGCCAAGGCCCTGCCCAACATTTTGCCGCCTTTGGACCGCGAAGAAATGCTGGAAGTCACGCACTTACACAGTTTAGCCGGCTTTAACTACGGCAAAATCGTCACTCAGCGGCCGTTTAGAGCGCCGCACCATTCGGCCAGTCAAACAGCAGTGATTGGCGGTGGCACCACCTTAAAACCCGGCGAAATCAGTCTCAGCCACCGCGGCGTACTGTTTATGGACGAATTGCCGGAATTTAACCGCGGCGTACTGGAAGCCCTGCGCCAACCACTAGAAGATCGTGTCATTAGTCTGGCCCGCACAGCTGCCCAGGCCGACTATCCAGCTAACTTTATATTGGTTGCCACAGCTAACCCCTGTCCCTGTGGCTACTACGGCCTGCCGGACGACAAACGCTGCCAGTGTACGGCTGCCCAAATCAGCCATTATCAACAGAGGTTGAGCGGCCCGATCCTGGACCGCATTGACTTGCACGTCAGCGTGCACCAGGTGGAGCATGACCAGCTGCTAATAACGAGCGCAGACACAGCAACCGATGAACAACCTCGCGGTCACATAACAGAGGCGCGCCAGCGCCAGACTCAGCGTTATGGCACAGCCGCTAAACTAAATAGCGATATGACTAACGCCGACTTGCGGCGTTGGGCCAAAATGGAGCCGGCAGCCAAAAAACTGCTAGATAATGCCAGCCAACGGCTAAAGCTGTCGGCCCGGGCGTATATGCGAGCCGTGAAGGTAGCCCAAACCATCGCTGATCTGGAAAAAGCAGACAAAATCAGCCTGGAGCATATTAGCGAAGCGCTGGCCTACAGAGCACAATCGGTTTGACCCAAAAGCCCCGGTGGGGCTTTTTGTCGACACTAGCGAAGCGTCGTAATAAAGCAAGTTAAGTATTATCTGTTTGACCTCTGGCGGCGTCTCTGTTAGAATGAGCGGTACGCTTTTATCAACGTAACGCGGGAACAGGGAGAGGTTTATCGCCAAATTTACGCGCCTGAATGAGCAGATTCGGGCACCGCAGCTGCGAGTCATCGATGATGACGGCAAACAATTGGGCCTTCTCAGCCGCCAAGAGGCGCTGGCCTTAGCCCAAGAGCGCGAGCTGGACTTGGTGGAAATCTCACCAGACGCCAACCCGCCTGTCGCCAAGATCGTTAACTGGGGTAAGTACAACTACCAGCGGACCAAGCAGCAGCAGAAGAACCGCAAGACGGCTAAGACGTACGAAATGAAGCAGATTCGTTTCGGACTGAAGATCGGTCAACACGATCTGGACATCAAGCTGATGCGGGCCGCCAAGTTCATGCAGATCGGCCACAAGGTCAAAATCACTTTGGTCTACAGGGGTCGTGAACAGGCTCACCGCGAAATCGGTTTCCAGATCGCCCAGCGCGTAATCGACAGTTTTGGTGATACAATAGTAGTCGATCAAGCGCCTCAGCTAGCCGGGAGACAACTGAGTTTTGTCATCCGAGCCAGCGGCAAAAAAGCGGTGGAATATGGCGCTAAACACATTGAAAAACCTCAAGAAGAAGTTAATCAAGAAACCAAGGAAGAAGCAGGAGTAACGAACGATGCCTAAACTGAAACTTAAGACCCACAGCGGCACCAAAGACCGCGTCAAACTCAGCAAGAACGGTAAAGTTCGCGTTGGGCACCCTAACATGAACCACTTCCTCGGTAAGAAAAGTGGCGGCCGCAAGCGTTCTTTGCGCGGTTTATCAACCCGCACTGGCTCCGCTGCCAAGCACATCAAGAAGAATTTAGGAGCTTAAATTAATGAGAGTTAAACGAGGCGTCACTTCACGCGCCAAACACAATAAGATTCGCAAGGCTACAAAGGGCTTTTCACACCCTAACCGCGTCTCTGTTAAGCGCGGCAAACAAGCCGTTACCCGCTCACTGCAAAATGCCACTCGTGACCGCCGTGACCGCAAGCGTACCTTCCGCCAACTGTGGAACGCGCGCATCAACGCCGGCGCCCGCCTAAATGGCACCACCTACTCTGCCCTGATTGCCGGTCTCAAGAAGGCTGGCGTTACTTTGGACCGCAAAGTTCTGGCCGAACTGGCGGTCAACGAGCCCAAAGCCTTCACCGCTGTCGTCAAAGCTGCTAAGAAATAACCTCTTTGACACACAAACTAAAAAGACCTCTAAAAGAGGTCTTTTTAGGATCTATGCTATTTATTAATCTGTTTCGAGCAGTTTAGCTGCCTTCTCTGGATCGAGCATCGCGTCCATAAACTGACCCATTGCCAAACACATGCGCTTAAAAACTTCGTTGCGCTCTCCTTCGGCCAAAGGCAGTTTTTCTATCCAACTCCATTGTCGCTCTTGCACGGCTACTTCTATCTCTACGGCACGATCTAAGGCTTCACGCCTATCGTTATTCAACCAAAGGTATTCCATATCAAACTCCAATTTAAGTAATCTTTAGTAGAGACTAAAGAAGTACTTATCGGTCGGTGGAGTTGTAATAAGGCATTTTCATCTATTATTCAGATTCTATCATATAGGCCAGAGTATCTGTAAGCCGGGTTCTGTAAGGCCGTGAGGCCGTTGCCGTTCATCTATCTAGGCCGTGTGTTGCCACGCGGCTCGAGCGGATCTTATGATGAATTCTTAGCGGGACGCTTCGAGCTTTAGGCTCAAAGAAATCCATCTCCTTGCAGCGGACAGGGTTTACCTCTGATCCGCGTCACCGCGGACCACTGTGGGCTCTTACCCCACTCGTTTCACCTTTGCCACCGAAGTGGCAGTTTCGTTTCTGTGGCACTTTCCCTAGGGTCACCCCCGGTCGCCGTTAGCGACTGCCCTTCCCTTTGCTGCCCGGACTTTCCTCGTGCCCGGAGGCACGCGAACGGCCGATACTCTGGCCGATAAGCATTATACCACCTCTGTTAGAGTTTGTCAGCCTTGGGCAATGTGCTCGTCTAGAGCGCGGTTAACGGCCGCGTCGGCCAGCTTGTTGAACTCGCGCGGCACGTGGCTGTAGCCAATCTTTTTGAACTGTTTGGCCAGCTTTTGGATAGCATCGTGGATCGGCCACAAATCCCGGTTTTTAATCTTAAAAATGCCTTTCATTTGATTGATCACCAGCAGGCTGTCCATGTAGACGTGAACTTCCCGCACGCCCATTTTCAAACAGGTTTCCAGCGCCAATTTGAGGGCTGTGTATTCGGCCTGGTTATTGGTGGTAACACCGAGATAAACGCCCTCGTCCACCAGCACGTTGTCTTCCATATCAAGGACGACGTAGCCGCTGGCCGACGGGCCGGGGTTGCCGCGTGAGCCGCCATCAGCAAATATCTTCACCTCATCGGGGTGTACGTCGGCCAGCGGCGCCTTCTCCCCTTGCGGCGCCTCGCCTTTGTACAGCTCGTCAATAGCGGCCGCTAACTCATGATCGCGATCAGTGATCTTATTATCATTGTCGTGGGTTATAAGCCAAATTTGCACCACGTTCCACTCGTTTTCCCAGCGCGGGTGGTGTTGCATTTCCTCAGCCACATCGGCCACTTCATTCATAAATGCCCAGGCGTGCTTAAAATCGTCGAAGTTAAACTGTTTATAGAGCCCGTGTTTGGTTTCCTGCCACATGCCTTCTATCTTAGCATGTGCGTATATTAATAGCGTACGCCAGCTTTACTTCTAACACTAACGCTGCGCTCAAACTGATCCAACTTATCGCGATGAACTATTTTAATAAGGTCGATGATGTCTTCGCCCTCAGGCTTAACTACAACTAACCTGTGTCTTTCAATAATTTTTCGGCTACGAAGGCTTAGACCCGTGACATGAGAAGGTTTAATGCGGTAGGCCGTATGCGGTTTCCCTTGCACCATGATTATCCCCAAAGGTTCCAGCCCATCGAGAGGACTCTTGGATAAGTCCATCTCGTACTCTATCCAATCAAAAGTATTTTTCAGATCAGTAATGAGGTCTTTATTGCCTTTAAACCCTCTCAAGAAGTCTGCGATCCACGCATCAAATTCAGGAGTACCCCTCTCGGCGGTTTCTCCCGTATTCATTGCCAGATAACGCACATGGAATCGCTTTTCTCGCTCTTGCTCTTGATTGGCTTCAGCAGCTTCAGCCTGAGCCGGTACCTCTACCTCTGGCTCTGGCTGTACGACCGGTCGGGTTTTGCGGCGCTGCCGGCGTTCTACTTCAGAAATTACCCGCTGAACCTTAACTCCGCGCGCCAGCATAGATGGTGGCACTTCCGACACCAGATTAATTATGTATTTAGCGGCATCATCGACTTTCTTTCGAGCTGCTTCAGGTGTCAGCTTAGTAATGCGTATATCCTCAACGATTTGCTGCGCAGCTGCTTGTTCAGCTTTCAACCTGTCGACCAAAATGCCTCTGGCAAAAATTATCTCTGCCTTGACGTCATCGGGCCAATCAGCACTCGCGCTCTCCAGCCGCTGCATCTGCTCCTCGACGGGAACATCACGCAGCAGCCTTCGGGTTAACCGCCATAGTTTCTGGGTTTCAGTTTCGGTCGGTCCATGACTGGCAACTGCCGCTACCAACAGATCATGCCGAATATATTCATCAAATTCGCCGCTTGTCGCAGCCTCAATCAATCTACTCAAAATGTTGGCCTCGCCGTGGTTTACCGCTTCAATATGAAGGCCCAAGGTGAAGGTCGCTTCTGGCTGCGGCACTTCTTCCTCCCTATTTTCATTAAAGCTGGCGAGCATTTTCAAGAGGTCATAGGCCATTTCTGGACTGTCAGAGACAATTAAATCAACCTGGTCTGCCAATTCCCTGGCTGACTGGTCAATCCGGCGAACTAATGGTTGGAGTTCCACGGTAGTCTGAGTTAAATTGTCGACTGCGGCATCATGAACCGGTCCCCGCGAAATCTGGAATAGATCTTCAATAATCGGTCGAATCTCATCTGGTTCATTGTCAATCGTAAATTGTGAAGCACCGTGGATCATGTCATAGACATTCTGAAGATTACCGTTTTGCATGCCGCGTCGGTGCAAACGGTTAACAGTGGGGGTTGTGCCGTAAATACTGGCAAAGGCTTGACTGGCAGCCGTATCAAAAATTTCAGGATCAAATAAGCCATCAATATCGGCCATATCTTCCACTAACATCTCCAAAGCCTCGCGGTGCACTCCCAGCCAGTCATGAGCTGCCGTGAACGTCGACTTAGGCTCAACAGCGTCACCCGGCCCCGGAACATCAACCAGCATAGGCACCGGCAAACCTGCTGCCGGCTCTATATCTTCCCTAGTTTCTGGGGATCGCCTAAACCAACTCATATCTCTTGCTTTTTAGCTAGAAAGGTTAATTTATATATTTTACTACTTTCTGGCTAGTTTGCAAGAGGCAACACCTGGTCTTGAGGTGCGCTAATACGCAGCGTGCGGAGTGCGGTTTAGAGTCACGAGGCGAGCCAAGCCCCAGGCAATGACAGCGTAAACAGCCATGGCTATCAGTGTATAAATCTCAAAGCGAGATACGCCAAGGCGGGTGTCGTAGCTAAACAGCCCGAAGAATGGGGCTACAAACGGGTGGCTAGTGGTGTATATGAAGTTGGCAAAGCCGTTGCTAGGGTTGGCGCCGAGCAGTGCTAGGACAAATCTAAAGCCCAATAGGACTAATATTACGCCAGCGATCCACCAGATAGCGCGGGCGGCCACGATTCCTGGACCAGGATGCACGACAGTGGTTTGGCGCGCCGCGCCGGTAGTAGTTGCGGCCGGAGCCGCTTCTTGAGTGGTTACAACTCTATCAGCCATTTTCACCTCCTATACTGTTGGGGCGCGGCGCCCATTCAGCAAACGGATAATGAGCATGATCACCCCGATTATCAGTAATAAATGGATGAAGCCGCCGGCAATGTGGAACGAAAAACCGAGCAGCCATAGTAGCAATACGATCAACGCAGCTAATAACATAGGCCCTCCTTTTAATTTAACCTTACCAGCATATGTTGATTTGACACCGGCCGCAGTAAGATTTTCCGACTTACTAGCTCCACCAGAGGTAAATCTGCTATAATCAACCCCTGTTCACTTAAGCAAATTTCACAAACCAAGCTTTAGCTGTTTGTGAAATTTAGAGGAGAAACGTAGCTCTAAGCCGAAGCTTTTGCCGTTCAGGCAAAACGAGGCAGGAGCGTACGTTTCGACGACGGGGTGTAGCGCAGCTGGTAGCGCGTACGGCTGGGGGCCGTGAGGTCGCAGGTTCAAGTCCTGTCACCCCGACCACGGTGAAAGGCTCAGCTTGTCTGGGCCTTTTACTTTGGCAGTGACCGATTTGAACCTGCGACCAAATCAAAAAGGTGCAGGGTTCGCTTACGGCGTAGCCGTAAGCTCAAGTCCTGTCACCCCGACCAAGGTGAAACGAAAAAACCAAGCTTTTAGGCTTGGCTTTTTAGATCGGGACCGGGTTGGATCACCTGCGTTATGCGAGGTGGATGCCCTCACGCGCTGGCCACGGCCGGTGCAAATATTAGGCTTCCAAATGATTAGTATTCAGATAATCATGTGCCCGGCTGAGGTTTTTAGGCCTCCCCGACACCCCTATTATACCAAGCGTTATGAACCTAGCGAAACGCCCGTCAGCAGCTGGAACAGATCAACTTCCAGATTGCTGATGATTGGAGCAACGAACTGAAACAGTACCAGCATAAAGACCAGAATGGCTACAAAACCCATCTGTTCAATGGCCCGCATGACATTCTGCAGCGGCTCCGGCGCAAAGGCGTACAGCAGCCGCGAGCCGTCCAGGGGGGGCAACGGGATCATGTTGAAGATGAAGAAACCGATGTTAACTAAGATGAACAGTGCCAGGCCGTTCACGAAGCCTTGGCTGGCGCCGTCTGCCCACAGACGAAAAACGCCACCGCCGACGGCGGCCAACAACAGATTGGTGAACGGCCCGGCCAGCCCGACCATGGCAGCACCGAACTCGTCGAACTTCACACGGTATGGGTTAAATGGCACCGGCTTGGCCGCAAAAAAGGGCTGGCCGGTGGTCAGAATCAGCACAACCGGCAAGATGACAGTAGTAACGGCATCAATGTGCTTCAGTGGATTTAAAGTGAGACGGCCCATATCAGAGGCAGTTGAGTCACCCAGCCAGTGGGCCACAAAGCCGTGCATAGCCTCGTGCACCGAGAGCGAGACAATGATCGAGGCGATCACAACCAGGATTTCAGTTGGGCTCAAGCCGGCAAACATGCTTTTAAGTATAGCAAGCGTTGACTCCCGGGCGATTTTTCGCTACAATAACACCTTGAATTATGCAGAAGTGTGATCTCACCGGCAAAGGCAAGCAATACGGCAGCAATGTCAGTTTTTCGCAACGCCACACCAAGAAAGTCTGGAAGCCTAACTTACAGACTAAGACTGTCATGGTCGACGGCAAAAAAGTCACCATGAAACTCAGCACCCAAGCTATCCGCACCCTCAAGAAAAAAGGTCTGCTGAACCCCGTCGAACCAGTCGCTAAATAGTTTGTCTCACAATATCAAAAGGCAGCTCATCTGAGCTGCCTTTTGGATTGGGCTTGCCTGCGAACCTAGGGTTGTATAACCGCAAGTCCAATCAATGGTTCTATTATACCAACACAAGCAACAATTTTGAGAAACTTAATCATTACTTAATCTCTGTTAATTACTATAGAAGTGCCTGGTGTTAGGGCAGCCCTTTCGGGGGCACAGACTGGTGTCGCGGCCCGGCTGCGAACCGGATCGGCTGGGTTCAATTCCCGGTGCCTCCACCAGGCTCTAGGATTTTTCTAGAATGATCAGCTGAGTGACGTCGCTGGCTTCGCCCGGCTTGTACTTGAGCTTGGCGACGGTTTCTTTAGGCTCCATAGCCAGTTCGTTCAGGGCTGCGCTCAGCTCTTGCTGCGGGACCGGGAATTTCAAAGCTTTGTCAGCGTAGTGCGTCGGCACTACTAGCTTCGGCTCGATCTCTTTGATCAGTTTCAGAGCGCCAACCGGGTCAACGGTGTAGCCGTTGCCGCCAACCGGCACAACTAGAATGTCTACCATGCCTATGGCTTCCATCTGGGCCTCGCTCAGCTCTGGATAGACGTGACCGGTCACTACAATATTGGTGTCACCAGCAGTCAATTTAAAGATGGTGGCGGTTTTTTTGTCCGGCTCATCAGTGTGAGCGCGGGCGGCAATGCCAATGATTGATACGTCGGAAACTTCATACTCGCCGGGGCTGTCCAAGATTAAACGACCATTGCCGCCCTCGTGCACACCGGTGTAAAGCGACACATCGTCAGCCTTGGCCACCGATTTGGCGCCCAGTTCGGCCAGATTGTCGTCAACCACAAAGCGCACGCCTTTGGCACTTAACACTACACAGTTAGCTCCGTAGAACTGAATGTCCATACTCGATTTACTCCTCTGTTTGCGGGGTTAGCAGATTGTGAACGTCCACCAGCACCTGTTTTTTGGCGTTAATAATACCGGTCGCGAAGCGATCTTTAATCTGTTGGCGATACTGGAAATCAGGCAGAGTCATGACGGCGTAGCGCAGACTCTTGTTCTCTTTAGCTTCCAGATCATTAATAAACTTCTCAAGGGCATTGGGGTTGATGTCGCCCACCACCAGAAAGTCGACGCCTGCACTCTCGTCACGGGTGAATTGACCGGTGTAAACAGCCAGTTCAACATGGCCAATTGATTTCAGGTCAACAATGCCATCGCCGTTTTTATCTGCTGGAGCGCCAGCAGCTGTAGCTTTTGGTGCGCTTTTCTTAACACCCCTCCCAAAAATCTCTTGCAGCGGGCGGTAAAACTCATATTTCTGGTTTACCTCGTAGTACAGCTTGTTCTTGGTGTTATCGGAGGTAATGATGCCGATGCTAAGTAAATTGCTCAGCTCGCGGCGAACTGAGTTAATTTGCTCATCGATTTTTCGGGTAATTTCACGGACATAAAACGAGCGATTGGGATTGCTGTAAAAGAGTTGCAGTAATTTGACGCGCGTTTTTGACCCAAAGAGTTGCTCAACCATGATTCAATTGTAACAAAGGCTAGTTCAGTTGCCAATTTGCTTGTTCAAGTTCGTTGTGATGAACTCAACAAGATTTGGCAAATTAACAGGGGTAGAAAACCACTGAATACTTTTGTTTCGCTTGAACCAAGTACGCTGTTTTTTGGCTAATTGCAGGTCATTTCGTCTGAACCTTTCTTTGGCCGCATCAAGGCTAATTTTACCTTGAACATAGTCAGCGAACGCCCGATAACCCGGCGCCCGCATCGGCTCAATATCCCAGCCATATTGGTCACCCAGCCGCTGCACTTCTTCGGGAAAGCCAGCCGCCACCATAGCGTCGATTCGAGTAATAATTCGCTGTTCCAGCTCCTCAGCTGGACGTTTCACCCCTATAATTACTGTATTTTCTCTCAACTCCTGTTTGGTCGGCCGCACGCCGTTGCTCTCAATTAATCTGATCACCCGCCGCTTGTTGCGAAGATCAATGCCGTCGGTATCCAGCTCTAGAGCCTCAGCTTTGTTCAGAAGTCCCTCCAGGCTCATAGAATTTAGTTCAACCCGGAGTGCCGGATCAGACGGGGGCAAGAAGCTGTAGTCATATAGCAGGCTGTCTATATAGAGGCCGGTACCCCCAACAACTATCGGTAGCTTGCCCCGCTCTGTTATGTCCAGGATAGCCGCCTTAGCTAGTCGCTGGAAGCTAGGGGCGCTGAAGCCCTCCAGTGGCTCGGCCACATCCAGCAGGTGATGGGGTGCTTGAGCTTGCTCTTCAGCCGTTGGTTTGGCCGTGCCAATATCAAAACCTTTGTACACCGTCCAGCTGTCGGCGCATATAATTTCGCCATTCAATTGTTGTGCCAACTGCAACGCTAGCTCGGTCTTACCAGAGGCAGTCTCGCCCACAATCACCAAAAGCGGCGGTTTGTTCATATTTTGATTATACCTGTTTTAGTTCTTGAAAATGCTTATGATTGTGGCGGCCACCACAACAACTGCTCAACGTCGACCCGAAAATCAGCTGAAACTTTTATGCCTTCAGCCTCCAAAACTTGCTTGTGACCGGACCGTCCGCCTGGGTAGCCCGACGCTAGTCCACCCGATTTATTAACCACTCTTTGCCACGGTAAGTCCGGATCGCCAAAATGAGCGATGCCGCCGACAATGCGCGCCGCGCGGGCGTTGCCGCAGAGTGCCGCTAGCTGACCGTAGGTCATCACCCGCCCGCGCGGAATCTGCGCCACTAACGCCTCCACCCGCTTTCGGAACTCGCCATCCGGTCTCATATTTACAGAGTGGTTTTAGTGACTCGGGACTTGGCCTCATTGGCCACAGTCTGCAAAAAGTCTTCGACGCTTAGGGTGCGGTCGCCTTCTTTAACAGATAGGTCTTGGCGAATACGCGGTGTTACCTGGCCGGTTTCAATCTCTTTGCCGCCCAACACGATGGCATACGGCACTTTGCCAACTTCGGCACCACGGATCTTCTTACCAACAGATTCATTGGCGCTGTCGACAACCAGCCGCACGCCCAACTCCCGGGCCTGAGCCGCCACTTTATCGGCAAAGGCCAAAGTGGTTTCTTCGTTATTAACAGTCAGTAAACGTACCTGCTCGGGCGCCAGCCAAACTGGGAAACGGCCAGCGGTGTGCTCAATGTAAACAGACAAAAAACGCTCAATGGAGCCCAGCAAGGCACAGTGCACCATGACAGGCATCTGTTGGCTGCCATCTTCGGCAGCGTATTCCAATTTGAAGCGCTCCGGTTGCACAAAGTCTAGCTGCACAGTCGCCACCTGGTGCTCACGGCCCAGGGCGTCAGTAGCCATAAAGTCGATCTTTGGCCCATAAAAAGCCGCCTCACCACTGGCTTCAAAAAACTCTAGCTTATTCTTATCAGCCAGCTCGCGAATGATCTGTTGAGCTTCGTCCCACAGCTTGAGCTCACCCAGATATTTATCGCTGTCGTCACGGAAGCTCAGGCGTGCTTTCAGCGGCAGGCCCAACGTGCCGTACATGGTCTGAATATCTTCAATCAGATTAGCCACCACGTCACCCAGCTGATCGCGTCGGCAGTAAGCATGGCTGTCATCCTGGGTTATGGAGCGGACACGGCTCAAGCCGCCCAGCTCGCCTGTCTTTTCATCGCGGTAAACCGTGGTTGTTTCAAAGTATTTAATCGGCAAATCGCGGTAACTGCGGGGCTGGAAGGCATAAATCTGGTTGTGGTGCGGGCAGTTCATCGGCTTCAGCGCAAACTCGTCCGAAGTTTCCTGGCTCTCGACCAGAAACAGCTCGTCACCAAACTTGTCCCAGTGCCCCGACACCTTGTATAGATCAGTTTTAGTGATGTGCGGGATGGCCACCCGCTGGAAACCGGCCGCCTCACGCAGCGATTCGGCAAAACGTGCCAGCTCATCACGCAAAACAGTACCGCGCGGCGTAAACAGCGGCAAACCAGAGCCCACCAGCGGCGAAAACGTAAATAAGTCTAATTCCTGGCCAATCTTGCGGTGATCGCGGGCCTTAGCCTCTTCCAGCATTGCCAAGTGCTTATCCAGCTCCTCTTTGGAGGCAAAAGCTGCCCCGTAAATGCGCTGCATCTGCGGATTTTTCTCATTGCCGCGCCAGTAGGCACCAGAGACACGCAGCAGCTTGAAGGCACCCACCTTGCCCGTCGATTCAACATGCGGACCGCGGCAGAGATCAGTAAAATCACCGTTCTTATAGAACGACACGTTCGATACCGCCGCATCCCCTTCAGCAATGGTGCCTAGCTCATCGGCGTTTAAATCTTTGGCAACAGTGGTGCCGGCGCGCTTCAGGTCATTCAACAGCTCCTCTTTATAGGGCTGGCCGGCTTGCTGGGCCCAGGAAATCGCCTCATCGACTGGTTTTTCAAAGCGCTCAAAGGCCGCATCGGCCTTAATAACCTTGGACATTTCGGCCTCAATCTGGGCAAAATCCTCTTCGGACACTTTGGTGTCGCCTAGGTCCACATCATAATAAAAGCCGTTTTCGACTACCGGACCCACGCCAAACTTGGCCTCTGGCCAGAGATACTGAATGGCGGTGGCCATAATGTGAGCCAGTGAGTGCCGCATGGCGTGGAGTTGATCGTTCTGTTCAGACATAGCTGCTCCTTAAAATAAAACGACGCCGACCAAACTAATTGTTTGATTCAGCGTCTCGGTCCCGTCGCCGGGAGGTTCCACCTCGACTTTGACTCTTACGACTTGGTTTACGCACCTCGTCGTCACACCTGCGGAACTCCGTGGTTGGTGAGGCCACATCACTGTTCACCCTGATTGTAACATCTTAAGTCTGTGGCTGCACGCCAAACTCGGCCAGAACTTCTGTAACTCTTTCGATCGGCAGTCCGCCGGCATTAGCCACACTGCCCTCGACATGGGCTACTAGTCCGCGGCCTTTGCCTAAAATTGAATAGGCACCGGCTTTTTCCAGCACATCTTCCTCTGCCAGATAGAAATCTATTTCCTCTGGCGATAATTTCTTAAACGTAATCCGGGTTTCAACCGCTTCGTTATGCTTTTGATCGCTGGCTAGATCAATAACCGTAAAACCCGTTACAAAGGTATGCGTCTGGCCGCTGAGGGTTCGTAGCATCTCTTTAGCCTTCTCTGTTGTATGCGGCTTACCAAACAGTTGTCCATTGAGATGTCCAAAACTGTCAGCCGCCAGTACTACACCGTTTTGTCGCCGAGCCGCCACAGCCTCAGCTTTTCCTAAAGACAAGTGTTTAGCCAACTCAGCCGGCGTCATGCTCAAAGTCATGTCCTCCTCATAGCCGCTAACATCTACTTCAAAGACAAACCCGGCCTGATCCAGAATAAATTTCCGTGATGGTGACTGAGAAGCCAGAATTAACTGCTGCATTCGTTCATTGTACGCCAAAGATGATGTCTCATTCCGACAAACAAAAAACGGTTGAGGGCTCTCGCAATTGCCATCAACCGTAATTTGGTCCCGTTTTGCTGGGTGGTAAAACCGCTCGGCAAAACTACACCTGTAACGGTTATATTATCAGGCCTGGTACTATATGGCTAGCCTATTTATGCTGTAATTCCTACATTTACACTTGTGGAAAACTCAATCGCGCTAACGTCACAAATGATAAGTTTCCTACTGGTTTGCGTTGGGCTCCCCTGTTTGCTATTATTACCCGTATCTTGGTATCGGGCGATTAGCTCATTTGGCTAGAGCGCCACATTGACGTTGTGGAGGTGATAGGTTCGAATCCTATATCGCCCACCAATATAAAATGCCCCGGAAAGGGGCTTTTTGTATTGGCGATGGCGCGATACCGCTCGAGCGTTAGCGAGAGGCATATCGCCCACAAATCTTTGTAAGAAATTGACGAGAGTGTATTACCTTTACTATAATGTAAGACATGAAATACACATCTACTATTACCAGTAAGGGAACGATCACCATTGCTGCACCGCTAAGGCGAGCGCTTGGCTTTAAGCCAGGCCAAAAGGTTAATCTGACTCTCGACGAGAATCGCCGCGTCGTAATTGGGGGCGGTGTTAGCGCTGAGGAATTTGCCAAATTGCGCCAAGAGATCACGAAAAATATTCCCTCTCATAAGAAAGGGTTAACTGGCCAGGCACTCAAGGAGGCAGCTGCCAAGGCTTGGACAGCAGACTATCATGAATAGTCTGGATACCAATGTCGTTCTGCGCTATTTACTCGACGATGTACCTGAGCAAACTCCAAAGGCTGCAGCGATCATCGATAATTCAGCATCTTATGTGACTGACGTGGTAGTAACAGAGGTAGTTTTTGTGTTAGAGCGCGTAATCGGTCTGGAGCGCACTGATATTTCGCGTTTGATTCAAGCGTTTCTGAGCTTACCAAACTTAATCTATAACGATTACCTGCTTGACGGTGTGCTGGAACTTTACCTTCAGCAACCGTTGCTGTCATTCGTAGATTGTTATGCAGCCATCGAGGCCAAACTTTATGCCAATCGCCTCGTCACTTTTGACAAACAATTAGCTAAGCATGGCGCGGCCAAACTCTTAGGCTAAGATCTAAACATATGTTTGGTCGATGTAGCACCAGCCGATGTTGCGGGCGTTGGGGTCGTTAAAGGCCATCATCAAGGGGTGGCCGGTTTCTTCGTAGTGTTTGCGGGCATGTTGGTTGACTGAATCGTCGGAGCAGCCGACGTGGCCGCAGGTTAAACAGATACGCAAGCTGACCCATTGCTGGCCGGTGGCCATACACTCCTGGCAGCCCTCGGTTTGCGGGGTGACTTGGTGTGCCATTGAGAGGTGGGTGCAGTTTGGCCGGTTAACCGCCGCTTCGAACTGCTCTTGAGCAGAAGGTGCCATCGGCAGCATGTCGGCCGCATTGCCGCTGGGCAACGCCGGGCCACCATATCCGAGACGGCGCCGCAGGAACATAAAGCCAGCGGCCAGCAAAGCCAGCAGCACCAGCGTCAGAACAATGCTGACAATTGGACCGCCAGCACTCTTGTGGGCTTTGCCGTAAACTTCGAAAGAAGCGTCCAGATTCTTAGTCTGGAAGCTAATGATCCTGGTTTGCGGATTGTAAGTACTTTGAGTGGTTTTGAGACTGTCGCCGGTGCCAGTTTTAATGCTGAAGTTAGTGTAGTTCTTGAATTGACTGAGGTTAATCGAGATTTGTACCGGCTTGTCTAGGTGATCCACGATGTTGCCGTCGGCATCGACACAGAGGATGCCATACGGGCCAAGCAACAGAGTAACACCCGAGCCGCTACTGCCAATGCTGGAGCTGCCGCTGCTACTGATGGTGCAGTCCACGCTTTGTTTGGTGGCGCCGTCCGGGAACTTAGCTTTAACCAATTTGTCATCGCTGGAAATAGTTTGGCCGCCCTTACTGCCGCCGCTAAAGCTCTTGGTTTTAGCAGAGGTAGTGGCGTATGGCGAGACATTACCATTGTTATCGATAGCTTCAACGCGGTAGTAGTAAGCAGTCGAAAAGTTGGTGTCCGCATCCTGATAATTGGTATCGCTAGTGGTCGTAAGATTGGTCCAGTTTTGGTTGTCTAGGGAGCGGTCCAAAACATAATTTGCGATGCCGGCCGAAGCCACACTGGCGTTCCAGCTCAGCACAACAACTTTGTCTGATTGAACTTTGGCTGCAAAGTTCGTTGGTGCTGCCGGCGGTTGAGGTTTGCTCGGTGTTGAGCTAGGGGTCTTTTTGGTGCCACCGGATGAACCGCCGCTGGATGACCCACCCGAAGAGCCGCCGCCCGAAGATCCTCCAGATGAGCCGCCGCCGGTGCCGCCACCACCAGTTGAGCCTCCGCCGGTACTGCCGCCACCAGTACCACCGCCGCCCGTGCCGCCACCACCTGTGCCACCGCCGCCAGTGCCCCCGCCGCCTGTGCCGCCGCCTCCTGTGCCGCCGCCTCCGCCGCCAGTTGGCGCGCAGGCCGCCGCCGCG
This sequence comes from Saccharimonadales bacterium (SeqCode), assembly GCA_035546935.1. Classification (GTDB taxonomy): domain Bacteria; phylum Patescibacteriota; class Saccharimonadia; order Saccharimonadales; family UBA4665; genus DASZVP01. The sequence goes on along the minus strand of DASZVP010000001.1, from coordinate 63,914 downwards.
ACCGGGCCCTTACTTGGCGAAGTTGCCGAGCCGCCGCTTACTCTCTCTATTACGCTGGCGTTGTAGCTGGTGCCGCAAGATACTGTTCCGGTCCAGGAACGACTGGCTCCGCTAGTAGTGTTGACTATGGTATTGCCGCCGTTGGTCGGCGATAAGTAAACGTCAAATTGCGAGGGGCTGCCCGTGGCCGTCCAGTTAACAGTGGCTGTTGTGCCGCTAATCGAGAACCCGGTTATGCTAACGCTAGCCTGGACCGGGCAGGCCTGAGTCGTTGAATCAATTGAGCTATAAGGCGACTCGCCCGCGAACCCAGTGGGGCTGGAGCTATCGGTGCGATCGGCCCGGACCTCAATGTTATAGGTTGTGCCACAACTCAAATTATTTATTTGATAGGAGTGAACGGAATAAGGTGTTATGTAGACGTGGTTCAGAATAGTGCCGTTGAGCTTCCAGACAACTATCCAGGCATTAGCAGTGTATTTAGCGCCGGGGTTTCTGGCGCCGGGCGTCCAGCTGAAGGCAAAGTAATAATTGCTGCCGTCCACACGGCTATTTGTGGTTAAACCGTTCGGCGGCTGATAGTCGGTCGTGTCGGCGCTGGTCAGCAAAAGTGTCGCCAAACCGGCGATTCCCACCAGCAAAACTACCACCCACATCAGGGGTGATTTCTTCTGACTTGGCAGTTTGTATTTTTTCTTCGCCATGTTGGCTTTTTTACACTTAAGCTTAACTTTTTTAATTATCGTTCTAAACAGATTAAATTGCAAGAATTTTTAGATGGGGCGCTTATGGTTATTTCGACACTTAGTCTTGACCTGGTCAAGTTCATCTGGTAGCATATTTAGGTTAAACGAGGCTCTCTCCGAGTTTTGAGTACCATTAAAGTTAGTGCTTTGGACAATTTCCAGATGTTTTATGAGGAATTGACCTTCCAGGCACCATTACAGACCCGCCCGCCCCGCGTCCGTCGTGCACGGCGCCCATCGCGATCAAAATAGCGTAACACCTAGTCCGAGTAGATTTTTTATCTACTCGGACTTTTTTGTGCAATTTATTAGTTTTTCCACTTTGGAGGCCAGTTTTTCCACTGGTCTTTTTTATTGCCGTATGTCAATATATTGATATGGTTTGCATACAATGTGGCTCAGAAACTCAAGTAGTTAACTCTCGGCGGCAGATCCGGCGCAATCAAGTGTGGCGCCGGCGGCAATGTGTGGCATGCGGTAACGTCTTCACCACTGTTGAGGCGGCTGATTTTGCGGGTGTGTGGGCAGTACGAGATAAAAAAGACCATTTAGAGCCCTTCAGTCGCGATAAATTATTCTTAAGCTTGCATCGCAGCCTCGAACACCGTAAAACGGCGCTTAGCGACGCTGGTGGCCTCTGTGACACCTTAATTGGAAGATTGCGCCCGGCCGTTGAGGCTGGCGTGCTGGAAACAAGGGCCATTCGGCAGCACGTCTTAGTGGCTCTGCAACGTTTTGACAAGGTTGCGGCAGTACACTTCGCCGCCTTCCACTCTGATAACTAACGCTTTTTCTTACGCGGCCAGCGACGCTTTTTAGCCGCTGTTGGGTCGGCATCTGAACTGTGGGTTTCGCCGGCGGCGTTGACCACGGCTTTTTCGGTAACATCGAACTTGCTCAGGTACCAGCCGAACATCAGTCGGGTTTGGGAGTTGAAGGCGGCCAGCGAGCTGTAGCCGATGGCTGTGACCGGTGTTAAGGCCCACTGCAGGACCATCATGACTGAGCGGTGGCGCTTGTAGCGAGCTGGCCGCGGCGGCAAGGTCAGTAGACAGACGTAAACAGAGGCCAGCAGACCAATGATGCCAATTCTTTGTATCCGGCTGACGGTTAAAGGCAGGATGTTGGCGGCTAGCAACTGCGGGTGCAACAGAGGAGGAATGAAGGCTGCGCCAAAAACCAGCAGCGTGCCGGTGGCCCATGTAACGTGCCCCTCCAGGGTGGTCAGTAGTTTAGCGAGGGCATCAACTTTCGGAACCTTATTCTTGTGCCAAAAAGCTTTGTCGGCAATGTAGGCAACATCGGAGGCGCCGTACGTCCAGCGACGCAGCTGGACGAATTGCGCCTTCATAGTGCGCCAGTAGCCATCGGCCAGCACAGCATCCTGATAGATGGGGATACTTAAGGGATAGACACGGTAATCGCCATCGAAATGAAAATACGAACGCCAGAAGTGATGGCCGTCTTCAACAATGGTGCGCACACTCCAGAAGTCCATGTCTATGAGGGATTTCATCGGTTGAGCATGGGCTGAAAAGTTGCGGCTGCGGTGCGGCCGCTGGGTGCCCACAATGTAAAACAGGTTGTTGCCTGTGGCAATCACGCGCATCAAGGTGGGCGCGTCCCAGATGTTGTTGGTGAACATCGGCAGTGGCTGGTATGAGGCCTTCAGCGGATCGGGCACCACGCAGTACAGATAGCTCAGACTGGCGAAGTAGCGCCGGTCGGGCCGGTTGTCGGCGTCGAGAGTGGTTACGATAACAGTGGCCGGGTCGATCTTTTCAGCTTCCAAATATTTCTGCAGGGCCCGGCCGGCGTGGGTCACGTTGCCGCCCTTGCCGATAATTTCGCCGGGAATGTTTGACGGATGCTGCACGGCCATGGCGTGCTTAAAGTTGCGGCCATAATCTTTAATTAAATCTTTAACCCGCTGCTCGGCCGGCTCACCGGCACGTCCTTCGTAAGCAATTACCAGGATCATTTTTTTCGGGTCATAATCGGCCTCGAGAACTGCCTGTATGGTTGGCTCCAGCACTTCCCGGCTTTCGTTAACAGTGGCGATAATCACGGCATGGGTTAACTGGCTGGGCTTAAAGCGATGCTCGCGTCTTTCCAGCCGGGCCAGGTTGGCAAAGTGCCAGCTCGGCCGCCCTAGATCGTGATCGGTCGGCGCGCCAGCCTCAACATCGGCACAAAGACCGTTCCAGTCCAGCTTGAGACACTGCTTCATAACACGGTAGCCGCCCAAGGCCCGCAGCGTGTAGCCAACAGACCGAACAAAGTAAATTAACAGATAAGCAAGCACAAAAACCACGGCCAAATTAATCTTGGTGTCCTGGAGTGTGATGTTCACATAGCTCAAGATCAGCGGCATGAACAACAGCGTCCAGCTGAGCGCTCCTGGCAAGATTTCAAAAAATCTATAATGGCCGCGGCGATTCTTCTCGAACGGTATTTCAATATCGGTCATGCTTTTAGCGTAAGGCCAAAAGGGCGTTGCTGACAATGATTGTCATGGCTAAAAGTAGCGTTCCAAGTCCCAGAACAGATATGGCGAGCTGCCGATGAATGTGATAAGCCCGCATACTCAGAATAGTGTTGCTGACCATCACAAGGGCCGCAAACACCACAAAACTCAACACATCAATCACATTCCCGGTAGTGAATTTATTGAGCGCCGCCGGGTTTGAGCAGTCGCGGCACTGCACAATATAAGTGGCACCATGTCCGCTGCCCAGCCGTAACAAGATAAAAATACTGCCGCCCAAAGCCAAGAAAAGATTAATGCTAACCAACAGCAGCACCAAGTGGTCGTGAATATACTTTTTAGAGATGGCCATTATCAGCCACTATTGTATCATCTTCGCTCAGCGTGCTAAATTGTAAGCATAAGCATAATTTCTAAAGGAAGATATTTATGGCTCAAAAACAAAGTGATATCGAATACTACAAAGGCTTGGCGCCCAAGGCTTTGGTCTACAGCGCTGGCGCATATGTTGCGTATTGGCTAATTTCGAGCCTAGTTAGCACTGACGCCAGTTGGTTTAACGCCCTTGGCAACTTGATTGTATCTGTACTTTTGGTAGTGATCGTCGGCACCGGCCTGCTCTACTTGCTGGCCCCGGCGCCGCAAAAAGCTCCAGCTAAAAGCGCTCCAAAAAAGAAAAAGACCAGCAGCCGTAAAAAGCGCTAGCCTCATTCAATGGTGCGGGTGGCGGGAGTCGAACCCGCGTCTTAGCCTTGGGAAGGCCACATAATAGCCGTTATACGACACCCGCTGAGCTCTTCTGGAGCCGATGAGGGGATTCGAACCCCTGACCCCCGCTTTACGAAAGCGATGCTCTAGCCAACTGAGCTACATCGGCGAATCTAAAACAGTATAACAAACCCCGATTGCTTTTTACCCCTGATTTTGATAAGGTATCATCTGTCGTTTGACGATGCGGGCTCGTAGTGAAGAGGCCTATCACGCCTCCCTGTCACGGAGGAGATCGCCGGTTCGAATCCGGTCGGGCCCGCCATGAAAAGCCGATCACCCCTACGGTGGTCGGTTTTTCATTACCGGTCGGATGAGAACCGGAGGTTCGGCGAACGAGGAGCGCAGGCAAAAGTGTGTACACGCACTTTTGCCGAGCACCGCAGGAAGGAGTGCGCCGCTAGGCGCGCGATATCCGGCCGGGCCCGCCAAACTTTTCGCTTATGCTAACATGTCAGCATGCACGGAAGCTGGCAAGACATTGTTTTATCGATCTGTATTCTTGGTTTTGACCTGGCGCTGATCCCTACGCTGCTCAGCAAAAAGCATAATCCGCACGCCGGCACCGGCGTGATTACCGCTTTTTTCCAGATGGTGGCAGTAGTTGTATATATTGATTTACGCCTCTGGTACACAGTTGCCATGGGCACCCTGAACGCGGTGATGTGGAGCGTAATTGTGGTGCAAAGTTTAAGATATCAGCCGAAGCGAAAGCGGCGAGTATAATAGCTTTATGATTATTTTGCTGCACGTTCTCTGCGCACTATCCAGCTTAGTAGCCACTACCTGGGCCGCTTTCGCGCCGAGCAAAACCAAACTGCGCGTCGGCTATAGCTTGACCGCCATGACACTTGCGAGCGGCACATATTTGGTTATCAGCCTGCATGCACCCCTGTTATCCAGCTGCGAAACCGGGCTAATCTACCTGAGCCTGGCAATGGCCGGACTGCTGCGTGCACGACGAGCAGTGTTATAATTTTGTTAAAGCGTAGCCCCGCTTATGAAAAGTGGCAAAGAACCGGCATTACCAGACGCCCGAGTCAGCACACAGGTAACTATCGCAGCAACGCCTGCCAACGTCTGGCGCTATTTGTCCGAACTAAAGTATCACTACCTCTGGAACCCGCACTTAACTCATCTGTCGCCCCTGGGCAGCTTAAAGCCAGGCAGCACGTATAGTGCCACCAGCCTTTTGTTTGGCATAAAAATTAAAGCCCTGAACAAAGTTATCAAGCTGAAGCCAAGCAAACAGCTTGTGATCCAGAACGACAATGGCACGTTAATTTATATCATTACTTATACCCTGTCGCCCCAAGGCAAAAAAACGTTACTGAAGTGTCGCATATCGGTCAGGCCTCAACATCCGGCTTTTGCTTTCGCTGCACCGGTGTTGGAAACCTTTGCCCGGCACGAGCTGCAAGCCGATTTGCAGTCGCTTAAAGTAGCTGTTGAGCAGAAGTTGGGCTGAATTCTTTAGGCAGATGAATGTAGTAATGCGGCGGGTGGACCTTTTCGACCGGGTCCACATAAGTAGTTATGGGTTTAAGCGTGAACTGGATGTGCGCCGCCTGGACGCTGCCGGTACCGACGCTTAAAACTTTGATGATTTCCAAGGTGTAGCCGGCGTTGATAATGGTGGAGACCTGGCCGGCCGGCAGCTGGAAGGCGGCGGCGGTGACGGCAGGCGCAACGTTAGCATCGCTCGGGGTCAGAGCGGCACCATATTGGCCGCCATTGCCTTTGGTGCTGGCATCATCGGAGAAAGCACTGGCAACGGCCGCAAAGTCAGCACCGTTACGCAATTGCAGCAACGCCTGCTGAGCTTTATGATTGGTGGCAGTATCAAGTTTGGCAACAACGGCCTGTTGCAGCAGTTGCCCCTTAAGCTCCCTCTTAAAATCGGACTCGCTCCAGCCCCAAAACTCACTTAATACTTCGTGAAAAACACGTTCATTATTGCCTAAACGGTTTTGGCTGCGCACCAGAGCGACCTCATTGTCGACGTCTTGGCTGCTGACAGAAACATGGTTTTTTATCGCCAGTTGCTTGACGTAAGCATCTTCAACAACTTGATTCAGGGCCTGACGGCGCAGGCGATCCAGCTGCTTCTTGCCATCCTTGGATGTAAACTCGGCCTGCTGCTGGGTAATGTAATAGTGCATGTTGCGGCGCAGTTCAAACAGATATGATTCGTAACTTATCCAGCGCCCATCGGCTTTGGCGACCGGAAACGGCACAATGCGCGTCACTCCGTAAATCAGACTGGAGGTCGACTGGAATTTATAAAGTGCCAGGCCGCAATAAACAAAAAAGACCACCAGCACCAGCGCAAACAGCGCCACCGAAATGCGTACTACGCGGTGTTTGGAATGCTGCAACGGATAAATCAGCTTGCGGGCACTGCTTAAGACCTCTTCACGGTGCTCAGAAACAGTTTCGTCAGTAATGCGCGGCGCATTCTCTAGCGCCTCTTTAATCTTTTCCTCTTGAGATTTTGGCTGCTGCAGCACCGCCGGCAAATTCGACGGCAAAGCAGGCTTTTTGAGCCTCTTAAGCCGCTTCAGATTCGGTTTCTTGAGTCGTTTCATCAGTTTCGTTCAGACTATTGCCGAAGGGGCTAGGATTGGGATTGGTGGTAATGCCCTTGTCGCGCAAAATACCAAGGATACGCTTCTGAACCCGGGACGGGTGATGCACATCCTTAATGCTCAAATCGCCAACATAAGTCTGCATCTTTATTGTACCAAATCCGAGCAGCGTTTCCTGGAGGCCGGAGATGTCATAATTGACCGATTGTATCTGATGTAAACCCAAATCTGCGACCGAACGATGAAACAAACCCTTCTGCCTGATTTGAATGAAGCGCTGATCAGTTACGATGAATACGCTGAAATACCAGCCGATCCAGCTGGGCGCCAAGATTAGACAGCCGAGCACAAAGCCGGCCGCCAGGCCCCCAAAAAAGACACCAAACCCAAGCGCAGGATGTATGGCCGTCGGCAAAATTCCCACCAGCGGGCCAAACATGCCATAAACCAGGCCTTTGCGCATCACAATAGGGTGCTGGTGAAAAACATAAAGCACTTCTTCGTCATCGAACTGATCGCTGAAGTATTTATGCGGCACGCGCCGATTTTTGCTTGTGCTTGTTTGCTGTTTAGCCGCCGTTTTAATGGCTCGTCGCATAGAGGTATTGTAGCACCTCTTGCCAAACAGCACCGCGTGCTATGCACTTCTCCTGCATGCATATGAAACACATACGAAAATCGTCTGTTTTATACATTTTTTGTATGAGTTTTAAATCATAGTGTGTTAGCTGAGCGCTCCGGCTGGTAAAATCAGGAAGCGTCCCCGTATGCTTCGCATACCGGAACTCGCTCGCTCACGTCCCCGTAGTTCAATGGATAGAATAACTCCGTCCTAAGGAGCAGATCTGCGTTCGAATCGCGGCGGGGATACCAGGTTTAGTCGCGTTCGAAATCTTCGTAAACGTGCAAGTACTCGGACTTATCGTAATCGAACAATTCTTCGGGTTTGAAGAAAGTTTCGACTTCTTTAACGCCGGAGGCTGAGCTGTCGGAGGCGTGAATTAGGTTGCGGCCCTGGCCGATAGCCAGATCACCGCGAATGGAGCCGGGGGCAGCCTGGCGCGGGTTAGTGGCACCGACCAACAGACGCACGGAATCGACACACTCGTAGCCTTCCCAAGCCATCAGTACAACCGGCGAGCTTTTCATAAATTTCTCCAAGCCGGCGTAAAAATCTTTTTCAACATGTTCGGCATAGTGGTTTCGTAGGACAGCTTCGTCTAAGCTGGCCATTTTGATACCAATTAATTTGAGGCCTTTGGCTTCCAGGCGGCGGATCATCTCGCCAATTAGACCGCGTTGCACGGCGTCGGGTTTGGCAATGACAAGGGTTCGTTCCACTTAAGGTTCCTTATTTAATTTACTCCAGTATAACAGAGACGGCAGCTCCGGGCCAACCGCGTCGCACAATGATATACTGTGCTTATGTTATTCTCTCGGGCGAAAACAAATTTTTTGGAATACTTGGAACTTGAACAAAATCGTTCACAAAAAACGATTGCCAACTACGATCACTACCTGACTCGCCTGCTCGACTTTGCCGGCGACATCCGCGTTTCCGATATTGATGTGGAGTTAATTCGCAAATGGCGGCTGTGGCTGAACCGTTTGGGCACCAACACCTCTGATGAGCTCGGCAAAACCACACAAAATTATCATCTGATTGCCTTGCGCAGCTTTCTAAAATATTGTGCCCGCAGGGACATTCCGGCTCTGGCGGCAGACAAAGTTGAGCTGGCCAAAACTGTCAGGCCGCGGGTAACTTTCTTGAACGAAGAGGAGCTGGAACGCTTATTTGCTGAGCCGAAAACCAATACTTTGCCCGGCTTGCGCGACCGGGCTATCCTGGAGCTATTGTTTAGCTCAGGTTTGCGTGTTAGCGAACTGGTTGGTTTGGACCGTGAACACATTAATCTTAAGCGGCGCGAGTTTATGGTCCGCGGTAAGGGTCAAAAAGACCGCCCTATTTTCATTAGCCAAGAAGCCGCCAATTGGATTGAACAATATTTAGATAAGCGCACGGACACGGCAAGGCCCTTGTTTGTGCGCTACAGCGGCCAGAAATCGGTTGACTTGTCGGGTAATTTTCATCGGTTGACGGCGCGCAGCGTGCAGCGGCTCGTGGCCCGTTATGCTCTGCTAGCCGGCATCACTAAACACGTCTCGCCGCACACGCTGCGCCACTGCCTGCACCCGGCGACTCGAATCAGTCTGCCACGAGGAGTCTTGTCGGCCCAAGCAGTTTTCGAACAACAAGCCGTTCAACAGGTTAAAAGCTACGCCTGGGAAAAAGGTTGGCAAACCGCACGGCCGATCAGCGCCAAGCGGCAGCATGTGACGGCCGAACTCATCACCATCCAGGCCGGCGGTTACGAGCTAGTTTGCACCCCAGAGCATCGGCTATTTACCGTCGGTCGGGATGGCATCAATCAGATTATGGCCAAGGATTTGGCGATCGGTGATTATGTAGCCGGGGTGCGCAAGCTATCGCTGCGACCCAAGCGCTATTTGCCCGCCGACACCTGGCGGCTGTTCGGCTACATAGTCGGCGATGGCACCGTCAGCCGGCGACGACGCGGTGTTTTTCTGCACGACAAAAATCCGGCTTTCCTGGAGTATTATCAGCAGCTAATCGCCGATGGTTTTGGTAAACAAGCGCCGATTAGGCCGGCACCGGCTTCAAACTCTTATATTTTGTCATGCTACCACATGCCGTTGGTCAAACTGCTGGAAAAGTACGGCCTGGACGGCACGACTCACCAGATACGCGTGCCCGCACGCCTGTTCAGCTCGTCCGAGGCCGACATAGCAGCTTTTTTGGCCGGCATTTACGATGCCGATGGCAACGAAGGCAGCGCACCGCGATTTTTCAGCTCCAATCTGGAGTTTCTAAAAGATGTACAGATGCTGTTGTTACGACTGGGTATTGACGCGCATCTTTATCATCGGCAGCGTCGGGTACGTCTGCCCAACAAATCCGAATACCGTAACTATTTAATTCACTATCTGCAGATTCTGTCGATGAGCGACCAACTGCGTTTTCAAGAACTGGTACCGACGCTTAAAAAAACCGTGGCCGAGCCACGTGAGGTTGGGCATAAAATTCCTGTCGGACCGATGTTGGCAGCCCTGACCGAGTTGGGTAAAAGGCGCGGCAAACACCTTTACAGTCGCCGGGCCGACCAGCAAAGCCTAAAGTACCCCAGCCGTTATATATCCGGCACAATTGTACCGACCGGGCCGACGGTAATGAAGTTCTACAACCGGTTTAAGCGCATGGGCTTGACCGATGATCCGCGCCTGGAGCTGCTGCGGCGGCTGGCCACCAGCAACCACCAGCTGAAATGGCTGCGCGTCAGCAAACTGACAACGCGCCAAGAACGCTGCCCGGTTTATGATTTTACCGTGCCGGAAACAGAAAATCTGATTACTGACGGCTTTATTTCGCATAATTCGTTTGCTACTGACCTCTTGATGAACGGCGCCGACTTGCGCTCGGTGCAAGCCATGCTGGGCCACAGCAACATTGCGACCACCCAAATTTATACTCATGTTACCGACCCGCACCTAAAAGCAGTGCACGAACAATTTCATCACAAACAAACGGACTAATTCGGGTCCGGTGGTTCTTGGTTGGCAAAAGGCACGCCAATGCCGCAACCCGAAGCATACGGGCTGGCACCGCCGACAGCCGCATTACCTTTGATCTGTTTGCAGATGCCGGTTAGCGAGTCGAGCACAAAACCTGGATAGTAATATTTGGGCTGTGTAGCCGATGGTACGCGGACTTGAATACGCTTTAAGACATCTTGGTCGCGTCCGGTAGAATCGACTAGTGTCTGGGCGCCTACCAGATCAATTTTACGGCCTTCGGCATCTGTAGCTGTAATAAAGATGTGAGTTGGGCTGTAGATAGAGCGGAAATTGAATAGAATTGGCTGGCCGGCATTGTTGGGCACATTTTTAATGGTCACCGAACAGTAAAGACTATTGGCAGTATCGCAGCCACCATCGGCTACCTGGCCTTGCGCGGCGTGATCAGTAGTGTACTCAACTGAGGAGTTGTTGTCTCTTACAGTTGGGTATTGATAAACAGTAAAGGTGTTTCTGTCCATGGCTGCAGCATCGAGCTGGCCGGCAACATCGGTATTTAACGGCGTGATGGCCGTGCGTAAGATACCTGGGTAGCTCCAGGCGGTTGCCGGTGGAAAGTCTGTGTTTCCCTGGCCTGTTGTTGGCACAAAAGTGGTTATATTCGATGCGTCTTGCCATGAAATCGTCAGGTCTTTGATGGCATCCGGCTCACCCTGATACTGGCCACTGGCCACAAAGCTGGTTGGCGTTACCGTGCCGACATTTCCAAAGTCCAATGAACTTGGTGCGGTGTAAATCAGTAGACAGGTCCACTGTGTGGTGTGGGTGACGCCTTCCGGACCGTTTTGGCCAACATCTTGCGCTGTATCAGCTAAGTAGCCGGCAATATTGCTATTTGAGTAGTTTGGATCGCTAGGCTTAATCGGCCCGCAGTAGGTTTTATCGCCAATGTAGCCGGCAGCCACGGCCTTCTCGCCGGCATTAATGCCGGTTTCGGCAGCATAATAGGCCTGGTCACTCAGCTGGCGATTGGTGGTTTGACTCTGTTCATTGCGCATTAACTGAGCAAAACCGACAGTTAACAGACCCAACAGAACAACTAGGGTTATACCAACAATAAGAGAGGCAAAGCCGCGTTCATTTTTTTGCAGGCTGGCCGTTTTCATAAGCAGTATTATACCTTACTCCGTGATCGTTCTCTGCACTACTGTTTGCACCAAAGATGAGGTGGCGCAATATTCATCGCCCTTGGTGGGCAAACAAGAGGTTTTACCGCTGTTATCTGTGCAGTCTGTGGGGTCATTACCGCGGTCAAACTGCACTAAGTCTTGCGTGCCGTCAGCTAAATTGCCTCCGTAGGCCGCTGAAATACGAATTGTGTAGGTATTGCTGCTGGAGTTATAGCCGACGCAGAGCTGCGTCAGGCGCATATTGGGCAACAGCAGCTCGCTGCCGGTGTGGGCCACTGTCTGATCGTCGTGCGGATCGGTGTTGTTTGTTGTAAAGGTGTCAAACGTGGCATCAACCGGCTGACAGACACTGTTATTCTGAGTGGTGTCGCGCCACAATGCGTGATCACCGCTGTCGTTAGTCAGTACGTGGTTTAAGACGTAGGTGTAGCGCACCGTGCCGATACAGATTACACCAACCTGGGTACAGCCGGGCACCAGCGCCCCGGGCACACAGCCCTCTGTACCTGTGCTGCTAGGACTTTCCTCGCCTGGGGCGCCGGGCCCGGCCAGATTCAGACTACCGACTGGCAGCGGCGACGGGTAGAAAGTCACCGGTTTTGTGGCGCCTAACTCGATGGAGGAAGTTAAATCGGACATTAAGTTGCGGGTGGCATTCTGTAAATTCGCCTCATTGGTTCCTTTAGAAAAGAGGTGGCCCAAATTGATCAGGGTTAAACTGGCAATCAGCAATAATGTCGACATAACCGCCAGAGCGATCATCAGCTCAACAATGGTGAAGCCTTTTTGGTTACTGGCAGTGTTTTTCATCGTTAAAATATCCGGTAGTTAAATTGCACTTGTTGTTTGCCCAGCTGACCGACACCATCCCAGCTCACAACACCCTTGAAATAGCTCTGGTTTTGATCGCTGCCACTGGGCTGCGTGCCTTCCGGTATTGTCACGTACTGAACAGCAACTTGATAAAGCGACGGGTTACCGAAAGTGCAATCGGGGTTGTCGGTGTCGCCGGGTGCCAGGTGACTGGCCTGCACTGTTCCGCCGGCATCAAAGCAAAAGTCCACGTGCCCGCCGCCACCGCCGGACCAGTAGCTTTCCAAAGATGTTAAATTAGCTGAATCTTGAGCGATATAAGCCCGGATTTGTTCCACTTGGCTCTGTAAAAACTGGGTGGCCTCGGAGTGCTCCTCGGAGTTGCGGGCCAGCATTAAACTGTGGTTGGCTGTGGCATAAGCAATGGAAAATGCCAGGCCCAAAATAGCCAGCGTCACCATCACTTCCACAATGGTGTCACCGCGGCTGCCAAGGCTTAATCGCGTCTTTACTGACATTTCTGCTCTACTCCGGTCGTGCTTATGTTAAAGTATAGCGCGGTTGTGAACTGTTGGCCACCGGTGCCGCCAATAGTCAGCGCACCTTTACGGTTTCGGCCGTTATTGAAGCACAACAAGATGTATTTACCGCCGATAATTACTTTGGGAGGCGTGGGAAATAGATCAGGGTTGGGGTTATTGGCAATATTTGCCATGCCCGAGGTTGCGGCCGTCGAATAGGCCACATCCATCTGAGCTATGGCGTTGTTCTTGGTGGTATGAGCCGGTACACCCGGGATAACTGCCGTAGTAACGGTTTGCGAGCCCGACCCCTGATTATTTGATACGGCGCCGCCGTTGAAGCTGCCGAAGAACCCGATAGCGCCAATTGCGTCACAGCTGGTGGGTTCGGTACATAAATAAGCGCCGGCAAACTCCAGGCCATCCTGTAAAGCATGTTGTTCGGTCAGATCGATTGCCGGTGAAGCGTTAAAAACAACCTGCGGCTGTGCCTCCGCGAAACTATTGGCAGGATCACCTTCCTTATTAAACTGGCGGCCAGCCACACTATAGACGTAATAGTTGGTAGCGTTGAGGCCGGAATCGTTCGGGTCGAACTGCACTACCTTACCCAAGAATATACAGCCAGATGAAGACCTGTCGGCTGCACTGCCGCCGTTGGCGCCTTGGGCGTTATTTCCGCCCACATCACTGGTGAAAGTCGGCTGCGAAGCCGGGTCACTCGGACTGTTAACCCGGCAGGTAAAGTCTCCCAGCGACGGATACTCGCCATTGGAAACCTGGTTGACTACGGCCTGGATGGATGCGTTCGCGTTAACCATGCCCTGCCGGAATTCAACGCTGGCCTGTTTGCCGTTAATAAAAATGGCTGCGCTCACAAACATCATGCCTGAGACCGCCAAAAAAATCATAACTTCAATGATGGTATAAGCTGGTGACGCGTATCCACGCGGCTGTTTGTTTTGGCCACCCAACATGAAGTTATTATAGCATAAGCATCTTCGGTGGCGCGCCTAATTCAGACCAAGTAGCTGATGATTGTACCAGTCCAGAATTTGGCTGCCCCACAAGACGGCAATTACCGCGCCCAGCATCAAAAACGGGCCAAACGGAATGATGCTGGTACGTTTCAGCTTTTTAGTGGCTAGAAGCGGCAAGCTAACCAGGCTGCCGGCTACGCCAGCAGTAAAAATGCACAGCAAACTTTTAGCGGGCGTGGCGACGATCAGGCCTATTAGCCAGCCCAGGCGCACATCACCACCGCCGATCCATTTACCTCCCGATAGCTGAAATAACAGATAGAAAATACCGCCGCCGACCACCACTGCCCATACTTCCTGCCACAGAGCATGGACATGCTGCGAGCTGGCCGCAACCGTTATGATAGCGGTCAAGAAAGCCAGCACCGTCAGCGGGTAAACAATGCGGTTAGGCAGCAGCTGCCAGCATAAATCGTAGATTGTCAGAGCCAGAAAACCGATTAAAATGACCAGCCAAAGCGCAAAATAGGCATTTATATACCAAACTCCCGGATGAAACAGCGAGCTGGCACGTCCAAAGAGTAAATTGGCTGGCCAGACCGCATACGACAGCACAAATAACACCGGCAGCGCCAGCTCTACGAGCGGATACTGCACGGATATTGGTTTGTGGCAATATCGGCACCTGCCGCGTAAAAACAGCCAGCTGAGCACCGGTATAAGGTCCAAGGCGCTTAACGTATGCTTGCAATGCGGGCACATCGAACGGCCATGCCAAATCGACAGCTCTTTATTCTTTTTCTTGCGACTGGCCTGTTCATGCACCCGCCACACCAGAGCGTTCACGAAGCTGCCAAAACACAGTCCCAGCAGCACCAGTGCGGCAATGATCATGAGACTTATCTTAACATAGAAAAACCGGCCCTAAAGGGCCGGTTTTATGTAGCTGGTCAGGACTCTTAGCTATCGACACACTGTTGGCTTGTGCCGCCGGAAGTCTCGATTGAGTAGTAAATTGCGAAGGCTCGGGTTGATGGCTGATCCTTGCAGTCCTTCTTGGGTACCACGACGATATTGCCCGGGTCCGGAGCGGAAGAAGGTGCCGTGCCAGAACATGTAACATTTGTGCTGCCCTGCACCTTAATGTCCTCTTTGGTAGTTAGGCTGCCCGTACCACAAACGGCACCGGTGTTACCGACAGTTACAGTGCCCGAGCTACTGGTAATGGTGTCGGGCGGAATGCCATTTTGATCAGACTCATAGGTGTTAATGCCGGCAGCAACAGATGCTGCATCGTTTTTAATAGCCGTGTTACGCGAGTTACGTTGCAGTGCCGGAACGGCCAACAGCACGATCAATAGGATCAT
Source organism: Saccharimonadales bacterium (SeqCode) (assembly GCA_035546935.1). GTDB lineage: Bacteria > Patescibacteriota > Saccharimonadia > Saccharimonadales > UBA4665 > DASZVP01. The sequence goes on along the minus strand of DASZVP010000001.1, from coordinate 48,859 downwards.
GGCGGCCACGGCCAAGACGATCATGACCTCAATAATCGTAAACCCTTGAAGGTCAGACTTCTTTAAATTTTTTGTCATTGCAGGTGCCCCTTTGCAATTTTTAATCAATTAAATGCTTATGGTTAGATGATACGGCTTAAAATCGTAAAAAGCAAGCCCTTCTAACCCCTAGACCGCATTTGTAAAGCCAGACTGGTTAACTAGGCCGTAAATCGGCAGCAGAATGGCAGCAACGATGATCAGCGCGACAATACCCATCACCACCATTAGAACAGGCTCAATAATGGTGCTGATGGCCTTCACTTCGTTATCAACCTCTTTTTCGTAGTAGTCGGCCACTTTTTCCATCATAGACTCAATGGCGCCTGATTGTTCACCAATGTGCAGCATGTTTGGCACTAATTCCAAGAAGTTTGGATCACCCGTTAGAGCCTCGCTAAGCGCCTTACCACCCTTAACCTTTTCGATGGCTCTTTCCAGAGATTTGGCAATATGAACATTGTCGACAGCCTCGGCAGTTACTTCCAGCACCTGGATAATCGGCACGCCGGCGGCGGTCAGCGTGGTGCCGGTGCGGGCAAAACGGGCCATGTAAAGCTTCATGTACAGGGTGCCGATGGGCCAGCCTTTCATCTTGAATTCGTCAACTATAGAGCGTCCGGCCGATGTTCTTGCCCAGCGCGTACCAAAAAAGCCGGCCAACCCAATCAAAATAATGGTCACCCACCAAAAACGGGTCACAAAATGAGAGATGGCCAGCAAAAGTCTGGTCACAAATGGCAAAGTCACCCCTGGAATACTAGCGTAAATGCTTTGCACCTGCGGCAAAACTTTAACGATCATAAAGGTCACTACAGCCACCATCACTAGCAGCACGATGGCAGGATAAATCAGGGCGCCGCGGACCTTGGCCATAATCTCGGCGTCTTTTTCCTGCTGGAAGGCCAGGCGCTCCAAACCTTTGTCGAGTGTACCGGATGTTTCGCTGGCAGCTACCAAGCTGATATAGACGCGGTTAAAAACCTTGGGGTGCTTTTCCAGTGCCTTGCTGAACGAACTACCGCCTTCCACGTCGTTAATAATTTCGCTGATGACGCTTTTCAGTGCTTTATTGGTAGTTTGCTCGACGACGCTGCGTAAAGACTGTGACAGCGGCAAGCCGGCATTAATCAACGTCGACAGTTGACGGCTGAATAACACTTTGTCTTTAGACTTGATGCGGCCGAAGGCATAGCTGCCAACACTGGTTTTTTCGGCTTTGATGGTCAATGGTGTCAGGCCCTGCTCGCGCAGCAGTTTGGCTGCCGCCTGCTCGCTGTCAGCTTGAACTTTGGCTTTGACTTTCTCGCCGGTGCTGGCATTTTTCGCCTCGTAATCAAAAGTAAGCACGGGCTAGCCTCGCATTAACCTGTCTAGCTCGTCGAGGTCGACAGCGAAGTTGCGCGCCTCGTCGTAGGTGATGGTGCCGTCATGAATTAAACCAACCAGCGTCTTGTCCATGGACTGCATGCCAAATTCGGCGCCAGTTTGAATCACTGCTTCCAGCTGGTGTGTCTTACCTTCGCGGATAATGTTGCGCACAGCGGGCGTAGCAATCAGAATTTCTGTGGCTACCGTGCGGCCGCCGCCGATGGACGGGATTAGGCGCTGCGAGGCGATGGCCATCAAAATGTTGGCCAGCTGGGCGCGAATTTGCGGCTGCTGGTGCGGCGGGAAAACGTCAATCATACGGTCGATTGATTGAGCGGCATTGTTGGTGTGCAAGGTAGCGAAAACTAAGTGACCGGTTTCGGCAATGGTGATGGCACTGGCAATGGTTTCCAGGTCGCGCATCTCACCTACCAGCACGACATCCGGGTCTTCACGCAAAACCGAGCGCAGGGCGGCGCTAAAACTGTAGGTGTCGTAGTGCACTTCACGCTGTACCACCACTGATTTAATTGATTTGTGGGTGTACTCAATCGGGTCCTCGATGGTCACAATGTGCATGGCTTTTTCGGTGTTAATACGATGCACCAAAGCCGCCAGCGTAGTGGACTTACCGGAGCCGGTCGGGCCGGTCACCAGCACTAAGCCGCGCGGATAATCGGCAAACTTGTTAACCGTTTCCGGCATACCGAGCTGCTCAATAGTTAAAATCTGGTTCGGAATTAAACGCAGCGCCGCAGCCATGTTGCCGCGTTCGTGGAAGGCGTTAACTCGAAAACGACCCAGGTCGCCGTAGGCAAAACTAAAGTCGAATTCCTTATCTTTGAGCAGAATTTGCTTTTGGTCTTCGTCCAAAATGGCGAAAACCAGGGCTTCAACGGCCTCTTCATCGAGCGGATCTGCCCCTGTTATTGGCGTCAAGGAGCCATCAACACGCAGCATGGGCGGCAAACCGACCTGTATGTGCAGGTCCGAAGCTTTCTTTTTAATCACCTCGTCCAGTAAGACTTCGATTCTTGGTTGTCCTGCTGCTGCCATTGCCACCCCCTAAATGTTGCCCTCGGCGGCAACACGGTTAACTTCATTCAATGTCGTTTGGCCAGCCAGCGCCTTTAAGAACCCGTCCTGACGCATAGTTACCATGCCTTCGGCGCGAGCCACTTTCTCGATTTCGCTGCTGGTTGCTTGTTTCATGATTAGGCCCTGAATTGCCTCCGATACCTCAAACACTTCGTACACGCCCATTCGGCCTGAGAAGCCGCCAGGTGTCTCGACGCTGTCGGTACCCTTGGCTAAAGTATAAGCGGTTTGGTTATTTAAGGGCAAGCTTTTATAGCCTAGATCCGCAGCCACGGCTGCCATATGTTCCTGGTCGGCCGGCAAAAGGTTACCGACATTAGACTTAATGGCCGCTGTTTCGGCCTCTGATGACTGATAGGTTTCCTTGCCTTTTTCGGCAATCCGGCGCACCAGACGCTGACCAATAACTGTGCGCACCGTGCTGGCGATCAGGAACGGCTCGACGCCCATATCCAGAAGACGGGGCAAGATGCCGGCCGCTGAGTTGGTGTGCAGCGTGCTGAACACCAAGTGTCCGGTTAGGCTGGCCTGCACTGCCAGCTGAGCAGTTTCTTTGTCACGAATCTCACCAACCATCACCACGTTCGGGTCCTGGCGCAGGATACTGCGCAGGCCTGATGCAAAGGTCAGACCGACTTCCGCATTAACCTGAATCTGGTTGATGCCGTCCATTTTGTATTCGACAGGATCTTCCAGCGTGACAATGTTAATGCTGTCGTTTTTAATTTCCTGGATCAGAGCATACAGAGAGGTCGACTTACCGGAACCGGTCGGACCAGAGGTCAAAATCATACCGTTGGTTTGCTTGAGGCCGTTACGAATGGCCCGCAGCGCGCGGCCGGCGTAACCCATGTCTTCCAGCTTTAGAGAGGTGCCCGTTTTATCCAGCAAACGAATAACCACCTGCTCGCCCCAGACCACCGGCGAAATTGCGATACGCAGGTCAATCGGTTTTTTGTCGACTAACACCGTAAATTGACCGTCCTGCGGTATGCGGTGCTCGTCAATTTTCAGGTTCGACAAAATTTTGATGCGCGAAACCAGCGCCGCTTCGGTATCTTTGGGCAGCTTCATAACTTCGCGCAGCACGCCGTCCACGCGGCAGCGAATCTTCAGTTCATGCTCCAAGGGCTCAATGTGGATGTCGCTGGCTCGGTTGCGGGCCGCAAATTCCATGATGGCAGACAGCGCTTTGCTGATGGGCGAGTCCTGCACAATGGTCTGGATTGTGGTCTGAGCAGCCGAGCCAGCAGGCGTGCCGTCTGGCGACTGCGAACCAGCCAGCTTGTCTTTGAGCGACTTATCCATCTGGGTATCCAGACGGGTTTTGTACTGCAAGAGCACGTGCTTAATACCGGCTTCGCTGGCGGCATAAACTTTCAGGGCACGGCCGACCTTGTTACTTAAAAAGTCGACAGCTTGAACATTTGTGGCGTCCAGCATGGCCACAACCAGGCGATTATTTTCCTCGCCCAGCGGCACGGCCATAAAACGCTCGGCCGAGCTTTCGGTCAGCAGCGACAGAATTTTGGGATCAATGGTCGCCGTTAACAGATTGACATAAGGCACTTTGGCAATGCTGGCGTTCACTTTAGTCAGTTGCTCGTCAGTTAATAAATTGTGTTTGAGCAGGTAGCCGACCAGCGGCTCCTTGCTCTGATCGGCTGCTGTCTTGGCCGCCGCCAGCTGATCAGGCTCAATCACAGCACTGGCAAGCAGTGCATCTTCAAGCTGCTGTTGGCTGGTGGCGGAGGGGGCGGTCATGCGGCTCGCCTCACCTAACGTGAATTAGATGATCCACTAAACGGCGACTGGTTGTTGGAATCGCCGATAGTAATTAACTGCGTGGGGTCAATTGATGACGAATTGAAGTACTGGCTGCTGGGCGTAGTGAAGCTGGTGGAAATGCTCTGGACAGTTTTCACACTCTGCTGGCGGTTAGCGGGAGTCACAAAAATCAAACGGGAGACTACCAGCGAAATAATGCCGCTGAAAACGGCGATTACGATTAACAGGGCTAAATCGTTCTTTTTCATTTAACAACCTTTGTACTAATGTTAAGTGCTTTGGCTGGCTGGTAGAAAGTTTGGGCAGTCAAGGTCAGCGTCAGATTATTCTGGTCGCCGGTTAAGGTCATAGTCTGAATTTGAATCGGTCGAATGGAGTGATCAAAAGCGCTGATGACATTTTGAATAGCGTCATACTTGCCGGTGACGCTGATTTGGAACGGTATAGCGATTGGCGTCGGGTTGTTCACCGCGCCCGTATCCTGGCTGACTTCGTTATCCGTACCGCTGATGGCCTGGATTTGCACGCCCTGCCCGTTCAAAATGTTCTGCAAGCTGGTGGCCAGTGCCGGGAAGTCGTATTGGCTTGGCAAAGCGTCCAAGGTAATTTTGGCATTGTCACCGTCCTGAGCAGCCGTACCTGAAGGGTCACCCCCTAAAGCGTTTTGCGGCTGATTCACAAACGCCTGGTAGGCGTCTTCCAGCTCGCCAACTGCGTTGATGTCATCTTTTAAGACTCTTAGCGTGGTTTTGCTGGCCTTAATGATACGGTTTTGGTAGGTAAACTGGTTGAGCAGCGTGTGGCAGGCCACGAGCGAGAAAATAACCACAAAAACGGCGGCCGATGTCACACCCACAACCGTGGCGTTAGCCTTGTCGATCAGGCTGTGTTTGGCGGAAGTTTTTTTCGGTTCCTTGCTTGCCATAATTATTGCCCACTACCTGTATCATCTTGTTCAAATAGGTCGGAAGGCTGATCAATGACCGAGCGCGTGGTAATGGTTTGCGGCACAGTCAGGGTGACATTATCGGTGTTAGTAAAGATGTTCGGGTCATAAGACAAAGTGATGGTGTAGCTGGCCGGGTTGCTGCCGGTAGCGACTGCAAAACTGGACAGCACGACTGACGAAAAGGCCTTCGTCGACTGGCCATCACCCATATCGTAAGTCGTGAACTTCAGGCTATCAATAAAGGTGTTAATGGTGCTCAAGGCGTTGGCATTGCCGGTAATACTCATGCTGTGAGCAGTAAAATCAACCGAAATATTGCTGATGGTGGCCTTGGACGGCGTTACCTGTGACAAATAGCCAAACAGGCGGTTGGCCGCCGGCTTTTGGTTGTGCAGACTGGTCAGAACATTTAACTGGTTCTGGATGGTCAAAACTTTGCTGAGCTGTGGCGTGTCCTGAAGTTCCTTGGCATTTGTGTCGATATCGTGATTCAGATCGTGCAAATTCTTCTTTTGCACCACATCGACGCTAATTAATGAAACGACCAGCAAAAAGACCGCCACACCACTGGCGATTACCGATATGCTCATGAACAGACGGCGGGTTTGCTGAGCCTTGATGTAGGCCATTTTTACGTCGGGAAGCAGGTTGAATTGAATCATGCTGAACGCTCCGCCAGGCCGACAGCCACGGCAAACTGATTAGAAATCGACAGCAGTTCGTTTTGACGCTCCGGACTAAAGCTGACGCCGCGCCAGGCATTGCCAATCTCGACATTAAGATTAAACTTGTTGGCCAGGTACAGCGGGAACTCCGGTATGACAGAAGCTCCACCGGTAACCACAATGCGCGTCACATTTGTGGTTGGGTAGCGAGCTTGGAAGAACTTAATCGATTTGGTGATTTCGTCAATTAACAGATCAACGGTGCCGCTAATGGCCTGATAAACCTGGCCCTCAAGCTTGTCTTTGCTAAGGCCAAATTTAAAGATAAACTGCTCGGCCTGTTTATCGTCAACATTCATGTTTTGCATAGCAGCCCGGATCACCGCTTCGGTGCCGGTCGGAATTGATCGGGTTAAGTGCGGTGCGCCGTTAAACAAAATTACCAGGTCGGTTGATTTGCGGCCGATATCCAAAATCATCTCCGGCTCAGTGGCTGTGGGCGACACCAGGGCGCGGGCCATAGCCAGGTTGTCCGGCTCAAAAGCTATGACATTAAGTCCTACGCTCTCCAGCATGTCCAAACGTGCCTCGATAAAGTTGTTGGGCACGCTGCTGAGCAGAATTTCTTGCTTGGTTTGATCGTTGGGCGAATTGCCAATCAGAGCCCAGTCAATTTTGGACTCTTCCAACGGCGTTGGGATCAACGAGTCGGCCTGCAGTTTAATGGCTTGGTCAAGTTCGTTAGCCGGCAGACGGTCAATGTCCGCAACAGTGGTAAAAACACGGCTGGATGGAATGCCAACCGCCACGTTGCGGGTAGATAATTTGGCCTGCGAAACCAGTTGCGCCACACTTTGAGCCAATTTCGCTTGGTCATTTTTTGAGTCGCTTAAAGCCAGTTTGGGATCCAGAGGCACGTAAGCATAGCGCACTAACACTTTGGGATCGGTCGCACCGCGCAATTGCACCAACCGGATAGCCGTGGTGCCGATATCCAGGCCAAAGAAGTCGCCGACGTTAAAAAGCGAGCTCATCGCTGGTCCTTACTGATTTATCTGCTGGTGTCCCACCCAGTTTCATTTCTATTTTCCTAAAGCTTAAGCACTTACCTCGGTTAATTGTATCACAAAACCGGTGACAAACTACTGATGGCATCAAATTTATAGTTAGTTGGAATAGCCGGGATGGCCGGGTGACTCAGGAACATTTCCGGGCTAAATATGAAGACTTCAGCGCCACAATCGATCGACAGGTCGCCGCGCATCTGGTCGCCAGCATCGTCACCGGTGTTACAGTTACTGCGGTTGGCGGCATTTACGGGGATACCAGGATATTCGCCGGTGGCCGAGTCACGTACCGAACCGAATGTGCGGTACAGTTCCACGTTCTTGGCGATGAAGGCACCGCGAATGACCAGCTGGTTGTTGCAGGTGCCGAATAGGTCGCCGCTGTTAGTGCTGCAGGTGTTAATCGTACCGCCAACTTGCTGGGGTGGCGTGGCGTTGTTCGGGTGATTTTGGGCTATGTATACGCCGTCGACTTCGCCCACGTTGGGCGCGATATCAATGTTGCCCCGGGCAATAATGAATAGTGACGGAATATTGGTTTTCAGCTCGCCGTTCACATATTTGGCCGTGCGCGCTCCAGACGAGAAGGTAATATTGCCGCTGATCGTCACGTTGCCATTAACGTAGATGGCCAGGCTTTGACCTTTGGGATCGTCGCCAGGCTCCCAGTCGGTGGCGTTGCCTAAGCTGCCACCGCTGATGGTGATGTTGCCCGGTGCGTAGTAGGCGCCGTTAGCCAGGTTGCTAAGATTGCCGCCGGCAAAGTTGTAGTCTATGTAGTTTGAGTGCGTCGGGTTATCTGCCGGACGGTGACCGAAGTAATCTGGTACGCAGTGCGCCACCTTTAGACTGCCTTTGTGAGCGTTGCCATTCCTGTCGGCGTTGGCAAACATTAAACCTGACGGATCATTGGGTAAGCCGCTGGGATCGATCGGAGCTGTGCCCGTATCATTACGCAATATCGCGGTGTTAAATTGCTCGACAGTACCGCCCTGCCCCTCGGACAAAGCTGCAAATTGGGCACCTGAACCGCGGCTCAGAGTGCCACTGCCATTTACAAAGGCGGCAATATTGCCGGGCGCCAAGGAAGCGCCGGCAGGTGTGGCACAGTTGTCATTATTGATGTCGAAGACACCGCCAGTGGTCACGTCGTTACCAAAGAAATGGGCGTAAGGCCAGTCATTAACTGCGTCTGAGCAGTTGTTGGCGCTAGTTTGGCCGTCGGTGCTGGCCGGGCCCAAATCTGGCGAGTCACCAATGGTGTCATTGAGCGTGCCTTCGGCTGGCTGGACATCTGTTTCGGCACAGATTTCATCGCCCGGATCCAGGTGCAACGGCCCGGCCAGCGTGCCGGCGCGGCCGTAGCAGGACACAGTGTAGGTGTTAGAGTTTGAACCAAAGCGATACGGCGGCCCGCCCCCCGGACCTCTAATAGTAAAGTTCCCGCCAGTGGTGCTGTCACAGGTAATGTTGCTGTCCACGCCCAGGGTATCGTGACCGTTTTCGGTGTCGGTCAAGTTCAGACTCATCGGATTACGCAAGCCGGTGGTCGGGCCGCCCTCGGCCGGTCCAAAGACCACAGTCACAGTGGTGCTGAAGTCTGCCTGAGTAGGATCTTGCTGGCTGGGGTTTAACGTGCCGGGCTGCATGGCGGCACTAACATTAACCGTGCGGTAATAACACTGATTCATCAGATAGGCCTGGACGGTGTTGGACTTCGTTTGCTCAGATGGCGAACCTGCCGTCCAGCTGTAGTCCTGCATTACAGTACCGTACGTTGCGTAGGTGCCAGTCTGCACCCAGCTACAACTCTGGGAGGTGGTGTCATCATCATTTGTGACTGTGGTGCACTCATAGCTATAAATTGGGTAGTCGACCTCGCAGGCAGGCACTGCGCCGCCATTGCTGCAATATTGCGAACCAGTCGGCCTGGCCGTCCAGATAATCTTTTTGTAGTGACTATCGTAGGTTACGGAAGCCTGATTGTGATCGTAGGGGAAAGTTTGGACATAAATACTATAGTCCAGAGTAGTCGTCTGATAGCCGTCATCGCTGTGTTGGGGCACAACTCGCGGGCTACCACTCGGCGTGCTAATATCAGCCACCCGTATGTTGTCGGTTTTCTGCTCTGGGTCATCTTCCTCATATGGTCCGGGCGCCGGGGCGCTGGCCGCCTGGCTGGTCGTTGCCGCATGCGGCCCATTATTTGGCGCCACGTCCGTCAGCGTCACTTGAACCTTCGGGTCAGCAGCAATTGTTGCATCGCCCGGACAGTCGCCATTCGCTCCCTGGCACGTTACAGTGTTGGTGTTACCGTCATTGCCATCCTTGGCACCCGAAGGATTCACACCGTAAATGTACACATAGAATGTCTTCGTCGCCCCGCCCGTCAGACCTGACACATCGATGTTTAGGCTGCCGTCCGCAGCAGTTTTGCCGCTAGCCGGATAACCCGGCTTGGCTACAAAGTTACCGCCACTAGCATCGCCCTCGTATAGCACCACCTGATACGGCCCAGCATGATCTTTGTCCTTAATCTTGGTAGTAGTCGTTATGACACCCGCGTCGCTACAAGCTATCACGCCAGATGGAGCATTCGGACAGTTGTCGTCAAACACTTGCTGGTCCACGGCATACCAGTTATTTGTGGCCGGATCCTGGGCCTGCAATAACAGGTCGACTTTCTTGCCTTGGTTATTTTCGACAAAGGCCGCCCACGTCGAGCCTTTATAGTCCTTCCAGTCTGTATGGCCATCGTCGCTGCCGCTATATATAGCCGGCACGGCATTATTGGCTAGATCCGGCCCATCAATAAGATAGCTATCGCTCGGGCTGTCTGGATTGCCAAATACCGATGTATCTTCTGCATCGCCAGAGTCGCCCGAAACTATTGTGCTCGGAACGCTGCCGTTAATAGGCTTGCCGTAAATCCTAACTTTCACTGCCTGGCCACCCTCGTCCGCGAACGCTCCCATATGCGCCCTCACCAACATGTCTTCTTCGTGCACACCAGCTTTAGCGCTACAAAATGCTTTAACAATCCGGCCCTGGGGGGATTTCACTCTGAACTCATAAGTGTAAGATGCTTGGAATTTTGCGCAACTACTGAAGTCTTGATTACTAGTAACATCATGAGAGCCCGTACCTGCAGGACCGCCATCTGCCGCTTTATTGCTGCAGCGATATACTGGCGATTGATGATATGTGTAGATCAGTCTGTAGGTTTCTGTAATGGTTATAGTATACTTGCTACCTACTTCTAGATTTGGTGCTGGCGTATATTTAAAAACTGCTCCGCTGGGGTTAGCCCACCAATAACGGCTGGAATTATTGCGTCTAAAGCTTAGTCTGTCGTTGTTGAAGCCAGTAATTATACCCGCATTAGCAGTACAGCTGGAACTCTGATTTTTATCATTGACCCTGCTGCAAGAGGTGACTGCTACATTCTGGATGTCGGTATCTTCTCCGTATAATGATGCTCCATAAGTGCCAGAGTCAGGGTTAGGTGAATGGTCTTCAGGCCAGTGAGAGTTATCAACCTGGTTGTCCGTGTTTATGCTCAAGCCTGACCCTGAAGGCGCAGGGCTAGTCACAATCGCACACAGAAATTCCATTTCATTTAACTGCATTGATATCGACGCTGTGCCAGGAGCAATTGAATTATCGTTTGAGCGATTTGGATCACCTTCTTGACTTACCCACTCATTATTAACATAGGCAGCGGCATCAACTTTTTCACGGTTAGTGCTTAATGAAGAGTCATTTCTTGCAGCCTGGTATGCATCTTTGCAGCTTTGGCCATTACGTATGGAACCTGGCCCTGTTGCATTTTGGGTCCCCTCCCAAGACTGCACAGTCTGGTGAGCATCATTGGTGTGGCTGGGGCCTGTGTCGAAACCAGGTATATGGTTGTCCAACCAGCAGGCTGATTGTCGACCATCTGTATTGTAGCCGCCACAACCACTAATATCAGTACCAGAATCAGCCTTGACGACCCCCCTAATAGTGAGCGTCAATGCTACTAGGCTCACCAACAAGCAAGCCACAAGTATTGCTGTTTTGGCTACTCGTCTCACTCTTCAACCCTATCTATATGAGAGTTCACACTCGGCGCTGATTTAAGAACCTCCAGCTGCCGCTGCAATGTATCCAGAGTAGCATTACCATCGAATAAAAAGTGGTTAATTCCTTTGCGGAAGTTAGGTAGGCTTTTAAGATTTTTAATGGCTTGCTCGCTCTTATCGGCATTACCAATACTTAAGTCATATTCAGCAACTATATACATGCAAGTGGGGTCTTTTGTAGAGACATTATGGGAGATGATACTGTCGACGATCTTCTTGTATGGATTGATATTCCCTTGCCTGATGTAGGTTTTGTAGGCACCACTTGCCTGCTTTGCTATAGCATCATCACAAGAAAATGGAGAATGCATAACATTATATAGGCCAAACCCGGCAATAATTATAATGCCCACAAGCACTGCAGCTATCAATTTGACGCGTTTTATGTCTGGTTTTGTGCTTGATGTAGGTGACGAAGTCTCTGCTGCAGTCATGCTATTTTTATTCCTTGGCCTATGTGGCCTTCCCCAATAAATAGCCTAGTAAGCTTTAGCTTGATGATAGCAGACGCTCCCTCTCCTTACAAGCTACTTAAGTTGGCAAATATAAAAGCAGCAACAAGTTGTAGCTGCTTTTATATTTCATTGCTAAGAATTAACTTTAGCTGTTGGAGTTTACTTCTCGCTGTGCGACCACGGTCTTGCCCACCTTAACTGTTACCAAATGCCGACCGTTAGGAAAGTGGACAAAATATTCTCTTGCCCCACCTGCAATAAGAGTACGATAATGATCACGATGGCCCACTTTTACGTCAAAATGGGCTGCATCAGTTGAATTACGGTTGATGGCCCAAATGTCTACTTGGTGATCATATACAGATCTTTTAATGCCGGCCGTAAAGCCATTTACGCTAGTCCGATCAGGCGCAAAAGATGCAGCTACGTGGTCAGGAGTGACGGGAGCAGCTTCAGCTGAGCTGGCGCCCACGCCTGCAGCGACCATACCGCTAGCAGTCAAAGCTGCGATTACGGCATTTTCGCCAACATGTTGGCGGATTGATGTTAAAGCACCGCGCATTTGGGCGGCCATACCTTCGTGCTGTTGACCTAGTTCTGGGTTGACTCCTGCCATCTTCTTCTCCAAATAAAATTGTTACATATTTATACCACCTTCACGTTTGCAATGCAAGCATAAACGTTGGTGTCTTGAGCGCCAGCGAGACAGCGTTCTACCCTCTGTTATAGAGCCCAAGCGGTAAAAACACCTATGAAAAAACTTACAGAGCGGCAGGTTTCGTAACCAAAATCACTTATAAAATCTAGCTATGTTTATTGACAAATAGTATTAAATGTCATAAGCTGTTATTGTGAAGCGACTAGACTGGGATGAAGCAAAAAATCTTCAACTAAAGTCTGAACGAGGCGTTAGCTTCGAAGACGTGCAAGTCGCTTTAAAGGCCCGTGCCCTATTGGACAACATTGCTCATCCGAATCAAAAGCAATACCCCGGACAGAGGCTGCTCATTGTCAACATTAAGGGCTATGCCTTTGTGGAACCGTTCGTAGAAGATGAGCAAAAAGTTTTTTTGAAGACAATTTACCCAAGCCGTAAATTTACCAAAAAGTATCTCATTGAAAGGAGAAGGCAATGAAATACTACATACTCAGCGATGAGGAGCAAGCCGAGCTCGAAGCCATAGAGGCTGCCCTGGACAGGGGTGAGTTGAAAGGCATCGCTAACCTAGAGCGCGAAAAAGACCGCTGGCAGCAAATTGCTGGCCAAAGCGCCAGCAAAACCCGCAACATCAACATCCGTTTGTCCGAGCGAGATCTATTGCGCCTACAAGCCAAAGCCCTAGAAGAGGGTCTGCCCTACCAAACTTTGGCTGCTTCAATTTTGCACAAATCAGTCGCCCGCAACTAGCCTACCGGGCAATCTAGATAGCGATGGCCGCTTCCCCGTGGCTGGGGTCAGATTTGGCACTTTGGCGACGAATGACCGTCAGAGCCAATAGCGAAGCAGCGATGCCAAAGGTTGAGCCGATCAGGTAGCCGTCATGGAAACCGTGAACGGTGCCGACAGTGATCTGGTGAGCGGTTGGCGCGGCGTGAAGATGCAGGTTATGAATGTAGTGCATGGCGCTAGAGGTAGAAATACCAGTCAAAACGGCCAGGCCCAGGGCGCCACCAACTTGCTGAGAAGTGTTCAAAAGACCTGAGGCCAAGCCCGATTCGTGATGCGGCACACCAGAGGTGGCGGCAATGGTTGCAGACACAAAAGTGCCGCCCATGCCCAAGCCCATCAGGATCAGACCGGGCGCGACATTACCCCAGAAAGTGCCATCGACTGGGATGTGCGACAGATAGAACAGGCCGCCGCTCACAAACAGCGGTGCCACAATCAAAATTGGCTTGTAGCCGACGCGCTGAATAATCCGCGGCACGTTGGTAGCAGTGATTGCCACGGCTAGCGGCACGATCAAAAAGCTCAGGCCGGTGCGAATTGGCGTGTAGTGCAGTACCACCTGCATGTACAGCGTGGTAAAGAAGAAAATCGAGAACATGCCGGCGGCCATGAATAACATCAGTGAGTCAGCACCGGACAGGTTGCGGATGCGGAAAATCTTCAGCGGAATCAGCGGATGTTTAGTGCGCTGTTCGTTGATCACAAAGGCAACCAGCGCCACGGCCGCGATAATAAAGAACGTCAGCGGCGTGTGGCCGGTCCAGCCATCGGCCGGCGCCTTCACCAAGCCGTACACCAGCGAAATCAGACCGCCGGTAACCAGTACTGCGCCCGGCAAGTCGAGACTGTTGTGCTCGGCGGTAGAATCATGGCGGTCCAGAATTCGCAGCGCGGCCGCCACCACCAAAATGCCGATCGGCACGTTAACAAAGAAGTTCCAGCGCCAGCCCAGATACTGCGTGAAGATGCCGCCGAACAGCACGCCGGCGGCCGCGCCGCCAGAAGCCACGGCGCCCCAAACGCTAAGCGCCACATTGCGCTCATGTCCTTCCCGATACGTCACCAAAACAATCGACAGCGCTGCCGGTGACATAAACGCTCCGGCCAGGCCTTGAATCAAACGAAAGGCGGTTAGCTGGCCGCCGGACTGAGCCAGGCCATCGGCCAAAGATGCCAGTGTGAACAAAAGAACGCCCCACAGGAAAACTTTGCGCCGACCAAAGAGGTCGGCGGCGCGGCCGCCCAGCAGCAAAAAGCCGCCAAAACTCAGGGTGTAAGCCGTGACGATCCACTGCAGGCTGGTGTCAGACATATGAAAAGCCCGCTGAATTGATGGCAGTGCCACGTTCACAATGGACACATCGAGCACCACCATAAACTGGGCCAATGCCAGCAATATTAAAATGAGCCAGTGACTCGTCCCAGCCTGTTTTTTGGCCTTAGCCATAGCACGCCCTCCAGTTATGTCACGCCGTATTTACATCTATAGTAAAGCACCTCTCAACACCTTACAACCTTTATCCCGGCTTACCGTGCTAAAATAACAGATAAAGCAAGGAGTCGCACGTGAGCTTAAGCATAGGCATCGTCGGCCTGCCCAACGTAGGCAAATCGACGTTATTTAACGCGTTGACCGGCAGCCAAGTGCTGGCAGCCAACTATCCTTTTGCCACCATTGAGCCCAACACCGGCATTGTGCCTGTTCCCGATCCTCGGCTGGACAAGCTGAGCGAGCTGTACGGCGGCGCGCCGATTAAGCCAGCGACGGTTACTTTTGTGGATATTGCCGGCCTAGTAGCTGGCGCCTCCACCGGCGAAGGCCTGGGCAATCAATTCTTGAGCCACATCCGCACTACCAACGCTATCGCCCAGGTCGTACGTGCTTTCGATGATCCTAATGTGCAGCATGTTGATGAGGCACATGACCCAGCCAAAGACATTGATGTCATCAACACAGAGCTAGTGCTGGCCGATTTGCAAACGGTCGGCAATCGGCTGCCGAAAACAGAAAAAGAAGCCCGTGCCAACCCCAAATTGAAGCCGGTTGCCGACGCCCTGGCAGCCGCGAACACATTTTTAAATAACGGCGATCCCCTCTGGAAACACCCTGATTTAGACCTGGAGCTAATTGCCGACTTGCAGCTCCTAACCACCAAGCCCATCATCTATGTGTTCAATGTTGATGAGGCTGGTCTGAACGACTCCGCGCTGCAGTCGCGCTTGCGCGAAATGGTCGCTCCCGCCCAAGCGCTGTTCGTCTGCGCCAAGCTCGAAAGCGAACTGGCCGCACTGGATGCGGCTGATGCTGCGGAACTCTTAGAGAGTTATGGCCAGCAAGAATCAGGACTGGTCCAATTAATTCACGCGGCCTATAAAACACTTGGCCTGCAAAGTTACCTGACCGCCGGAGAAAAAGAAGTCCGCGCCTGGACTGTAACCCAAGGTGCCACCGCCCCACAAGCCGCCGGCGTTATTCACGGCGACTTCGAGCGCGGCTTTATTGCCGCCGACATCGTCAACTACGGCGATCTGCTTGCCGCTGGCTCACTGGCGGCTGCGCGCAGCGCCGGCAAGGTCCGTACCGAAGGCAAAACCTACGTTATGCAGCCTGACGATGTCGTCGAATTCAAGTTCAACGTTAGTAAGTAGCCCCGCCGCCGCGCTATCGCGCGCAGTCTTGCGCATCAAATGGGTGCCTACAAAAAGAGATATATTTTATATATCACTTTTTACTCTTCAAAAAATCACATGTAAAAGTCTAAGAGGACTCGGCCACTGAGGCCTGGCTGTGGGCGTGGAATGATGGCCGGCCAAACTTTACGTTTCGCATGGCCAGCGGCAGCTTGGAATAAGCCACCTGCAGCGGGTTAGGCTCGGCCGGCACAGAGGCCAAAGTTGACGATGCCGGAGCGTGCGTTTTGCCAAAGACTTCCTGATAGCCGGCTTCATACATATCCTTCAAGTCATCCCTTGTGACTGCACCCTGAGGATCAATGGGCGCCGGTACGCTTGCCACCGGTAAGTCAAGAGCTGGCAACTGCTCAGCAACCGGCTGGCCGGAAGCTTGCTGATATTGCTGAAGCAAGCTTTGGGCAAATAGATAATCTGACAGTTCATTGCTGGGGCGTACCGGCGCCGCTGCCGGGACCTGACCACCATTCATACGGGCGACTTCTAACTGTTGCCTCAGCGTTTGCTGCTGCGCCTCCTGCGCTTTCAAGTAAATCTGAAGCTGCTTGTTGATCTCCTCTAGGTGCTGCTTTTGATCCTGTTGATGCTCGGCTGCGCGCTGTTTGGTTTCAGCCATACAGTGCTGCACGTGCGTAATCAGTTTGCGCAGGCGCGGCTGGTTGAAACTGGTAAACTGCAGGTTCTTCGAACCGGTGCTGATACTAATACGGGCTCCTATTAGCCGGTGCCCGTAATCGATTTCACTGATCATATCGAAACGTATATCTTCGACAGAGAGGTAGTTGAGCGGCTTCTTGTCGAGCAGCAGTACCCGCACATTGGTGGCCACCAGGAGCGCAAAACCACCCTCATAAATGCCGTTCACAAGTTCATAAATTTCTTCGTCTGGCAGGATAACATGGTGCAGCTCGCGGGCCTCGCTCCGACCCCAGCCTAACAGATTAAAATCGAGTTTTTTAAGCTGATCTTCAATTGATTTTTTTGTGACCATTTTGACCTCCCCTCAGACCCCGTCTGATGCCCTCAGGATAGCCTGAGAAACTGAAAATAACCGTTAAATACCTAACAAATTCGTAGAGATTTTAATCACAGTCGCCAGAAGATGGCCTCTATTTGACAGTGGAGGCTGAAATGATCATAATAAACATATGTTGGCTACTCTAAAACAGACAGCCGAACTGGTGGAACTGTTCAGGCTGAAGGGGGTGCGACAGACATTTCGGAAGGGTGATTTTATCATTCGTCCCGGCGAAACCCCGCCGGGCGTTTTTTATATATACCAAGGTTTAGTCAAAGCTTACGACATCACCAAGTACAACGAAGAAAACCTGCTCATTATCCGCAAGGACGAAGAGCTCTTCCCGCTTATTTGGGCCATCACCGGCCAAGAACGCTCTGTTATTTATCAAGCGCTGGCCCCGACCATCACCTGGCAAATTAGCCGCAAAACATTCCTCGAATACATTGAAAAAGAACCGGACACCCTAGCCCCGCTCCTAGATATGACTCTTGAGATGTACCGCTTGCACAGTGAGCGCATCTTAAATCTGGAATACCGCTCGGTGCGCGAGCGGATCATTTCCTTCCTGGTGACCATGAGTCACCGCTTTGGCAAAGCCACCGACGACGGCATCTTAATCGATGTGCCTTTGCGCCATCAGGACATTGCCAGCTCTGTGAATGCCACCCGCGAGACAACCAGCCGCGAGCTCTCCGCACTGGAGCGCAAAGGCCTGCTACGCAACAAACAATCTTTGATCTTGCTGCGTGACATCGAGGGCCTGCGCAAACACCTTAACTAGTGCCAGTTTAAAATCACGTCCTGAATTTTCTTGGTGAGCTCGTCGTGCCGAGGCAAATTGTTGTCTTCGTAATAGTGATTGGTGTCGAAATAATCTTTGATGACGCTCAGGCAGTAAACTTCGTCGGCCAGCACATGCATGCGGTCGACGGCTGGCACACTGGCCAGCGGTGCCGCAACAATAAATTTTTCCACGGCGATCGGTTTCAAAAAATCTGCCGCGATATCCAGCGCAAAGCTGTCTTTCAGGCCGTCCAAAACCACGATCACATTGTGTCCGCGTAACATTGTCTTATCTGTTATTCCGCCCTGCCCGACCAGACGGTTCATATCATGCATGCGGCTCAGTTTCTGCTGTTCAATGTAGCCGTGGAATTCGCTCATCATTTCCTCAATTTCACCGTGTGAAAATTGCGAATTGAAAGTCATCTGGCCGCTGTCCGTCATGCCCGCCACCGGATCCAACTCACGCGGCAGCGTAATTTCTGCTGTAGCCAACATCATCAGCGAGCAATGCAGAACCGAAGCAACCTCTTCGGCCACTACGACACCGCCATCACTAATGCCGATTACGGCACAGTTTTCATAACGGTATTTTTTCGCTAGCTCCTGGGCCAGCATTCGACCGGCCTGCTGACGCGATGCAAAATACATAACGTCAGTATAGCTTAAGCAGATAAAAACGTTCTTGGTTTCCTTTGGCGCCCGCCACTGCCGAGTCGGCCTTATCTATGATCACGAATTTTGATTTAGCCCACTCCTCAAAATCTTTCAGAATCTGCCGGCGCATTTTGTCGTTTTTAATTACGCCCTTGTGCTTCAGGCTGCTGGCTGCTGCCTCAAACTGCGGCTTCACCATGGCCACAATTTGGGTCTGCTGGCCACAAAGCTTCGCCACACTTGGCAAGATCTCTCTCAGCGACACAAATGACACATCAGCTACTACGACATCGATTTGCTGCTCCGTCCGGAAGTCTCTTATATCAGTCTTTTCATGAAGTTCAATCTGTTGGTGACCTTTTAAGCTCTGGTGCAACTGATCTGTACCCGATTCCACCGCAATGACCTTGGCCGCCCCATGCTGCAGCGCATAATCGGTAAAACCACCCGTGCTGCTGCCCACATCCAGCACCGTTTTATTCTTAAAATCGAGCTTTAGTGCCTGCGCTACACTGGCCAGCTTAAGCGCCGCCCGACTGACATACTGCTCTTTGACCGTCAGCTCCAGTTTCGTATCTTCGGCCACCAGCGTGCCAGGCTTGGTCACATATCGGCCGTCGACTTTCACCTCACCCAGCTTAATATAGCTCTCCGCCTGAGAGCGGGTAGCAACTATTTTCCGCTGCACTAGCGCCTGATCCAGCCGCTGTTTCATTAAATTATTTTATCAACTTTCAACATTTAATTTTTCCTCTGTAAAAAATGTATATACTTTATACATCACTTTTTACACCCCATAAAATCATGAGTAAGAAACTGGCGTCTCAGCGCATAACCCTTACAATAAATACCGCCCTGCTCGACAGGGTTGATCAGGCAGCAGAGCAGGAATATACCACCCGTAGCGACATCATTCGTATCGCATTGCTGTGGTATCTGCAGCCGCACGAATTTGCCCATGCAGACATAGAAGAAGTTTTCAAAACGCTACACCAGCGTAAAATGCGGGCCGGTCTGAAGAAATATCTTAAAGGTTAGTCTTTAACGCGTTCGCGGTACGCGCCTGTGCTGGTGTCAACAGAGATCAAATCGCCCTGTTTAATGAACGCCGGCACCTTAACTGTGATGCCCGTTTCTAGGACAGCGTCTTTGGTGATCGCCGAGGAGGTGTCGCCCTTCACAGCGTTTTCGGTGTAACTAACTAACAGGGGTACATTTTTGGGCAGCTCTACATTGATCGGCCGTTCATCAAAGAATTGCAGCTGCACACTGTCGCCTTCTTTTATGTAGCCCGCACCGTCGCCGACCAGGTCAGCCGGTACTTCGAACTGCTCAAAAGTGTCGCCGTTCATGAAAAAGAACACAGCACCATCGTTGTACAGATACTGTACGCTCTGGCTCGTGACATCGGCGCTGTCCAGCTGCTCGTTGCCTTTAAAAGTTTTCTCCAGAACTTTGCCGTCGATCAAACTTTTGATGCGCACATTAACAATCGAGCCGCCCCGGCCCATGACTTTTTGCTTGTAATCTACCACGCGGAACGGCTCGCCTTCCCATTGGAAAACGGTGCCTTTCTTGAGGTCAGTAATGCTTAATCCCACGTTTAAGCCTCCTAGTTATTGGCCACGAATGGCAACAGTGCGATGTGGCGAGCGCGCTTGATAGCGACCGCCAAACGGCGCTGCTGACTTTCGGTCAGGCCGGTTTTCTTGCGGGTTTCAATCTGTCCGTAGACGTTAACGTAACGCTGCAAGGTCTTAACATCCTTGTAGTCGAAAAACGGCACATCTGTGCGGTGTTTAAAAATCTTAGCCATGTTATTCTCCCTTAATTAACTTGCTGTGCTTCAGTTGCCGCCATAAGCTTTTTTGCACTCTCACGAACTAACGTAACGACAAGGTCCTCGGGGCATATCGTACCGTCTTCGCCTGCCTGAATGCTCAACTCATGCATTGAAGCTATTAGATGTTCGTTGCGTTCTATAGGATTTTTGTCTTTATCTTTTTCATCCTTTGTGCCCAGTAGATCTGCTTTAATATCTTCGCGCAAATCGAATGTTCGGTCTCCTAGCTTACTAACGGCAAAGCTACCCTTCCAAATTATGTACTCACCGGCAACTTGTATGAGAGCGTTGCGGGTTTCCTCTGCAACGCCATCTAGCCAGTATCGGCGCCCTGCTTCAGCCATTAGAATGGGATGTCGTCGAGGTTGATCGGTTCGTCGCCGATGTCTTCGATGACGACATCGTCTTTACTAGCCTTTTTGCTGGGTTTTGGCTTTTCGGCCGGGGCGCTAGGGCTGTCAGTGGTGGCACCACCGTCGAAACCGCCTTCGCCACCGCCGCGGCTGTCCAGGAAAGTCACGTCGTTGGCCAGCACTTCGACTTTGCTGCGCTTGGCACCGTCTTGCTCCCAAGAGCGAGACTGCAAGCGACCTTGCACTAGGCAGCGGCGACCTTTGCTCAAGTACTGAGCAACACGCTCCGCCAGTGGGCCCCAACAGACACAATCGATGTAGTCGGTGGCCTCTTGCCACTCGCCGGATTGATCTTTGTAAGCGCGGTTCAACGCCAGGCTGAAGCTGGTGACGTTCTGGCCGTTCGGTGTTTGCCGAAGTTCCGGATCGCGGGTTAAGTTGCCCATTAAAGTTACTTGGTTGAGACTGCGTGCCATTTGACACCTCCTTGAAATTAAAAGACATATGTCTTGCTTAGTTGTATCTTCACGCTACGCTGCCTGTAAAAAAGGGTCAAGCATGAGCATAAAGAAAGTAAACGAAATTTAACAAATTGTTAATGCGCGCCGAAGTTATTCTTCGGTTTCTGACTCTTCATCTTCGTCACTCCGATCACCGCGCTTAGCGGCCTGCTCAGCTTTTTCAGCCTTCAGCTTCTCGGCCTTGGCGATCGCTTTAAGATCCGGCCGAGTGATCAGGAAACGGATGACTTCATCGGTGATGTTCAGGGTGCTTTCGACTTTGGCGATCGTCTCGCCCGGCAGTTCTACGGTGTAAAACACATAGACGGCGTGCTCGTTGCGCTTGATCTGGTAGGCCAGCTTGCGCTTGCCCCAGTTGTCAGCCGCAACCACTTTACCACCGTTGTCGGTGATGATTTTCTTGACGCGGTCCTCGGCCTTAGACAGGTCGACTTCCAGGTCAGGGTGGTACAGCACAGCAATTTCGTACTGATTCACGTCAATGACTCCTTCCTTCGGTTAAAGCCCGCACGCACTAGAGGCCACGAGCTGAAGTTGATATTACCAGTAAATTATAACTTATCTACCCCTGTTGGTCAACTAGAACAAGTGGAACGGTGGCACCGCCAGGTTTAGAAGCAAATAGTAGCCAAGCGCCACGCCCGCCACGTCG
Source organism: Saccharimonadales bacterium (SeqCode) (assembly GCA_035546935.1). Taxonomy (GTDB): domain Bacteria; phylum Patescibacteriota; class Saccharimonadia; order Saccharimonadales; family UBA4665; genus DASZVP01. Next base: position 27,332 of record DASZVP010000001.1, on the reverse strand, counting down.
ACAACGATATCAGACAGGGAATTACGAAAAGTTTCGTAGCCGAAGTGGATGTGCGAGCGCGCCAAAAGTGGCGACAAACCCAAAATTTCTATCGGCTCCCAGACAATCATAATTGCCAGTGCCACAAACGGTGCCATGATCCAGCCAAAAATAACACCGGTCACCAAATGCACTAAACTCCAAATATCAAACCAGGCGTCATTACGCCCCAAACTACGCTGAGCCAGGAATTTCTGCTGGCGCTGCAGGCGTCGTGCCGAAGTTTTGTTCTTCATTAGAGCTCTTCAATCTCCGCCGGCTCGAGATCGTCGCCAGAGCCGCCGCCAAAGACATCGTCCAGAGATTGTACGAGGACTTCGCGTGGCCGCGAGCCGTCAGCGGCGCCGACAATGCCCTGTTCTTCCATGGTTTCAATCAGGCGAGCGGCCCGGCCGTAGCCGATGCGTAGGCGTCGCTGCAACAGCGAAGTCGAGGCTTTGCGGTTCTCAATCACCACGCGCACAGCGTCGCGCCACATATCGTCATCAGCGTCCTGGCCGCCGTAATCGGCCACCACACCGCCCTTGCCGTTAAGCTGTACGGGCTGCGAGACAACTTCCTCATCATATTCCGCCTTACGCTGCATACGGATAAAATCAACGATTCTGTTGGTTTCTTCTTCACCGATAAAAGCGCCCTGAACACGCTTCGGCTTAGGCATATCAGCCGTCAGAAACAGCATGTCACCCTGCCCCAACAGCTTTTCAGCGCCCACCTGGTCGATAATCGTGCGTGAGTCCACCTGAGAGGCTGTGGTAAAGGCTATACGGGCCGGCACGTTAGCTTTAATTAACCCGGTAATAACGTCGACGCTGGGGCGCTGCGTGGCCAGTACCAGGTGAATGCCAACGGCGCGGGCTTTCTGTGCGATGCGCACAATCAAGGCCTCCACATCGCGGGCGGCCATCATCATCAGGTCAGCCAACTCATCTATGACAATCACAATGTACGGCATGCCTTCCTCTTTTTTGAGGTTGTTGTACTCGGCAATATTGCGCTTACTGACCTCTGATAAGGCGTGATAGCGGCGCTCCATCTCAGCTACTGCCCATTTCAGGGCGCTAATGCACTTTTCAGGCTCTGTAATAACATGCGTTAACAGATGCGGAATGTCGTCATAAGGCTTGAGTTCAACCCGTTTCGGGTCGACCAGAATCAGCTTCAAATCAGCCGGCGAATTGCGGTACAGCAGGCTCGTCAAAATGGTGTTAATCATAACGGACTTACCGGAACCGGTTTGACCGGCAACCAAAAGGTGCGGCATACGGTCAAGATCGGCAACTATCGGCGTTCCGGAAATATCCTTACCAATCGCAATGCCTAAGGGCCCTTGCATTTCCTGCCAGTTTTGGCTGAGCAAAATCGAACTCATGCGCACAGTTGCAGATTTCACGTTCGGCACTTCAATACCCACGGCTCGCTTACCCGGAATTGGCGCTTCCATGCGAATTGAAGTGGCAGCCAAATCGAGCGCCAGGTTGTTCTCCAACGCGGTAATTTTAGTCAGTTTCACCCCTGTTGGCGGCTTTAAGGTGTACTGGGTCACGCGCGGGCCAATGTTGGCGCCTTCCATCTCGACATCAATATTAAAGTTGGCAAAAGTATCGTGAATGGTTTGGGCGTTGGCATTAACATCACCGGCGTCAGCCTTGTCCTGTTTCTGGCTGAGCAGATCAATACTCGGGAACTGCCAGTCCGGGTCGCTGGCCGTAGTAAGGGCTTCGTGGCTTTCGTCTGGCGTCAGTTTTTGAGCTGTATTCTTAAGCGTGCTAAGTTTTGGCGTTTCGCCTGGGGTGTGATGAACCACCGGCACGCCTTCGTTCAACTTAAAGCCCGGCTGGCCGGCGGCGCGCGCCTTTAGGGCTGCTAAATCGCCTTCCTCATCCTCGTTCGGCTCTTTATTAAATAATTTGGAGAGCTTTCCAAGGTGTTGTGGTGTGATTCCGAACGTAAAGCATAGTGATAAGATCGTAAACACTAGAAATAGCAGGCTGGCCGGCATCTTATCGAGTGCCGCCAGAGCGACATTGCCAACGCCCTGCCCAACCTGGCCGCCAAAACCGGCTGTCCAGGCGCCGTGAGCCTTCTTATCGGCAAAAGCCGTGTCAGCCAAGCCGCTGGCAAACAGAAAAAGAGCCGCCAGAGAGATCAGTTGCCCCAGCGGCATAATGTGCTCTTCACTTTTGAATTTAACAATGCCCCAGTAAACCAGGCCGACCGGCGCGAAGGCGGCCGCCCAACCGAAGGCCCAGTAAGCGCCTTTATACAAATTGATCGGCAGCGGGCCGCCGGTTCCGAACAGGCCGAGCAACATAAAGATGCCCAGCAGCATCAAAATAACAGAGGCCGTGATGGCGGCTGCCGGCGATCGTTCAATTACCGGTTCGGCGGCCGGTTTTTTCTTTTTAGCTGGTTTTTTCTTTTGGGCCATAGCTTGGTTTAGTATAAACTCTTATGGCTAATCTGTAAACGTAAACGGTTTACTGACAATTGCCTATTTGGCGTCGTGGGCGATCGAGGGGTCTACAGCGTGGCGAGGGCCGACGTCTTGAAAAAACTTATCAAAGGCGGCGTCGGCGGCCGCGTCGGCCTGAGCCCGCTGAGCATCCAGACGTGAAACGGGCGGGCCAACCTGGTCCAATTCGAAACCTAAAACGTGAGCCAGCTCGTTGTCATTGTTCATGCGAGCCAGAGCCTCACGGGCGCGTCGCTCGTCTTCTGCGCCATGATTTTTGAGAGTGTCGGTTTGTACTGTCATAACGCTTATGGTACCAAATTTTTAACATTTTGTCAATGCTTATGTTTGCCGTCGGGCCGGCCAAAACAGATTAAAAGCTAGTCTACGCGGGCGTCCTGGGTCAGCAGGCGAGCACGCATTTCTTGGAAGCGTTTCTGCTGCTCGGCAGCGATTTCTTCAGGTGACTTGGTGTTGGCAGGCTGGCCGTTTTTAGTCTCGCCCTTATTGCCGCCCCCGCCTCCGCCAATGATATTGACGACCGGAATGACAATCGGGCTGCGCTGCGTGGCATCAAACAGATAGTGCGTAATGTGGTCTTTAAGCTCAGCTTTAAAGCGGTCCAGATCGACGCGCTTAAAGCGCTGCCCCACGGCTCGCTTCAGTTCGTTGCGCAGGCCGTTCATGATCTCTTCGTTATCGCGCATATATATGAAGCCGCGGCTGATGATGTCCGGGCTGGTCAACAGTGAGCCGGTCTTCTTATCGATGGTCAGAACGACGGCTACCAGGCCTTCTTCGCTCAATAGCACGCGGTCTTTAACTACCACGTTACTGACAATCGCCCCTGTTTGGTCGACCAGAATGGTGCCTGATGGAACTTCGCCAGTGACTTCCATTTTGTCGGCAGTTAGAGCCACGACCACACCGTTGCCAATGTTCAAAGTATTGGCGCGCGGGATGCCCTGCTCGATGGCCAGGTCAATGTAACGCGCTTTGGAGCGGTACGGGCCGTAAATCGGAATGAAGAATTTCGGCTTGGTAATGGCGATCATTTCGGCGTATTCATCGCGCGAGGCGTGACCGGAAACGTGCAGCGGGCCGACACCATCGATGTCGTGGTTGCGGTGCTCGAAAACGTGCACGCCCATGGCCATAAGGTTGTCGACCATGTCGCCGACCAGTTTGTCGTTGCCGCTTTCGGGAATCGGCGTACTGGACAGCACAACGGTGTCTTGTTCCTTCATCTTGATGTGCTTGTGTTCGCCGTTAGCCATGCGCTGCAGCGCACTGCTCGGCTCGCCCTGGCTACCAGTACAGAGGACAACGACGTCCTGATCTTTCATAGCGCCTACGCTGGCAATCGGCACAAAAGTGCCTTTGGGGACGCGCATAAAGCCGTGGCGAACGGCCATTTCCAGAGTGCTGACCATGCTGCGGCCATCCATGGCAATCTTGCGATTATGGTGAATGGCGGCGTTGATGATCATCTGCACGCGGTTCATGTTGGTACTGAACAAACCGACAAATATGCGACCCGGAGCTTGATCAATAATATCGATGAAGCTCTGCTCGATGTCCGATTCACTCGGCGTACGGCCGGGACGTTCGGTGCTGGTGCTTTCAGACAAAAGCGCCAAAACGCCTTCGTTGCCGAGCTCCGTTAGGCGTTCAATATCAGTGCGTTCGTGGTCCAATGGATTGGGGTCAAAGCGGAAGTCACCGCTGTTAATGATACGGCCGACGGGCGTGTCAACCACAATACAGGTACTGCCTGGAATGGAGTGCGTGATGCGCACCAGTTCCACGAAGAACTCACCGAGCTTCAACCGCTCGTGAGTGTCTTCGTTCATAGTGACAGTTTTTAGTTCAAAGCCTTCCGGGAATGGCAGACCGAAGTTTTCAAAGATTTCTTCGACGCGGCCAATAGTGAATTTCGAACCGTAAATAGGTGCCGGGAATTTAGGCACGATGTGCGGCAAACCGCCGATGTGGTCCAAGTGACCGTGGGTAATCACGTAGCCGCGCAGCTTCTGCTTAATGCTTTCCAGGTAAGTCGTGTCGGCAATGCCGTAGTTAATGCCTGGCAGGTCAATGCTCAGATCGTTACCGCAGTCCAGAACGAGAGCATCATTTTGGTACTCGATTAAAATCATGTTCTTCGAACCGGCGCCGTCCATGCCGCCGAGGCCGATAATTTTCAGCCGTGGGCTGTCGTCTATGACGTTGGCGCGCGGCGCCTTGGCTGGTTCGGCAGTCATGTATTGGTTGGCGATGCGCTGGGCATCTTGTTGGCTGCGGCGCTGAGCGCGCACGGCTTGACCCCGCGAAGTGCTCAGATTGCTCAGGATGGCTGGCTGGTTTTGACCGCCTTGGCCACCGTTTGGCTTCTGGCCGCGTGGGTTTTGGCCTTTTTGAGGCCGTTGGCCGCCCTGTGGGCGACCGTTGCCACGGCGTGGTGGACGGCTGTTGCCGCCCTGGCGTGGCTGTTTAGATTGGTTGGTATTTGGTTCCATTAATTAGTTCCTTTAATTATCCTTGTGATTAATTTCGGGAACCGGCTGAGCTGGTTCCCTCTAATTTCTTTAAAATGGCCGGGATCAACGCAAAATCGTCGATCAAGGTTTGGCGCATACCGCCGTTGTACAGCGCGGCCGCCGGGTGAAACAGCGGCAAATAGACTCGGCCGCCGAACCGCTTAGGCTGTCCATGTACAGCGCTGATACTTAAGTCCGGCAAGAAGCAATTCAGACTGTGCCGACCAAGCGTGATGATTAGCGTCGGCTGAATTACCTCTAATTGGGACTCCAAATATTTTAAAAACGCCGTCTTTTCGTCTGGCAACGGATCGCGGTTATTCGGTGGGCGATATTTAACAATATTAGTGATGTAAACGTCGTCGCGCTTCAGGCCAATCATTTCCAGCATGTCGTTTAAAAACTTGCCGGCCGCGCCGACGAACGGTTTACCCTGCAGATCTTCGTTCTTGCCAGGTGCTTCGCCGATAAATACCAGTTCGGCATCGGCCGGGCCGTCGCCAAAGACCAGCTGCGTGGCAGTTTTACGCAGCTCGGGCGCTGGGTCATCGGCCAAGATTTTGGCCTGGATATCATCGAGCTGAGCTTGCTTAGTTTTTACGGCGACTGCCATGAAAGTAGCTCCCGAATAAGTGAACAATATTTTGCAAAGTACCGACCAAAAACAGCAGGGTTAACAGATACCACCAGAAGCTGCCGCGGTCGATGGCCAAGCTGGCGAAGCCGTAAGTAGCGCCCGCCTCGACCACGGCAAAGACGACTAAACCGAGTCGGGTTTTGTGCCAGTGGTCGAGCGTATTCAACATTGCTATTAGATGCGAAAACGAATTTCGTCCAAAATGGACGTTTTTCGTCCTACTTCGCAGACTCCTTGTTATTCTTGCCGGATAGTTCGCGAGCGGCGGCTTTCATGGAAAGCTGCAGGCGGCCGCGGTCGTCGATGGCGACGAGTTTAACCGTGACTTTGTCGCCTTCTTTAACGACATCGCTGGTCTTTTCCACGCGGTCTTCAGATAGCTCAGAAATGTGTACCAAGCCGTCTTTGCCAGGCAGAATCTGCACGAAAGCACCAAAGTCCATGACGCTGACGACCGGTTTGTCGGTGTAAATGCGGCCGACTTCCGGCTCCTCAACAATACTGGCAATCCACTGCTTGGCGGCGTCAATCTTGGCTTTGTCGGGGCTGGCAATCATGACCGTACCGTCATCTTTAATGTCGATTTCCGTGCCGGTTTCACCGGTAATCTTCTGGATGGTTTCGCCACCCTTACCAATGATTTCGCGAATCTTGTCGGGGTTAATGACAATTGATTCGACGCGCGGTGCGTAGGCGCTCAATTCCTTGCGCGGCTCAGCAAGGGTGGAAAGCATGTGCTCCAATATGTGAGCACGGCCTTGCTTGCCCTGCTCCAAAGCCTGGGCGAGTACAGATACCGGCAAGCCGTGGACCTTCATGTCCATCTGGAGCGCGGTAACTCCCTTGGCGGTACCGGCAGTTTTAAAGTCCATGTCACCGGCAAAGTCTTCGGCGTCGGCAATGTCCGATAGAATGATCGGCTTATCGCCGTCCATAATCAGACCCATGGCAATACCGGAGACGGGAGCCTTCAAAGGCACACCAGCGTCCATCAGCGCCAAACAGCTGGAACAAGTCGCGGCCATTGAGGTTGAACCGTTCTGAGACATGATTTCAGTCACGCTGCGGATAGTGTATGGGAACTCAGCTTCTGAAGGAATAACAGATTGCAAAGCGCGTTCTGCCAGATAGCTATGACCGATTTCGCGGCGGCCTGGCGAACCAAGACGGCGAACTTCGCCAACGGTGTAGCCGGGCGCATTGTAGTGGTGCATGTAACGCTTCTCGGTGTTCTTTTCCATGGTGTCGATCAGCTGGGCATAGCTCAGCGGAGCCAGGGTGACAATGTTCATGCCCTGGGTGACGCCGCGGGTGAACAGGCTGGAGCCGTGAGCCCGTGGCAAAATGCCAACTTCGCTGCTCAGCGGGCGCACTTCTGTAAATTTGCGGCCATCAGGACGCACACCGTCCTTAATGATGCCTTTGCGGACGTCTTTGTGAATAGCCAACGTGAAGGCGTCGCCGTAAACCTGCTTCACCGCCTCAAACTCTTCTTCACCCAGCTTGTCGCTAAAGTGAGCCATAGCCTGCTCACGCAGCACGGCGACAATCTCATTGCGCTCCGGGTAAGGCTTGCGCAGGTCTTCGCCCAGCTTGCCTTCCACCCACTCATCAACCGCTTTTTGGATTGATTCATCTGGTAGATCGAGTTCAAACTCCTGCTTTTTAACTCCAACCTTATCGATTAGCTGCTCCTGCAATTTAATAGCTGGCTGCATAGTGGTGTGGGCGAATTCCATGGCCTCGATGATCTTGTCTTCGGGCACTTCATCAGCGCCGGCTTCGACCATCATGATGCCTTCTTTAGTACCGGCGACCACCAGATCCAAACCGCCGGTTTCCAGCTGCTCAGCAGACAGGAAGGCAGTCAGCTTGCCATTGGCGTCGAGGCCAACGCGCAAACCGGCCACCGGGCCGTCAAATGGCGCACCGGTTAGCATAAAGGCAGCGCTCATGGCGATCATGGCCACCATGTCGGGACGGAAATCCGGGTCCATGCTCAAAACAGTGGCCACACCCTGAACTTCGTGACGGTAGCCTTTCGGCCACAGCGGGCGAATTGGGCGGTCAATCAAGCGGCCAATTAAAATGGCATCATCTGATGGGCGGCCTTCACGCTTAATAAAACGGCTGCCGCTGATCTTGCCGGCAGCGTAGAAACGCTCTTCGTAGTCGATACTCAGCGGGAAATAATCAAAGCCCTGGACGCGATTCGGGCTGACCATAGCGGTGCCCAAAACGACGGTATCACCGTAGCGCGCGATGACGCTGGCGCTGGTACGAAAGCCGACGCGGTTAACCTCCAGGCTCAGCGGGCGGCCGCAAAGCTCGGTCTCTACTTTAATAATGTCTTTACCCATGGGGTTAATTGTTGATCCCATAAAGATCCTTTCCATTTGGATATCCTGATCAGAGTTCAAATATACGGCTTCCCGCTTGTGCTAAATACGTTAAGCGTATATCTGCGGCTCTGCCCAGGAGTAATCTCCGGTTATCTTAATGTGCACAAGCTTGCCCTCTCGAGGCTCGAGAGGAATAGTCTGGGCACTTAGCGGCGAATGCCGAGTTTTTGGATCAAATCTAGGTACGCTTGGCTATCGTGGGCGGCAATGTAACGCAGCAGGCGGCGGCGCTTGCCAACCATCTGCAATAGTCCCCGGCGAGCCATAAAGTCGTGCTTGTTGGCCTGCAGGTGTTCGGTCAATTCCTTGATGCGTTCGGTCAGAATAGCCACCTGAGCAGCAGAGCTACCGGTGTCGTTCTTGTGCGTCTGCGCGCTTTTAATAGCCGCAGCTTTCTTCTCAGTTGAAATCATGTACAAGCATTTTAACAGATGAGCGTATCTTATGCAACCCGAAAAGTTAAACAATGTGTTCAGCTGCTGCTTGAGCAACATGCCGGATCATGGTTGGTTCATTTGTGCTCGGCAGTTGGCAGGTCGAGCCTGTCTGTTCTGCGGTTTTGTCTGTCTAAGTAGACAACGCTGGCCCACAGTCCGCAATAATCAAATGCGGCGCAGATTGCTTCAACTTTTTGTTGGATTTCATTGGAAGAAAACACTGCTTCAGCACTCATAAAACTTCCCATCAGCAAAAAAGCTCCAGCGATCACACGGGCCGGCTTCCGGCTGCTAGCCATTGTCGAGCCAGCCTGCTCCATCGTAACTACGCTCTCTTCGTGAGTAACCATCTTTAGCGGTGCGTGACCGAAAAGGACTTCTGCACTTTTGGTTCACGCGGCTTGGGGAGCCTTGCCGGCTGAAAAACCGCGTTGGAGTGAACTTCTGAACTATGTGTACCAACTCGTGGCGCAGGCACGCCCGGTCCGCCTTCCATAACCAGCGCCAGCGCGGCTGCCGCAAAGACCAGGGCAGCGGCACGAGTTGGTCCGTTTTCTCTTGTTGATGTGGGTATTTGGTCAAGGATCCAGGGCTGGCTCCCAGCCATCAGGTCCATTCGTGGCGCTAAATCTCCGGTCATGGTGAGCAATTGTATGCCGATGTTTCCACTAGTGCAAACGCTTATGTTTATTATCTCTGTGTTGACAGTTGATAAATTAGTACTAGAATTGGTTTTTATGAAAGACTTACTCACAACCATAACCACAGAAAAACTAAAACCAACAGCCATAAATCCTACTCACAGCTTTGGCCCTGGGCAAGACCACGGCACGCGTGGCACGCGACCGGCAGACAGAGAAGACCATGGCAGCGAGACTGCCGCCGTACGCGAACTGCGTGCTAGGCAGACATGGATGCTGGCTTTAGTCGACGGCTGGGACGTTACCTCCGGTTCTCCTAAAAAATTGGTCGCCATTGCTGATGAAATTCTGGCTGCGAACCCAGAAACGCCGGAAGATGACCCGGATGTGCCCAGTGCCTATTCATCTGTTTCAGGCCAAAATACTGAAGCAGTTTGGGAATATGGTGACTATTTCTATGACGCCAGTGCTCATTTTGCCGAAGAAGTCGGCATGCGCTTAGGGTACGGCTCGCTGCGCCTGGCGAATGCAGATGTTTACTACCAGGGTCGCGACCTCGAAGGCGACGCAGAACCCGAATTCCTGGACGGTTTCCGAATCTTTACTCCACGAATGCCAGCGGAATAGTCAGCTTTTCAACCTCTTGCGCATCCCTTACGCTGTACTTGCCGATACTAATGCGGCGCAGCTCTTTGGTGTAGGCGCCGGTGCCTAGGGCTCGGCCTAAATCTTCAGCCAAGGTGCGGATATACGTGCCGCTGGAGACGTCAGCCACCAGCTTCAGTTCGGGATATTGATAATCAACTAATTCAAATTTATGGATGGTGACCTGCCGCGGTTCAATCACGACTTCCTTGCCGGCCCGGGCGAGTTTGTAGGCTCGCTGACCGTCAACTTTAATGGCCGAATAGGCCGGCGGCGTTTGGCTGATTCCCCCTGTTAATAGCTGGAGTTTGGCGCGAATTGCTTCTTCAGTTGGCTGATGCTTGCTGCCCGGCGTTATTTCGCCTTCCGGGTCGCCCGTGGAACTGGTTTGGCCCAAAATCGCTGTAAGCACATACGTTTTATCAAGTTTCGAGAACTCACTGGCCCGGCGCGTAAAGTCTTTGCCAATCAGCAGGAGCAGCAAGCCCGTGGCAAATGGGTCCAGCGTACCGCTGTGCCCTACTTTAACGTTCTTAGGCTTCTTGCCTTCCGCTGTGGCGACCATACGCCTGACATAGTTAACAACATCAAAGGACGTCCAGCCGGCCGGCTTGTCGACTAGTAAAATGCCTTGCATGCTCTGTTAAGCGCCTGGATTTGGCGGTGACCCAAATTGGAACGGAATGGGTGGCGGCACCGGTGGTGGCGCTGTGCTGTCGGTTACGCTGGGGGCGGCTGGTTGTCCGGCCGAAGGTGTGGTTGGCGTTTCTGTAATGCCGAATTTGGCTGGATCGTAAGCAATATCGCTAGCAGGTGCGGACGCAGCAGTGTCTGCGGCTGGCACCTCTGGCGCCGGAGTAGCGTCAGCTGGCCCGTGAAGCGGATCGCCCATAGGTTGGGCGTTTAAGGCCGCGATGGGTGCCGGTGGTGGCGTGGTATCTGTAAATGCTTGTGAAACCTGGTCACGTACATCGCCAATATTGAGGCCCGGTGCGGCGGCTGGAGCAGCTGCTGGAGCGGGGTTGGCGGCCTCTTCACTGCGTACAGCCGCTTCAATGTCTTTCAGGGTCTGGCTGTCGGGCAGCGGAGGAGCTGTAGCTGGACCGCTGGGCGGCTGGGCGGCTGGCGCTGCCATTGGCGCTGCTGGCGTTGCCATTGGCGCGATTTGGTCGTCATGATGAGTTAAAGTCTGCGTAGAAGGCAGGCTTAAGGGGTCGGCCGGCAGTTCAAGGTCTACTGGCTCCACATTTTCAACCAAGCCTTCAGTGGCTGGCGGCTCGGTGATCATAGTTGGGCCAGGCGTCAGCTGAGGCCCGGTCGGCTCTGGCATGGCCGGCGTAGGTGCTGGTGGCGCCGCTTCAACCGCTGGCGCAGCTTCGGCAGGCGGCTTTGTCTCAGCCGCTTCGGTATCTAATTCGACCTGGTCGTCAGGAGCAGGCAGAACTGGTTCATCGGCCGGCTCGGCACCATCAGCCGGCTCGGCATGATCAATTTCCAGTGTGCCGTCGTGGCCTGCCCCACTGCCAGACTTATCACCAGAGCCCTGGGGGCCGCCTATGGACACCCCGCCGGCCGGCGGTTCGTCCAGTTTGCTCGACACCAGCTGCGAATTGGCGCCCGCGGCCATCAGGTCGGAACTGATGCTCATGGTTTCGGGTGTAGTTTTCTCGTTGCTGAAGCGCGCTGTTTCGGCAATAACACCGGTCAGCAAGGCTGTGGCGATCTGCTGATCGAGCAAATCCTTGCCTAAAGTTTTCACCAGTTCAGTGACAAGTTCGCTGAGGCTGCTGGCGGTCGGCTCCTGCCAGTTAATACTGCCCAGTTCGCTGTTGCTCTGGGTGTTAATCGTTGCAACGGGCGCGTCATGCAAAATACGGCCGCTGTTAACAATAGCCTCGTCCAAGTCGCCCTGCTCCTGAACACCCAGCCCAAGGACTAAATCAACATTGAAGTCGCCCTGGCTGAATTCCAAATCATCTTCGTTAATTGACGTGCGGTACGGAGTGATAAAAATGCGCACGACATTGTCTTCAACCTTGTAGCGCAACTTGTCGGCCTTCGATTTGTCGAGCGCTATGATAAAGTCGCGTAAAGAGTCAGTTGTTTTCTCTAAAGTTTCCTCCGGCTGCAGGAATTCCAGGGTCGAAGGCACTTCACCGCTAAAAACAGCCGCCGTGTGCTTGTTGAGCTTGTTTAGGGCCAGCGTCAGGCCGATACAGGCCGCAAGCTGATCCACCGAAGGATCTCGGCTAACTGTTACCAAAATATTGGTAGCGGCCTTCAGCTTGGCTGCCAGTTCTGACTTGGGGTCACCAGGCGTTGCTGCCGGTGCGTTCTGATCTTTAGGATTTTCGTCCATGGTTTTTGATTATATTTTTTGTTTTTGCTTTAGAATGTATGATTTCAGACTAGCATAAAAAGTAAGATTTGTCGAGTCCGAAAAACAGAGGTTTACAAAATTCTATCACCCCTGTATAGTGAAACGTCGATATTTATTAGTAACGTTAAGAGTTTAAGAGGAAGTTCATGCCGATTATTAAATCAGCTAAGAAACGTGTTCGTGTTGCCAACAAAGCCGCTGTGCGCAATTCAAAGACCAAGCGCAATTTAAAGAGTGCTTTTAAGGTGTTTGCCAAGAGCCCCAGCGCTAAAAGCGCCTCAGCCGCTCAAAGTGCTGTCGGCAAAGCTGCTAAAAAGCACGTTATTCACAAGAACAAAGCCGCCCGCCTGCAGCGCCAAGCTGCCGCTCGCGCCAAAGCTGCCGGTGTTAAGCCAGCTGCTAAAGCCACGTCTGCTGCTAAGCCAGCGGTAGCCAAAAAACCAGCAGCCGTCAAGAAGCCAGCAGCTAAAAAAGCCCCCGCAAAGAAGAAATAGTTAAGCTGCTATCGGCTCTGGAGCGGGCTGTTGGTGCGCGGCCATCAGCTTGTTGATTTCGCGTTCGGCGATGGCGTAAGCTGCGCCTACCTTGGCGACATTCAGGTCACCTTCCACTACGCTTGGCGGGTAGTCTTCGTGTGATTGTTCGTAAATCTGGCCGTCGCCCTTGGCTTCAAAGACAAAGCCGTCGGTTGTCAGGCCGTCCTCGCCTCTGTGACTAACCTGCAGGCTGGCTAGAGTTTCATCCTGGCGAGAGGGGTTGAATTCGCCTTCGCCGTATAGCTTGCTTTCGAGCGGGTCTGATCCCACCATGCGGATAACTTCGGTTTTGCCGTCCTTGGTTTTCTTCTCATAACGCAAGGTCAAAGGCGTTTCCTGCCCGTCGCCAGTCATAGTCACACCGGGGATCTCACGACCTTCGCTGGTGACTTCGCGGGCCCTGCCTAACAGGCTATTAACATCTTTAATGAATTTATCACAAACTTTAACAGATTCACCGCCGGTCTCAGTGAGATCGATAACGTTGTCGACTTCGCCCTTGGGGCGCATCACGACTTTTCTCAGTTCTTTCATTTCGTTCCTGTTTTTAGTTTTTTGTTTTTTGTTTTTATAACCTAAGTAAACACTAGCACATCTGTTACAAAATTGCAAGGTGCTTATGCTAGGCAAGAGCCAGCAAATAGTTCTGCAGGGCTTCGTCAACGTCTAAATTGGTTCGTTTGCTGTTGACATCAATTTTTAACAGGTCGTCTGTCAGCTTGTGGATCTCTGCCCGGCTTAAACTGCGGGCAATGTTGGCGCTTTTGCGGACTACAAAGGGATTAAGTCGCGCCTCGCGGGCAATTTCGTCGGCCGAGCGCTCACCTGCCGTTTTAATCAGCGCTAGGACATGCAGTTGCCAGGCCAGCATGGCAATCAGCTGCGGCGGCTCGACTTTTAGCGCCCGTTGCTCGGCATATAGCTGCATGGTCTTTTGCTTATTGCCGGCAAAGGCCGTTTCCAGCAGCTGGAAGATCGTGCTTTGCGGCGTGGCGTCGGTGAGCAAATCAATGGTCTGGCGGTTGATATTTGGCTCATATAAAAGAAGCTTGTCCAGCTCATTGGATAAAAATTGTTGGTCAGCGCCCACTCGTTCCACTAAATAATTAGCGTCGCTCAGGCTGATTTTGCCGCCACGCTTAGCGGCTTCTGCAACCAGCCAACGGCTTAGTCCGGCTGCATCCAAAGGGGTAAAATCAGTGAATTCAGTGTTTTTCGACAACCATTTGTAGTAGCTCAGGCGCTTATCGAGTTTGGGCTCCACAATTATTAAGTCGGTAGTGTCCGGCAGGTCGCCTAAAAGTTGTTCAAACTGCTCCAGGAACTGCTTATTAGCACTCGGCTCACGCAGCACCACCAGTTTTTTGTTGGCCAGAAACGGCAAGCTGGTCAGCGCTTCCTGGATACGAGCCATGTCGACTTCGTTGCCGTCCAGCCGCTCCAGCGCCAATTCGCCGTGCAGCTGCAGAAACTCGCCCACGAGTTTTTTAAGCTCGTTCTGCAACCCGAAACTATTCTCACCGGTAAGTGTCACCAACATCGTGACTTGATTATAAACTACGCGGCTGCTTCAGTAATGGTCCAGAAGGCTCGGTTGTGAACTATGTATTTGCGGTGCTGATGACCGACAGGTGTTTCGCCTTCGTAAGTTGTAATACCAGTTTTGCTTGGTGGTGCATCAATAGGGATAATTCCGGGCTTCCAGACTCTTTCACCGTTTTCGTTTTCTAGATCGACACCGTCAGGATTGGTAACATCCAGCAGGAACCACTTGCCATCGACGCGCACAATATTTGAAGAGTGAGGTTCTGGGTTACGATCACCAAATTGCGCATCGCTTTTAATAATTCCGGTTTTTAGACCCGCTGCTTGGGCCAAAACCTGAAACGCCAAGGCCTGATGTCGGCAAACGCCTTCAGATACGTTAGCTAACTCAACAGTGCCACCGCCCATATTCTTGGCCGCCTCACCATTGGTGCGAAGCAGATCAAAATATACAGACTTGGCCAAAAAGCTCATCATCGCTTTCTTCTTTTGCTCCGAGCTTAAACCAGAGTAGTCCTTCGAAAACAACGCTTTAAGAGTAGGGCGGTACAGATCAAACAGGGCTTTTTTATCAACGTGTAGCATTTCGCGATCACGCTTGCTTGGATCAAGTGACTTTTGACGGCCCATGTCGCTGAAGCCGTCTGGCACGTAGTCAACTACACCTTCACCGACTTCACCGTCCTTGGTTGGCGGGAAGGCATCATGGTCCAATTTTAGAGTGAGTGATAAGTAGGCATCAAGGTGACTATCTAAGTGCTCTTCGCGTTCTTGAGGAGTAAGTCGTTCATCGCTGGCTATAGCCAGCAGCGACTCCCTGGCCCAAGCCAATGATTCTTTGGGGTCTTTGCCAAAGTTTTCAACTAGCATGTCGTACTGCTCTTGGTTCAATGAACGCACTTCTTCGGTATGAGCTTCTGGGTTAACGACAGCATTTACCGCTAGCTCACCGGCTTTTTGCAGCATGGCCGCAGCCATCACATGTTCATGTGTTTCGAGATTGGCTAGGGGTGGCGAGACTTCAGTTGTAGCTGGCATTTTGTTTTAACTTTCTAGATATAGATTAGCAAATTATTGCTATTTTGTCAATGTTAGGACAGAGGTGCTAGTTGTGCTTTTGGCAGAAAGGACAGAGATGGGTGCCGCGGCCGGCGACACGGGTTTTGATAACTTCATTCCCGCAGCGCGGGCAGGCTTGGCCTTCACGGCGGAAAACGCGGGCAAAATCTATGTAACTGCCCTTTTTGCCTTCGGCGTTCACGTAGTTGCGATCAGTGGAGCCGCCTTTTTCAATCGACAGCTTCAGGACAAACACCAGCTCTTCGTAGAGTTTGCGGAACTGTGCTGGTTTTAGATCTTTAACGAGTGTTAAAGGGTGAATTTGGGCGCCCCAGAGCGATTCATCAGCGTAAATGTTACCGACACCGGCAATCACGGTTTGGTCGAGCAAAACGGCTTTAACGTTGCTTTTCGACCTACGCAGCATGCGGTCGCGGAACTGCTGCCAGGTAAAGTCGGCAGCCAGCGGCTCAGGTCCGACTTTGCGGAAAAAATCGAGCTGCATGACTTCGGGCGTGGGGATCAAACGCATCCAGCCGAACTTGCGCTGGTCGTTGAAAAACAGATGAGAGCCATCCGTAAAGACGATGTTAACGCGTGTGGAGCGATCGGGTAGCTGGCCGACCAGCGAATCGGTGGGATGGCCGGCGCCGAACCGTTCGCCTGGCCCGACAAAGACCAGCTGGCCGGTCATTTTGAGATGAACGACAAGCGTGTAGTTAGTGGACAGTTCAATTAATAAAACTTTGGCCCGGCGCTTCACTGCCGTGATGCTGGCGCCGGCCAGAAATTGTTTCACATCGGCTCTAGCATTAGGAAAAGACTTTGGCCAATCGAAATCAACAGACTGGATAACACGCCCCGGCAGGAAACGGCTCAAGCCTGTACGAATAGTTTCAACCTCGGGTAGCTCCGGCATGGTCTATATTATATATGTGGACAGTTTGAACTCGATCTTGAGCGACAGGAGTTTTGACGAACCGCCGGAGATGACGGCGATTAAAAAGTATGTGCGCGATGAATTTAATGAAGATGTGGGCGTGCTGATTCGCGACCGTGACATTGTCGTGCTGGTGCCCAGCTCTGCCCTGGCCGGCACGCTGCGCCTGCGTTCGCCAGAGATAGCCAAACGCTGCAATCTGAGCAAACGATTAACCTTCAGGCTTCAGGCTAGTCGTAGAGGTTGACGTTTTGCGTCAGATCAGAATAGTTGGGAACTTGATTTTCAAAGAGTAGCAGCGTCAGGTTGACGTTGCCATAGTAGGTCTTGGGGCTACCACAAGAAGTGGCCCAGAAACGCTCAATGCTGCTGCCATCCTGGAGCAATTCAAAGATGTAGCGGTCGCCAAGCGGGCAGTAGCCACGCTCGTCTTTCAGCGATTTATCGGTGTTACCATGGGTAAAGTTCGCGACGCTGAGTGAGTGCAAGAAAACGTCAAAACTGTTTTGACTGTTGGGGAAAGACTGTACATTGGTGACTTCACCGTCATAACCCTTAAGCAATTCCAGAGAGATGGTGTCGCGGTCGACAGTAATCTGAATTTGCTGGTGCTCGGCCGGGTCTTTAATCGGCGCATCGATGGTTAATCGGGCCTTGGCATCGGTGTTAGCATAGCTGACAAGGGTACGGCTGTTGTTTGGCAGCTTGTTACTGCCGCCGCCACTAAACAGCAGGATGATCACAAGTATGATCAACCCGATAATTACTAAAAATCCGACAAAATAGCGCATATTGCTCCCTCACCAGATGGTGAATATGTTTATACTAACACGATTGAGCTTATTTTGCAAGGAGTTAGCCCGTGTGCTCCTGTCTGCTACGGGCCAATTTTGGGAGAGTCAAAATGTATATACTTTATACATCATTTTTTTACCCCTTTGATTTGGTGTGCGTAGCCGCGCGCTGCCCATCGTATAATTAAAGTCATGAAATTGAAGTACCAAACTGCCATTGCGACGATGATTCAGTTCATAGTCTTGAGCCTGCTGGGCGTGGCCAATGGCTTGAATTCAGTGGTCACCACCTGTCGTAATGACCATGGTGACTGCGTCAGCAACCTGATTGTGTCGCTGATTTTCTTCCTGCTGACCGCCGGCTGGTTTGCGTTTGTGTGGCTGGTTGGCTTCACGGCTCAAGAACGGCGCAGCCGCCGCATGGCGCAGCTACTGATTGCCGTGGAACTGTTAATTGCCCTCGTCGCATTGTTTAATGCCCGGCACCACACAGACATATTGGGTCTGGGAACCAGTATTATTGATTTTGGTTTTGCGGCTTGGGTGATTAGCTTGGCCTGGCGGCTGATGCAGTCTGATGGTGGCCGTGTTGTTGCACGTAAGCGGCGCTCATAGATCGCCCCAATCGCGGCCGATGGCAATATCGACATCGAGTTTTACGGGAAGTTTATAGACTTTTTCCATGGTTTCTTGAATAAGCTTGCCGACGCGTTCGGCGACCTCTTCGGGACACTCCACGAGGATGGAGTCATGAATTTGCAGCAGCATATTGCAGTCGTTATGTTGGGCACGCAGAACTTCATCGACTTTGATCATGGCCAACTTCATAATGTCGGCGGCTGTACCCTGCAGCGGCATATTGACGGCCGCTCTTAAAGCGGCGGCTTTAACCACGGCGTTGGATGACTGAACGTCCGGGGTTGGCCGACGGCGACCCAGCAAAGTCTCTACATACCCCTGTTTGTCTGCCAGTTCACGGGTATTTTCAATGAACTTTTTGATTTTGGGACGAATCTCAAAATAGCGCGCGATGAAGCTTTTGGCCTGAGCAAAAGTCATGCCGGTGCCCTGTGCCAGCGCGAAGGGACCTTGACCGTACATAATGCCAAAGTTCACGGCTTTGGCGGCGCGGCGCATCTGTTTGGTAACGTCTTCGGGCTGGCGGTCGTAAACTTCGGCAGCAGTCAGCGTATGCACATCGGTACCGTGATTGAAGGCATCGATCATAGTTTTTTCGCCCGCCAAAGCCGCGGCTAAGCGCAGCTCGAACTGCGAGTAATCGGCGCTGACCAACTTTTTGCCTTTGCCGGCTATAAAGGCGGTTCGAATGCGGCGACCGACATCTGTGCGGGTCGGAATCTGCTGCAAATTCGGGTCATTAGAGCTGATGCGGCCGGTTTGTGCCCCTGTTAGGCCGTAAGTTGTGTGCAAGCGGGAGTTTTCATCAGCCATACCCGGCAACGGATCGGCGTATGTGCCTTTAAGCTTGGCGTACTCACGATATTTAATGAACACATCGACAATTTCGTTGCCGGCCAGCTTGTTGAGCGTGTCGATATCAGTTGAGTAAAAGCCGCTTTTAACACGCTTAATGCCAGTGGTTGGCAGCTTAAGCTTGTCGAAGAAAACTTCGGAAACCTGCGCCGGCGAGTTCAGATTAAATTCTTGATCTGCCAAGCCGTAAATTGTCTGTTCAAGATCGCTGATTTCGCCTTCCAGTTCGACGGCAAAGTTTTCCAGATACTGCTTATTAATTTCGATGCCGATGTGCTCCATGCGGGCCAACACAGGGATGATCGGCCACTCAATTTCAGCGGCCAGCTTGGCAACTTTAGGCATTTCTTTGAGGTCTTTTTGCTGCTGCACATGCAGTGCTTTAATGACGGCCATGATTTCCGGTGCACGGGCGATGAGCTCATCAGTGTCCAGGTCCTCAAAGGCTGAGCCGTCATAGTTCAGATCGGTCTGTGCTAGCGCAGTCAAACTTTGTTCACGCCGGAGTGAGTTGAGCAAAAAAGCACCAATTTGGACATCATGACCGATGTTGGGTAGCTCATTAACGCCCATTTCCATAAGCACTTTCAGCGTCGATTTCAAATCGTAGCCGACCAGCGGCCGGACGTCCTTAAACTCGGCCGCGATTGAGCCCTGGTCGAGTTTGCGCAGATCGAGCGTGTACGTATCGCGGCCGTCGAGGCTAATAATCAGGACTTCCGGCCGCTGGCCGTGCTTGCCTGCTGATCGCGAATGGATATAAAAGTATTCGCTGTCACCCAACTTCATTTCTGCAGCCTTGGCGGGGGTGTCGATTACAGTGTTCTTGCCTATCTTCAGGGCTGCGCCGGGGGCGTTTGGCGTTTTAGCCTCGTGATCACTGATTTTGACCTGCATTATCTCGGGTAGCTGGCGGGCCAGCGTACGGAATTCCAGCTTTTGCAGCAAGCCGAGCAGCTTTTCCGGGTCGCAGTTATGGCCGTCCATGGCCTTCAAATCAAGCGGCAGTGGCGCGTCTGTCCAGATGCGGGCCAGCTCCTTGCTGAGGTATGCCAGCTCCTTGCCGGCCTCCAGCTTCTTGCGCAGTGTTTCTTTAATATCCGGTAAGTGGTCGTAGATACCATCCAGCGTTTCGAACTGTTTTAATAAGTCGACGCCGCCTTTTTCGCCGATGCCGGGCACGCCCGGAATGTTGTCCGAGGAGTCACCTTTCAGAGCTTTCAGGTCCAAAAATTGGTCGACACGCAGACCGTATTTAGCCTCAAAACTTTTCGGCGAATACAATTCTATATTGCTGAGTCCGGTTTTGAGTGCATAGACATGTACATACCCGTTGACCAGCTGCAGCATATCCATATCAGAGGTAACAAGCAGTGTTTCCAGTCCTTTTTTGCGAGCCTGAACAGCCAGCGTACCCATAATGTCGTCGGCTTCGTAATCGTCTAGCTCATAAAGCGGCCAGCCAAAAGCCTGCAGCAGTTCATGCAGTACGGGCACTTGCTCATAAAAGTCCGGCGGTGCCGGTTTGCGGCCCGCTTTATATTCCGGGTAAAGCTCCAGACGCTTGCGGATATTGGTTTTGGGCTTATCCCAGGCCACCGCCACATAGTCCGGTTTGAGACGCTTGATCACTTCCAGAGCCATGGTGGCAAAGCCAAAAACGCCGCCTGTAGGCTGGCCGTCGCGGGTAGCGAGATTGGGCATAGCATAGTAGCCACGGTAAAAAACCGATTTACCGTCGATCACCACCAACTTTTTACCCTTTTCTGCCATAGCCACAGTATACGCTGACGGGGTGGTCTAGGTATAATGCTTATGTATGCAAGACGCTGGGTTATTTTTAGGGCTAGCTCTGTTGGCCGCATTGCTGCCCACCGGCATGCCAGTGGCGGCTAGGTTGATTTTTAAGTACACGGCCCAGCGGTTGCTGAGGCGATCAGCCAAAGGCGGTCAGTTGAGTATTGGCGAACCGCAAGCCAGTGCCCGGGGCGCGATTGCTCAGGCTCTACGCTTAAATTTGGCCGGCGGTGCGGCTGAAGTCTTGGCAATCTTGGCCAGCATTGTCGCTTACGCCCAGTGGCATTTGGTACCAGCAATGAATGTGCAACAAATCTTAGCTATCGACCTATTGGCGTTAAGTTTGCCGGTAGCCGCGCTGAGCCATGATCATAAATTAGGACGAGTGCATGGCCGCTTGCTGAACCGTTCCACCCTGCTAAGCTTGGGCTTTTTTGGCGCAATTGCCGGAGCGCTGACATATTTAAACTATGTCTTCTTTTTTGTGCGTCACACTTTAAGTGCTGCCTATCTGGATCCAAGCTTGCCGCTTTATCACCAAGCCATGGCAGTTTCGCTGGCAACTCTAGTCCTATGTTTATACGCTTATTTACTGTTTGATCGCGCCGACTCCCAGACCAGGTTTTTTGCCAAACATTTATGGTCCAATGAGCGCCTGCTATGCGCGCTTGGTATCTCGTTGTTGCTGGTTTTTCTGGCGATATACGCGCCGCCGCTGCAGTGGCTGCTAAAGACGGGCCCATTATCTGCTATGGACTGGCTGACAGCCATTTTTGTGGCCCTGCTCTACAGCTGTTTTCGCCTATTGCAACGCCACACACGCCAACATAGCCACCGTGCGGTTGTTAAGCTGCACCGCGAAGTGCGGGCTTAAAACTCTTTCAGTCCGAGCACGTGCTCAATGTGGTGGCCGAAGGTGGTTAGGTCTTCCTGGCTATTGTCGATGATGACATCACAGCGGTCTTTAACTGCGGAGACGTCGAGGGTGGCGGCATCACCGTCGTCAGGACGATGCATTTCGGCCTGCTCTTCGGCTAGGAATTGTTCGAAGGTTTTCTTGTCTTCGCCAGCGCGGTCGCCGCGGCTGGCACGGTTGTTTTGCACGCGGTCATAACGCACGCGAGCGGCAGCATCGATCCATAGCATGGTGCCGCCCAACTCGTGCACGCGGTCAGCTTCACCGGGGTTGCGAATACTTGATATAACCACGCCGCTATATTTATCGCGGCCGGCTTCAAATTCGGCCACCGCCTTGTCGACTAACACGCCCAGACCAAGCTCCCGGCGCCATTCGGCGCTAATCATGCGCAGGTTTTCGCGCTCGACAGGCAGCTTGCGGCGACGGCACTCATTGCGTAGCAACTCTGTAACAGATACAAAAAGATAGTTGTGGTGTTTAGCCATGACCTGGCCGACGGTGTCTTTGCCGGCACCGTTAGTGCCGGCGACACCGATTATCCAAAGTTTTTTGTCAGCATGTTTCATTGTTACTTGATGTAGTCATGGAGTTTTTTGGCATCGCGGTGTTTGCGCAGTTTGGCGAGGGCTTTGGCTTCAATTTGGCGAATACGTTCGCGGGTCACAGAGAATTCCTGGCCCACTTCTTCCAAAGTATGACTCTTGCCGTCTTCCAGACCGAAACGCAGTTTCAGAATCTTCTGCTCACGCTCGGTCAGAGCAGACAACATGTCTTTGACCTGTTCTTTCAGCAGCTGGCCGGTTGCCGATTCCTCGGGGGAAACCGTGTCTTCGTCTTCGATGAAGTCGGCCAGAACTGAGTCTTCTTCGTCGTCACGAATAGATGCGTCCAGACTAGAAATGTCCTGCTTAATTTTCATGATGTGCTCAACTTTGTCGACATCGATTTCCATGGCTTTGGCGATCTCGTCGTTGGTCGGCTCGCGGTTCAGTTCCTGTGTCAGGCGACGCTGCGTGCGCAGCAGCTTGTTAATGGTTTCCACCATGTGCACCGGAATACGAATGGTGCGGGCCTGGTCGGCAATGGCGCGGGTGATGGCCTGGCGGATCCACCAGGTAGCGTAGGTCGAAAACTTAAAGCCCTTGTCCGGGTCGAATTTCTCGACGGCGCGCAGCAGGCCGGTGTTACCTTCTTGAATTAAATCCAATAAATCGAGACCGCGACCCACGTAACGTTTAGCAATGGAGACCACCAGGCGCATGTTGGCTTCGGCCATTTGGTCTTTGGCGCGTTTATCGCCAGCAACGACGCGCTGGGCCAGTGCCAGCTCTTCCTCGGCATTTAACAGAGGTATTTTACCGATTTCGCGTAAGTATAGACGGACTGAGTCGTCGGCTACGTCGTCATCCAGGTAGACCGTGGTGTCGGTAGCGGCTTCCTCTTCCTCTTCTTCCACCCACTCATCGGTGAAGTTGGCAACATCAGGATCGGTATTGGTAATTTCCAGATTCAGGTCGGCCAGTTCGGTGTATAACGAATCCAAAATGTCGGCGTTTTCGGTGGTTTCCGGAATTGCAGCGTTGATGTCTTTCTGGTCGATGTGGCCGTCTTTTTTGGCCTTTTCGACGAGTTCACGCTTGATGGCTTCAAAATCTTGAGCGTCGGTCTTGGCATTTTTAGTCTTGGCACCAGCTTTGGCGCCGACCTTTGCTTCGGGTTTAGCAGCAGCTTTTGCAGCCTTGGCGGCTGGCTTAGCAGCTTTAGCTTCAGGTTTAGCTTTTGGCATCTATAAAGCTCCTTTCACTTGCTTTAATAAGTTGTCGTACTGCCTGGCCTCTGTTAATAATTCGCGTTGGCGGGCTTCGGTAGCGTCGCTTAATGCTTCGGCCAGACGTTGTTTTTCGTTTTTGACAAAATTTTCCACCAGCCGGGCCTGCAATCGAGCGGCTTCGTAATGAAGTTCGTTAAGCTCGAGACCTTGGTAGAGTTCCTCGTAGAGTAATGCCTGTATTTTAACATAATCGGCCAGGTTTTGCTCGCCCTCTTCACTCTTGGCGGACTTTTTGACCGCTGCTTGCAAGGCTTTGGCATCTTTGTCGTCAAAATCGGGGTTAGCCTGCAGGAAAGCGAGCAGCTCGCGAGCAGCTGACGTAAACAACATCTCCGGCTTAATTAGATCGAGGAATTCGCGCAAGGTTTTCCTAGCCAGCATTAAAGCCAAGAATTGATCTTGTGCCTTGCGATTTTCAACCGCCGCACTGTCCAACTGCACAGGCGTAACTTTAACCCGTTTTTGCCGGGTTGGCGCATCTGCGCCAGGGGTTTTGTCCAGCTTCTGCGTCAGCGCCTCAACGCTAACATCAAGCTTGCTCGCCAGTTGGTTCAGATAATGATCCCGCTCCACCGGATCGCTCAGTCCACGGACAATTGGCAGCAGTACATCGCTAAATTCACGCTTGCCCACTGCGCTGGCGATATCGAGCAGCTTTTCATTGCGGGCCATCAGCCAGTCCAGCGCATATTCATGCTGTTCAATGGCCTGCTCCCAGAGTTTGGGGTCGTGCTTGATAAGCTCGTCCGGGTCCTTGCCGCTGGGAATGTCGATGATGCTCAAAGTAACTTTGACGCGCGAAGCAATCGGAATGGCCCGCTCGGTGGCGGCCACGCCGGCACGGTCGGCATCAAAAGCTAGACGGATATCACCGGTGAACCGGCTCAGCGCCTTCAAATTGGGCTCAGTCAGGGCCGTGCCGGCGGTGGCCACCACCTGCCGCACTCCAACCTGGTGGCTGGCAATGACGTCCAGGTTGCCTTCGACCAATACCGCTACTTTAGTCTTGCGGATTGCCTCTTTGGCCAGATGCAGGCCGTAAATGTGACGGCTTTTGTCATATAAAACGGTTTGTGGCGTGTTGATGTACTTCGGCGCATTGGGATCGTCTTCCAACAAACGGGCCGTGAAACCAATCACCCGCCCCTGCGGATCCTGCAGCGGAATCATCAGCCGGCCGCGAAACATATCTTGTAACCGGCCCTTGTAGCCGATGGCGGTTAGGCCGGCCTGCTTTAGTTCAGCTTCATTGTATCCCTGTTTTTTAGCATATTCTATCAGCGCATTGCCGGTATTTGGCGAGTAGCCCAAGCGCCATTCCAGCGCCGTTTCCTTGGAAAAAGCCCGCTTTTTAAGCACATATTCCAGCGCCGTACGGTTCTTAGAAAACTGAACTTGATAAAACTTCGTGGCCGCATCCAACAGAGCGTAAAGCCGTTCTTTATCCGGACCGCCGCGCCGCGCCGCGCTGCGATATTGCTCTAAATCGATACCGGCTTTACGGGCCAATAGCTCCAGTGCGCCCTTAAAGTCGAGGCCTTCGACCTCCATAATGAAGCTGAACATGTTGCCGCCCTTGCCGCTAGAAAAGTCGTGCCAGATCTGTTTTTCCGGGCTAACCATGAAGCTGGGCGTCTTCTCGTTACTGAACGGGCTCAACCCGCGCCAGTTGCGGCCAGCACGCTTGAGTTGCACGTACTCGGAAATTACGTCCTCAATGCTCAGCCGTTGCTTGATCTCCTCCACTGCGTCCATACCATAAGTATCGATGACGGCCGCCAGAACAGCAAGGGTTAGCGGTTTGGGCCGACCACGACTCTTATGCTTAAATAATGGGATGGAGCCGCAACAACCACAACAACAGCCCTACATTCCGCCGCCCAACGGTCAGAACCCCTATGATTTCATTATGAACCCGCAAAAGCCTAAACACGGCGGTGGCTTGCCTAGTTTTGGGGGTGCCGGCAGCTCACCGCTGAAGCGCGGTATTTTGATTGGCGGGCTGATAGTTGTAGTGCTTATTGTGCTGGTTATAGTCAAAGCGATAATTGGCGGTGGCGACAACCTCGGCCTGGAATTTACGCCGGTTTTGCAGCAACAGCAGGAGCTGATTCACCTGACCAGCGGCAGCACCAACACCAACCTGGCGCAGCTTTCAACAGACAACGCCAACGCGGCAGCCACGGTTTACGCCGTTATCAGCAGCGAACAGGCAGAGATTCAGAAATATCTGGCAACCAACAAGGCCAAAATTAACAGCACTGCGATCAGCGCAACGTCCAGCGCCACAACCGATCAACAGTTGAGTTCGGCCGCTCAGTCGGGCACCTACAACAGCGCTTTTGTGACCGTTCTGAAGACGGAGCTGGCCAATTATCAGGCGTCTTTGCAGGCTGCCTACCTAAAGGTCAAAGGCACGCACGGTCGGGCGCTTTTGAGCAAAGATTTTGATCAATCTAAATTGCTCCTGCAGCAATTTGACTAGTGTTAATTAGCTGGAACGTCACCGCTGACCAGCTGATAAGAGTGCCTGACCAGATCCTGAACTTCGGGCCAAGTTAGCTGTCCTGACAGCAATAATGTGTTCCAGTGTTTCTTGTTTAGATGGTAGCCGGGCATCACTTCTTCGTAGCGTTCGCGTAAAACTTTGGAAAGCTCCGGATCGCACTTCAAACTTAGCTGAACCGGCGTCTTGCCTTCTGAAATCAAGGCGAACATTTTATCACCAACTTTATAAACGGCCACGCCCTCACCGAACGGATAATCCAGCCGAGCGTTTGGCATCGACAATATGTACTGCTCAACCGTTTTGTGGTCCATGTCCTATATTATGCATGTTTTCGGACCTAAAGCATGAACGTATTGACCGCAGGGACAGATAATTTTGTAGTATTGCATTTTTGACAAAAGGAGTATAATTATCGCAGATTTAAGGTTAAGGAAGTCGGGAGGTCCTAACCATGGTAAAGCAACGCGCACGCACTATATTTAGGCGTTTGCAAAACGGTATTATCAACAGCACAGCAGTCACGGTGCTGCTATCCAGTAGTATGGGTGGCGCCCTGCCGTTATTATTTACGGGCACGGCAAATGCATTGCCGGCACAAGTTACGACTGAAGTCACACCAGCAGATACCCATGGCTGGCTCGACCTTGCGGATGACACCGGCGGTAGCCTCAGCTATGTGGCCGGTCCCAGTACCGCCCCAATAGGCACCGGCAGCGCTCAATTGGAGGTTACCTCCTCTAGTGATGGCCGCCTCTTAGCCGACTTGGCCTACGGTGGCACCAAACTATCAGACATTTCAAATCTTAGCTATTCCACATATGTTCAAAGCGGCAATAATACTATTGCACCTTCAGTTCAGATTGATGTTAGTAGCGACGTTACTAACACCGGTCTTGGCTATCAAGGCCGTCTGGTTTACGAGCCTTACATGAACGGTACTGTCACTGATGGCACTTGGCAAACCTGGCAAGCCGACCAAGGCAAGTGGTGGTTGACCAAGTCTTCAACTTTGTTCGGCAATCAATGTGGCCAAGCTAACCCCTGTACTTTCTCCCAACTTGTCGCTCTTTACCCAAATATGGGTGTCATCCCCGGCCCCTACCAGTTGGTTGGTTTTAAAGCCGGCAGCAGCTGGACCAACTTTGTCGGCAATGTCGACAACTTCCACCTCATCACGAGCGTGAGCAATGATCTTTACAACTTTGACCCGGCACCGCCAGCGGCCCCGACCAACCTGCACTTTACGCAAAATGGCAATACATTAACTTGTGGCTCTGCCATCAAGAGCAATGGCACTAGCCCTAACACCACCACTATGGCATGGGACCTGCCAGTGGGCGAAACCAGCACCGGCTACAAAGTCGTGCCAACCTACCCCAGCGGTTCTCATGGCACTACTTACAGCAGCAATAGCTCAGCCACTTCTCTATGGGTAGCCGCCAACATCGGTCAAGGCTATGGTGCTGCACCTAATGACCAAGGCCTATACAGCTATTCTGTACAGTACAAAGATGCCAGCGGACTTTGGTCGCTACCAGCCACCTGTAGCCTGACCTACGATACCGTCCGCCCGACCATTACTTTCATCAACCCTGATTTCAGCAATCCAAACTTCAGTGTCGGTCCGAACATCGAGATCCAGGCCAGCGACCCGGGGGGCAGCGGTATCGCCACTACCGTTCTGCATATTTTCTATGCCAACAATGCGCAAGCCTTGTTCTGCCCGGTAAGCCAC